>JBKPHM010000152.1:0-12455 GCA_046729855.1 Actinomycetota bacterium | reverse complement strand
GCTCGCCGGCGATCTCGGTGCGTGGCATCACCAATCGCTTCTGCGCGGTCACGGCGGTCGACGTGCGAAGTACCTACCCCGGGGCCGCTGGTTCCGCGATCGTCGGCGTCGACGCCATGAACCTCTTGGCTCCGGGCACCGCGGCATTGATCCTCGGCGTCTTCGTGGTTGTCGCTTCGATGACGGGCGCCGGGCTGATGCGCCGGCGCGACGTACCTAGTCGCCGCGTCTCCGACCGGCGGCGCCTCGGCCCCGAGGCGCCGTTCGTCGTCTCCCGGCGCCAGATGCGTCGGGTCTGCGATCATGAACCGCATGACTTCGCAGTCGCTGCATGTCGGTGAACGGATCAGCCGGCCGATGGAGACGGTGTACGAGTACGCCGTGGAACCAGCGAACCTGCCCGAGTGGGCTCATGGGCTCGGCAACGCCGTCGAGAACGTGGACGGGCAGTGGTTCGTCCGAACGCCGATGGGGCGCGTCGGTTTCGCGTTCGTCGAGCGCAACGCGTACGGCGTCCTGGATCACGAGGTGACCTTGCCGTCCGGTGAGGTGATTTACAACCCGATGCGCGTCCTCCGGGACGGGGATGGCTGCGAGGTGGTGTTCACGTTGCGGAGGTTGCCGGGCATCAGCGACGAGGAGTTCGAGCGCGACGTTCAGGCCGTTGCCGCCGACCTCGCCAGGCTCAAGACGATCATGGAAGGACGCAAGCCCGCTTAGGCTTTTACGTCATTCGGCAGCTTCGCAGGGGGGTCCACGGCCTTCGTCGTCCTTGCGCTCGCCGCCTGGAGACGTGACGCCTCACAGAAGGCCGTTCGCGGCCAGGAATCTCTCGGCCACCGCCGCTACGTCCTGCCCGTCGATCACGACCTTCCCCACAAGGTCGGTCACCTTGTCGGTGGACAGGCTGGCGCTCACCGCATCCAGCAACCTCCGAACGTCGTCGTTCAGCTTCTCCGAACGGATCACGGGCGTGAGGTTCTCCGCGTTCTGAAGGTGCTTATCGTCGACGAGTGGGACGAATCCGTTCTGCCTGATGCTCGGGTCCGTGGAGAACAGCAAGCCGATCTGCACTTCATCATCTCTGAGCGCAGCGACAGTCAGCGGCCCTCCGACGTCCAGCGGCGTGAAGTCGTTGAACAGGATCCCGTAGGCGCTCTTGAGCCCGGGCATGCAGAACGGTCTTTGTGGACACTCCGGTGGACCGCCCAGCGTCAATTGGTCGGCGACGGGGGCCAGAGAGCTCATGGTGGTCAGATTGAAACGCTGAGCCGTCTTCGAGTTCGCTACGAACACGTTGGTGTCCTCGGCCGGCGAGGGCGTGAGCAGCGTGATCCCTCGCGGCTGGAGGAGCTGGCTGCTCCGCTCGGCAACATCAGCCGGACTGCTCGAAGCCTTCGCGTTCGGGTCGAGGAAGAGGAGCAACGATGACAGGTACTCTGGCTTCAGATCGATCTGCCCCGACTCCAGGGCATTCTGAGAGATCTCTCGAGACGGCAGGTCCAACTGTCGCTCGAGGGCGTAGCCTGCATGCTCCAATACCTGCGCATACATCTCCGCCACGATTTGGTTCTCGGCGAAGGCGCCGGATACACCGACGATGATCGTCCCGTTCGGTCCGGCGGGCCCGGCGATGTCCTGCCGCGGAGCGGATCCGACGCATCCACCCACCATAAGGCACACCGCTAAGATTGCTCCCGCGAGCAGGCGGCAGCGACGGAGGCGCATCATCACGCTCTCAGTGGTGTGCCCCGGGGAACCGATCGACGAACGTCCTCAAATGGATCTCCTGGTAAAGAGTCATTTCACGCAGGGAGGCCGCGAGACGGCACGGAGATCGGAACGTTCGAGTGGCGACCCACCAGCACGCTGGCGGGTGTCGGCCCCTTGCCCTTTACATCCAGGATCTGAGGCGGCCCGAATTCGTAACGGTCCCGCAGCTGCCTAACCGTTGACTCCGAGACCAGGACGCGGCCCGGCTCTCCGTGCTCCTCGAGTCTCCTCGCGAGGTTTACGGTGTCACCCCACAGGTCATATGCGAACTTGCGCTGGCCAATCACTCCTGCAACGGCCGGCCCTGTGGCCACCCCGCCGCGCACCAGGATCGGGTCGCCGGACGGCCACCGAACCTCCCCCACCTCGGCGAGGATATCGAGCGCCATGGCGACAGCCGCTTCAGCGTGATCGGCCACGGGTACCGGTGCGCCGGCCACGGCCATGTACGCGTCTCCGATCGTCTTGATCTTCTCGAGGCCGTGACGATCGGCGATCTCGTCGAACCGGCGGAACAACGCGTCCAGGGCATCCGCGAACTCCTCAGGAGATGACCGTGCCGCCTGCTGCGTGGATCCCACCGCGTCGGCGAAGACCACGCTCACCTGATCCAAGGCCTGCGCGATCCGCCCGCCGGAGGAGGACTTGAGCTGCGCAACGATGGCTTGCGGCAGGATGTTCAGCAGCAGGGCATCGGACCGCAAACGTTCTCGGTCGAGCTGGCGCTCCCGGAGGAACAGCTGTCGAGTGAACCGCTCCAATCGATAGGCAGCGAGCCCGCCCAGCGTTCCGAACGAGATCAGGTAAAGCGTCGCCAACACCCGGGTTACAACATCGATGTAACCCGCTGTGAAGGCGTACTGGAGATAAGCGACGATGCCGATGACGGTGATCAGGACGACCAAGACGAACCGGAGGCGAAGCAAAGTATAGGTGAACGCCGTGATCAGGATGACGCCGACGTATCCGTACTCTGCGGGAAGCGTCAACACACGCGAGACATAGAAGACCCATAACAGGATCGTCCCGCCTGCGATGACGAACGACACCCATTCCCAGATGCGCCCGAACAAGCGCGTGTAGGTGAGCCCGAGACCGACGATCAGCATGGGGATGAAGACCCCATATCTCATGATCAGGTCCAGCCGCAGGTCGGACAGAGCGAGGATGTGCGGGCGCAGCAGAAGACCCCACGAGATCCATAGGGCGATCCCGGCCAGGAAGGCAAAGCGGATATTCCCCAGATTGAGACGGAAACGGTCAGCCTGAAATGTCTTCTCAAGGGCCGGGTCGCGGAATCGCAGCCGCAGCCGATCCATGAGCGACCGTGAGGACCGCTCCTCTGCCGGCGTTGATGTCTCGATCGCGTCCATCTGCCCTCTTCGTATCCCCGGGCCCTCGACCCATAATCCCCGCCAGGGGCCCGCTTGTCAGCCGCCGTGTTCGGCCGAGCCACGAGCCCGAACCGTCGAACGGATGCCATAGGCTGTCACCGACCGCACCGAGAGTGGAGGCATGCTTGGCGCCCGTAACCGTCACCGACTGGCTGCTCGATTCGGACCCGGCCATCCGATGGCACGTGATGCGCGACCTCACCGATTCGCCTGACTCCCTCGTAACCGCCGAGCGCTCGAAGGTGGCCACGGAGGGATGGGGCGCCCACCTGCTCGCCCTCCAGGGGACGGATGGCCAGTGGGGCGCCGGCACGACCAACCCGGAATGGATCTCCCTGCGGACCCTGCTGTTGTTGCGTGAAATGGGGCTAGACCCAACGAGTGACCAGGCCCGGCGCGCCATCGCCCTGGTCCGTGACAACGTGACGTGGCAGGGCGTGCTGCCGCAGGACGCCGCCTGGCACGGCAAGCCTCTCTTCGCCGGCGAGGTCGAGCCGTGCATCAACGGCAGGGTCGTGACGATCGGCTCGTACTTCGGCCAGGACGTGCAGGGCATCGTGGACCGGCTCCTGGGAGAGCAGATGAACGATGGCGGGTGGAACTGTGAGCAGGAAAGCGGCTCAACCCGTGGGTCGTTCCACACCACGATCTGCGTCCTCGAGGGACTCCTCGAGCACGAGCGGGCCACGGGCGGGTCGCGAGCGGTGACGTCGGCCCGTGAGAGGGGGCAGCAATACCTCCTCGAGCGCCGGATGCTTCGCCGGCTCTCGACCGGCGACGCGATCGACCCGGCCTGGACCCAGTTCTCGTTCCCGTTCGGCTACCACTACGACGTCCTTCGCGGGCTCGAGTACCTGCGCAGCGCAGGAATCAGGCCGGATGAACGCGTGGCCGAAGCGATCGACCTCGTCGCGTCGAAGCGCGACGCGGATGGCCGTTGGCCGCTGGAGAACGTGCACCCCGACGAGTTGGACGCCGAGCCGGACGCCGGCGAGGGGCGGCCGAGCCGATGGAACACGCTGCGCGCCCTGCGCGTGCTGCGTTGGTACAGGGAGGAAAGTGCCGCATCGGGAACGCCATAGTTTCTCTTGGCTCCCCGCCAATCGCCGGGCGGTAGCCGACGATCCATCTGCCGGGCTGACCCGGTCGGTATCCTCACTCGATGTGGCGCATTGGCGATCGTGGAACGCGGATGCGGAACGGGGCGCCGGGCGGGGCCATGCCGTCGGCCGTCGCGAGTTCATCCGACTGGCGGTCGCGGCCGGCGTCGCGCTTCCGGGCGCATCGGCGGTACTGGCCGCGTGCGATCGGGAGCGGCCGGACATCGGGGAGCGGTCCGACGATGCGGGCCGGCCGGATGTGAAGGTCCTGGCGGCCACGCCTCCCATGGGCTGGAACAGCTGGAACGTCTACGGGGAGAACATCGACGAGAGCAAGATCCTCGCGATCGCGGACGCGATCGTCCAGAGCGGGATGAGGGACGCCGGCTGGGAATACGTGATGCTCGACGATGGCTGGCAGAAGACCCGTGGATCGCGCTTCCTCTACGAGCTGGATTACGACCCACGCAAGTTCCCGAGAGGGATCAAGTTCCTCGCCGACCACGTCCACGAGAAAGGAATGAAGCTCGGCATCTACTCCGGTCCAGGGGTGGAGACGTGCGCCGGCTATACGGGAAGCTCCGGTCACGAGGCGGAGGATGCTCAGCTCTTCGCTTCTTGGGGGGTGGACCACCTCAAGTACGACTCGTGCTGCTGGCCCGGCAAGGGCGCCGATGGTCTGTTCGAGATGCACGAGAAGATGTCGGACGCACTGAAGGCCACCGGCCGCGACATCCTGCTGCACGTGTGCCATTGCGGGTGGGACGACGTCTGGGAGTGGGCGCGGGAGGCCGGCGGGCATCACTGGCGCATCGGGCAGGACATCACCGACGATTTCGACGTGCCCGGTCACCGAGAGGGCTACTACTTCGACGTCCTGGACATGATCGACCGCGGCGTGGGGCTCGAGCAGTACTCGGGTCCCGGCGGCTGGAACGACTACGACATGCTCGTGGTCAACCTCAAGGGAGAGGGCGCCCTCGTCGGGGACGGGGCCACCCCCGAGGAGTACCGCACCCATTTCTCGATGTGGGCAATCCTGTCCTCGCCGCTGATCATCGGCAGCGACCTGACCGAGATGGACGCGTACACGGCCCAGACGCTCACGAACAGCGAGGTGATCGCCCTCAACCAGGATCCCCTGGGGATCCAGGCCGCTCGCGTGCGGAAGGACGGCGACCTGGAGGTGTTCGCGAAGCCCCTGGCGAACGGCGACTGGGGCGTCGCCCTGCTGAATCGCGGCCTCGAGGACGCGGAGATCGGCGCCGGCTGGCAGGAAGACCTCGGTGTCGACTGGTCCGCTGCGACGGTCCGCGACCTATGGATGCATCGCGACCTGGGATCGCACCGGGAAGGCTTCGCGACGACCGTTGGCTCCCACGAAGCGACGATCCTGCGCGTCACCCCCGAGAACGAGAACGCGTGACGTTGCGGCCTCTCCGGCCATAGCGCGCACGTCAGCTGCCCCGTTCGCGCATCGTCGGCCGTCAGCGAAGGTCACGGAAGAACGTCCTGATGTCCTCGACGAGCAGCGAGGGCACCTCCATGGCCGGGAAGTGGCCGCCCGCCTCGAACTCCGCCCAGTGGCGGATCTGACCGTCCCGGTTGAGGATGTATCCCATCATCTCGTCGGCAGCGAACACGGCCATCCCGATCGGGGCGGGGGACACGGCACCCCACTCCCGCTCGGCATGGGCGGCCTCGTAGATGAAGGTTGCAGCGGAGCTCGCCGTCCCGGTGAACCAGTAGATGCTCACGGTGGTGAGGAGCCGGTCGCGATCGACCGCGTCCTCCGGGAGCTCGGCCGCCGGGTTGGTCCACTCCTTGAACTTCTCCACGATCCAGGCGAGCTGGGCCACGGGCGAGTCGGAGAGCCCGTACGCGAGGGTCTGGGGCCGCGTGGACTGGATCTGCAGGTAGCCCCGGCCGTCTGACTCCCACGCGCGGAGCTCCGCGAGCCGCCGCTTCTGGGCCTCGGTCATATCGTCCGCCTCGTCGGGGAGCATTCCGCCGAGGAGCGCGAGGGCGCTCGGGTCGGTCGCGACGTGCGCGCCCACAATCCGGTCGGGGTCGTGGATGCCGAGGTCCCCGGAGATCCCCGCGCCGATGTCGGCGCCGTGCGCCCCGTAGCGATCGTAGTCGAGGCGGCGCATCAGCTCGATCCACACCTTGGCGGTCCGAACCGACTCCCATCCCGTCTCAGCGAGCGGGCTAGAGAACCCGAAGCCCGGCAGCGACGGGACGACGACATGGAATGCGTCGGCTGGGTCGCCGCCGTGGGCGCGCGGGTCGGTGAGCGGCCCGATCACGTCGAGGTACTCGATGACCGAGCTCGGGTAGCCATGCGTGAGGACAAGCGGGAGCGCGTCGGGCTCGGGCGAGCGGACGTGTATGAAGTGGATCGTCTGACCGTCGATCGTGCTGGTGAACTGGGGAAACTCGTTCAGCACCATCTCCTGCTTGCGCCAATCGAAGCCGACGCGCCAGTACTCGGCGAGCTCGCGCACGTAATCGGCCGGCACGCCTCGGCTCCAGCCGGGCGCGGGCAGCTCGGCCGGCCACCGGGTGCGCGCCAACCGATCCCTCAGATCCTCTAGATCGGCCTCGCGGATCTCGATGCGGAACGGGCGGATGTCCGGGGTCATCGTCGTCTTCCTCCTCGGGTCCGACTCAGGCGAGCGTTCCGAAGAACTCATGGATGTCGGCGGTCAGCGCATCGGTGGCGGTGTGCGCGGTGTAGTGGCCGGAGGCCGGCGGGTCGAGCTGCTTCCACGACACAATGTTCTTGTGATCGCGCTCGCAGAAGCGCCGGATCGACCTGAAGTCGCCTTCGGCCATCGCCAGGGCGATGGGCACTGTGGTCGGCTCAGAGGGGTGGTAACCGCTCCTGGCGTTCTCGTAGTAGAGGCGCATCGACGAACCCACCGTGCGCGTGAACCAGTAGATCGAGGCATTCGTCAGGACGAACTCGTCATCGAGGTCCTCGTCAAAGAGCTGGGCGAGCCAGCCGACCAGCCCCGCCGGAGAGTCCGAGAGTGCGTGAGCGACGGTCTGCGGTTGCTGGGACTGGAGGACGTTGAAGGCGCCCTTCTCCTCCCAGAACCACTTCAGGACCGCCATGCCAGCCTGCTCCTCGTCGCTCAAGTCCTCCAATTCGGCCGGGTCGCCCGTCGGGAAGGAGAAGAGCTGGGTGACGTGCACACCGACGACGCGCTCGGGAGCGAGCCTTCCGATCTCAGGGGAGATCATCGATCCCGCGTCGTTGCCGACTGCGCCGAACCGCTCGTAGCCCAGACGCCCCATCAGCTCCACCCAAGCCTTCGCGATACGAAGGTTGTCCCATCCACGGTCGGTGGTCGGCCCCGAGAACCCGTAGCCGGGCAGCGACGGGATCACAAGGTGGAACTCCCGGGACATCGGCCCGATGGCACGCAGGTACTCGACGACGGAGCCCGGCCAGCCGTGGGTGAGGATAAGCGCGAGCGCGTCCTCCTTAGCCGAACGGACGTGGATGAAATGGACGTTCTGCCCGTCGATCCGCGTGGTGAATTGTGGGTGGGCGTTGAGCGTTCCCTCCCACGCGCGCCAGTCGTAGCCGATGCGCCACCGCTCCGCGAGCCGCTTGACGCGTTCGACGCTCACCCCGTAGTCGGAGCCACTGCCCGCGATCGCGTCGGTGAACCGGGTCGCGGCGAGTCGGGCCTGCAGGTCGTCGAGGTCCGCCTGCGGGACGTCTATCCGGAATGGATGGATCTCGGCCTCACTCATCGTCTTCCCCTCCCTCATGTGTGACGGCGGTTCTGCCACATGACAGACTGCTGTCATGTCGATCTCAAAGCCTACCAAACGACAGGATGCTGTCAAGTCCGCGACGCGGGGTGAACCCACCAGAACGCCGGCCGGCGATGCCGTCAGCGGACTGGTAGTGCACGTCTTCCGGCTGAACGGGCTCCTCACGGCGGCCGGGGATCGGATGGCGGAGCCCGCAGGTCAGACCAGCGCTCGCTGGAGGGTGCTCGCGGCGATCCAAGCCGCGCCTCGGACGGTGCCGCAGGTCGCTCGCGCCTGGTGGCTGTCCCGTCAGAGCGTGCAGCGCGTGGCCGACGTGCTCGTCGAGGAGGGGTTCGCGATCTACGAGGACAACCCCGGCCACCGACGCTCGAAGCTCCTGCGGATCACGCAGCGTGGACTCTCGGCCCTCCGCCGGATCCGGCGGGAGCAGCGAGCGTGGGCCGACGGGCTTGGCGCCGAGATTGGAGAGGCGGATCTCGAGGCCGCCAACGCCGTTCTGGACCGGGTTGTGCGGGCGATGGCGAGCCGTGTTCCGATCGACTGAAACGGATCTCGCGTTCGAGTGGCGGCGCACATCGCCCGGGCCGACCTTGTCCATCTGAGCCAGAAGCTGGTTGAGCGTCTGCACATGTGCCCGTCGTTCGAGACGACCTCGGCGCCGGTCCGGTCGGGCCGTCCCTGGGGTTCCGTTCGGCAATCTCGGCCGGCCCGCGGCCCGTACGCCTTCCGTCGACGATCGGGGGCCGACGCGTGGGAGGTGACGGCTGGCTCGGCTCATCCAGCTCCGTCGCTCGAGGGGAGGACATCGATGAAACTAAGATCATCCGTTGTCGCGTCCGGCGTGCTCGTATTGGTCATAGCGGCCACTCCCGTTGCAGCGCAGCCACTTGACGATCCGATCCCGGCCTCGATCAAGGCGGGCGGCGTTCCGATCAGGCTGGAGCTCGTGACTGCCGGGCTGACGGCTCCGAACTGGGGGATCGCCGCGCCTGGCGCCGCCGAACGCCTGTTCGTCGTCGACCAGCCGGGGATCTTGTGGGCGGTGTCGCTCGCATCTGGTGAGAGGAGCGTGTTCCTCGACGTCTCGAACCGGCTCGTTCCACTCGGGGCGTTCGGGCCCGGCACCTTCGATGAGCGAGGGTTCCTGGGCCTGGCCTTCCATCCGGACTACGCGAGCAACGGCCTCCTCTACACGTACACCTCCGAGCCCGTCGACGGCGCCGCCGACTTCTCGACGATGCCGCCCGGGACGACCGCCAACCACCAGAGCGTCGTCGCCGAGTGGACCGTTCCCGATCCGGCCGACCCTGATTCGGTCGTCGATCCGAGCACTCGACGCGAGCTCATGCGGATCGACGAGCCTCAGTTCAACCACAACGCCGGCGCCCTCAACTTCGGGCCCGACGGATTCCTCTACATCGCCGTCGGTGACGGCGGGAACGAGGACGACCAGGGAGTCGGCCACAGCCCCGAGGGCAACGCCCAGGATCGGGGCAACGTGCTGGGCAAGATCCTCCGCATCGACCCTGCGGGATCCAACTCGGCCAACGGCCGATATGGGATCCCCGACGACAACCCGTTCGTTGACGATTCCGCCTTAGTCCCCGAGATCTGGGCTTACGGCTTTCGGAACCCGTTCCGGTTCTCGTTCGACTCCGCGACCGGATCGCTCCTCGTCGCTGATGTCGGACAGAACGACATCGAAGAGGTCGACGTGGTCACCGCGGGCGGCAACTTCGGCTGGCGCGTCAAGGAGGGCTCCTTCTTGTTCGATCCGAATGGCGATGAGCCCGGCTTCGTGACGCAGCACAGCCCGGGCGAGCCCGCTGGCCTCATCGACCCGATTGCCGAGTACGACCACGATGAGGGCATCGCGGTGGTCGGTGGATTCGTGTACCGCGGTGACGCGATCCCGGGGCTGCGCGGACGGTACGTGTTCGGTGACTTCGCCCGCAGCTTCACGGAGTTCGGACGCCTGTTCTTCCTGAGCGCTGCGGGTCGGATCCGTGAGTTCCGTCTCGTCGGGCAAGATGCGCTCGGTCTGAAGCTCGACGGATTCGGCCAGGACGCCGGGGGAGAGCTCTACGTGATGGGGAACACGACGGGGACCCCGTTCGGAGACACCGGCGTCGTCCTAAGGATCGTGCCGGCCGAGGCCTGACGAACGAGCTAGACGCGTGAGGGGCCCCGACGGCGGCGCCGGGGCCCTTCGCGTCCGGATCGAGCGCCTACGGCGTCGCGATCCTCCAAAGCCCACGTCCGTGCGTCGCCGCGAGCACCTGACCCCCGCCGGGGTACAGCGACAGGTCATCGATCACCACGTGCGGCAGGTTCCCGCCGAGCGCAGACCACGACTCGTCAGCAGCGGCCGCGGCCGTGAAGACGCCGACGTCGGTCGCGAGGACCAGGTCGCCGTCGCCGGTCAGGATCAGGTCCCGGGCCGGCGCGTCGGGCAGGTCGCCGCTGATGTCCGTCCAGTGCCCGCCGCCGTCGATGGACTCGAACACGTGGCCCACGCCAGCGCTGTCGATCCATCGGCGGGAGAACCCACCGAACGCCGCGTAGACGTGGTCGCCCTCGGCGTCCGTGGGGTCGACGACGACGGCGCTCACGTACCGGTTCGGCAGCACGCCGTCAACGTCCGTCACCTGATGCCACGTGCCGCCGACGTTCGTGTCGATCCCGGAATCGAACCCTTCCCCCGTCGTGCTGGAGGTGGCGGGGTTGCACCCGGACCCGGGCGCGCACCAGCCCGCGTAGATGGTGTCGCCGCTCACGCTGAGCGCCGTCACGCTGTGGCCGGCGCCGGTGTCGTGTACCTGCATCCAGTCGCAGGACGTCGACGAGCAGCTGGTGTCCCAGCCTTCCCCGCCGTTGTCCCACACGTACTGACCGCCGGCCACCCAGTGGTCCGTGTCGGCGTCGTCCCAGGTGAACGGGGCGATGAACCGCGGGAGCGGATCGCAGGGATCCGGCGTGTATGTGAACGCGCCGCACGCGGGCGTGATCTCCTCCCACGCGTTGATCGAGCTGAGGCCGCTTGGCGTGTCGGCGGGCGCGTAGCCGCCTCTCGTCGTCTTCCACATGTCGAGCCCGACGTACTCGGAGATCGCCCGGTCGCCGTTGTTGGGCTCGACGAGCTGGGCGCCGCCGTCGCCGCCGAAGGGGCTGACCATCTCCGGGAGCCCGGGGGCCAGGAGCGAGACGCCGTTGTCTTGCATCCCGCCCCAGACCATCGGGCCTTCCCCGATGTCCGGGTTCGCCGGATCTGCGGGCGCCAATCCCACCCCGGCGCCGTAGTACTGGAGCGTCCGGAGCGTCGCGTTCAGGTTCCGCCAGCCCTCCGGGGTGGCCATCGGTTGGTCGAGCGGCCGGTTGTAGACCCCGCCGTCGTTGCCGACCCAGACCCGGCCCCCGCCGAACGCGACGACGTGCTGGTCGGGGTGCGTCGTCTCGGGGCAGGCGTCGAGTCCGCCGCTCGAACAGGGGAGCCCGAAGTTCCAGTACGGGCCGATCGCTCGCCACGTCGTCCCGCCGTTCCGTGTCTCGAAGACCTCCTCGAGGCCCAAGTAGACGTGGTTCGGGTCGTCAGGATCGACCCCGAGGAACTGGTTGTACCAGGCCTGCACGCCCGGCGCATAGCCGATGAACTGCAGCGCCGAGCCGGACCGCTGCAGCTTCCGGTAGTTGGCGATCAGGGCCCACGGACCGTCCGGGTTGCCCGTCGGCGCGACGTAGACCCCATCGAGCACCGTGTTGCCAGTCTGGATCTGTGGGTGGTTGATCAGGAACGTCGACTCGACGACCGCATAGAGCCGGCCGTCCGAGGCGTAGTCGAGGCTCATCGTCCCGACTTCTCTCGGGTTGATCGCACCGCGGAGCTTCGCCCGGGACCAGTTCTGGCCGCCGTCGCGGGAGACGTACAGGCCGTCGTATGGGGCGCCCGAGCGCCACGCCATGTTCGCGACGACCAACTGACCGGCCGTCTCGGGCATCACCTCGACGTCGTTCACGAACGAGAGCCCGTACGGGATCTGGGGGTAGCCGAACGTCGTCGCGTCGAACTCCTTGTCCCAGTCGGTGGCAGCGTCGGCCGACGTCGAACGTCTGAAGAGGCCGCGGCTCGTCGCGACGTAGACGCGTCCATTGCCGTCGAACTCGAGGTCCCCGATCGTGCTGTTCGTGACGTTTGGCCCGATCTGCGTCCAGGACGCGCCCTGGTCCGTCGAACGGAACACGCCCACGCCCTTGTGGTTCTCGAACGCCGTGTTGTTCTCACCGGTGCCGACCCAGATCGCGTGGGTTCCCGAGTCGAGGGCGCTCGCAACCATACCCAAACAGGCCCCCGGCGGGTAGAAAAAACGGGGCCCCGGGGGTCCCCCCCCCCGCCGGCAAC
>JBKPHM010000151.1:0-4948 GCA_046729855.1 Actinomycetota bacterium | reverse complement strand
CTTCGACAACGTGGACGACACGGCTGAGGGGCTCCGCCGCATCCTGGAGATGTCCTTCAGCGCCGTGGATGTCGACGTCGTCGGTTCTGCGGCCCTCTTTGCCGCGGCCAGGCCACGGTCCCGCTCCTAGACGCCGCCAGGCGGAACAGGGTTCGAACCGGGGCCGGCGGCTCGATCAGTGGTGCTCGATAGGAACCCTGAGAAATGTGTTGCAGCAGGATGCTCCTATGCTTCGTCAAGCGAGAACCTCGTAGACCTCCCTAGCTACGTAGCGCTTCAGGCAGCGGATGATCTCCCGTTTGAGAGTCCCTCGGACGTTCGGCGAGCCGCGAGGGTTCCTGCTCGCGGCTGGGGCGCGTGGACATTCATCCCCCCTCAAGACAGGATGTCCTCGGTGGTGCCTACGAAGCGAGGACGTCGTCTACGAGTGAACGCAGGTCCACGCTCGCCTCAGCGATTACCCACGCCCTGTCGTCTTCGTAGTTGAAGCCGAAGTGCGCCTCCGCCGAGAGCCTCTTGGGCAGTTCGGCGATCACGCGCTGAGCTTCCTCCCGGTCGATCCACATCCTCTCGCCGATTTCGACCTCGACCTGAGGCGGGATCGAGGTGCGTGGAACGGCCACGCCTCGTGAGCGGAGCCCGTCGATGATGTCTTCCCTGCTGACGCCGAGCCGCCAGAGGAGCTGTGACGACAGGCTGCTTGGATCCCAGATGAGCGCCATGAGGACGTGCTCCGGACTGATCGGGCCATCCCCGAGTGAAGCGGCGAATGCCTGCCCCTCCCGGCCATCGAGTTGTACGCGGGCGGGAACATCAGACCACTCGATTCTGCGGGCATCGGCAGCGCGCGAAGAGATCTCGGTCGCCAGACGCTCAACGCTGATCCCCTTGGACTCGAGCACATCCCGAGCAGGCGTGCCCTCCGTAAGCTCGGCTACGGCGAGAAGGAGAGGTCGTCACTCGCGAGCTCTCGACCGCTCGACACTCTCGCGCCGATGAGCTCCTTCGATCGCCGAGCGCCCGACCCGGCATATGCTCCAGATGACCCGCGATCCGGAGGGACGCTGTGGCGGGGTCGGCTGAGGTGTGGGGCACAGAAACTCCGAATTCGTGTCCTGACCAGGCGCTTCCCGAAGTATCGACTGAGAGCCATCCGCCCTCCAGGGTGAATCACATGGACGTCATTCTCGCCCAGAGAGCGTTTGGCTAGCAGTGTTTTCAGCCAGCGTTGACCAGGCAAGGACGAGCCGGCAGAAAGCGCTGCTCAGCCCAGCTGTCGGAGTTTATGCATCCCACAGGATGACGAACGCCAAGATCGGAGGCTGCCGATGCCATTCAGAAGAACTCCACTCGCCACCCCAATGCTGAAGATGGCGAGGCGAAGGCCGCCTCGCCACTCGGTCCGCGGATCACAGGGCCCGACGTGGGACGGCCCGCACCCGATGGAGCGGTCTTGGACGACGAACGCTGCCACGCCGATGGAGACGACGAACGCCGCCACCGCCACCAGGTGGAAACCGATTGGGATGACGAGCACCCAGACCCGACACTATGAACGCGACAGCGGAGGCCAAGGCCACGATCAGGAGACGCCCCGGGTACCCGACCCTACCCTCCTTCGCTGATCCGATCGCTCGGTAGGCTCGAAGCCATGCCGTTCGGGCGATACACGGTGTTCGGCGACGACGGCGAGCCGGTCGGGACCGAGGAGTTCCGCGCCGCGCCGGGTCCCATGGGCTGGCGCTACTTCAGCGAGGTCGAGACGAAGGAGCCCTCGCACCACCAGGAGACGCTCGACTTCGCGGTGCAGGCAGATTGGCGGATCGCGAACGTGCGGATCGGCGGCGCCCACGAGCTCCTGTTGCAGGCGAGCCGCGGTGTCGCCGCGCTGACGGGCTACCGGGACGGTGAGAGGATCGAGATCCCCTACGGCCCCGAGCTCCACCTCGACTACCTCACGCCCGCCACGAACGCGATCACCGTGCGGCGGCTCACGGGCACGTCGGAGATCGAGGTCGTCTACCTCGAACCGGTCACGCTGGAGTGGTCGCGTGTCCGCCAGCGCTACGAGCTCGTCGGCAACGAGCGCGTCGAGACGCCGGTGGGTGCGTTCGACGCGACGAGGTGGCGGTTCACCGCGCTCGACTCGGGATGGACCGGGGACCTGTGGGTCGCGGGCGATACGGTCGTGAGGTACGAACGCCTCTTCGAGCTCGCCTGGCTCGACCCCGGCGCCTCCGGCCCGCGCCCCGTCGGCTGACGCGCCTGGAACGCGCTTCGAACTGGCGTGCCTATGGCCGGCGCACGCGTCGCGTTCGGGTCGGCCTATCGCTTCGCGGGCAGCGAGCGGGCGTCCGTCGCATCGGCGAGCGCGATCAGCGCATGACTGCAACGGCTCAGACGGCGACGGGTGGGCCGAGCCCGATGAGAACAAGGCCGCGCATGGCAGGCTCTGGCTAGCCCTCCGCCCGGAGGGCACAGCCTGGCACGACCATCCTTCGTGCGCTCCTTCCCCTATGCGATCCAGTCTGGGACGGGCCGGCCGGCAAGTCGATTGAACTCCGCGATCACACGGCGGGCCGTGTCCACCGCCCACAGGGCCGTCTCGGCGCTCAGCTGCTCCGGGATCGCTGGTGGCCGGCTCGCTGAGCGACGGTCCAGCCGTTCGGCCTCCCCCTCATAGCCGACGAGGACGTCTCGGATCGCCTGCAGACGCTCGAGATCGGGCCCGGAGTCGAGCTGGCGGCCGAGCACCCGCTCGCAGAGATCGTGCCACTTCGGCAGAAATCGGGCCCGGAGATTGAAGCTCGCGATCTCTCGGGCGCCGGTCTCGTTGACGAAGGCCTCAAGGGCGGCGTGTGCGGCTAGGATCGCCAGACCCGACTCCGGCTCGCGCTCACCGGCCAGCCCCGCCATCTCGTCGGCGATCGCGAGCAGCACGCGAGGTTCAAGACGCATGCCCCCCACCTCTGTTCCTCGCTCTTCGATCCAAGATTCTCCGACAACAGCGATGACCGATTCGCGCCGCGCGTGAGCTAGCCCTGCTCGGGCTGCTCCCGGAGGATGATCTCGGTGCTCTCGCTCGTCACGTGGGCGTGCAGGACGGAGGAATCCAGCGGACCGGCCAGCTCGGACGCGACGAACACGTCGAGGTCGGCCGCCTTCGCGGGCGCATCGCCAGGCTGAGGACCCATCACGGGCTGAAGGGTGAGGGTCGGACGACGTTCTCCGTGCCAACCGACCGGATCCTGATCGCCGTGGCGGACATCCCCTGCTGCGGTTCGCCTTCTTGCAGAATCTCGCTCTTCAACACCCAGACTGCGGCGTCGGTGACTTGGAGCATGACGGATCTCCTTCCGCGATCGGGATGGAGGCCACATCCACCGTACCACCGCCCGGCTACCCGGCGACTTCCCAAGCGCCGGTCGGCGCGGACTGAGGAAGCGATGGTCGTCGCGAGGCACCGGGGCAACGAGCGAAACGCAGAAGAGGCCGCGCAGGAATCCCTGCTGCAGGCGTGGCGCCACCTCGTCGGCTTCCAGGGACGGTCGTCGCTTGGACCTGGCTGTACCGGATCACGACCAATACGTGTCTGGCGCGTCGCACCCGCCGTCGCCGCCGCGAGCGGATCCTCGCTGCGGGATCAAGGGCCGGCACCGTGCCCGCGCCGATCGCGATCACGGTGCCGGGGCTCGAGGCGTGTCCCGACGATCTGTTTGGACCATTTGGCGGCTCGCCAGGCCCGATCCCGCCTCGGCGGTGACGAGTCGCGACACGATCGAGGTCGCCTACGTCGCGGCCTGTAGCACCTGCCGCCGCGGCAGCGCGCCGCGCTCGTGCTGCGCGACGTGCTCCATTTGCCCGCGGATCGAGCTGCGGACTCGATGGGCGTGTCGGTAGCCTCGCACAACAGCTCGCTCCAACGGGCTCGGGCCCGGCTGCCGCGATGTCCTCGGGCCCGATCGCAGCGGGTGGCGGGCCGCGGCGCACACTGGCGTGGAGGCAGACCAAGTCCGGCGCTTCGTCGATGCTATCGAGCGCGCCGACAATGCCCTCCTATCGATCATCGCGGAGGATGTCGTCGTCGGCCATCAGCCGAGCGCGGGCGGCAACGACACCGACGAATGTCACGCGTGTACGCGGCGACCACCCGGTCACTCACCCTCAGGAAGTGACCGCGCTTCGTCGGCGAGAGGCCGCTTCGAACGGCGGCAGACTGCATAGCGAATGCGTGGTCCCCCGATGGTCGCTGGCTCCTCGTGGACGACTGGACGCGGGATCGATGGCTGTTTCTGGCGAGGGACGGAAGCCAGCGCATCCCCTACCCGCGACTGGGCGACAACCCGATCTGTGCTGCCCCTCGAGCCCGCCGATCGGTTCAACGAAGGGGTTTGCTAACCCCCTAGGCTAGGTTCCAGCGCTGACGAAGATCGCCACCGAGGACAGGGCCATCATGAGCATCGACCGAGAACTCGATAAGTGGGCCGCATGGGTGCTTCACCGCCGCGACGCCGACGATCCACAGCAGCACGAGAAGGCCCTCGAGCACTTGCTTCCGATCCGTGACCGGGTCCTCGATAACGCGCGGATCCAACAGGGAGAGACCCTCCTGGATGTTGGCACGGGAGACGGCCTGATCGCCTTCGGAGCGTTGGATCGGGTCGGGCCGAAAGGACACGTGGTCGCCTCGGATATCTCCGGCGACCTGGTCGCGCGGACTCGCGAGATCGCCGATGAACTCGGGATCGCCGAGCGGATGTCGTTCGTCGAGGCCTCCGCGGAAGAGCTGGATCCCATCCTGTGTCCCGGTGGGTCCTCGCTACTCGTCTCCGTCGTCGCCGTTGGCGAGCACGATAGCGCCACCTCAGTCGCGAGTCGATCGCTCCACCGGTCGCGAGACGGAGAAGACGGCGACCCAGTCGAACACATCCAGGTCGCTCGGCCTCGA
>JBKPHM010000150.1:0-19373 GCA_046729855.1 Actinomycetota bacterium | reverse complement strand
GAAGATCACCGGCGCGCCACCGGTCGTGGGCGACGTGAGCCCGGCGATCACGGCGACCGCGAGCACGAGCAGCGTCACGGCTCCGGCAAAGACCGTTCGGCGAGTGGACCGTGCGTCGACAACGCTCGCCATCGGATCTCAGGCAGCCGATCGTTCTGAGAGGAGCGGAGCGATGGCGTCCTTCAGCGCCGAGCTCTGGCCGATGATCGTGGCGCCGGAACTCTCGATCGGACCCGGCACATCCGTCCACGTCGCCTCTGGACCGAACAGGTAGTACACGTCCCACGCCGGCGCTGGGCTGTGATCGACGTTCTTCGCGAACCACTCGCTCGTCACCGCATCGCCGTCCCAGAACTGATCCACCCTCGGATCCGGCAGGACCCGACGCGACACGTCGGCCGCCTCGCTCGTTCCTCCAAGAAACGGAACCCAGACCGCATAGACGCGGAGCTTCGCTGCCGGCTCCGCCTCCAGAATCTCCCTCTGCACCCAACTGGCGCCAGCGAGGCACGTGCTTCAGGTGGGCGAGATGATCAGGATGAGGCGGGTCGACCCCGCGTCGTCGTTGAACGCACTCCGAAGCGTGTCGATCGACGTGAGCTCGCGGACGGACGCGGGCGTGCCCTGGCCCCCGGTTGGGCTGGACCGATGACTCGAGCCGGTGTCGCTCCCCGTGCAACCGCTCGAGACGAGAGCGAGCAGGATCAGGGTCGGAACGACGCGCCGGTGAAGACGCGGGGGCCGAAGTGTTCGCGTCACCCCGCCATTCCTCCTTTCACGCCGCACAGCAGGCCTCGACAACTCGCGGGTGAACGCCTGCGAGGCAAGCCGTGAGGCCCTCCGACATCATGAGATACGGCGCCAACATGTCCACGAGATCGTCCGCCGTGAGCCCGAACTTCACCTCGTTCACCCCACGAGGATCACGTCGCCCGCGTCTCCGCGATGACGTTCTTCGAGGCGTTCAGACGACACGTAGAGTGGATCCGTGGCCATCAACCCCACGACGTTCGGGGCCGAGGGCCGACCCTACAGAGCACGAGGCCTACCCCCACATGAGCGGCGCACGCTGACCTACAAGAGCGTCGGGTCGTCCGTGATCCGTGCCGACCTATACCGCCCGACCAGCGACGCACGGGTGCCACTCATCTTCTGGATCCGCGGCGGAGGTCTGATCGGCAGTCACGCAAGGACCTGCTTCCTCTCACGCAACGCCTACCTGGGCCTCGGCGTCGCCGTCCTGGCGATCGACTACCGGCACCAGCGCGGCAGGTGGCCGCGCGAGGTGAGCGGACTCGATCCGGCCGAGGACCGCGATGCGCTCGAGGCGTACTGCCCGGTTCGGCACGCATCGAGCGCCTTTCCCCCCACGTTGTTCCTCCACGGTGACGCGGACAGGGACGTCCCGCGCGAAGCGTCGCTCTCCACGATGGAAGCGCTCCGGGCAGTGGGGGTGGACGCCGACCTGGTGACGGTGCGCCAGGTGCGGACACATGTTCGAGCAGGTCGGGACGGGCAGGCCATAGAGGCATTTGGCCGCGTCATCCAATTCCTTCAAGCCAGCCTCGAATTGACCTGAGCGTCCTGTGCGACGAACGCGTTGTCTTCGGCCGATGGAGTGCGCGGTCGTGGACCAGCCCGGGGCGGTCCACGCGAGCCTCGATCGCGTCGGGGCGAGCGTTGCGATGGCTCGCGGCTACGCGGACTGGAGCGGCTGGAGGACCAGGCAGACGCCGTTGATGCAGTACCGCAGCCCGGTAGGGGCCGGACCGTCGTCGAACACGTGCCCCAGATGGCTCCCGCATCGTCGGCATCGCACGTCGGTTCGTACCATCCCGTGGGAGCGGTCTGGCCGTAGCTCGACGGCGTCCGCCGCCGCCGGATCAGTAAAGCTCGGCCATCCCGTGCCCGAGTCGAACTTGGCCTCCGAGCGGAACAACTCCGCCCCGCACCCAGCGCATCGGTATACGCCCTCTTCCTTCGCCAAGCTGTAGGGATGGCTGTAGGGGGGTTCGGTGCCCTGCTGGCGAAGCACCCGGTACTGCTCCGGTGTCAGCCGGCGCCGCCACTCGTCCTCGGGCATCGAGAGCCGCTCCACCTTTCCAGCGTACCGCGAGTCGGACGCGATGCCGGAGCCTCGTCGGGGCCGGGCGGCCGATGCCGGTCCCGCTCGAAGGCGATCGTCCCGTCGTGGAACACCGCGGCCCGCCGTCCGGCTAGCCGCAGCACCACACCGAAGCCGGCAGCCCGAGCCGCCGCGACGTGTCAGCGGCTTCGATTGACGGCCTTGGGCGGCCGACCCTCGACTGGAGGCGGCTGCCGTTCAACGACCCCAACCGGCTGGCGGTCCAGCGGCGCCCTCACGCTGGACCCAGTAGTCACGGTGGTTGTGGACGCGTCCGTCTGCCCCGAACCGGAGGATTGCGGTCCCGGCGATCGTGACCTCTGATCCGTCCGGCCGTCGAAGGATGGCCCAGTACTCGACGGCCGCCCGGGCGTCGCCGACGACGGGCTCGCCAAACCAGCAGCGCACCAGGTCCTCCTCGCCGAACGCCCACGACACGTACTCCAACGCCGTCGTGACATCGCGAAACGGGTGCGACAGGTACGGGGCCGAGGGTGCGTACCGGGCGGCGATCACCTCGGCGTCTCGGGCCACCCAGCCTCGCTCCCAGGCGCCGATCCAGGCTCTCGCCGCCACCGACGCGTCCACAGAAGCGATCCTATGGGAGCAAACCGGGCCCGACTCGCGACCCGCCTGGCGAACCAGACGCATCCCAAGGTAGCGCGGACCACCATCTCTGTGTCGTCACAGGTCTCGGTGTTCGTGCTCGAGCTCGACCACGTCAGCCCGTAAGCGGTCGTCGCTCATCACGACCTCGATTGCGTCGGGTCCTCCCATGCCAGTCGAGACGTCGCCCGACCCCGACCGCGAACGACCAATACGAGACACAGTGACGGCGATTGCGGCGCCGATCACGATTCTCAGGGCAAGCATCTCGAGTCGCCCTTCTCCGTCGCCGAGACGAACGATGCCGAGCGAGGCCCCCCGCCATGCCGAGCCGATGGTCTGCCTCTTCGAGGGTGGGGATTCCCAGAGGATGCTCCGCCTGACAAGTCTTTGCACGTTCTTAGAGGGCGTCCAAGGACAAAGACGCCGGTCATAGGGAATGAAGACAGCGCGAGCGAGCGGGAGCTCGATCGCGCGCCGAAGCTCGTCCTGCGTCATCGGACCGACGAGGACGTGGTTGGCGGAGAGTAGCTCGGCGAGCTCGAGATACCACGCGCAGTCGCCGTGGTAGTCGCTCCGCATCGCCAGGACAACGACCGCGCGATGCGCGTCGGAGGCGGCTCGCGTCACCGCCGCGATGAACGTCGCGCGCTCGTCGTCCGAGCCGCACGTCGTGAAGATCTCCTCGAGTTGATCCACGACGAGGACGACCCGCTCACCGGCGGGCGTCACCGCGTTCACGAGTGAAGGCGTGTGTATCCGCGCACGTCAGCGATCAGGAACGTCAGCGTCGAGGCTCGCGTCACGGTCGTTCGATCCATCGTCAGCTCCCGTCGTGGTCGGTGCAGTCTCGGGGCGCGCATCGCCGTCGGAGCAAGGTGTTGTTCGTCACGTACACCGGTCCGCGCGCCGGTCGTGCTCCGGCCGTGCCAACCATCGACGCTCTCGGCCTGTGTCGGAGTTGACGGCTCGGCCGCTGCCTTCGCTCGCCGTGCTAGCTTCCGCGCATGGACGACGCAGTGGGCGGTCAACGCGAGACACGGGACCTCTATCGCCGGCTCCTCGACGCGTGGAACAATGTCAGCGCCGCCGACTTCGCGGGCCTGTACGCGTCCGACGGCGTCGTCGGCTTCGACGGCAGCCAGATGGACGGTAAGACCGCGATCGAGACGTCGCTCACCGACCGCCGTCTCCGACGCGACGCGGTGCGTCGTCGCGAGGACCGCGGGTTCCTGACCGGCGCGACCGCGTATCTCGAGGACGTTCGGTGTGATGGCGCCCTACACGCGGTGTTCGTCCGCTCGCCGATGGCGCACGCGCGCCTCCTGAGGGTCGACGACGGCGGTGCGCCGCGGATGCCGGGTGTCGCGGGGGTGTTCACGGCGGCCGATCTTCCCGGGCTGCGGATGCCCGCCGTCGAGCAGGTGCCCGACGAGTTGCGTCGTCCGCTGCTCGCGACCGACGTCGTTCGGTTCGCCGGTGAGCCGGTGGCGGTCGCCCTCGCGTCGAGCCGGGCGGAGGCGATGGACGCCGCCGAGCTCGTCGGCGCCGAGTACGACCCGCTGCCGGTCGTCGTCGATCCCCTCGAGGCGCTACGGGCCGACGCCCAGCCGCTGTTCCCCGACGCCGGCTCGAACGTGGTCTTGCTGATCCGGCGGACCACGGACGGCGACGCGCTCGGGGGGTCCGAGGTCGTCGTTCGCGGACGATTCCGGAACCAGCGCGTCGCACCCCTGCCGCTCGAGGTGAACGGCGCGCTCGCGGTGCCGGAGGGCGGCGGGCTGACGCTCTGGGTCCCGACCCAGGGCACCCACTACGCCCGGGAGGCGATCGCGAACGCGATCGGGATCGACGAGTCGTCGCTTCGGGTCCGCACGGCCGCCGTGGGTGGTGCGTTCGGCGCGAAGATCCCGCCCTACGCCGAGCAGGCGGTCGTCGCCGCGCTGGCGCTTCGGACGGGAACGCCCATCCGGTACACGGAGACCCGCTCGGAGAACCACGTGGCGATGACGCACGGCCGCGACCAGCTCCAGGACGTCGAGATCGGCTCCACGCGGGACGGCCGGATCGTCGGGCTTCGCGCCAGCATCGTCGCGAACGTCGGCGCCTATGCCGACGAGGGCGCGACGCTGCCCGAGGCGACGGTGATGATGGCCGTCGGGCCGTACGCGATCCCGCGGCTGGACGTCGAGATCCGTGCGGTGCTCACGAACACCACGCCGCTCGGCGCATATCGGGGTGCCGGACGACCCGAGGCCACCGCGCTGATCGAACGCGCCGTCGACATGCTCGCCGCCGAGCTCGACGTCGACCCCGCCGAGCTCCGGCGGCGGAACTTCATCAAGGAGTTCCCCCACGAAACGGTCGCGGGCGCCAACTACGACACCGGTGCGTACGAGCCTTCGCTCGACGACGCGCTCCAGCGCGCCGACTACCGATCGGTCCGTGCCGAGCAGGCGGAGCGCCGCCGGCGAGGCGATCGGCGGGCGCTCGGCATCGGGATCGGCAGCTACGTCGAGGTCACCGGGTGGGGGAGCGAGTACGCACGGCTCTCGGTGGCCCCCGATGGATCCGTCACGGCGATCACCGGGTCGTGCCCGCAGGGGCAGGGACACGAGACCGCGTTCGCGCAGATCGTGGCCGAGCGGCTCGGCGTGCCGTTCGACTCGATCTCGGTTCGCCACTCGGACACGGCGCTCGTGCCGCGGAGCGATGGAACGGCGGGGTCTCGCACGCTGCAGATCGGCGGCAGCGCCATCCTGCGCGCCGCCGAGGCGCTCGAGGAGCGTGGCCGTGCCGCCGCGGCCGGCCTCCTCGAAGTCGCTCCGGAAGATGTCGTCCTCGGGGGCGACGGCCGCTTCCACGTGAGCGGCGCGCCCGACGCCGCGGTCTCGTGGGCCGAGGTCGCGCGCGCGGTTCCCGTCGATCCGCCGCGCGACGACCCACGCGCCGGGCGATCGCTCGACGTCGAATACGACTTCGAACTCGAAGACTCGACGTATCCGTTCGGGACACACGTGGCGGTCGTCGAGGTCGACCTCGAGACTGGTGACGCCAGACTGCTCCGGCACGTCGCGGTCGACGACTGTGGCGTGATCCTCAACCCGATGCTGGTCGAGGGCCAGGTGCACGGCGGGATCGCGCAGGGGGCCGCCCAGGCGCTGTTCGAAGAGGTCGTGTACGACGAGACGGGGACGCTCCTCACGTCGAACCTGTCGACGTACGGGTTCCCGAGCGCGGCCGAGCTGCCGTCGTTCGAGTCCGCCAACACCGAGACCGCGACGCCGCGCAACCCGCTCGGCGCGAAGGGGGTCGGCGAGGCTGGGACGATCGGCGCGATCCCGGCGGTCCAGAACGCCGTCGTGGACGCGTTGGCCCATCTGCGTGTTCGACACATCGACATGCCGGCGAGTCCCGAGCGCGTCGCGGACGCGATCGCGAGCGCTCGAGGCCGAACGAGTACATCGGGAGGGACGGATGGACCGCTCCAAGCTGCAGGGCCTGATCGCCGCGATCGTGACGCCGATGCGGGAGGACTTCTCGGTAGACGAGACGTCGCTCCGGCGCTACGTGAGGTGGTTGAGCGAGCAGGGGATCACGGGGCTGGCGGTGAACGTGGACACGGGGGAGGGGCCGCACCTATCCGCTGAGGAGCGCATCCGCGTCCTCGAGATGGTCGCCGAGGAGTTGGGCGATCGAACGACGATCGTCGCCGGCGGCAGCCAGCTGCCGCCCGCGGCCTCACCGGAGCGACCGGTGATGGCGCCGGCGGTGTTGCGCCGGATCGCCGCTGCCGACGATGGATCGCCGGCCCACCTCCACGCCGTCCTAGATCCGGGACGACCTGGAGCAGATCCGCACCGCGCTCGCCGCGAAGGGCCGCGACCCCGCGGACTTCACCATGGCGCACGAGAACTTGCTTCATCTCGTCGCGACCGAGGACCTTGCCGAGGCAGAGCGCGAGAAGCGGTCCGCCTTCTCCGCGGTGATGGGCGACGGCCGGCCGTTCGAGTACTTCGAGCAGGTGTACCCGACGGGGACCCTTCCCGAGATCCTGCCCAAGATCCGGGAGCGCCTCGACGCCGGCGTCGAGTATCTGCTCCTCCACATCCTCGAGCCGTCCTCCCGGCAGCTCGACTTGTGGGCGGAGCAGAGTCTCCCGGCGCTCGATCGGCTCTGACCGGCCCGATCGGCGTCCCTTTTTGCGCATTTCGGGCCGGTATGGAACACTTCCGCGCATGCCGAGGGTGACGATTATCGGTGCCGGCAGCGTCGAGTTCACGCGGAACGTCGTCGCCGACCTGTGCTCGTACGAGGAGCTCCACGGCTCGGTCACGTTCGCCCTGCACGACATCGACGACGAGCGGCTGGCGTACGCGCACCGCGCGGCGGAGTCGATCGTCCGCCGCACCGGGGCGGGTCACGCCGTCGAGGCGCACCGCGAGCGGCGACCGGCGCTCGAGGGCGCCGACTACGCGATCAACGAGATCCAGGTCGGCGGCTACTCCGCTACCGTCGCCGACTTCGAGATCCCGAAGAAGTACGGTCTTCGGCAGACGATCGGCGACACGCTCGGCATCGGCGGCATTATGCGCGGGCTCCGAACGATCCCCGTCGTCGTCGGGATAGGCCGCGACATGCACGAGCTCTGCCCGGACGCGCTCCTGCTCAACTACACGAACCCGATGGCGATGGTGCCGTGGGGCGTCTACGCGGGCTCGCCGTTCCATCGGGTGATCGGCGTGTGCCACTCGGTGCGCGACACCCATCACTTCCTCGCGGAGACCGTGGGGGTGCCCGAGGACGACGTCACGTTCCGGACGGCCGGCTTCAACCATCAGGCGTTCGTCTACGAGTTCCGGAGGCGCTCGACGGGTGAGGACCTGTACCCGCGTCTCCGCCGGATCGTTGAGGACGACCCCGAGGGTCTCGGACGCCGCGTCCGCGTCGAGATCTTCCGGCGGTTCGGGTACTTCCCGACGGAATCGAGCGAACACTCGAGCGAGTACGTCCCGTGGTTCATCAAGCACGACGAGATGGTCGAGCGCTACCGCATCCTGATCGACGACTACGTCTTCCGAAGCGACGAGAACCTGGCCGAGTGGGAGCAGACGAAGGCCTCGCTCAACCGGGGCGAGGAGCTCGACATCGAGCCGTCGTCCGAGCTCGCATCCGAGATCATCCGCTCCCTGGAGAACGGGGAGCCGCGCGAGGTCTACGGCAACGTCCGCAACGGCGGTCTCATCGAGGGGCTCCCGGACGACGCGTGCGTTGAGGTCCCGTGCCTCGTCGACAAGAACGGCGTGCAGCCGACGCGGATCGGCCGGATCCCGCCGCAGACGCTCGCGCTGAACCGCACGTTCGTGAACGTCGTCGAGCTCACCGTGCGCGCGGCGCTCGAGCGGCGCCGCGACCTCGTGTACCAGGCGGCCCTGGTCGACCCCAACGCCGGGGCCACGCTGACCACCGGACAGATCGTCGACATGTGCGACGAGCTGATCGAGGCGCACGGCGACCTGATGCCCGAGGGCATCCGCGTCGGATGATCCTCGACGCCGAGTAGCGCATGCCGCCGAAGATCGTCCTGAACGGCGCGGGCAGCGCCGAGTTCACGAAGGAGCTCCTGGCGGACATCCTCGGGTTCGAGAAGCTCGCCGATGCGACGATCGCCCTGCACGACGTGAGCGCCGACCGGCTCGAGACAGCCGAGGCGATCGCGAGGTGGACAGCAGGCGCCATGGGGGCGCCGGCGCGGATCGAGTCGCACCCGGATCGCCGGGCGGCGCTGGACGGCGCAGATCACGTCGTGAGCATGATCCGGGTCGGCGGCCACGAGGGGCTCCGACTCGACTTCGAGGTCCCCGCCCGCCGCGGCGTCCGGCAGACGATGGCCGACACCCTGGGGATCGGCAGTATCTTCCGGGCGCTGTGCACGATCCCGCCCCTGCTCGAGCTGGGCGCGGACATGGCCGAGCTCTGTCCGGACGCGTGGCTCTGTAGCTATACGAACCCGATGGCGGCGCTCGTGTGGTCGGTCTACGTGGGCACGCCGCATCGGCGCGTGGTCGGGGTCTGCATGTCCGCGGAGAACACGGCCGAGCAGCTCGCCGAGCTCGTCGGCGTGCCGCTCGACGACGTGACCTGGCTCACGGCCGGGATGAACCACCAGGCATGGCTGCTGCGCTTCGAGCGCGACGGCCGCGATCTCTACCCGCTCCTGGACGAGGCGATCGCGCGCGACCCGGACGGTCTGGGACGCCGGGTGCGCGTGGAGATCTACCGGCGCTTCGGGCTGTTCCCGTCCGAGTCCAGCGAGCACAACGCGGATCTCGTCCCGTGGTTCCTCCCGCACGACGAGCAGATCGAGCGGTTCCGGATCCCGATCGACGAGTACCTGCGGCGGAGCGAGCGCAACCTCGACGCCTACGACGAGGTTCGGCGAAAGCTCGACGCCGGGGAGTCGCTCGGGATCGAGCGCGGCCCGGAGTACGCCCCCCAGATCATCCACTCGATCGAGACGGGGACGCCGAGGACCGTCTACGGGAACGTGCGGAACGCCGGCAGCATCGAGAACCTGCCGCTCGATGCCTGCGTCGAGGTTCCCTGTCTGGTCGACCGCGCGGGGATCCGCCCCACGCACGTCGGGGCGCTGCCGCCGGGACCCGCGGCGCTCAACCGTCTGTACGTGAACGCGTGCGAGCTGACTGTCCGCGCCGCGCTTGAGGGATCCAGGAGCCTGGTGTACCAGGCGGCGCTCCTGGATCCGGCCACCGCGGCGGCGCTCACCACCGACGAGATCGTCGCGCTCTGCGACGACCTGATCGAGGCGCACGCCGAGCATCTGCCGCCCTCGATCGTGCGGGGCTGAGCGGCGCGGTTCACTCCTCGGGCGGCGCAACGGGCCCGGAACCCGGCGGCGGTGGGAGTGCGGCCCGACCCGCCTCGAGGGTGACCGCGGGGGTCGCGAACGCGGGAACCGACAGCGTCCACCACACGATCGCCGCCCCGGCGGCGACCAGTCCGGCGGAGCCGGCGAACAGCGCGCCCGGCCCGAGCCGCCCGTAGACGAGACCACCACCGAAGGCGCCGATGATCGGGGCGAGTCCCGTCACGATCATCGACCGGGCCGCCTGTCCGGTCGCCTGCAGACGTTCGGGGACGAGACGGCCGACGATGATGACCACGCTCGTGTATGTGAAGGCGAATCCGACGCCCTCGATCGCCCCGAGCAACGAGACGAGCAGGGCGTCGTCCGCGAGCGACCAGATCGCGAAGACGACGACGTACGAGACGCACCCGAGCGCATAGAGGGCGCGGAGCGACGATCGAGCCAGCAGCCGCGACGTCGAGCGCATCACCGGAACCTCCGCGCCGGCGCCGAGCGCTCCCGCAACGCCGACCAGGAACGGTCCGCCGCCTCCGCCCACGATGCGAAGTGGCAGGAACTGCCACGCGGCGGTGGTGCCGATCGACACGAGGAGGACCGCCGCGAGGAAGGGCGCCAGGCGCGGAGCGGCGCGGACGACATCGCCGACGGCACCCAGACGGCTCTGCGCGGCGTGCTCGGCCGGATCCGGGCGCTGCAGGAACGCCCACACGGCGATGGCGCCCGCGGCGCACGCGAAGAAGACGAGGGTCCAGCCGATGGGGATCACCTCGAGTGCGGCGCCGAACGCGACGATCGCGACCGCGTACGCCGCGCTGCTCCACAGCCGGATCCGTCCGTACTCCAGGGCCGTGCGCTCCCCCGATCGCACCACTGCCAGGGCGTCGCCGAAGGGAACGATCGGCGCCCACGCGCTCGACACGAGCGCGGCGCCGATCAGCAGCGCCGGGAACCCGTGTGCGAACAGGGCGTACGCCACGCCCGCGATGACCGATGCCGCCGCCGATGCCCGGACCGCACGGATCCGTCCCGATCTCGTGTCGGCGATGTGACCCCAGATCGGCCCCACGACGAGGTTGGCCAGCGCGAGCATCGCCAGGACGATCCCGATCCCGTCGGGTGGCAGGCCCCGGCTCTTCAGCAGGAGCGCGAAGAACGGCAACAGTGCGGCGACCGCCACGCCGATCGTTCCGAAGAGCCACGGCAGCGACCCCGTGCCTCCGTGGCCGGGGCGAGTCCGACCCGTGGTCACGCGAGCCCGGGGATGAGCCGACGGGCGTTCGCCGCGTAGACGCTGTCGAGGACGTCGTCGGAAAGGCCGAGCCCCGAGATCGCCCACCGGCCCTGCGGCGGGATCTCCTCGGGTGCGTACGGGAAGTGCTCGTCCTCGGTCTCAAGGAAGCGGAAATGGATGCGATAGACCGACGGATCCGGAGGGTACGCGTCGGTCCCGAACAGCACCCGGTCGGGGTGTCGGCGCACCAACGCGGCCGCCGCGCGGGGTTGCCGGCCGAGCTCCGCGATCCGGGCTGCGATGTCCACGTGGTAGTTCGGATAGCGGCGGAGCATGCCGTCGACGCGCTCGAGGTCCTCGGCGCAGTTCCCGGCGTGGACGCCGATGAAGGTCGTCCGGGGATGTGAGGAAACGATCGATTCGAGCGCGTCGATCAGGCGCTCGAACCTGGGGAAGCGGTCGGCGTCGGCGAACGACCAATCGGGGTTCTCCAGCAGCTCCTCGAGCCGTTCGTTGGTCGGGCCGAGCGGCTCGAAGAACGCCATCGGGTCCGCCGTATGGATCGCGACCGGCAGGCCGGCCTCGGCGGCCGCCTTCCACACGTCGTCGAGGCGCGGATCGTCGGGGAGGATTAGCTCGCCCCGGTCGTCCCGGACGTGCAGCCCCAGATCCTTCCAGACCTTCAGCCCCTTTGCCCCCGCCGCGACCGATCGTCCCAGCGAGGCGACGAGGCGCCGGTCGAACCCCGGCCGATCCGTCTCACGCCAGTCGAGCTGACAGAAGGTCGCGAAGCGCCGCGGATGGGCACGGTCGTACCGGTCGAGGTTGGATTCGAGCTCGTCGCCCCATCGGCCGTCGAGGTTCACCACGGCGGCAACGTTCACCTCGGTGAGCGCTGCGAGGAGTTCGTCCACGTGGCCGACGACCCAGCCGCCCTCCTCGCTCAATGACTGCCCGAGATGGTTGTGCGCGTCGATCGCGGGGACGCGCGCCCGATCCACCGGATGGTCCTCGGTCCGCAGCATCGGCCGTGGATGGAAGGCACGAAGCGGCAGATCGACAAGGGACTCGCGCATCGCTAGACCGTCGAGACGTCGACCCCGGCCGCCGCGATCCGCGCGACGACGGATGGGTCGGAGTTCGAATCCGTGATCATGTCGTCCACCCGCGACAGGTCGCAGATCCTTGCGAACGCGACCCGGCCGATCTTGGACGAATCTGCAACCACCACGACTCGGCCGGCACGACCGACGAGCGACCAGTTCGTGTGTGCCTCGATCTCGTGGTGGGTCGTGAGGCCTCCCTCGGGATCGATGCCGTCGACACCGATGAAGACGAGGTCGAGGTTCAAGCCGGAGAGGCACTGCTCGGCGATGGGCCCCACCAGCTCGTACGACTCGCTCCGCGCGACCCCGCCGGTGACGACGAGCTTCAGGTTCGGCCAGATCGCCAGCTCGGAGGCTATGTTGAGGGCGTTCGTCACGACCGTGAGCTGGCGGTCGGAGATGTTGCGCGCCACCTCGGTGGTCGTCGTGCCTCCGGTGAGTCCGACTACCATCCCGCTTCGCACCCGCGACGCCGCCTCATGGGCGATCCGCACCTTCTCCTGCTGATACCGCGCGCGCTTGTACCGAAGCGGCAGCTCGTAGAGCACCCCTTGGGCAACCGCCCCCCCGTGCGTTCGAGCGAGCAGGCGGTGGGACTCCAGCACACGCAGATCGCGCCGGATCGTGGCCGCGGACACCGACAGGTCCGCCGCGATCTCGGCCACGCTCACCGCGCCGTTGCCGGCCATGTGCTCCAGGATCCGCCCGAAACGCTCCGCCTGCCGCACGCGACTACGTCCGCGTCGAGCCGATGGGCGGGTCCACGCTCGGTGCGCGCGCGGGATGGCCCGGGACGCCGATCGCCGCTCCGGTCGACTCGTCAAACAAACGCAGGTCGTCGACCGAGAACGCCAACGGGACCGTCTCACCCACCGCGGGCTGTGCCTTCTCGGAGAGTCTCGCGATGACGGTCGCCCGCTCCGAGGGCAGGGGCGGAAGACCGGCATCCGCGCCGAGTGCGAGCGCTCGTTCGCCCCGGATGCTGCCGTACACGATCGCCTCGTGGCCGAGCTGCTCGACCACCTCGATATGCACGTCCACGGCCGGCTGGGTTCCGTGACCCTCGTCCCGGTGGAACGCCTCCGGCCGGATGCCCAGGACCAGTGGCCCGTCGGGAGCCCGATCGACGGTCGTCCGGAGGTCGCCGGCCTCCAGCCGTCCGCCGACGGCGACCGCGCGGAACAGGTTCATCGGAGGGCTTCCGATGAACGACGCGACGAAGACGTTGGCCGGGGAGGCGTAGATCTCCTGGGGCGTTCCAAGCTGGAGCAGCTGTCCCTGGTTCATGACCGCGACGCGGTCGCCGAGCGTCATCGCTTCGACCTGGTCGTGGGTGACGTAGATCGAGGTCGTCGGCAGGCTCTGGTGGATGCGCCGCAGCTCCGAGCGAAGCTGTGTTCGCAGCTGTGCATCCAGGTTCGAGAGCGGCTCGTCCAGCAGGAACACCTTTGGGCTTCGCGCCAGCGCCCGGCCCATCGCGACGCGCTGCCGCTGCCCGCCCGACAGCTGGGCCGGCTTGCGATCGAGCAGGTCGTCGAGCGCAAGCAGCGCGCTGATCTCTCGGACGCGCTTGCGGATGACATCCTTCGGGACCTTGCGTTGCTTCAATCCGAATGCGAGGTTCTGCAGGACCGTCTGGTGCGGGTACAGCGCGTAGCTCTGGAAAACCATCGCGACGTCGCGATCCTGGGGCGCCACACCGTTCATGACCGCATCGCCGATCACGACCGCCCCCGAGGTCGGTTCGTCCAGTCCGGCGACCATCCGCAGAGCCGTGGTCTTGCCGCACCCCGACGGGCCGACGAGGACGACGAACTCCCCGTCCTCGACGAGCAACGTCAGCTTGTCCACGGCCGTCGTCCCGCCCTGGAAGACCTTGGTCACCTCGTGAAACGCGACCTCAGCCATGGCGGCGCTCGACCTCCTCCTGCGCTCGGGCGTGTCGAACGGGCGGCATCATCGCGGCGGCACCACGTCGCATCACGTGCGCGCGCATGGTTGCGAACTTTAGCCACGAATCGATCATGAAGCAACGCGAAGTGCGCGCTTGACGAGCAGAATCGAACAGGATGAGAATGCGGGGCCGGCTCTCGGTCGGCGGGCGCGGAGATGCCAGGAGGGGGCCAAGAGGGATGGGCGTTAAGCGACTCTACGTGATCGGGATGGCGATCTCGCTCTTGGGCGCCGCCGCGTGCACGGGCGACTCCTCGGAATCCGATCAGACGCCCGGCGGCGGCCAGGGCGGGACGGTGACGATCCAGTTCTGGCACGGCCAGCAGCAGTCCTCGGCGAAGATCCTGGCCGAGCTCGTCGACGATTTCAACGCATCACATGAGAACGTCAAGGTCGAGGTCAGCTCGGGCGGCGTCACCGTCGACGACATGCTGCCGAAGGTCATCTCGTCGATCGCGGCCGGAACCTATCCCGACGTCGTATATCTGTACGGCTCCTGGGCCGCGAACATCGCCAAGAGCGGCAAGACCGTCGACCTGTCCGATCGCGTGAACGAGCCCGGATTCGCCTGGGACGACTTTTGGGACGCGTCCAAACAGATCGTGGCCCCCGACGGCAAGGTGATCGGCTTCCCCGCGTTGATCGACAACCTGTCGGTGATCTACAACAAGGACATCTTCGATGAGGCCGGCGTGCCGTACCCCTCGGCCGACTGGACGTGGGACGACTTCCGCGAGGTCGCCAAGGAACTCACCGACCCTGCGAAGCACATCTACGGCGTGAACTACCCGGTCAGCGGCACCCTCGACACGGTGTGGCGCTTCTTCCCCGGACTATGGCAGCGCGGTGGACAGATCATCTCGGACGACGAAACGCAGGCGACCTTCAACTCGCAGGCCGGTGTCGACAACCTGACGGTCTGGCAACAGATGGCGACCGTGGACGAGTCCGTGTTCTTCGATCCGAACGACGCGAAGGCGGAGCCCCTGTTCACCAGCGGCCACCTCGCGATGTTCGTCAGCGGTCCCTGGGAGGTCGACGCCTTGCAGGATGCGGGCGTCAACTGGGGGGACCAGGTCCTGCCGGGCTATAACGGCGACCACCAGACGGTCTCGGGACCGGACAACTGGGTGATCCTCGACCACGGGACGGACCGCGTGAACGCGTCGATCGAGTTCCTGCAGTGGCTGACGGCGCCGGAGCAGGAGCTCAAGTGGATGATGGCGACCGCGTCGCTCCCGATCCGGCCGTCGATCATGGACCTTCCCGGCTATCAGGACTTCCTGGACAAGTACCCGGGGATCGATGCGATGGCGGACAACCTGACGAACGCGAAGAACGCCATGCCGACGCTGACGCAATGGCCGAGGATCGTCGATTCGCTCGGCCAGGCGATTGCATCGGTGCTCCTCGGGCAAGCACAGCCACAGGAGGCACTCGATCAGGCGGCGCAGGAGGCCGATGCCCTGCTCGTCGTCCCGGGTTGATCGCGTGACGCTCCCGTGACGATCGCGGGGCGGCCTTCGCGTTCGGACGTGGCGCTCGCGTCGGGCGCGCTCACGACGCAGGCGGCCTCCGCCGCGCGGACGGCCTCTCGCCGACGGACGCGGGCGGACAACGCCACGGGGTGGGCCTTCGCGGGCCCGTCGGTGCTCATCGTGATCGGTCTGTCGTTGATCCCGATGGCCTGGGCGCTGTGGCTCTCGATGACGAACTCCGATCTCGTCTCGAGCGGGCGATTCATCGGGCTGGCCAACTACAAGGCCCTGGTCCGCGATCCGCTCCTCAAGAAGGCGTTCGTCAACACGATGCTCCTGGCGGCGCTGTACCTGCCGACGGCGCTGGCGGCCGGCCTGGTCGTCGCGATCATGCTGAACCGCAGGATCAGGGGGATCGGCTTCTACCGAACGTGCTTCCTGGTTCCGTTCATCGCGTCGACCGCCGCCGAGGGGTTGTTGTTCGCGTTCATCTTCGATCCGGATTTCGGTGTGGTGAACTCGATCTTCGAGAAGGTCGGCCTGCCGACCCAAGGGTTCCTGACGGACCCCTCGCAGGCCCTGCTCGTCCTCGCGGTCGTGTTCTTCTGGACGCAGTTCGGCTTCAACATCGTCATCTACCTCGCGGCGTTGCAGGACATCCCTCAGGAGGTCTTCGAGGCGGCGGCGATCGACGGCGCACGACGGTGGGCGATCTTCCACTCCATCATCCTTCCGACCGTTCGTCCGGTGACGGTCTTCCTGCTGGTGTGGGGAATCATCGACACGTTCCAGTTCTTCGACCTCGTTTTCACGACGACGAAGGGCGGCCCGCTCCATTCGACGATCACGCTCGTGTATTACATCTGGCAGCTCGCGTTCAACTTCTTCACGGCGGGGTACGGCGCGGCGGTCGCGTACGTCCTGTTTTTCGCAAGCCTGTTCGCCATCATCACCGGATTGATCTATGCGCGGAAGCGGGGGATGGCGTTGTGACCGTCGTGGCCGAGCCGTCGAGCGATCTCGTGGCCGGCGTGTTCGACCCCGACGTCCATCGCGCGCGGCTCGCCGAGGCCGAGCGCCGCCTCCGTCGCGAGGGATGGAAGCGTCTGATCCCCCAGGGGTGGCACCTCGTTCTGCTCCCGCTGTCTCTGGTGATGGTCGTGCCGTTCGTGTGGATGGTCCTCTCGTCGTTCATGCGGAACGCCGAGATCAACCACGCCCCGCCCGCGCTGTTCCCCCATCAGCTGTACCTCGGCGGCTATCGGTTGGTGCTGGCCAACTCCGATTTCCCACGGTGGTTCCTCAACAGCGTCATCGTTTCCGTCACCGTCGTCGTGTCCCAGCTGTTCATGTGCAGCCTCGCCGGCTACGCGTTCGCGCGAATCAACTTCCGAGGCAAGAACCTGACGCTCCTCCTGTTGCTGGCGACCGCGCTCATCCCGTTCCAGCTCACGGTCATCCCGACGTTCCTCATCTTTCACACGCTCGGGCTGATCAACACGCTCGGCGCCCTCATCGTGCCGCAGCTCACGTCGGCGCTCGGCATCTACCTCATGTCCTCGTTCTTCCAGGCGTTCCCCAGGGAGCTCGAGGAGGCCGGGAGGATCGACGGCTGCTCGCGTCTCGGGGTATACGCCAAGATCGTGCTGCCGCTCGCGAAGCCGGCGCTGGCGGCCCTGGCGATCATCACGTTCATCTACGCCTGGAACGACCTGTTCTGGCCGCTGATCGCGATCACCTCCGACAAGACGTACACGGTCCAGGTCGGTCTCGCGACGTTCCAGGGCCAGCACCGAACGGAGTGGTCCGCGGTGTCGGCCGGGATCACGCTCACGACGATGCCGGTGCTCATCGTGTTCCTCGTCGGCCAGCGCCGCTTCGTCCAGGCGATCACCGGCGCCGTGAAGGGATAGCCGGCGCGACGCCCGGGGGCTCCGCAGCCGATGCCGGATCGGCCCGAGGGCCTCCGACTATCGTGGCCCGGTGATCTCCCCGTCTGCGGTGAGGAGAACTCCGACCGGGCGCGGTTCTGCTCGAACTGCGGCTCGCCACTCGACGGTACGGCGCGGGACACGCGCGTCGAGCCGTACCTGCCGCAGGGATGCTCGCCAAGCTCGAGGCGGCGCGGGCCGGGCGGGCGATGCAGGGCGAGCGCCGCATCGTGACGATGCTCTTCTGCGACGTCGTCGGCTGCACGTCGATGGCCGAGACCCTCGATCCCAAGGGCCGGACCCGAGATCATGAACGGCGCGTTCGAGAACCTGATCGCGCCGGTCTTCCGCTACGAGGGCACGCTCGCCCGCCTGATGGGCGACGCGATCTTCGCGTTCTTCGGCGCCCCGATCGGGCACGAGGACGATCCGCGGCAGCGACGATCACGTGCATCATTCCGAGCGCCAGCGCGGCGTCGGTGCCGGGCATCGGTCGGATGTGCCGGTCGGCCGCCGCTGGCCGTCCGTGTCTTGATCGGATCGACGACCACGATCGTTACATCGTTGCGATTCTTCGCCTCGCGGATGAACGGCCACAGGTGCAGGTTCGTGGTCAGCGTATTCGCGCCCCACAGGACGATGCAACGGGAGGACGGCCGTAGGCCCGTCGGTCGCGACGTCGTCTCGAACCCTTCGCAGCGATCGCGTCCAGGGCTTCGTCCCACGTGCCGCGCTCGAAGTCGCCCGACCCCTTGGTGCCGGTGCGACGCAATGGTAGAGGATCCGGATGGTAGACGCGGTCCTCGAGGAAGTGATTGACCTTCGTACAGAGCCCTCCCCGAGTGAACGGGTGATCCGGATCGCCACTCAATCCGATCGCGCGACCATCCTGCACCGTCACGATCCACGCGCATCCGTCAGGGCATTCGTGCGCGCACGCACCGCGAACAGTCGTGAGCGGCTGCGCCGTTCTCACGAACGGGCCTCCCTCGGTCGGACCGGCCTCCCCCGGTGTGGCGAATGTAGAACGTCAATGCCGCGGCAGCAAGCCGGTCGCGTCGTCTACGGCTCCGACCTTTGGGGGGACAGCGCCCATGGCACTTCGAAGGAAGTCGGGCCCGGTTCCGTCAGTCCACGTGACCCCACCGTCGGGCAGTGACCCACCATGCACGGACCGGCGGCGTTGGGTTCTTACAGTGTTCCCTTCGCCTCCGCTGCTCCCCTGCCGAGAACGTTGCGTCCAACGCTAGGTGTCGCCGGCTGGCTCGCTCGGCAACGACGCGAGGTCGGCGCGATCCTTGGCCGCGTCTGCGGGGTCGTCGCGGGGCCAGATCTTCATGCTCCTCAACGACGCGAGCGTGATAACGCGCGAACGCACTCCGGACAGCTCGCGTACGTCATCGGCGAAGGATTCCTTCGCCCACGGGGCGGGGCCGTTGCGAAGTGGGATGGAGACCTCGCCGTCGGCGTCCCGAGTGAGGTACGTCAGCTCCAGGCGGACGCCGTCACGCTCGTATCCCGTTCCACCATCCTCGTCCCTTTCCGGCGAGTGCCGCCAGCCGTCGGATCCGAGGAGCGTCGCGATCCTCCCGAGGTCCTCGAGCCAGATCGCGATGTCGACGTCGTCGTGCACGCGTGTGATCGATCCCGCGTAGAAGTCCACCGCCCACCCGCCGAACAGCCAGTAGTCGATGCCCTCCGATTGGAGTTGAGCCGCGACCCGGCCCAGCCCGGCCAGCTGCCGGTCACCGACCTCCAGCGGTTGGCGCCCGGAGTCGTGTTCCATGAGCGGATGGTACACGGTGATCACTGGGCGCTTACCGACCAATCAGGGTCGTTCCAGCCTGTTCAATGACCTTCCGCATCGTTGCTGCTTGGCCGGATCTCCTCCGGTACGTGCCGTCGATGTCTGCTTCTCGCGAACGTCCCGGGCGGCTTCCGCCACCGGCCTCTGACCACGCTTCCCCCTCCTCGATGGCGGCCGTGAAACGCTGCGGGAAGGGATCCGGTGCATCGCGCGCCTGCGTCGCAGACCCCGTCGCGAACCGTCATCC
>JBKPHM010000149.1:0-35341 GCA_046729855.1 Actinomycetota bacterium | reverse complement strand
CGGAAGCCGCCGTAGTAGTACGCCAAGATGTCCTCGGCGGACAGGCCGCGCAGCGCCTTCCCGTACGCCCCCCACTGCACCATACCGACGCCGTGCCCCCAGCCCCGGCCGGTCACGAGGATGCCTGTCTTGGTCGGCGAGATCTCCATCCACGTCGAGGGGATCGTGACGGGCAAGGGCGTCCCCTTCCAGCTGGGCGGCGGGTACCGGCTCGGCGCGAGGCACGGAGCCCACACGTTCACCGCGTCGCGGAACGTGCCGGCCTCGATCGTGCGCGTCGTCCCACCCCCCGCGACCGTGACGTCGCCGCTACGGAGCTTCACTGCGGAGATCCGACCGCCGGGCCACGCGCCGGCAAGTTCGAGGAAGACCTCGAGATCGTCGAACGGCAGCGTGAGTCGCCACCGCGACGTCGGCGAAGCGCCGTCGTCGTGCTCCTCGACGGGGCGCAGGTACGGCAGCGGTGAGCTTCCGAACACGTCCTCGTTGCCGTAGGTCGAACCGTTCGACGTCGAGAAATACAGCGTCTCCGCCGGCCGTCCGTCGTACAGCAGAACCTCCCCGGCCGTCTGCCGCACGGCCCGGTACCACCGCCGGACCGTGGGGTCGAACGGCACGGGGATCCCGCCATACACCTGACACGCCGCCGTTGCACAGATCGCGGTCTCGAGCTCCTCACCCTCGGCGCCGCTCCACTCGGTCGTCGCGAGCGCGTAGCTGCGCGCGGCGATCGCCTGCGCCTTCAGCGCCTCCACCGGCCACGACGGAGGGACCTCGGCGATCCCCTCGAGGTACCGCTCGAACGACAGGGCGAGCGTGAGCGTCAACGTGCCGTCGCTCGCGCGCCGGACGAACAGCGTCCCGGGGTACCTGGCATCGAGCGAGGGGGGCTCGTCGCGGACGCACCTCGACGCGCTCGTCGGGTACCGGCCGCGGATGAGCAGCGAACCGCTCGGCGGCGACCCGAGCCGAACGACCTGGGGCGCCGGCGACGCGCCGGTGGACGGCGAGGCGGTCCCGTCGGCCGATCCGTCGGAGGCGGGCATGCGCGACCGGCCATCGTCGCGGCCGGTGCACGCCGCCAGCGCGGCCGCAACGAGCGCAACGAGCGCGACGACGGCAACGAACGATGTCAGGCGGGTCGGGGCGAGGCGTCCCACGCCTCGTCACGCTAACAGCCGGTGCTACGTGAGCAGCCGCGAGACGCGCTCCAGACCCTTGAGCGTGCGTTCCAGGTCGAATCCGAACCCGATCCGGAAACCCCTGCCCAGCCCGAACATGTCGCCGGGAACGAGCAGGACGCTTTGCTCGCGCCGCGCGCACTCGCAGAGCGCGCGCGGCTCCACGTCCACGCTGTACTCCACGTAGACGATCGCGCCCGCAACCGGCCGGACGTGGGACAAGGCGGCGTTCGACGCGATCCACTCCTCAACGGGCCGCAGGTTCGTACGCACGATGGCCCGCGTCCGGTCGAGGATCCGCTCTCTGGTCGGAGGCGCGAGCGCCACCGGGACCAACCGGTCGGCGACCATCGACGGTGTGAGGGTCGTGTAGTCGTGCCGCTCCCAGACCTCCTCGATCACGTCATCGGGTGCGACGACCCAACCCACGCGCAGGCCAGGCATCGCGAAGGCCTTCGACAGCCCCGACGTGACGACGACCCGGTCGAAGCGGCCCCAGAACGTCGGCGACGCCTCGCGCCCCTGCACCTCGGCGCCGCGGTAGATCTCGTCGGCGACGATCCATGCACCGACTGAGGCCGCCGCATCGGCGATCGCGTCCATCTCGGCATCGGTGAGGACCGCGCCGGTCGGGTTGTTCGGGTTGCAGACCATCACGACCTTCGTCCGTTCGCCGACGGCGGCCGCCAGCGCATCGGCGTCGAGCGCCCAGCGTCCCTCGGTCCGTACCAGACCGAACGTGTCCGTCGCCTCTCCGAAGAACCGTCCGAGACCCGCGCCCTGAAGGTAATTCGGCGTCATGAACGCGAGACGGTCCCCGGGCCCGAGCAGCGCCCAGAGCACCAGCAGGTTGGCCTCGGAGCCGCCGTTCACGAGCGTCACGTTCGTGGCGTCGGCGCCTGGGTACCAGGCCGCGACGGCCTCCCGGGCGTCCGCGGAACCTTCCGAGAGGGGGTAGCCCAACGCCGTCTCGAGGAACGCCTCGCGGTCCACGCCGGCGAGCGCGAGCACCTCAGCGATCGTGAGCGGCTCGACGCCCGACTCCGACAGGTCGTACTCGACCTGGTGCCAGTACAGCGACTGCATCCGTTCCATCTCGAACGGGTCGATCCTGGGCACGCGGTCCTCCTCTGTTCGACTTCGCGGGACGCGGGCGGACGCTACCCGCCCCGTGCGGCGACGGCAAGGCGTCGAGGCGGACGACCTCCGCGACCCGTGCCGGGCGCGACGTAGGCTTCCCGGGCCATGACGACGCTGGCGGGACGTTACGAGCTCGGGCCGCAGATCGAGCGCGGCGGCATGGCGATCGTGTACCGGGCGACCGACACCGTCTTGAACCGGGAGGTCGCCGTCAAGGTTCTGGCCGGCGCGCTGGCGCGCGATGAGGGGTTCGTCCGGAGGTTCGAGCGCGAGGCGAGAAACGTGGCGCGCCTGTCGCACCCGAACGTCGTCCAGGTCTTCGACGCGGGCTCCGAGGATGAGACGCACTTCATGGTCATGGAGCTCGTCGAGGGGACGACGCTCGCCGAGGTGATCGAGCGCGAGGCGCCGCTGCCGGCGGACCGCGCGGCCCGGATCGCCGCCGACGTCGCCGAGGCGCTCGGCGCCGCGCACGCGAAGGAGATCGTCCACCGCGACGTGAAGCCGGCGAACGTCCTGCTGACGGCGAACGGCACCGTTAAGGTGGCGGACTTCGGGATCGCTCGGGCCGCGGACTCGGCGAGGATCACACAGACCGGGACGCTGCTCGGGACCGCGGCGTACGTCTCCCCGGAACAGGCGGTCGGGATGCCGGCGACGCCACGATCCGACATCTACTCGCTGGGGTGCGTTCTGTTCGAGATGCTCACCGGGCGCCCGCCATTCACCGCGGAGACGCAGGTCGCGATGCTCCAGCGCCACCTGAACGACCCTGTATCGCCACCGTCGTCGCAAGTCTCCGTGCCCGAAGCCCTCGACCGGCTGGTCGTTGCGTGCCTTGCGAAGGACCCGAGCAGCCGTCCGCCCTCCGCCTCGGACCTTCGACGGGATCTGCTGGCCGCGACGGTCCCGGACCGACCCGGCGACACGATGGTGATGGAGGTCGCGGAGGAGCCGACCCTCCCCGTCGCGGTGCCCGCCGCGACGCCGGAGGCCCCTCCCGCGCCGCCGCCGATGCCGGCGACGGCTCCCGGCCCGCCGTGGTGGTCGCGGCCGGGGGCGATCCTGCTCGGCGGCCTGCTGCTCGTCGCTGCGCTCGTCGTGCTCATCCTGTCGGCGACGGACGGAGGCCGGCGCGGTGACGCACGGGCGGCCGGCGACGGACGTGGGCCGGGTCCCACCACGTCAGCCGAGCCGAGCACGCAGACGTCGACGCCCACCTCATCGCCGTCGGCCGCAGGTATCCAGGCCGCCTACACGTCGCTCATCGCCGGCATCCAAGAGGAGGCGGCGAACGGCGGGCTCGAGGACAAGGCCGCCAAGGACCTGCTGCATCGCGCGGAGGACATCGGCGAGAAGCTCGAGGAAGGCAAGTACGAGGAGGTCGCGGGCAAGATCGGCGAGTTCGGCGACAAGCTGCAGGAGCAGGTCGAGAAGGACGAGGTCTCGGCTGCGTCCGCGGAGGTCTTGCAGGAACGGCTGCGTCTCCTCCTGGAGGCGATCCTGGTGGAGCTCCGGGCCGGCGACGTGGACGACGAGGATGGGTGAGCTCGAGTGTCGCCAACGGATAGCATCCGGCCACCGTGAAGATCCTGGTCCTGGGCGGCACGCAATTCGTCGGGCGTCACTTCGTCGAGGTGGCGCTCGAACGGGGGCACGAGCTGACGCTGTTCAACCGTGGCATCTCCGGCCCGGACCTGTTCCCCGAGGCCGAGCAGCTCCGTGGTGATCGGACCGTGGACCTGTCGCCGCTCGCAGGGCGCACGTGGGACCTGGTGTTCGACTCGAGCTGCTATGTCGTGAGGGCGGCTCGGATGGCGGTCGAGGCCCTTGCCGGCAACGTCGGCCGCTATGCCTTCGTGTCGAGCCTGTCGGTGTACGCGGACCAGAATGCACCGGACCTCGACGAGTCGGCGCCGGTCGGACGGATCGACGACCCCACGATGGAGGTCGTGGACGGCGACACGTATGGCCCCCTGAAGGCGCTTTGCGAGCAGGAGGTGCTGCCGGCGTTCCCCGACGCCCTGGTGCTCCGGTGCGGCTTCATCGTCGGCCCGTACGACGACGTCGACCGGCTGCCGTGGTGGATCAGGCGGATCGCGGACGGGGGAGAGGTCTTGGCGCCGGACCGTCCCGACTACCCGGCGCAGCTGATCGACGCTCGTGACATCGCCGAGTGGACGCTCGCGATGGTCGAGCGCGGCGAGGGCGGCGTGTTCAACGTCACCGCGCCCCTCCGGCCGTACGGGCTGGGCGAGGTCCTGGAGACGTGCAAGCGCGTCTCGGGCTCGGACGCCTGGTTCACCTGGGTGCCGGAGGTGTTCCTGCTGGACCAGGGGATGGATCCGGACGACGAACCCCTCCCGTACTGGCTCGGGCCCGCGTACCTGGGAGGGGCGACCTCCGACGTGCGCAAGGCGATCGGCGCCGGGTTGACCTCGAGGCCGCTCGAGGCGACGATCGCGGACACGTACGCGTGGGAACGGGCCCGGCCCCGCGAGCCCCTGCGTGTCGGGATCGCGTCCGACCGAGAGCGAGCGATCCTCGAGGCCTGGCGCGCGTCTCGGCGCTAGCCGACGTAGCCCTCGACCGTGCCGGCGTCGCGAACGCGCGCCTCGTCGGGGTCGAGTCCCGCCGCGCGCCTGGCACGGCGCTGGTGCAGCAGGTCGTAGCACTGGTCGAGCTGAACGCCGATCTCCTTCAGGCGCTCCCGCTCCGCCGTGGTGGCGAAGCCGCCCGACTCCTTGCCGAATAGCTCGTGCTCCTCGTGCGCCAGATCGTTGATCCGGGCGATCACGTCCTCGTCAGCCATGAAACACCTCCGGAAAGCACCCTACTCCCGCCCCGCCGGCGACTCACAGCTCTGCGACCGCGCCGACCTCGGCCGCCGCGGGGTGGCCGTCCCGCACGTGGGCCTCCGCCGGGATCCACCGGTACGCAACGATCGCGGCTAGCACCAGGACGGTCCCCCCGATCATCAGCGCCAGGTGGAACCCGTCCATGAACGAGGTCCCGAACGCCTGCACGACCCGCCCCTGCAGCTCCGCGGGCAGCGACGCGATCAGCTCCCGCGGTGGCGGGGTGCCGTGGCTCGCCGCCTCGGCGATCGCGTCGCGGAGCCCGCCCGGCAGCCCGAGCCGACCGATCGCCGGCACGAACGAGCCGCGGAGCACGGTCGTGAGGACCGTCCCGAGCAGCGCGATCCCGACCACGCCGCCGATCTCGCGGCTCGTGTTCGTCATCGCCGAGCCCAGGCCGGCTCGCTCCGGCCCGACCGCGCCCATCACCGCGGCGGTCATCGGCGCCATCGTCGCGCCCATCCCGTGGCCCATCGCCATGAAGATCGGCAGCATGTACCAGTACGACGACTCGACCGTGAGCGTCAGGCCGAGCAGCAGCAGGCCGCCGCCCGCGAGCAGCAGCCCGTAGGTCATCGGCCCGCGCGACCCGTGGCGCTGTGCGTACCTCCCGGCGTTCGGCGCCGTAAGGACGATCATCAGCGTCATTGGCAGGAAGCGGTAGCCCGCCCCGAACGGCGTGTAGCCGCGGATCAGCTGCATGTACAGGCTGAGGAAGAAGAACGTCGCGAACATCCCGAGCGATACCGAGAACGCAACGGCGTTGCCGGCCGAGAACGCCGGGATCCGGAAGAACCGCAGCGGCATCATCGCGTGCGGGTTCCGGACCTCCCACCGAAGGAACAGCACGGCGAGGACGACGAACGCCACCAACATCCCGACGATCAGGGGGTCGGTCCATCCGCGGTCGTTCGCCTCGATCAGCGCGAACGTGACGGCGAACAGCGCCCCCGTCCCGAGCATCAGGCCAGGAACGTCGAGGCGCCGTTCGACCTCCGACACCGATTCGCGGACCGTCCGCGTGGCCGTGACGAACGCGATCACGCCGATCGGCACGTTCAAGAAGAAGACCGACTGCCATCCCAGATGCTCGACCATCAGGCCGCCGACCGTCGGTCCGAGCGCGAGCGCCAGCCCCGACATGCCGGCCCACAGCCCGATCGCGCGAGCCCGCTCGTGCGGGGGGAACGTCACCGTGATGATCGACAGGGTGCCCGGCATCAGGAGGGCGGCCCCCACGCCCTGCAGCGCGCGGAAGGCGACGAGCTGCCCGGTCGTCTGCGACAGCCCGCAAGCGAGCGATGCCAGCGTGAACAGCGTCAGGCCGGCAAGGAAGGTCTTCTTGCGGCCGTATCGGTCGCCCAGGATCCCGCCAGTGAGCAGCAGGGACGCGAACGCAAGGACGTATCCATCCACGATCCACTGGAGGCCCGAGACCCCCGTGCGCAGCTCCTCGCTGATGCTGGGCAGCGCGACGTTGACGACGGTGTTGTCGAGCATGGCCATCGCCAGCGCGAAGCACATCGTCAGCAGGACGATGAGCTTCTCGCGCGCGTTCTCACCCTCGAAGCCGAACAACCCCACGCTGCGTTCTCCTTCCATCCGCTCGGCGGGCCAGCATACGGGTCTCAACCGACGAAGCCCCGGGCCTCTTCCCGGCCGGGGCGGGTTGTGTCAGGTCCGGCGGTAGAGCCGAATCGACAGCGGAACGAACACGCCGAGGATCACCGCGATCCACGGGGCGCCGGTGCTGTTGTCGACCTTGGCGCCGCCGTCGACGATCCCGTCCACGGCGCCGGCCGCGTCGGGCGTGCGCGAACGGTCGGCGAGTCATGTACAGGACCTCGCCTCGCGGACATGGAGGTCGACGCCCCGCAGGGCTCGTACCCGTGCCGAACCGCTTGGCGATCGCCTCCGACTCGATCGCGATCCCGGTCACGGTGGCGAATCCCACGCGGTGCGTCGAGACTGCGACGACCGATCAGGCCACGGTGCCGATCGCGACGCCGCAGCTGCTGCAGCACAGGACCCGAACCTCGACCTCGTTGCCGTCGTCGTCGCGGATCGTCACGTCGCGGACGATGCCGGACTCCGAGAGCCACGCTTTGCAGCGGGGGCAGCGCGGCGCCTCGATCGGACCGGCCTCGGCACCCTCGACCGATCCGACTGGCTCCGCCGGCGTCGTGACGTACCCCGAGAGGATGTGGATCACCCTCGCGCGGACGCGGTCGAGGTCCGCGCCGAGCTTCTGCAGGACCTGCGCCGCCACGCCCTCGCCCTCGCGGATAAGGCCGAGCAGGATGTGCTCGGTGCCGATGTAGTTGTGTCCGAGCTGGAGAGACTCGCGGAGCGATAGCTCCAGAACCTTCTTGCCTCGAGGCGTGAACGGGATGTGTCCGGTCGGGGCCGATCGTCCCTTGCCGACGATCTCCTCGACGCTCTGCCGAACTGCCTCGCGGGAGATGTTCAGGGACTCGAGCGCCTTGGCGGCCACCCCGTCGCCCTCGCGGATCAGGCCGAGCAGGATGTGCTCGGTGCCGATGTAGTTGTGGTTCAGCAGACTCGCCTCTTCCTGGGCGAGGACGACGACCCGCCGGGCCCGGTCCGTGAACCGCTCGAACACCAGTCTCAGGATAGGGCGACAGGCGGCGGCCGAGGAAGGGTGGGCGTCCTGACCTGCGGGTTCTTGTCGATGTAATCGAACTTACGGATCCCGGAATACCGGCACCGGCCTCGGCGTTCCTTGAGTGCGAGACGCTCAAGGACTCGACGCCCAAGGAGGGCTCTTCAGTGCCGAACCTGGACACCCACGTGCTTCCGCTCCTCCCGCTGACCACCGGGGTCGTGCTGCCGGGGATGGTTGTCACGCTCACGCTCGAGTCTGACGACGCCAGGCGGGCCGTTCGCGCCGCCGAGAGCTCCGGCTCCGAGCTCCTTCTCGTGCCGAAGGTCGGCTCGCGCTACGCCCGGATCGGGAGCGTCGCGAAGGTCGAGGACGTCGGCCGGCTCCAGAACGGCCTCGAGGCCCTGGTGATCCGCGGCCTGCGCCGTGCCGTGGTCGGGATCGGCGTGCCCGGGACCGGCGACGCGATCTGGGTCCAGGTCGAGCCCGTGCACGAGGGCGTCCCGACCCCGCGCGCCATCGAGCTGGCGCGCGAGTACCGCGCGACGCTCGAGGCGATCGTCGAGGCCCGCGGTGTCCCGCAGGTCATGGACGTCTTCCGCGGCATGAGCGACCCCGGCCAGATCGCCGACACGTCCGGCTACTCCCCAGATCTGTCGTTCGAGCAGAAGGTCGAGGTCCTCGAGACCGTCGACGTCGAGCAGCGTCTGGAGAAGGCGCTCGTGTGGGCGAAGGAGGTCCTGGCGGAGCTCGAGCTGAAGGACAAGATCCGAAGCGACGTGCGCGATGGGATGGAGAAGAACCAGCGCGAGTACATCCTGCGCCAGCAGATGGACGCGATCCGCAAGGAGCTTGGCGAGGAGGACGCCGAGAACGTCGTCGAGGAGTACCGCCGCCGGATCGCGGAGGCCGGCATGCCGGAGGACGTGCAGAAGCAGGCTGAACGCGAGCTCGGCCGCCTCGAGCGGATGGGGGAGCAGAACCCCGAGTCCGGCTGGATACGCACGTACCTCGACTGGCTCCTCGACGTGCCGTGGTCGGTCCGCACCGACGACAACCTGGAGATCACCGACGCTCGCCGGATCCTCGACGAGGACCACACGGGCCTCGAGGACGTGAAGGACCGGATCGTCGAGTACCTGGCCGTCCGCAAGCTGCGCCACGAGCGTGGGCTGGGTGAGGCGATCGGCCGCGGCTCTGGCGCGATCCTCACGCTGGTCGGACCTCCGGGTGTCGGCAAGACCTCGCTGGGGGAGTCGGTCGCGCGGGCGCTCGGACGGAAGTTCGTGCGCGTGTCGCTCGGCGGCATCCGCGACGAGGCCGAGATCCGCGGCCATCGGCGCACGTACGTCGGCGCGCTGCCCGGCCGCATCGTCCGCGCGCTGAAGGACGCCGGCACGAAGAACCCGGTGATGATGCTCGACGAGGTGGACAAGGTCGGCGCCGACTGGCGCGGTGACCCATCGTCCGCGCTGCTCGAGGTCCTCGACCCGGCGCAGAACCACACGTTCCGCGACCACTACCTCGACGTCGACCTCGACCTGTCCGAGGTGCTGTTCATCACGACGGCGAACGTCTCGGAGACGATCCCGGCGCCGCTGCTCGACCGGATGGAGGTCATCCGGATCGATGGCTACACCGAGGACGAGAAGGTCGCGATCGCGCGCGACCACCTGCTCCGCCGTCAGATCGAGCGCAACGGGCTGCACGATGACGAGGTCGTGGTGACCGACGACGCGATCCGCGCGATCGTGAGCGACCACACGCGCGAGGCGGGGGTCCGGAACCTCGAGCGTGAGCTCGGCAAGGTGCTGCGCAAGGTCGCGACCAAGCTCGCGGGCGGGTCGCTCGTTGCGCCGGTCACCGTCGACGTCACCGACATCCGCGAGTACCTCGGCCGTCCGAAGTTCTTCTTCGAGGCGGGCGAGCGGACCAGCACCCCTGGCGTGGCGACCGGCCTGGCCGTCACCGGCACGGGCGGCGACGTCCTGTTCATCGAGGCGACCCGCACGGACGGCGAAGGTGACGGGCTCACGCTCACCGGCCAGCTCGGCGACGTGATGAAGGAGTCCGGGCAGATCGCACTGTCGTACGTGCGCTCGCACGGCGAGGAGCTGGGGATCCGCCCCGAGGACGTCCGCGGCCGATTCCACGTGCACGTGCCGGCGGGTGCCGTCCCGAAGGACGGTCCGTCCGCGGGCGTCACGATGGTGACCGCGCTCGCGTCGCTCCTGTCCGGCCGCCCGGTCAAGCCAACCGTCGGCATGACCGGCGAGGTCACGCTCCAGGGCCGCGTGCTGCCGATCGGCGGCGTGAAGCAGAAGGTCCTGGCCGCTCACCGAGCCGGCCTGACCGAGGTCGTGCTGCCGAAGCGCAACGAGGGCGACCTCGACGACGTCCCGGAGAAGGTCCGCGAGCAGATCGCGTTCCACCCCGTCGAAACGATCGACGAAGTGCTAGCGCTCGCCCTCTCGAACGAAGGCGCGGACGAGCCTGCCGAAGCCGCGTAGGCTGCGGCCGATGCGGATCGCCGTCTTCGGCGCGAACGGCAGGACGGGGAGGAAGGTCGTCGAGCAGGCGCTCGCCCGCCGACATGAGGTCGTCGCGTTCGTTCGCGGAGGGTCAAGGGTCGAACCGTGGGAGCGGTTGACCGTCGTGGAAGGCGACGCGCGTGACGCCGCCGCCGTTGAGAGGGCGATCTCGGGTTCGAACGCGGTCGTCTCCGTGCTCTCGCTCGCGCGGCCCGAGGACGAGCCGCAGCACTCGGACGCGACCAGGACCGTCGTCCAGGCAGCCGAACGAGACGGCGTCCGGCGGATCGTCGTGACGTCGAACAACGAGGTCCTGAGGGATCGAGAGCTGACCGGTGAGTTCGCGGCGATGGGCCGTGAGCACCGTCGGAACGTCGAGACGCTCCGAACGAGCCGGCTGGACTGGACCGTCGGCGCGGCCCCGTGGGTCGTGGACGACCCCGGCACGGGTTCCTACGAGGCCGTCACCGAGGGCAAGGCGCCCGGGAGGAAGCTGTCGACCGAGGACTTCGCCCTCTTCGTCCTGGACGCGCTCGAGCACGACGACTGGATTGGCCACATCGTGGGGGTCTCCAGCTGATAGGCGTTCACTTCGATGGCGATTCCTTCCTGATCTACTCCCGACCGCATGTGCCCAAGCTCCGGAACATCCGCTCCGACCCGCGCGTCTCGCTCCACCTGCGAGGCAACGAGATCGGTGAGGACGTCGTGATCGTCGAAGGGACGGCGCGGGTTGACGGAGGCGTTCCACCGGCCGACCGCGTGGAGGACTACGTCGGGAAGTATCAGGGCCAGATGGCCGCGAACGGGTGGACGCCGGAGAGCTTCGCCGAGGACTACGTGGTGCCGATCACCGTTTCACCGAGCCGATTCCGGGTGTGGTGATGCGCGCCCTGGTCGCCGCGCGGGGAGCCGAGGGCGGGGTAGCACTCAGAGAGGTCGACGAGCCGAGCCCGGACGCCGACGAGGCCGTGGTCGGGGTCCATGCGGTCTCGCTGAACCGCGGCGAGTGCGTCGCGTTGCGCACGGCGGAGGACGGGTGGCGGCCCGGATGGGACGTCGCGGGCGTCGTGGTACAAGCCGCGGCCGACGGGAGCGGGCCGGCCGAGCACGCGCGAGTCCTCGGATGGGTGAACGGCGGGGCGTGGGCCGAACGCGTGGCCGTCGGGACGAGGCACGTCGCGGAGCTGCCCGGCGGCGTATCGTTCGAGGTCGCCTCGACCGTGCCCGTCGCCGGGCTGACCGCTCACGCCGCACTACACGTTGCCGGACCGATCGCGGGACGGCGTGTCGCGGTCACGGGCGCGAACGGCGGGGTGGGGCGGTTCGCGATCCAGCTCGCTCACGCCGACGACGCGCACACGACCGCGATCGTCACGCATCCCGACCGCGCGGCCGGGCTGCGCGAGCTAGGTGCCGACGAGGTCGAGGTCGGCCTCGACCGCGCGGACGACCCGTTCGACCTGATCCTCGAGTCCGTGGGCGGCGCCTGGCTCGCCACGGCGCTCACTCGGGTCGCCCCCGACGGGACCATCGTGACGTTCGGCAACTCGTCCGGCGAGGCGACCGAGTTCGACACGCGAACGTTCTACCGGCGTGGCGCTCCGACGCTTCGGGGGTTCTTCGTGACCCGTGAGCTGCTGGAGGGGCGTCTCGGCACGCCCCAGCTCGAAGATCTCGCCGCGAGGCTTGCCCGGGAGCACCTTCGTGTCGATATCGACCTGGTGACTCCCTGGGACGAGGCCGGGTCCGCGATCGAGGCGCTCCTCGAGCGTCGCGTGGCGGGCAAGGTCGTGCTGCAGGTCCGGTGACGCTCGAGCTGATCGACCTCACGCGCCGGTTCGGCGACGTGGTCGCGCTCGACCGCGTCTCGTTCGCGGTGGCTGGGGGGCAGATGGTCGGGTTCGTCGGCCCGAACGGGGCCGGCAAGACGACGGCGATGCGGATCGTGCTCGGTGTGCTCCAGGCCGACTCCGGCGAGGTCCGGTGGCGCGGCCGCACGGTCGACGCCACGCTCCGGCGGCGGTTCGGGTACATGCCGGAGGAGCGCGGGCTGTACCAGAAGATGCGGGTGCTCGATCAGCTCGTATACCTCGGGAAGCTGCACGGGCTTGATGCGCGCCAGGCGCGTGCGCGATCGCTCCGGACGATCGAGGTCCTCGGTGTCGCCGACCGTGTGAACGACCGCACCGAGACGCTCTCGCTCGGCAACCAGCAGCGGGTGCAGCTGGCCGCCGCGCTGGCGCACGAGCCGGAGCTGCTCGTCCTCGACGAGCCGTTCTCCGGGCTCGACCCGGTCGGCGTCGACACGCTCGCGGTCGTGCTCCGCGAGCAGGCCGAAGCCGGAGTGCCGGTCGTGTTCTCGAGCCATCAGCTCGAGCTCGTCGAGCGGCTCTGCGACTCGGTCGTCATGATCGACGCGGGCCGGATCGTCGCGAGCGGCAGGATCTCCGACCTGCGCGCCGCAGACACGCGACGGCTGGTCCGCATCGAGGTCGTCGGCCGGACGCCCGACTGGACGAGGTTGCCCGGCGTGACCGTCGTCGAACGGCTCGCAGCCGGCGCGGTGCTCGAGCTCGCCGACGGCGCCGGGCCGAACGACGTGCTCGACGTGGCTCGCGCGGCCGGCGAGGTTCGGTGGTTCGGCGTCGTGCAGCCATCGCTCCCCGACATCTTCCGCAGGATGGTCGCGCGATGAGCGAAAACCGTCGCGCGGAGACCGACCGCGGCGCGTATCGAATCGTCGCGCGCCGGGAGTTTCGCGAACGGTTCAAGGACAGGGGGTTCCGGATCTCGACGGGCATCACGCTCACGATCATGGTCGGGTTCCTCGTGATCACGTCGCTCGCCGGCGGCCGGGCGCGGTACGACCTGGCCGTCGTGGGCCGCGACGCGTCGGAGGTCGGCAACCAGATCGAGTCGGCATCTGCCGCGCTCGCGTTCGACGTGACGGTCCACGAGCTCGACGACGAAGCGGCCGCGGGCGCGGCGGTACGGGCCGGTCGTGCCGACGCCGCGCTGATCGGCGTGGACCGGATCATCGTGAAGTCCGATGGCCCGAGCGATCTCGTCGGCACGGTCCAGGCGGTCTCCGAACGGCTCCGCTCGCGACAGGTCCTGGAGGACGCGGGCCTCTCGCCTGACCAGGCGGACGAGGCGCTCGACGTGCGGCCCCTGCCCATCCGCGCGCTCGAGCCGATCGACGAGCGGCGCCGGCAGCTGGCTGCGGTCGCCTTCGTCGGGGTCCTGATGCTGTACGGGCAGCTCTTCGCGTACGGCTACTGGGTCGCGGCAGGAGTCGTCGAGGAGAAGGTCTCGCGCGTCGTCGAGGTGCTGCTGTCGGCGATCCGGCCGTCGCAGCTGTTGCGGGGGAAGATCCTGGGGATCGGGTTGCTCGGACTGTGCCAGCTCTCGCTGATCGGTCTGATCGGCTTCGCGACGGCGCTCGGCGTCGGTCGGCTCGACTTCCCGGGCGGCGCACTCGGCGCGATCGGGATCGTGCTGTTGTGGTTCCTGTTCGGCTACGCGTTCTACGCATCGCTGTTCGCGGTCGCCGGGTCGATCGTCTCCCGCCAGGAAGATCTCCAGGCGACGATGACGCCGGTCTCGCTCATCATCATCGCGTCGTTCTTCCTCGGTATCCAGGCCGTCGGTAACCCAGACTCGACCCTCGCGACGGTCTCGTCGCTGATGCCGTGGTCGGCACCACTCTCGATGCCATCACGGATCATGCTCGGCCAGGCGTCGATCTCGTTCGCGCTGCTGTCCGCTGCGATCTCGGTCGCGGCGACGGCGGCGCTGATCCCGGTCGCGACGCGCGTGTACGCGAACGCCGTGCTCCGACCCGGCCGAGTGCGCCTTCGCGACGCGCTCGTCCGCCGCCCCGCAGGTTAAGGACGTCGACTTCCGAACCAGTGCGGACGGACGCCGACATCGATGACGACCAGATGATCTGTGATCAGGTACCTGGCTGGCGCATCCTAGAGATGTTGTAGCTCGTTCAGCGTCCGCTCAGACACGGGGGAGCATCCTTGTCTCGAACGTTCGAGGAGGACGTGATGAGCGCTCCAGGAAGGTTCGTTCGCAGGCTCGCGTCGATCACAGCGTTGTGCGTCGCCTGGCCGCTCGCTTCCTCGGGGTGCACCGGCACCGAAGGGGCACCGGCTTCGCCAGCTGCGGCGGCTCGATCCAGCGCAGAAGGACGCGATATCGCTCAGCCCTCGATTCCCGGCGAACTTCCCGCGGCACCGGAGAGCGATCGCGTCGATACGAGCGTGCCGATCTTCTCGAACCCCGGGAACATCACCAATCCACTCTTCCCCGTCTCGCAGCAGGAGTCCGTCCTGATGCTCGGCCGGGTCGATGGGGAGCCGTTCCGTGCGGAGGTCACGCTGCTACCCGAGACAAGGATCGTCGAGTGGGAAGGGCAGCAGGTCGAGGTGCTCGTCTCTCAGTACGCAGCGTTCCTGGATGGGCGGATCGAAGAGATCGCCTACGACCTGTACGCGCAGGCCGACGACGGATCGGTCTGGTACTTCGGTGAGGACGTGTTCGACTTCCGGGACGGCGTGATCGTCGTCACCGAGGGGACGTGGCTGGCGGGTCGAGACGGCCCGGCGGCGATGATCATGCCGGCCGATCCGCACGTCGGCGACGTCTACCGGCCGGAGAACGCCCCCGGGTTCGTGTTCGAGGAGGTCACCGTGAAATCGGTGACCGAGACCCTCGACGGCCCGCTCGGCCCGATCGAGGGCGGGATGGTCGCCTCCGAGCTGCACATGGACGGCTCGAGGGAGGAGAAGACCTTTGCGCCCGGCTACGGCGAGTTCTATACGGCCGGCGGACCCGACGTCGAGGCGCTCGCCCTCGCAGTGCCGACCGATGCGTCAGACGCGTCCTTGCCTGCCGAGCTAACGACGCTGACGGACGCGGCCCTTTCGATCGTCGACGCCGCCGGCTCGGGTGACTGGAGGGGGGCGTCTGACGCGACCGCGGACGCTACCTCCGCGTGGCGAAGCTGTCGGACCGGTGAGGTGCCGAATCTGATCGAGCCACGCATGGATGCAGCGATCGACGAGCTGGTGATGGCGGTCGACGCTCGTTCGGAGACGAAGGCGGCGAACGCCGCGATCGACGTCGCGCGCTTCGGCCTCGACCTGCAGCTTCGGTTCCGGCCGGTGGAGGAGGTCGACCTCTCGCGGCTGGATCTCTGGGCGGCGCAGCTGATGGTCGACGAAGCTGCCGGCGACGATGCGGGGGTCGCTGCCGATGCCTACGCGCTCGACTACGTTCGCGACCGGATTCTCGATGCGCTCGACCCGGACACGCTCATCAAGGTCGACCAGGAGCTCGGCGCCATCCAGATCGCCGTTCTCGACGAGGAGCCGGAGGCGGCCGCCCGAGCCGCGGCCCGCCTCCGAGAGATCGCGAGCTGATTGGACGCGCGGGCCTGCGCTACGTCGACGGCGGTGAGGTGTCCTTGTCGTCGACGCGTTCGACGGCGATCGTGAGGCCGCCGGCGATCGCCGCGAGAGCGCCGAGGGCGGCCCACAACGGCAACAGCACCGCGCCGACGAGCCCGACCGTGAGCGGGATCTCGAGGTAGGTCTGCCCCTCGGCGTTCTTGATGACGACGCGGCGGACGTTGCCTTCGTGGAAGAGTCTCTTCACGGTATCGACGAGCTGATCGCCCGTGACCTTCAGCTCTTCCCAACGGGTGTTTTCCTGCTGCTCTTCGCTCATCTCGACCTCCTTCAACCGCTAACCCCGAGTCTAGGACGGCGGCGCGATCCGCTCCGGATCAATCGAGTCGATCACGAAGCCAGTGGAACCGGCCGATGGATCCGTCATTCACCCCGTCAGCTCCTTGCACATCTCGTCGAACACGGCGCTGTGCGCGTCGACGTCCTCCTCGGTCGTCGCTGGCGACATCAGCGCCATGTTGTGGAACGGCGTCAGCAGGATCCCGCGGTTCAGCGCGTACAAGTGCGTGAACCTCGCGAGCTCGTGGTCGTCGGCCGCGGCCGCCTCGCCGCCGGTCCGCGGCGTCGTGGGCGTGAACCAGTACTCGGCGCGGGCGCCGATCCGCTGGATCGTCCACGGAAGACCGTGGCCGTCGATCGCGTCCTTTACGCCGTTTGCCCAGCGTTCGCCCAGCGTGATCATGCGTTCGAACGCCTCGTCGGTCAGGACGGTCTCGAGGGTCGCGCGCATCGCGGCAAGCGAGAGCGCGTTGCCCGAGAGCGTGCCGCCAACGCCGCCGACGTCCGTCGTGGGCAGGGTGCCCATGTAGCCGTTCACGCGGTCGGAGACCTCGGCGCTCATGCCGTAGCACGCGGCTGGGACGCCGCTCGCGAGCGGCTTGCCGATCGTGAGGAAATCGGGCTCGAGGCCCCACGCCTTCGTCGCGCCGCCGGGGCCCGCGCAGATCGTGTGGGTCTCGTCGATCACGAGGTACGTGCCGTACTTCCTCGTCAGCTCGCGGAGCGCGTCGTGGTAGCCGGGGTCGGGCGGGACGATCCCGATGTTGGTGAGCGCCGGCTCAGCCAGGACGCAGGCGACGTCCTCATGCGCGAGCGCCTCTTCGAGCGCCGGGACGTCATTGAACTCGACGACGCGCGTCGTGACGGTCGGGTCGACGGCCGGACCGATGTTGCCGGGCCGCGCGCCGGGCCGGCCCTCCTGGAGCGTGATGATCGTCTCGTCGACCGAGCCGTGGTAACACCACGAATACACGAGCACCTTGGGACGGCCGGTGATGGCACGCGCCAGCCGCAACGTGAAGCGGTTCGCGTCGGTCGCGGTCAGGCAGAACTGCCAGTAGGGGAGGCCGAACCGGCGCTGCATCTCCTGCCCCACCCATATCGAGTCCTCGCTCGGGAGCATCAGCGTGATGCCCTTCGCGGCCTGCTCGGCGATCGCGGCGACGGCCTCCTTTGGCGCGTGGCCGGTCATCGCGCCGGTGTCGCCGAGGCACAGGTCCACGTACGTCCGGCCGTCGACGTCCGTGAACCGCGCGCCCTCCGCCTCGGCGACGAACACTGGGAACCGGCCCGCCCACTCGGTCATCCAGGGCATCGGGACGCCGGCCAGCAGGTTGGCCTTGCCACGCTCGAATAGCTCGGCCGAGCGCGGGTGATCCTCGTCGAACCGCGCTTCCTCGCGGGCCATCACCTTCCGCAGCCTGGTCCGGTCGACGCTGGTCTCCATGGGAGCTGCGGGCCTCCTCCTCGGGGGCGCTGTTGTCCTGAGCGTGTCGGATGCAGGGCAACGCGTCAAACAGCGCCCACGGCAGGTACGGTCGTCAGATGCCGTACGGGATCACCCGCGAGAACCTGCTGCACGTCGCGGCGTTGTTCAGGCAGGGTGCGCGACCGGCCGCAACGGTCTACGACAGCATCGGCTCGTCGTTCTTCCTGGCGCTGGACGAAGGGTGGCTGAACCTCGGCTTGTGGGAGGGCGACGGCTCCGACCCGCTCGAGGCGCCGGTCGCCGTTCGGCGGCTCGTACGGACGCTCGCGGAACCGCTGCCGAAGGGCGGGGTCGTTCTCGACGTGGGGAACGGGCTCGGCGTGCAGGACGCACTGATCGCCGAGGTCGCCAGGCCCAAGCGGCTCATCGCAGTGAACATCACGCGCTCGCAGCTCGTCGCGGGCCGGAAGTGGCTCGACGAAGCCGGTGCACGGGCGGTGAACGCAGACGCGACGCGGATCCCCGTCCGAAACGGCAGCGTCGATGGGCTCATCAGCGTGGAGGCGGCCTTCCACTTCGGGTCGCGGGCGCGTTTCTTCGCCGAGGCGTTCCGTGTGCTCCGGCCGGGGGGCGTGTTGACGATCTCGGACGTTCCGACGCTGCGAAGGCCTCGAACGCCGGGCGAGCTGTTCGCCGGGCTCGCGCAGCTCCGCGTCTGGGGACTCGGGCTCGGGGCGGTCGCCTCGCCCGGCACGATCGTCGACCTCGTGACGCGGGCCGGCTTCACCGGCGTCGAGGCGCGACTGGTCGGTGAGCGTGTGATCGGGCCCGCGCTGCGGTTCGTGCGCGACCGGCTCGAGAGCGACCGGACGGCGCCCGGGGTGGTGCGCGCCGCCGCCAGCGTCGCCCTTCGCCAGGTCGAGCTTCTCTGGCGTCGCCGGCTCGTGGAGTACCTACTGCTCAGCGCAGCGAAGCCCGCAGTTACTCCTGAGCGAAGGTCCCCGTGACGATTTCGCCGGCTGCCTCGTACGTGCCGATCACGACGCCGGTTGTCGAGACCGTGCTGTCGACGAGCCTCAACGCGGCCGGGATCGTGCCGTCCGAGAAAAGCCGCTTGCCCGAGCCGATGACGACGGGGAAGACCCACAGCCGGAACTCGTCGACGAGGTTGTGAGCGAGCAGCGTCTGGATCAGGTTCGCGCTGCCGTGTACCTGGAGCTCCGGCCCGTCTTCCTGCTTGAGCCTCGCGATGCCGTCGGCCGCGTCTCCCTCGACCAGGACCGCGTTGGCCCACTCCAGGGTGGGTCGGCTTCGTGACGCGACGTACTTGGTTGCCTCGTTGAACGTCTTCGCGCCCGCCTCTTCGGGCGCGTGCGGCCAGTACGCGGCCATGATGTCGTAGGTGCGCCGTCCGAGGACCATGGCGAACGGCTTGCTCGTCGCCTCGGCCATGACCTGAGCCATCTGGTCGTCCCAGTAGTTCACCGACCAGCCGCCGTGCGCGAAGCCACCTTCGTCGTCCTCTCCTGGCCCGCCGGGCGCCTGCATGACGCCGTCGAGCGTCAGGAACGTGGTCACGAGCAGCTTCCTCATGGTCGATCCCCTCCCGACGGATCGCTCCTCCGCAGCGTAAGACGGTCCCGCCGGGCATGACTCATCGCCGTCGGGGTCACGCCGGCGCAGAGCTTGGTCCAGACCGCGGCCGCGGTGACGAGGGGAGGCGCTGTTCTGGCCGACCGGTCAGTCGGCGGCGAGCTCGCGCTGGAGCGCCGGGAGGGGAAGCGAGCCGAGCGCGAGGAGCCGGTCGTGGAACTCCGGCAGCGAGAAGTCGGCGCCGCCGCGCTTGGCGGCCTCTGCCCGCTGGCGCTCGATCTCGAACTGACCGATCTTGTACGAGAGGGCCTGGCCCGGCAGCGTGATGTACCGGTCGGTCTCGATCACGGCGTCGACGTGGGGCACACCCGCTTCCTCGAGGGTGGCGATCGCGCGCTCGCGGTCCCATCCGAAGGCGTGGATCCCGGTATCCACGATCAGCCGGGCGGCGCGGTGGGCCTGCGCATCGAGCATCCCGAGGCGCTCGGCCTCGTCGACGAACAACCCCATCTCGTCCGCGAGCCGCTCGCTGTACAGACCCCAGCCTTCGGCGAACGCGCTGCCGGCCATCAGGCCACCGAAGCGGCGGAGGTTCGGCCGGTCGCCCAACTCCTGCTCGATCGCGATCTGGAAGTGGTGGCCCGGGTTGGCCTCGTGGTACGTCGTCGTCGCCAGGTGGTGACGCGGGCGGCTCGGCAGCTCGTAGCCGTTCACGTAGTACACGCCCGGCCGAGATCCATCCTCGGAGGCCGGCTGGTAGAACGCGAACGCCATGTCGGCCTCGCGGTACTCCTCGACCAGTCGGACGTCGCAGTTGCGATTCGGCAGCCGTCCGAAGAACGCGGGCGCCGCCTCCCACCCGCGGCGGACCTGGTCCTCGGCGAGCGTCTTCAGGCCGTCCTTGGAGGCGATCGCGTTGTTTCCGTCGGCGGCGAGCTCGTCGATCGCCGCCGCGGGGTCGTCCGCGCCGAGCGCACGGGCCGACGCCCGCCGTTCCTCCTGGATCTTCTCGAGATCCTCGACGCCCATGTCGTGGACCTGCTGCGCGGCGAGCGGCATCGTCGTCCAGGACAGGATCTCGGCCTCGTACATCGCTTCGCCGTCCGGGAGCCCGTGCAAGCCGATCGTCGGGGTTGCGTGCGGGACGTACTCGCGGAGCACCTCCAGGTACCCCCCGAGCGCCGGAAGCGCTCGCTCGGTGAGCACGTCGATCACGCGGCGCCGGGCCTCGGCATCGTCCTCGGGGACGGCCATCAGCGCGGGGAAGTCCTCGACGGGCGTGGCGAGCAGCCGCTCGACCTGGGCGACGGTCCGCTCGACCACGACCCTGGGCGCCACCACGCCGGCGGCCATCCCGTCCCGGGCGACGTCGCCGATCGCCGCGTAGAACGCCGGCGTGGCCGCGAGCCGGGCGAGGTACCGCTCGAGCCGCTCGGGCGTGTCGGCCCGCTGGATCGACCCGAGCTCGCCGAGGAGCTGGGCCGGACCCCAGAAATGGCTGACCGCCTGGAGCCGGTCGATCCGGTGTTCGATCTCGGCCAGGCTACGGCTGGCGATGGCCTCCAGCATGTCGAGCGAGGTCCGCAGGCCGACGTCGGGCAGATCGCCGTCGAGCAACGCGAGCTCCTCGAGCGCGCTGCGGTGCAACGTCTCGCGCGCGGCCAGCCCCGCCTCGCTCGGGTCCGGCAGGCGATCGTCGAACCGCTCGTCGCCGACCTGCGTGCCGAGGAGCGGCTCGCTCTCGAGCAACGCCTCCCAGTAGTGGTCGACCAGTCTTCGCGCCGCGTCGGCGGCTTCGCTCACGTCAACACCTCTGTGGGACGGCCGACACATCCTAGTCGTGACCGAACCACCGAGTCGTGACCGAACCACCTCACCTTGACCTTGCCCGACGTCCCCCACATGGGTTGACACCCCCCATAGCCTTCGGGGCCATGTTGACCCGAATCACGTTTCGCGCGGCCACGGCGCTGCTCGCCGGTGTCGCCGTGATCGCGATCGCGTTGACCTCCCTCGCACGTCCCGATTCCCACGGCAGCCGGCACGAGGCCCGAGCCCGACGGGCGGCCACAGATCATCAGGCCCGTCCCTCCGGCGGGGGTCCGACCGCGGAGCAGGGCGGATCCGGGGCCGTCGACGCGACCGACGTCTACCGCGGGCTCGGAACGTGGATCGATATCTACGACGACGCCTGGGAGAACCCGGGCACAGCTGTCCGCAAGATGGCCGCGCGCGGCATCCGCACCCTGTACCTGCAGACCTCGAATTTCTCTCGCGGCCGGCCGTTCGTGCATCGCGAGGGCGTCGCGGCGTTCCTCGACGCGGCCGCACGCCGCGGGATTCGAACCGTCGCCTGGTATTTGCCTGGGTTCCGCGACGCCGAGCTGGACCTCAAGCGGTCCCTCGAGGCGATCCGGTTCCGAACAGACGCCGGCAACGCATTCGACTCGTTCGCGATGGACATCGAGTCCCCCGAGGTCGTCCGCGTGTCGGCGAGGACCGACCGTACGATCCGGCTGTCGGAGCGGCTGCGGCGGGTCGTCGGACAGGACTACTCCCTCGGCGCGATCATCCCGTCGCCCCTGCGGATGGGGGTCGACCACCGGTACTGGCCGAGATTCCCGTACCGAGCGCTGGCCCGGATCTACGACGTGATCCTGCCGATGACGTACTTCACGTTCCGCGTGAGCGGCGGCGAAGGCGCACACGCGTACACGGCCAAGAACATCGACATCATCCGCCGCGAGACCGGCGATCGGTCGGTCCCGATCCACGTGATCGGCGGGATCGGCGCGAAGCGCGAGGAGGCCGCCGGCTTCGTCCGCGCGGTTCGCGAGCGCGGCGTCATCGGCGCGTCGTTCTACACGTTCCCGCTCACGCCGCACGAGGCGTGGGAAGCGCTCCGGTACGTCCGTCCGAACCCCGTGCAGCGTCCGGCGCTTCCGGTTCCGCTCCCGTTCGACGGACCGCTGGGCAACGTGCCCTACGAGGAGACCACCCATCCCAAGGAGGTCGTGTTCCGCGTGGGCGGCCGGAACGCCCGCTACCGCCTCTCGTATGAGGGCTTCGACCTCGATGACGGCGAGGTCACGATCCTCGTCAACTGGAGCCCGATGGGCGCGGCCGAGCCGACGCCCGGCAGCATCTGGAGTGAACCGCGGACGGTCGCGATCCCGCAGCACGCGCTGCGGCCGGACGGCGTGAACTACATCGCGTTCGTCGCCGAGGGGCAGGACCCGTACTGGTCGACGTGGGGCGTGCGCGCGGTTCGCCTGGTCCGCTCGAGCGCGCGCGCGTAAGGGCCGCTCCAGCCCGGCAGCTGCCTGATCGTCGCCTCAATCGGGACCGGGCACAGCGGCGCGGATGCGATCGGCACAGCGTCAGAGCAGGGAGCCCTGGTCCCGCAGCGCCCGCGAACGGCGGCGCCGACCGCCCGGCTCGGGCTCCTCGGCCGGGTGCTCGACGAGCGCGATCACGCGCGAGGCCATGAACCGGCCCGTGCGGATCGCCGACCCGCTCCGGGTTACCTCGGCGACCTCCACCACGCCGCGGGACGTGCTCACGTCCACGCTGCGGCCGGCCTTCGTGGCGGCGATCTCGTAGACCTGCACGCCGTTGCCGGTGTCCACCACGATCTCGACGCGGTCGCCCTTCACCGAGCCGGATACTACGCCGCAAGGCGTCTCCCGCGCCCGACCGCTACCATCGGGCCGACCAAGGGGGATCCGGGTGCTGCTCGAGGGCAAGAGGCTCCTGATCACCGGCGTGCTCACCCGCGACAGCATCGCGTACGCGGTCGCCGAGACCGTCCAGGAGCAGGGTGCCGACATCGTCCTCACCTCGTTCGGCCGAGGGATGAGCCTCACGCAAAGGAGCGCCAAGCGCCTGCCGAGACCGGTCGACGTCCTCGAGATGGACGCGAACGATCTCGCGCAGGTCGCCGCGGTACGCGAGGACCTCGACCGGCGATGGGGCGCGGTCGACGGGTTCTTGCACGCGATCGCCTTCGCGCCGCAGGACGCGCTCGGGGGCAATTTCCTGTCGACGCCCTGGGAGAGCGTGCAGGTGGCGTTCCAGACGAGCGCGTACTCGCTGAAGGCGATCGCCGTCGAGCTGCTACCCCTGATGAGGGAGCGCGGCGGCGCGATCGTTGGGATGGACTTCGACGCCCAAGTCGCCTGGCCGGCGTACGACTGGATGGGCGTCGCCAAGGCCGGCCTCGAGGCGGTGACGCGCTACCTCGCGCGCGACCTCGGTCCGTTCGGCATCCGCGTGAACTGCGTCTCGGCGGGACCGCTCCGTACGATCGCCGCCAAAGGCATCCCCGGATTCTCGGAGATCGCCGACGGATGGAACGCGCGCGCGCCGCTCGGGTGGGACACCGGCGACCCGGGGCCGGTCGCGCGCGCGGTGGCGTTCCTTCTGTCGGACTGGGCGTCCGCGATCACCGGCGAGATCGTCCACGTCGACGGTGGCTACCACGCGATCGGCGCGACCGCGCCCGGCGCGGCCGACGGCCGGCCCGACACGGGCTAGCGGATCGCCACACCGAGGTCCGTCGCGAGCATCCGCTGCGCGCGGCCGATCACGCGGAACGCCTCTTTGAGGCCGTGTCGGGCGACCGGTCCCAGCTCCCCAGGATCGACGTGGTCGTCGATCGGCAGGCCGGCGCGCCACCGCTCCGCGTGGTGCCGGAGACGGATGTCCCACAGGAAGCGGAACGCCTCCTCGAGGCCCTCGGCCGTGTCCCGATCCAGCGTGCCGGCGTCGGCGGCGCCGCGCAGCCGGGCGATCGTGCGGCGCTCGGTGTCACCCCGCGAGATCGCGTACGCGCGGGCGAGGTTGGTCACGATCGTGATGCCGCCGTGCTTCACGTCGACGCGGCCGGCATGCTCTCCGTGGGCCTCCACGACGAGGTCGCGGAAGAACCCCGTCGGCGGCCGGTCGTCGAGGGCGCGGCGCGCGAGCTGCCGCACGAACGCTGGCCGTCGCGGTGCGCTCCGCACCACCTCATCGAGCGCCGTCTCGATGTCGAGGGATCCGGCGACGCGCCGGTAGTCGAAGGCGATCGACAGGAAGACGCTGCCGGGCCCGGGCTCGCCCATCCACTCGTCGAACTGTGCCCTCCACCCTTCGATCGTTCGACGCAGGGCAGGGTGCGTCGCCATGACGTCGCCGGGGCACCGCGGGATCCCCGCTCGGGCCAGGCCTTCCACGACGACGTCGGCGAGCCGCTCGAAGTAGGCGTCGACGTCGTCTGTCGCCGTGCGGTCGGGGTCGTACGCGAGCGCGTGGTCCTGATCCGTCAGGATCGCTTGCTCATGGCGCGCGGCGCTTCCGAGGGCGATCCACGCCCACGGCGCCGGCGGGATCCCCAGGTCGACGACGCCGAGCTCCAGCAGCCGGCGCGTCAGCGTGTCGATCGTCAGCGCGACGACGTGGCCGGCGTCGACGGGATCGGTGCTCGACGCGACGAGCACCGCCACCACCTCGGACAGGTCGCGCGCGGCCAGTACCGCTTCGTCGACCGTGCGCGCACGCTCGATCGCGCTCTTCACGGCGAACGGCGTGTGGCGGCCGAGGCCCATGAGGTCTGTGTCCGTCACGACGCCCACCACACGGCCGTGCTCGTCCACGACGGGGAAGTGGTGGAATCCGCCCTCGAGCATCCGCAGCAGCACGGCACCGGTGGGCTCGTCGTGCGGGACGGTGAGCGCCGGGTGGGAGATCACCTCGTCCAAGCGCGTGGTCGCGGCATCCCGCCCGGTCGCCACAACGCGGGAGCGGAGGTCGCGGTCGGTCACGATGCCGAGGCCATTCGGCGTCGGGACGAGCAGGCTCGACACGCGTTCGGCGGTCATCCGCGCGGCCGCCTCGGCCACCGAGGTTTCGGGCTCGGCGACGACCGGCGGGCGTCGGAGCAGGGATGCCACGACACGGTAGTGCTCGTCCGGTCGCTCGCCCCGCCAGGCCTCGTCGATCCGGACGATCCGCCGGCGAAGGTTCCGCATCACCAGCGCGATGCCCGGGGAGGTTCCCAGGACCTCGGTGGCGATGTGCTCGGGCAGCAGGTAGCAGAGCGTGTCCTCGTGAGCACGGACGGTCGCCGTCGGGCTGAAGCGCCCGAGGAGCGACCACGCGCCGAAGACCTCGCCCTCGCCCATCAGGTCGAGCAGGCGGCCGTCGTCCAGGATCTCGACGGCCCCCTTGCGGACGACGTAGAGGAACCGCGCGGGCTCGACGGCCTCGCGCAGGATCGTCTGCCCGGGCGCGAAGTGCTCGATCTCAACCTGTCTGGCGACCTTCGCCAGGCGCTCGTCGTCGAGCGCATCGAACGGTGAGTACCCGCGCAGGAAGGACGCGACGTCCATCGGCCGGAGCCTACGCCCGCGGCGTTGCGAGGGCCGAGGGAACCCTTACGCCCCGGGCTCGGTCCACTTTGCCGTGGCGGAGCGTGACGACGACGCCCTCGACCTGCCGGTCAAGTTCGGGCCCTGCTCCAACGGCGAGTACGACCCGCAGCCGCTGTCGCCGGTCGTTCGCGAGGCCGTCGCGCGCGCGACCGAGGAGATCGACCGAAACGCCCGACGCCTGCGGATCCCGCGGCGGGAGTTCCTACGGTCGGCGTGCGCAGCCGCGACGGTGCTGCTGACGCTCGACGCGTGCACCCGCGAGGCGGAACGCGCTGAGCGTCGCTCACCTCGCACCACGCCAGGCGGCGGGTACTCGATCCCGCCCGAGGCGACGACGGAACCCGAGGCCGCGCACGAAGCGATCGGCGGCGAGGAGTTCGTGTTCGACGTGCAAGGCCACCTGCTCGAGTACGACCTGAACCCGGTGCTGAACGGACAGGACTTCTGGCAACGCTTCCCGCAGCAGCACTGCGGCGAGGACGACCCTCGGACGTGCTACTCGATCGACCACTTCCTCGAGCTGATGTTCCTGCGGAGCGACACGTCCATGACCGTGCTGTCCGCGCTCCCGATCCTGCCGGAGGGCAGCCCCCTGTCCCATGAGGTCATGGCCGAGACGCGCCGGATCGCGGAGGGGCTGTGCCGCGACGAGCGCATCCTGCTGCACGGGCAGGCGCTGCCGAACGTCGGGCCGCTCCGCGCCAACCTCGACGCGATGGAAGATCTCGTGCGCACCTACGACGTCGCGGCGTGGAAGACGTTCACGCACTTCCCCGACGTCTTCGAGGGTGGTGCGGGCGCGTGGTGGCTTGACGACCACGAGCGCGGCGTCCCGCAGGTGGGCGAGCCGTTCATCCGGACCAGCGTCGAGCTCGGCGTCACCACGATCTGCTGCCACAAGGGGTTCTCCGGCGGCAGCCGGTTCGCCTCGCCGATCGACATCGGCCCGGCGGCACGCAAGCATCGCGACGTCAACTTCGTCGTCTATCACTCGGGCTACGAGGCCGGCGGGTACGAGGGTCCTTACACGCACGCGACCGCGATGACCGGGGTCAACCGGCTGATCACGTCGCTGCGGCGAGCGGGGATCGGGCCGAACGAGAACGTCTACGCGGAGCTCGGCTCGACGTGGTGGAGCGTCTTCCGCGAGCCCACGCAGGCCGCGCACGTCCTCGGCAAGCTGCTGAAGCACGTCGGGGAGGACAACGTCGTGTGGGGGACCGACTGCCTGTTCTATGGCTCACCCCAGGACCAGATCCAGGCGATGCGGTCGTTCCACATCTCGAAGGAGCTCCAGGAGCGGTACGGCTATCCGGAGCTGACGAACGAACGAAAGGCGAAGATCCTGGGCCTGAACGGTGCGCGTCTGTACGGCATCGACCCGATCACGACGCCGTGCCCGTTCACGAGGCGTGAGCTCGAGGAGATCAGGAAACACATGCCCGTGCGAGACCGGACGCTCGGTCCCTCGACCGTCGCGGAGGCGCAGGCGTTCCGCGCGCACCACGCCGAGCAGGGGATGCCCTAACGGGCGTTAGTCCCTCGATCGGCGGAGATCGGCCTGGCCGAGCTGCCCCTGATACGGCCCGCGACCGGCCACGCACGCGGCACCGCAGCGGCACGCCAGCTCGAGCGCGTCCCGAACGTCGAGGCCGCTCGCGAGCGCGAACGTCAGGCCGGCGGCGAAGCTGTCACCGCCGCCGTACGTGTCCACGAGCGGGCCGGGGAGCGGCGCCGCCTCGTAGCGTCCCTTCCGACCGCCCGGCGCCGCGAAGACGCCGCCTCGTGCACCATCGGTCAGGACGACGAGGCCGGGAGGATGGCCGAGAGCCGTCGGGTCGAACCGCTCGGAGGGATCGCGCCCGCTGCCGACGACGGCGTCGAGTCGCACGTCGGCGCGTCCCAGGACGTCCATGATCCGCGTGGTGGCGACCACTACCTTCGCCCGGCGCGCCGCCCGGATCGCGCTCACGTCACCGGCGCAGACGTAAACGGCGTCGATCGTGTCCAGCTCGTCCCACGGCAAGCGGTCGTCGATCGCCGGCTCCAGTCGCTCTCCGAGCGTCGTGATCGTTCGCTCGCCGTTCGGGTCGATGAACGTCACGCCCCGGCGGGTCGGTTGGCGACGCAGGGCCGCCTCCACGCGGGGCCCGAGGGACTCGAGCTCCAGGTGGGCGCGCTTGCCGGTCGCGTCGCGCCCGAACGCCGTGAAGAACAGGCAGTCGTCCGACAGCTTGTGCAGCTGGACGGCCGCAACGGCCCCGCCCCCGGCCGGCTCCTCCCACCACTCCGTGGCGTGCACGATCTCGCCGGCCGCCGGGACGTGGTCGACCTTCGCGAACTCGATCCACTCGGTGTGCCCCACGACCGCCGTGCGCACCGGCGAAGCGTATCCTCGGTCGGATGGGAGCGGAGCGTCGGTTGACCAGCTTCAGCCACGGCGCCGGTTGCGGCTGCAAGCTCGGGCCCGAGCAGCTCACGTCCCTGCTCGGCACGCTGTCGCTGCCCGGCGCGAGCGCCGACCTGCTGGTCGGCAGCGACACCGGCGACGACGCTGCCGTGTACACGCTCGCCGACGGGCGCGCCCTGATCGCGACGCTCGACTTCTTCACCCCGATCGTGGACGACGCGTATGACTGGGGCCGCATCGCCGCCACGAACGCGCTTTCGGACGTCTACGCGATGGGCGGGCGGCCGTTCCTGGCGCTGAACATCGTGAGCTGGCCCGTGGACGACCTGCCCCTCGAGCTGCTCGGGCAGGTGTTGCAGGGAGGGATCGACGCCGCCAGCAAGGCGGGGGTCGCGGTCGCCGGCGGCCACTCGATCACCGACCCGGAGCCGAAGTATGGGATGGTCGCCCTTGGCCTGGCCGAGGCGGGCCGGGTCGTCCGCAACTCGACGGCGCCCCCGGACGCCGAGCTGTACCTCACCAAGCCGATCGGGCTCGGGATGATCTCGACCGCGATCAAGCGCGGCGTCGCGACCGGCGAGCAAGTCGCCATCGCGGTCGACGTCATGACCTCGCTGAACGACGCCGCGGCCGAGGCGATGCTCGAGGCCGGCGCGGAGGCCGCGACCGACGTGACGGGGTTCGGGCTGCTCGGGCACCTGCACCGGATGCTTGCCACCTCCGGCGTCGCGGCCACGATCGACGCGCCGGCCGTGCCGGTGCTGCCCGGCGCGCTAGAACTGGCCCGGACGGACGTCGTAGCCGGGGGGACCAGGCGCAACCTGGCCTACGTGGCGCCACACCTGGACTTCGGCGATCTGCCGGGCCCCGAGCGCCTGGTGCTGGCCGACGCTCAGACGTCCGGCGGGCTGCTGATCGCCGCCCGCGATGGGGACCGGCTGGCCCGGAAGCTCCGAGACCGCGGGGTGGAGGCGGTCCGGCTCGGGCGGACCGAGGCCGGTGCGGCCGGCCGAATCCGGGTCATGGGCCGTCTCTCGCAGGGCTGAACGGCGGCTCAGGGAATATCACCGCGCTGGTAGAGTTCGCATCTGCAAGATGGTCGAGCGGACGGTCGACGCGATGGCCGGGCAGAGGGTGTCGTTCGACGTTTCCCTGGCCCGGCAGATCCTGGAGCACGGGTTGCGGGAGTTCCCGAACGAGTGTTGCGGCCTCATCGCGGGCCGGGGCGGGCGGCCGGTGCGCGTGTACCCGATGCGGAACGCCGACGCGAGCCCGGTCTCCTACCGCCTGGAGCCCAAGGAGCAGCTGGACGTGACCCAAGGCATCGAGGACGAGGGGCTGGAGCTGTGGGGGATCTACCACTCCCACACCCACTCCGAGGCCTACCCCTCCGAGACGGATCGGCGACAGGCGGGGTGGGTCCAGCCTTTCTACCCGGACGTCCGGTACCTGCTGCTCTCGCTTCAGGATCGCGAGCACCCCGAGCTCCGTGGGTTCCGCATCGTCGACGGCGACGTCGCCGAGGAGGAGGTGACTGTCCCGTGACCGTCTCGTTCACCCAGGAGCAGGTCCGCCGCTACGCGCGCCACATTATCCTGCCCGGGATCGGGGGCGAGGGGCAGCGCAAGCTCGTCGACGCCAAGGTCCTGGTGATCGGGGCCGGTGGCCTGGGCTCGCCGGTCTCGATGTACCTGGCGGCCGCCGGCGTGGGCACGCTCGGCATCCTGGACTTCGACAAGGTCGACGAGTCCAACCTGCAGCGACAGATCCTGCACTCGACCGCGGACGTCGGCCGCCCGAAGGTCGACAGCGCGGTCGAGCACCTACGCGCACTGAACCCCACGATCGAGGTCGTGCCGTACGACACGGTGCTGTCGTCGTGGAACGCGTTCGAGGTCCTCGAGCCGTGGGACGTCGTCGTGGACGGGACCGACAACTTCCCGGTCCGCTATCTCGTGAACGACGCGACGCAGTTCCTGGGCAAGCCGCTCGTGTACGGCTCGATCTTCCAGTTCGATGGGCAGGCCACGGTGTTCATGCCGGGGCAAGAGGCGCCGTGTTACCGGTGCCTGTTCCCACAGCCGCCCCCTCCGGGAACGGTGCCATCATGCGCGGAGGGCGGCGTGTTCGGCGTGCTGCCGGGGATCGTTGGATCGATCCAGGCGACCGAGGCGATCAAGCTGATCACCGGGATCGGCGATCCGCTGATCGGCCGCCTGCTGATCTTCGACGCGCTCCAGATGGACTTCACCACTGTCAGGGTGCGGTGGGACGCGGACTGCCCGGTGTGCGGCAAGGAGCCGACGGTCACCGAGCTGATCGACTACGACGCGTTCTGCGGGGTGCCGTCGACGCGGCCGAGCTAAGGAGAGACGCGCGACATGGGCGTGAACGTGAAACTGCCACAGATCCTGCGCAAGCACGCGGGAGGCGAGGCCGTCGTCGAGGCGGACGGCTCGACGCTGCGGGAGCTGCTGAAAGATCTCGAATCGCGGTACCCCGGTGTCACGAAGAACGTCGTCTCCGACGACGGCGCGCTGCACCGGTTCATCAACGTGTACGTGAACGACGAGGACGTGCGCTACCTCGGCTCGCTCGAGACGCCGGTCAACGAGGGCGACACGGTCTCGCTCCTCCCGGCCGTCGCCGGCGGCGCGTAGCCGTTCGTTGCCCGCCGCGACCACGACCGTCCGCGCGAACCAGTCGCGCCCCGGCGTGAGGGCGCTCGGGCCCTCCGGGGTCGTTCGGGCGTGCTGCGCTGGGATAATCGGATGCCCAGATGCGCTACGACGACGTGCTGGACGCGATCGGCAACACGCCGCTCGTCGGCCTGCCGTCGATGTCGCCCAGGCCGGGCGTGCGGCTGTGGGCCAAGCTCGAGGGGCAAAACCCGACCGGCTCGACGAAGGACCGGATCGCCAAGGCGATGATCGAAGCGGCCGAGGCCTCCGGTGAGCTCGAGCCGGGGCGGATCATCCTCGAGCCGACCTCGGGCAACACCGGCATCGCCCTGGCGATGGTCGCGCGTCGGAAGGGATACCGTCTGACGGTCGTGATCCCCGACAACGCCAGCGAGGAGCGGATCCGGCTGCTCGAGCTGTTCGGCGCCGAGATCGTGTACTCGCCGGGCGACAAGGGCACGAACGGCTCGATCGAGGTGGCGCGCGCGCTCGCGCGCGACGAGCGGTACTTCATGCCCTTCCAGTACGGCAATCCGGCGAACCCGCAGGCGCACTACGACGGGACCGGCGCCGAGATCGTCGCCGACCTCCCGGAGGTAACCCACTTCGTCGCCGGGCTCGGGACCGGCGGGTCGCTCACCGGCGTCGGGCGTCGCCTCCACGAGCACGACCCCGAGACGAAGATCGTCGCCGCCGAGCCGGAGCTGGGCGATCTCGTCTATGGGCTGCGTTCACTCGACGAGGGCTTCATCCCGCCGATCCTCGACGAGTCGGTGCTGGACGCCAAGTTCCTCGTCAGCTCGTCCGACTCGCTCCGGACGACGCGTGAGCTGACCGAGCGCGAGGGGATCTTCGCCGGGATCTCGTCGGGCGCCGTCGTGTACGTCGCGCAGCGGATCACCGAACGGATCGACGAGGGCGAGATCGTGTGCCTGCTGGCGGACGGCGGCTGGAAGTACCTGTCGACCGAGGCATGGGCGGCCGAGCTCGAGCGCGCGGAGAAGCGCGTCTCGGAGACCCTGTGGTGGTAGCGCGTGCCCGATGACCGGCCGCTCGGCGTGTTCGACTCCGGCGTCGGCGGCCTGACCGTCGTGCGTGCGATCCTCGACCTGCTGCCGCACGAGCCGGTGATCTACGTGGGCGACCACGCCCGATTCCCGTACGGACCCCGCCCGCTCGAGGAGATCCGGAGGTTCGCGATGGAGATCGCCGCGTACCTCGTGTCGCGCGGCGTGAAGGCGCTCGTCGTCGCGTGCAACTCGATCGAGGTCGCCGCGATCCGCGACGTGACGGATGCGGCCGGACTTCCGGTCGTCGGCGTGATCGACCCCGGCGTGCGCGCCGCCGTCCACGCGACCCGCAACGGCAGGATCGGCCTGATCGGTACGGAGGCGACCGTCAGTAGCGGCGCTTACGAGCGGGCGCTCGCCGCGACCGGCGGCGACGTCCGACTGGCGTCGCGCGCGTGCCCCGCGTTCGTCGGGCACGTCGAACGCGGCGACACGTCCAGCGACGAGCTGCTCGGGCTCGCGCGGGGGTATCTTGAGCCGCTGCGGAACGAGGGGATCGACACGCTCATCCTTGGGTGCACGCACTATCCGATACTGTCCGGCCTGATCCAGTACGTGATGGGCGACGACGTCGTCCTGGTGTCCTCGGCCGAGGAGACGGCGAAGGACGTCTACGCGACGTTGCTGCGACTCGATCTGTTTCGATCCGATGCCGGTGAGCCGAGGCACGAGTTCCTGTCGACCGGCGATCCGCGATCGTTCCGGGCGCTCGCGCACCACTTTCTCGGCCCCGACGTGAAGGGCGTCGGCGCCGTCCACGTGGACGTCGTTAAGGAGGCGTCGTGGACCTGACCGTGCTTGGTGCGAGCGGGACGTGGCCGGAAGAGGGCACGGCGCTGAGCGGCTACCTGATCCGCGAGGACGGCTTCAACCTGTGGATGGACGCCGGATCTGGGACGATGGCCAACCTTCAGGAGCACATCCCGGTCAGCGACGTGCACGCGGTGTTCCTGACGCACGAACACGCAGACCACATGGTCGACGTCTACCCCCTGTTCTACGCGCGGCACTACGGTGGGCTCGGTGCCGACGGGTTGCCGCTCTACATCCCGCGTGGGTTCGGCAGCCGCCTGCTCGGTCTGCTCTCGATCGAGAGCGCCGCCGCGTTCGGCGACGCGTTCGACGTTCACGAGGTGGACGGCGACGAGACCGTCGAGGTGGGTCCGTTCCGCGTGAGTACGTACGAGATGGAGCACCTCGGGCTGTCGGCGGTCGGCTTCCGCATCGAGTCGGACGGGAGCGCGCTCGCATACACCGGCGACACCGGACCGACGGACGGGGTGCTCGATCTCGCGCGCGACGTCGACGTGTTCCTGTGTGAGGCGACGTGGCAGGACCAGGACGACCTGTACGACTTCCATCTGTCGGCCCGGCAGGCGGGCGAGTACGCGAAGGCCGCAGCCGCCGATTCGCTCCTGCTCACACACCTCTTGCCGGGGCGGGACCACGAGGCGTCGTACGTGCAGGCGGCCGAGGTCTTCGACGGCACCGTCCGTGTCGCCGTCGAGGGCATGCGCTACGAGGTCGGCCGGTGAGCGAACGCCCGGACGGCAGGGGCCCGGCCGACCTGCGACCGGTCAAGGTCGAGCTCGGGTTCCAGGAGTGGGCCGAGGGCTCGGTGCTGCTCGAGATGGGGCGGACCAAGGTGCTCGTGGCCGCGTCCTACGACGGCCGGGCGCCGCGGTTCATGACCGGCACCGGCCGCGGATGGGTCACGGCAGAGTACGCGATGCTGCCGCGCTCGACGGCCGAACGCACGCCGCGCGAGGTGTCCAAGGGCCGGCCGTCCGGTCGTTCGCAGGAGATCCAGCGACTGATCGGTAGATCGCTCCGAGCGGTCACCGACCTCGACCGTCTGGGGGAGTGCACGATCTGGATCGACTGCGACGTGCTCCAGGCCGACGCCGGCACGCGGACGGCGTCGATCACGGCCGGGTACCTGGCGCTCGCTCTCGCAACCCGGAGCCTGCGCGAGCGGGACATCGTCCGCCGGGACGTCCTGACCGATAGCGTCGCCGCCGTGAGCGCGGGCATCGTGGACGGCGTTCCCGTGCTCGACCTGTCGTACGAGGAGGACGCGCGCGCCGACGTGGACTTCAACGTGGTGATGACGGGCGCCGGCCGTCTGGTCGAGATCCAGGGAACGGCCGAGGGCGAGGCGTTCTCACGGGACGAGCTGACGGCGCTCGTCGACCTGGCCGAGACGGGGATCGCGAAGCTGACGGAGATGCAGCGCCAGGTGCTCGGCGCGTCGTGACATTCCCCGCGCGGCTCGCGATCGCGTCGCGCAACCCCGGCAAGATCCGGGAGATCCTCGCGATCTGCGCGGACTGGCCGGTCGCGTGGCTGACCGCGCGGGACGAGCCCGACCGCTGGCCGGACGTCGACGAGACGGGTCGAACATACTTGGAGAACGCCGAGCTGAAGGCACGCGCGGTCGCTGCCGCGATTGGCGCGCCCGCGCTCGCGGACGACTCCGGGATCGAGGTCGACGCGCTCGGCGGCGGGCCCGGGCCGCGATCGGCACGCTACGCGGGCGACGACGCGACCGACGAGGAGAACCTCCGGACGCTGATCCGGGCACTCGCCGGCATCCCCGAGTCGGGACGGACCGCGCGGTACCGATGCCTGGCTGCGATGGCGACGCCGAGCGGCGACCTGTTTTCGGCCGAGGGAATGTGCGAGGGCACGTTGATCGCGACGCCGAGGGGAAGCGGCGGCTTCGGCTACGACCCGATCTTCGTCCCAGAGGGGCGGGACCGCACGATGGCGGAGCTCGCGCCGGAGGAGAAGGACCGGATCAGTCACCGCGGGCGTGCCTTGCGCGCGCTCAGAGCCGAGCTCGACAGCGCTCCTGGATAGGGACGCAACATCGCGACGGAGCCGGGTCGTCTTTCTCTAGCCTCGGCGGTGCCCGACGACCGCCTTCAGCCCCATCGGCAGCTCCTCGCCGCCGAACGACTCCCTGACGGTCGCCTCGATGCCGTGCGCAGCAAGCAGCACAGGGATCGTGGCGGTGTCGACCATCACGTTGTCGTGCCGCTCGTCGCCGCGGCGCCATGATCCGTCGTCGTTGCGGACGAACGTCGCCATCTGGCGCACGAACCGGTCGGGCGACGGCACCGAGAACTCCGTCACGACCGCCCAGTCCTCGCCGACCCAGCCGCGGCTCGGCTGGTCGACCCGGGCCGCGGCCCACTCGAGATCGCAGATGTCGAACGCGAGGACGCCGGCTGGGCGGAGTGCGTCGGCGATCGCGCCCAGGGCTCGCTCGATCGACGCCAGGTCCGGGAGGTAGTTGAGTGCGTGGCCGACGCACACGATCGCGTCGGCTGGCGGAATGGGGTCGTCGGGCAGGACGAGCCGAAAGATGTCCTCGGCCCCGCGGGCGAGCTCACGGGCGAGCTCGAGCATCGGGGGCGAAGCGTCGGTCGCGATCACGCGGTGTCCGGCGGCGATGAGCGAGCGCGTGAGCAGGCCGCTGCCGCAACGAACTCGAGTACGAGGCCGCCGCGCTCGCGAACCGGCTCGAGCAGCGCAAGGATCCCCGGCGCGCACATCTCCGCGTGGAACGCGAACCCCGCGTGATGGATCAGCGCCAGGTCCCGCTGGAAGTACGGGGGGTCGACGCCAGCTATGTCGACCCCCCG
>JBKPHM010000148.1:0-10296 GCA_046729855.1 Actinomycetota bacterium | reverse complement strand
CACATCCGACGCGGTGTGCTTGTCAGGTCGCCTCGTTCTCCCTTGTCGGGCGAAGGCCGACTACCACGAGGCTGAACAGTCTCCCTGCTTGCAACTAGAACGTCTTCCATGAGCCTTCCTTTCTTGCTCTTGCCGTTCGCGGTGCCAAGACTCGGTGGGTCGATCCGCGCGAGTCGGGAACGAAAGGCCGCTCGGGCATCAGGCACGGAAGGATCAAGCCGGACAGCTTGGTCGAGGTGGCGGATGGCGATCCCCGTGGTTCCTACACTCCGTCGAGAACGGGGATCGCTGCCAGTTCCTTTAGCAAGTATACGTCTTTGACGAGGCCGTCTCGCGAGACGTTCGTCGTCGCGCAACGACCAGCCTGCTAAGGCTTCATCACCCTTGGGTTGGGGCGTTGAGCAAGCGGTCAGAGGGCCGGAAGTACGAAAGCGTGGCCCGCGGTGTGGCCTGCGTGGGGATGCACTCCCAGTTCCTAGCAAGCGTCAGCGCGAAGGCCCGGGTCTCAACACCCGTCGTGCGACGACGAGACCGGCGTCCCAACCGGGCGCTCGACCGCCGGATGGCGGCTGGATATCCTCGGTGTCCACGCGAACGCGTACGAGCAGCTACGGGAGATCAGCGAGTTGGAGTTCCACATGTCGCCGGTGTGCAGCTCGTCTCGGCCCCAGATGATTCTCCGGTCGACGTGCCCACGATCAGGTCGAACCGGGACGCGGTCGGGGTACCCATGCTTTCTTCCAGAGCGGCGAGAACCGCCGCGGAGTAGATCCCCTTCAGGCCCCCGCCATCCAACGACAGGATCTGGAAGTGCTCCGGTTTCCAGGTGGGCTTCTCCGCGGACGTAGGGGATGCCGGCGCGGGCTCCTGGTTCGCCTCTCCAGAGCCGGTCAAGCACGCGAACCCTAGCTCCTCCGCATCGAGACCCTCGTCTTCACAGTACGACGCCCACGACCGCATCGAGTCCTCGGACCGCCGGCGTGAGAGCCCAGTAACTCACCGTCCCGTCGTAAGACCAGATGCTTGCCGTTGGTCCCCGGGCCACCACGAGTTCGTTCCTTTGACGTCGATCGATACCGCGATCCTGGACGCTCGCGTGGTCCGAAGACCGAAGCAAGGTGGTTGTAGTCGCGCACGCCCGGTGATCCCGTGAATATCCCGCATGACATCGAAAACCGAGGGGTAGCGACCGGAATCGACCAGAACTGAATCCGCAGGTCAGCAGCCCGCCTCCGCCTCCGCCGCAGGTCACGAAATCAGCCCGGGTCACCCTCTCAAGGTGGAGACACGGGTTCAAATCCCGTTGGGACTACGGACGCAAACGTGCTGGTCACAGGCCAAGTCTGAACCAGTCCCGGCACGGAGGGGACGATTCGTTGGCGGCTGATCCCGCAGTCATCCCGCGGAGGTCACGACTGAGCGTCGGCGCCTTCGCTCTGGTGACACCGGACCGTGCCCGTCGGTTCCCGTTGATCCCATCACCTGCAGGGATACGGGATGAGGAAGCCGTATCTCCCCTGCTTGGGGTGGAGACACACCGGAGCGCGTCCCTCCGTCGGCATGCGGGGGGGCGTGCCGGTGCCACCCCACAACCGGCACCCGCGTCAACTCCGCCCGATCAGCTGCGCACGGAGCTCGGGAAGCTCGGCGAGGTCGATAGTCCGCGCGGGATCGGAAGGCTCGAACGACACGTCGGCGCAGATCGCCCCGAGGGCCGCCTCCCAGCGAATCTCCGCGTACACAATGGTCGGCCCCGTTCACGGTTCCGGTGACCGCGAGAGCGTGGCGTCGCGGCGCTCGTGAGCGGTTCGAGCTCGGCCGCCTACGTCACCTCGAAGGCGGCGTTGCTCGGGTTGGCGCTCGCTCGCCGAGGACTCGGGCCGCACGGGATCCGCATCAACGCGCTGTGCCGGGTGGGTGATCACGCCGATGAGCGACAAGGCGCGGGACGAGCTCGCAGTCGCTCGTGGCATCACGGGCGAGGAGGTCTACGCGTTCGCGACTCCGCGGGTCCCGCTGGGACGACCTGCCACGGCGGAGGAGATCGCCGCCTGCTGTCTGTTCCTGGCAAAGCGACGAGTCCTTGATCGTCACCGGCACGCTGCTCGTCGCCGACGGCGGAGGCGCGGCCGTCGACGTCGGTTCGCTCGTGTTCGACACGGGGCCGACGGCGTGAGCGTCTGACCCGCCGGTAGGGTCTCGGTCCATGGACGAGGAGCCGGGGGCCGCACCTCCCGAGATCCGACCGCCCGGGCTCCTCGCCCGGGTTCGCCCGCACCTGCTCGACGTCGAGCCGCTGCGGCGCTCGCCCGACCTGCGACGGCTCGTGCTCGCGCAGACCGTGTCCGAGCTCGGCAGCCAGGCCACGCTCGTCGCGATCCCGTTCCAGGTGTACGCGATCACGCGCTCGACGGTCGCGGTCGGCCTCGTCGCGCTCGCCGAGCTCGTCCCGAACCTCGTGCTCGCCCCGCTCGGCGGCGCGATCGCCGACACGGTCGACCGCCGCCGCGTGACGCTCGCGGCGAACGGGTTGTTCGCCCTGCTCTCGCTCGGGCTCATCGCGAACGCCCTGCTCGACGAGCCACTCCTGTGGCCCTTGTACGCCTTCGCGGCGCTCGCCGGGGCGGTCTTCGCGCTCTCGGTGGCGAGCGCGCGCGTGGCCGGCGCGCCTGGTCCCCGCCGAACTGCTGCCCGCGGCCTTCGCGGTCGAAGGCGCCTCGTACAACGCGAACGCGCTCGTCGGGCCGGCGGCGGCCGGCGCGTTGATCGGGGCCGCCGGGGTCGAGGCCGCGTACGCACTCGACGTCGCGACGTTCCTCCTCGCGCTCGCCCTGGTCGCCGGGATGGCGCACTCGCGACCCGAGCGTCGCCCCGAGGGGCTCGCCTCGATCCGCGAGGGGTTCAGGATCGTGCGTTCGAGCCCCGTGGTCGCGACGACCCTCGGCCTCGACTTCACGGCGATGTTCCTCGGCATGCCGATCGCGCTCCTGCCTGCCCTTGCCGACGAGCTCGGCGCGGGACCGGCCGCGCTCGGACTCCTTTACGCCGCGCCCGCCGCCGGTGGGCTCGTCGCCGCGGCGCTGAGCGGCGCGGTGTCCCGGGCGCCCCGCCCGGGACGAGGGGTCCTGATCGCGCTCGGCGCGTGGAGCGCCGGCATCGTCCTCGCCGGCCTCGCCGACACCGCGTGGCTCGCCTGGCTCGGGTTGGCCATCGCTGGAGCTGGCAACAATGTCTCGGCGCTGCTCGGTGGGGCGATCACCCAGGCGGCGGTCGAGGACGAGGTACGAGGGCGCCTTGCGGCGGTCGACCACCTGGTCTCCTCGGTCGGACCGGCGCTGGGCGACCTCGAGTCCGGGGTCGTCGCCGCCTGGATCGGGGTCGGACCGACGATCGTGCTCGGCGGCGTGCTCGCGTTCGTCGGCGTCGCCGTCCTGGGCGCCGTCGGGCGAACTCTGCGGACGGTCACGCTGCGGCCGCGCTGACCGCGGGGCGTCAGCACCGAAGCCGTGGACGCCGTCGACGACGTCTCGTCAGTGCGACTGGCCTGGATCGTTGCAGCCGACAAGAAGGGTGGTCGTAGTCCCACTAGCCGGTGATCCCGTGAATATCCCGCATGACATCGACAACCGAGGGGTTGCGACCGGAATCGACCAGGAACTGAACCTGCAGGTCAGCGGCCCTCTTTAGGGTTCCGCTGCAGGTCGCGGAATCGGGCCGGCTCGCCCTCTCAAGGTGGAGACACGGGTTCAAATCCCATTGGGACTACAAGCGAGAACCCGCCAGGTCAGCGCGATGGTGCCGTAGCGGTCGATGCGTTGAACGGGGACTCAAACCCGGATATTCCGCAGATGTCCCACACAAGATCGTGCGTAGCGGGTGCGCGAAGTAGCGCGCGCATGAAGGGTGATTACACTCGCCCACCAGTACGCTCGCACGTCGCGGTTCTTGGGGCGCGACACCGCCACACAGACCTTGCTGTCTATGACGGGGGCTTCACCGCTGACGCACTCTGCTCGTCGGATCCCCTGACGTACGGAGTGGTGCCCACCGTGGGTTCGTGCTCTCGTCGTTCCTTTCGCCCCACGACTGCATCATCGGTGCTCATAGGAGGACGGTACAGCGGTCGCGCTGGGATCGCTTCCCGCGGGAACGCAGCGCGCGATCGCGTGCCCTTGCGGTGCGGCGTCCTCCAGCAGATATGTCGGAACCGATGCCCGCCATGGCCGCTTGTACTTCGTGTGAGGCATCTCCGCGCCGTAATCGCTGTCCCGCTGGTCATGCTCTCCCTCTTGGGTTCTCCCTGTTGGGCGAAGTTGGGGACGGCCTGCGAGAATCCGCCGAGGCGCGCGTTGTGACGGAAGCTACCGATCCGCGGCGCGGGCCTCCACGAGGACTTGGCGGGCACGCATGCACTCCCATGCCTCACACTCGTCTACGGTGCCGTTGTGGGTTTGATCGTCGCCGTGGTGCAGCGTCCCGCGTAGCCAGTTCACCGCCTTCCGCAGACGGCCGACTCTGGCCCGCAGGCGGGCGTTCTCGTCCAGCAGTTCTTGGTACGAGAGCGTCTGGTGCGTCTGGTCCCTCACTTATCGGCCCTCCTCGGGCGACGTCGCTTCGCACCGAAGGCGACTTCCGCGATGACTCCACCTCATCCGAACCACGGAGTCGGTGTCCTGGCCGGACGGCCTTCTCTACATCTGGTCCCGGTGTCTCCAAAAGAGATTGTCCTGCATCTCGCGCTCGATCGCCTCAGCTCCTTCGCCCGCCCTCCCCCGGGGGCGCCTCGCGCCTCGCACGGCAAGGCCCTCGCGATCGTCCGTCTCAACGAGCGCGAGGCATATCGCGCACGCCAGCCACGCCTCGTTCGCACGCACGTCAGCCAAGCTGCGGACGAACGTGGTGAAGCTCGGTGCTTCGAACCACGCCACCACGGGACGTTCGCCGCAGAAAGCTGCAGTTCCCGGGCTCGCACGGATCGGACGTCGCACGCTCAAGATACTGCTCGATGATCTCGTCCCTGCCGTACAACATGCTGCGATCGTCGAGCCGAACCGCCATCGAGCAGAGCGAGGATGTTCGCGGTGATACCCATGTCGGTCCGCATCAGCTCGCGGTTCCCCTCCGTCTCCCGGATCGTCAAAGAGCATCACACAAGCCGACGACGGAATCACCCCTGACACGGCGGTCCGATGGCGGGCTGCGCGTCACGGTGGAACTACCTGCCGCGCCGCGTGCGAACACCGATACTGCGCCCGTCTTGCTGCCTGGCCAACGTCGCCACGACAAAGGAGGAACGTGATGACGATCCAAAGGATGGACAACGTCGGCATCGTCGTCGAGGACCTACCCGCGACGATCGCATTCTTTCGCGAACTCGGCCTCGAGCTCGAAGGGCAGGCCATGGTGGAAGGAGAGTGGGCGGGACGCGTCACTGGACTGGGCGACCAGCGCGTCGAGATCGCCATGATGCGCACGCCGGACGGCCACAGCCGGCTCGAGCTCTCGCGCTTTCTCACGCCGCCTGTGGTCGCCGATCACCGGAACGCCCCGGTGAACGCCCTCGGCTACCTGCGAGTCATGTTCGCCGTTGACGACATCGACGAGACGCTCGCCCGGCTGCGCAAGCACGCCGCGCAGCTCGTCGGTGAAGTGGTCCAGTATGAGGACGTGTACCGGCTCTGCTACATCCGCGGGCCTGAAGGCCTTCTCATCGGGCTAGCTCAAGAACTCGGCTGAGCCGCCGGAAGTTTCCGGTCTGATTCCTGCTGCGCTGAGCGCGTTTGCACCCCATCGCGCCACGCGTCAATACAGCATGGTGCCCCTAGTCGGCTGGCACGCGTGTCGAACGCAATGATGCGCGAGTGGTTCCCAAATGTGCAGGTCGTCATCAGTGGACCTGATCACCGTTGAAAGCGACCCTCTCGCCAACGAAAACGCCGTCACGTCAAGCGAGGATCAACGACCGGAGTGGTCGCGGTCTGCCAAGCGCGACGTCCCAATGGAGGACCGGAAAGGCGTCGTGGGCCAAGCGATCTTCGACCCGACGAAGCGGTTAGGCGGCTGGGAAGACGGCAGAGCCCATCAGGCGACACCGGGGGCTATTGCGCCCGGCTCCGAGGATGTGGCTTCAGGATCGGAAGCGACATACCGCTCGGCGGCGTTCGTGTCGTCGGAGCCTCGCCCGGGCCGCGTCGAAGGCATCGCGCGGGTCTCGGATTGCCCAGCGTCGTCCCCCGGAACACGCGGCCGCTCGTGTGCGGCCGTTAGCGACCGATACTTACCGCGTGAGCTCCGCGACTGGTTCGCCGCGACATCCCCCTCGGCGCTGGATCGCGCCGGTATCGCGATGAGGCCGCTCCCGCTGTGCGATGACTGCGGGCGGCGGATCGAGGCGAGGCGCCGCTGGGCGTTCAGCGACACGCTGTGCCGTCGCTGCTACGTGAAGGTCTGGGTGCGAACGATACTCGAGGCGCTGCCATTCTGATCAGGATCCAGAGGCGGCCGGGCGACGTTTCATCGAGAGTGGCGCTTTCGATCGGAAGCGACATCGATCCCGGCTTCCGAAGGGGTCTGTGGCGACGTGGGCAGCGAGCGATCCTTGTCGGGATGGCTGGCGTGAACAGCGCTGGACGGACGATGAACGCGATACGCGCGGAGGCTCATCGCAAAGGACGATCCGGGCATCCGACGAGGAGCTCGGTTCTGTCCCTTGGGTCTGTTGGTCTAGTCAGCGATCCGTTGATCGCTCACGAGCCTGGGCGCTGGGGCGGTTCCCGGTGAAATCCGACCGAGATCCTCTCTCGCCGTTCTCTCCGTCTACTCCCCATTGGGACTTTCGGCGGCCGGCGATTCCGAGCCTGCCATGCCGCGGTTCCCACCGAGTTCCCGCGGAATTCGAGCTGTCCAGCTGCAGGGCCGCCGCAGAGTCCCCCAGGCTCCGGTCGGATTCGCTACCGATCCCGAGGCCCGATGTACTTCACGAAGTGCCTACCTTGCCTCCGTTCATTAACTGCAGCTCTGATGGATGGGGCTGGACGAGGCCGAGCCTCGATCAGCAGCTCGGGGGCAGTCCAAGCATGCACCAGCTGTTCGTGATGCGGGCCGACCGGTCCGACGTCCACCGCCTCACGGATCTCAGGTCCCCCGTGCTCGGCAATCCCACCGCCGCACCGGACTGGCAGCCCGTGCCTCTCTGGGGCCACGTCCCCGGGAGATCAGCCGGCCGCGAACCGATCGGTCGCCCGGACCAGCGCGTCCGTGATGCCGGGATGGTCGTACGCATGTCCGGCGTCGTCGACGACGACCAGCTCGGCGGCGGGCCACGCTCGGTGCAGCGCCCACGCCCCGCCGAGCGGAGCCTGGAGGTCGAACCGACCGTTCACGATCACGCCGGGGATGCCGGCGAGCACGCCCGCATCGCGCAGGAGCGCCCCGTCCTCGAGCCACGCGTCGTGGCGGGCGTAATGCGTGACGAGCCGTGCGAACGCGAGCGCGAAGGCCGGATCCTCGAACCGCTCATCCAGACCGTCACTCGGCGGCCATACCGGCGAGGCCGACTCCCAGGTGCACCACGCAAGGGCCGCCCGCCGCCTGATCTCGGGATCCGGATCGAACAGCAGTCGGTGGTACGCCTCGACGGGATCCCCGTCCCGCTTAGCCTCGGGGAGTGCCGTCCGCAGCCGCTCCCACTGCTCGGGCAGGAACCGCCCGAGGCCGCCGCGGAACAGCCAGTCGTAGTCCGCCCGCCCCGCGGTCGGCACGCCCCACAGCGCGAGCTCGGTGACTCGGTCCAGGTGCCGCTCCGCGTACGCGAGCGCGAGTTCGCTCCCCCAAGACCCACCCAGCACGAGCCACCGGTCGACCTCGAGGTGTTCGCGCAGCCGCTCGATGTCGGCAAGCAGATGCCAGGTCGTGTTGGCGGACAGATCCGCCTCCGGCTCGCTCGCGTGCGGCGTGCTCCGCCCGCACCCGCGCTGGTCGTAGAGGATCACGCGGTACGCCTCGGGATCGAACAGCCGCCGCATCCGGATGGACCGGCCCGATCCGGGCCCGCCGTGCAGCACGACGGCCGGCCTGCCGTCCGGGTTGCCGCAGGCCTCCCAGTACACGAGGTAGCTGTCGCCGACGTCGAGCATGCCGGTCCGGTCCGGCTCGATCGGCGGGTAGAGAGCGGCCACGTTCGGCACCCTACCGGTGCTCGACCGGCTCAGTCCTCCTCGACCACGGGGTCGAGGCCGGGGTCCTTGTAGGACCGAGTTGCCCAGGACATCATCGGTCGAAGCGGTCGATCTCAACAAGGCACGCGGTCCAGGCGGCCTTGAAGCACGCCGAAGCCCGGCCTCCCTCGGGGGACCGGGCTTTCGGCATCTCGGAACGGGTCAGCTCACGAGGATGTGATCGTTGTCGATCCACGTCTCGATCGTCCCGGTGCTTACGAAGCGCGTCTCACCGGTGGCCAGGTCGTAGACGTGCGTCCCGAAACCGGACCTCTCGACCGGCGAGGCATTGAGCGGTATGTCAGCATCGAACGCGATCTGCGTGCTGTCGGGCGACCATTCCTGGTACCCGTCGTCGCCTTCGAATCGAGCGATGACGCGTCGCCCCGATCCGTCGCTGTTGGCGAGTATCAACCGGATATGCGGCTTCAGCCAAGAGTTGAAGGCAATCCAGTCGCCGTCGGGCGACAGCTTAGGAGTGCTTCCGTCCGGCACGATCAGCGTTGTCTGTCCCGTACCGAGGTCGACGGACAGGGCCGAGTAATGCGGGATCGAGGGGTTGAGGGTCGAGAAGACGAGCGACCCAGCGTCCGGCGCCCAGCCGCCGGGACCGACTGCGGGCGGTTCGTTCGTGACCCTGGTCGACACCCCGTCGGAGATCCGGACGGTGAAGATCTCAGGGCCGTCCGACGTATCCCGTTGGTACGCGATCATCGAGCCGTCCGGGGACCAGTCCAGGCGGCCGCCGGAAGTGCCAGTTCCGGGCAGCGCTTCTTCCACGCGGATGTCCCCCTCTCCGCGGGTGAGCTGCCTGGCGTTCGAGCCGTCGGCATTCATCACGAACACCTGATCATTCCCGTTCACATCGACATCGACATAGGCAACCATCGACCCGTCGAGCGTGAAGTCGAAATCAGATGCACCAGCGGGCGCCGTGAACGGGGTTGCCGTGCCAGACCCCACGTCGATGATGGACAGCGTCTGCTCCCCTCCGTCGGGGGTGAGTGTCGAGCCATCACTCGAGCCCCCCGGTTGCACATCGTCGTTTCCCAGCGTGCTGACGCCGACCACCACTCCGGCGATCAGGAGCGCCGCAGTCACAGCGATCGCACCGAGCTTCCTGTTGCGGGTCGCCTTGCGCTGGCGCTCTTCCTGTTCGCGCCAAGAATCGACATCAGGCTCGCCCATTTGCTTGGTCGTCATCTCGAACACCTCTCTCTGGGTTGCCATTCTGGGACACCTCCTGCAGTGCCACGCACCTCACATGCTTCCGTGGACCTTGTCACGCGTCGAGGTGAAGATGTCGGAGAGGCCTTCGGGTCCCGGTGCGCGACCGAACAGCAACGTCGCCCCATCCCACGAGAGCGACGGACGTGTCTCACTCGCCGTGACGGTGTTCACCGAGTCCCCCAACCTCACGGGAACCGAGAAGGGATCATCGACACTCGCCCTGTTCGCGACGTAGAGATCCTGGTCGGTGCCCGCTCGGCGGTTCGACGCGAAGAGGACCTCGAGCCCATCCTTGCGCACGTTCGGCTGGATGTCGGCGGCGGCGCTGTTGAGCTCCGACACCGGCGCGGCCGAACCGAAGCTCCCGTCCTGGAGCCGCTCGCTCACATAGATGTCGGGACCGCTCGAGAAGTACAGGAACCCTCGTTCGTCCACCTCGATGTAGGACGGACCCATCTCGTCGAGGGCACTGTTCGGTCCGACCGGCCCGCAGCCGAGGTGTACGGGCTCGCTCCACCCGTGGCCCGGGTTCAACCGGGTGAAGTACATGTCACTGTCGTTCGTGCCGCAGCTCGCCGGCTCCTCCCTGCTCACGAAGAACAACCCACCGCCCCGGACCGGCGTCGGACAGAAGTCGTCGACGGGTGAGTTGACCGGCGCGCCCAGGTTCTCGGGCGCCCCCCATGGTGCGTCCGTGCTTTCGCGGTGCGCGACCCAGATGTCCAAGTTGCGAGTCGTCCCCACGTAGCCGTCACGATTCGAGGCCATGTAGAGGCTGAGCCCGTCCGGCGACTGGATCGGGCAGCCGTCGGCGAAGCTCGTGTTGAGCAGCTCGCTGTTGCCGCCGATC
>JBKPHM010000147.1:0-2305 GCA_046729855.1 Actinomycetota bacterium | reverse complement strand
CGGCGCACGCCTCGACCTCCACTGGCTGCGCGACCAGGTCGTCGCGCTGGAGCGTGAGACGCGCTGGGATGCGATGGCGCGGGCGGCGTTGCGCGACGACGTCTACGCTGAGCAGGCGGCGCTGACCGCCGAGGTGCTCCGCGCGGGCGCGGACGGACGCTCGCCCAGCGAGCGCGTCGACGATTGGCTTTCGCAGAACCAGGCTCCGGTTGAGCGGTGCGTGCAGGTGCTCGCAGACATTCGGACGGCGGGCACGCCCGACCTGGCGCGGCTGTCGGTGGCGGTGCGCGAGGTTCGGAACCTCATCAACGCCTCCGGCGCATCCGAGTCCGTGCGGGAAGCTGCGACGGTTCGAGCTTCAGGCACGTAACTCCGATGTGGCTATCGACGGACTCGGGTGGCCGCTCATGGTCCCCAGGAGGGCGCTGGGCACCGTCGAATTCGCACGACCGGAAGGGGGGAAGACGACGCAGCGGTCGCGATCAGCGAGAAGCATCGCGGTCAGGGTCGTTGTCGAGTAGCCGGCGCAAGCCGTCGAGGATCAGGTCGATGCCTGCGTCGAAGCCGGCCGGACCGTGGGCCTCGGACTTCAGCGGTGTGACGTCGGCGACGTGGTCGAGACCGTCAAGGTCGGCGGGCAAAGCAGCGCGCGACGCCTCGTCCCCCTCGCGCTCGTCCGTCAGCATCGCGTCGCAAGGCGCTCTATCCGGCGCTGCTCTCAGGGTACGCCGCCGCCGAGGGCGACGAGGGCAAGGAGATGCTGCGTGTGCTGGCGAGCGCGCTGACGGCAATGTTCGTCCGCTACAACGTCATCGGTGGCCGCGAGACGACCGTGATGGAGTCGACGGTCTACGAGGTCGCCGCCAAACTGCGGAAGACGAAGGACTTTGACGCCGCCGTCTCCGCGCTCGCCGACCTGGCTCCGGATCCCGAAGACTTCGTCGCTCGCTTCCAGCGCGCCAGCGTCAGCCGTATCGCCACCGCCCGTTACCTGCTCCGCGAGATCGAGCATGCGAAACGGCGGACGCAGGAGGTCGCGGTCGAGGGAACCGACCGCGTGCATGTCGAGCGCATCTACCCGCAGACGCCGGACGGACCGAAATGGCCCAACCACGCGCAGGTAATCAACCGGCTCGGGAACCTGACTCTGCTCGGCAAGCGTCTGAACACTTCGATCAAGAACGCCGATTTCGCGACGAAGAAGAAGGACGGCTATGCGAGCTCGGACATCTTGATGACGAAGGAGCTGCTGTCGCTCGACACCTGGGACGCGGCGGCGATTGACGAGCGCCAGCGCGAGCTGAGCGGATGGGTCTTCGAGATCTGGAAGTTCCCGGAGAGGCCCCTGCACCGGAGAAGGCCGAGCCGGAGGCGACGAGCGAGGACAACGCGGAGCTGGAGCAGCTCCCTGAAGTGCCGGCATCGTTGCCCCCCAAGCGCCGGACTCCCAAACTCGGTCGCGTCGCCTACGTGGACGTCCGCAGGGACAAAAGCGCCGACGATCTCTGGTAGAAGCTGCGGCAGTCGCGCTCCCTCAGCGGGCGTTTTGACCTGAAGGCTCCATGAAGGGCTCCATACCTGCCCAACGTTCGACGATCTGCAAATCGATCCGAAACCGAAAGCCCCGGTATGCGGGGCTTTTGCAGAGCCCTCTGACGGACTCGAACCGTCGACCCCCTCCTTACCATGGAGGATTCGACCTGCTGCTATGTGATCCGGGAACAGCGCTTGCTAGCACGCTTTCCCTGCAATCTGGCTGGTTCTTCTGCTCGTTGCACCCTTCCTTTGAAGGGCCCTAGCCTCCCCGGAAAGCCCCGCAGCTGTCCCCAGAACCTAGCCCCAGCGCAGCCGGTGCTTGCAGGCGACGATCGGGAGCGGGGATGTCGCCTGGGAGCGCGTTCGAGCGTGGGGCGTGGCTCGGGGAGCGCGCTGGTGGGCGCGTCCCCGAGCCGAGTCATTGGCGAGCGCTAGTCGACGGGTCGGAAGGCGTGCCGGAGGTCGTATTTTGCGACCTTGCGGCCGAAGACAACGCCGGCGACACCCGAGAAGTGGTAGTGCAGCCCTGCCCAGAGTCGGGCGTCGATGATCTCGTGCCGGAGGTCGTTCGTCATGTCGAAGTGCCGCACCGCATTCGAGTTCCCGGCCGGTCCGGCGGCGTCGAACCCGTGAATGTCGAGGTCGATCCGGTTCGTGCCGAGGAAGGTACTGAACACCTCGGCCATCGCCGACGTGATCACGCCGTGCGCCGCCGGGTATTCCGGGTGGTTGGGCGTCGTTAGGAGCGGCCGCCAGCCCGTTTGCTCGG
>JBKPHM010000146.1:0-10683 GCA_046729855.1 Actinomycetota bacterium | reverse complement strand
TCAGGGGACATTCCCGAACACTGGCCCAGACGAGCAGGGCGTCGCCGGCGAACAGGCAGCCGTCCCGAGTCTCGAGGGCCCGGCCCGTCAGCAGTGCTTCCATGAACATCGTCGGGCGATAGGTACCGAACGGGCCGGGCGTTCGGCTTCGTTCCGCGATCAACCGCCTGAGGGAGGGCGTACGGCATGCTCCCCCTCCAGCCGGCGTTGCCGCGCCTCGTCGTCGCGCTTCCAGGCGAGGGCCGCAGTCACGAGCGCGACGAGCAGCACGAGGTCGCCGACGATCCACAGCAGCGCGGCGGCCGCCTGCTGATCTTCCAGCGCCCCGGGACCTGCGTAGGACGGGTACAAGACCCGGTCTGCCGAGAACAACGCGAGCGCGAGGAATCCCTCGGCCGGCATCGCGAGTGCCACGTACAGGAGCCGCGCGCCGTGCGAGAGCGCGTTCGGCGCGGGCGTCTCCCCGATCACCGGCATCCAGAACAGAACGGCGGTTGCGAGGAAGAGGCTATGCTCCACCGCGTGCCACGCGGGCGAGCGGAGGGCGGCCTCGTACAGCGGGCCGAGGTGCACCGCATACATCGTCGCGACGAACGCCACCCAGCCGACGACCGGATGCGTTACGACGCCGAACGCCCTCGAACGGATCGCTCGCACCAGAGACCGCCGACCCACGCCGGACCGGAGCGCGAGCGTGAGGGGTCCGCCGAGCAGGATGAGCGGCGCCGCGACCGAGGTCAGCAGCAGGTGCTGCACCATGTGCCCCGTCAGGCTCCGGTGCGCGGCCTCGTCGACGGCCCCGACCAGCGCGACCAGCACGGCGACGACACCCGCCGTCAGCGCCGCCGATCTCATCGGATCGTCTCACCGCACACCGCTCGATGGTGACCGCCGCCGAGCGCCGTGTCGAGCCGCTCCTGTTCGGCGTCGTGCTGTTCCTCGCCTCGGAGCTCATGTTCTTTGGGGGGCTGTTCGCGGCGTACTTCTTCATACGCGCGCGGACGTCGCCGTGGCCCCCGGACGCGGCCGATCTCGAGACCCTGCCGGCCGCAATCGCGACCGCCATGCTCGTCGCGTCGAGCGGCACGTTCCAGCTCGGCGTCCGGGCGGCGCGCACTGGAAACCTCCGTGGGTTCCGCGTGTGGACGGTCGTCACGTTCGTCCTGGGGGTGGCGTTCCTCGGGATTCAGGCGCGTGAGTGGACGCACCTGCCGTTCGAGGTCTCGACCAATGCGTACGGCACCTTGTTCTACGGGATGACGGGCTTCCACGGGCTGCACGTGATCGGCGGGCTCGTCCTGATGCTGGTGGTGCTCGGCCGCGCCGCACAGGGCGCGTACCACGGCGGGGAGGTCACGGGGATCGAGGCGACCGCGTACTACTGGCACTTCGTCGACGTCGTGTGGCTCGGGCTGTTCGCGACTCTGTTCCTGATCCGATGAGCCGCCGCTCCCGCTCCGTTCCTCGATCGCTGCTCGGCGCGATCGTTGCGGCCGTGGTGCTGGCCGCGGTCGCGCAGGCGTTCCTCGCGCCAGCCTCGCGCGCGTCGCGGCTCGTGCAACAAGAACAGTTCGTCGAGGGACAGGCGCTGTACCAGCAGTCGTGCGCGTCGTGCCACGGCGCCGATCTCTCGGGGACGGACAACGGGCCGCCGCTCGCCGGCGCCGGGGCTGCCGCCGTGGACTTCTACCTGTCGACTGGTCGGATGCCGCTCGCGAACCCGAAGATGCAACCGACGCGCCACCGCCCGGCCTTCACGCCCGATCAGATCCGCGCGCTCGTCGCGTACGTAACCTCCGTCGGCGGGGAAGGCATCCCGATCCCGGCGGTGGATCCGTCCGCGGGCTCGCTGCCGCTCGGCCAGCAGGTGTATGAGGCGAACTGCGGCGCGTGCCACGGCGCGGCCGCGACCGGCGACTCGATCGGCGGCGGGCAGATCGCGCCGGCGCTCGACCAGGCGACCGCACTGCAGATCGCGGAGGCCGTGCGGATCGGCCCGGGCGCGATGCCGAAGTTCGGCGAAACGACGATCGACCAGGAGGACCTCGACGCGGTGGCGAGGTATCTCCTCGAGCTCCGCGAGATGGGCAACCCCGGAGGGCTCGGGCTGACCCGGACCGGTCCGGTCGCCGAGGGGTTCGTCGGCGTCGTCGTGGGCCTCGGGCTACTGCTCCTGGTGATCCGGCTCGCGGGGACGAAGACGTGAGGGGTCCCGCACGCGTCGCCGGCGCCGCCCTGGTGCTCTCGGCGATCGCGAGCATCGCGCTCGCGGTCGTCTACATCGCCGGCGGAGAACCGCAGGTCGAGGGGCCGCTACTCGCGGTCTCGCTCGGCGGGATCGCGACGGCGCTGATCCTGTGGGGAAAGCGCGTCCTGCCCGACACCCAGGAGAGCGAGCCCCGGCACCTCGCCTCGCCCCAAGAAGAGGTCGCCGCGGCCACCGAGGCAGTCGAGGAGGGCGGCGAGGAGCTCGCGAGGCGTCGGTTCCTGGTACGGCTGCTCGGGGCGGCGGGTGGCGCGCTCGGCCTGGCGCTGTTGTTCCCGATCCGCTCGCTCGGCCCGAGCCCGGGTCGCTCGCTGCTCGAGACGCCGTGGCGGGCCGGCGCCAGGCTGGTCACGGAGGATGGTCAGCCGGTCCTGGGCGAGGCGCTCGAGGCCGGCTCGATCGTCACCGTCTTTCCGGAAGGCGCGATCGGATCCGCGGACGGGCAGGCCGTGCTTATCCGCGTCGATCCCGATCGCCTCCGGCTCCCCGACGGTCGCGAGACGTGGGCGCCGGAGGGGAACGTCTGCTACTCGAAGGTCTGCACGCATGCCGGTTGCCCCGTGGGGCTGTACGTCGAGACCGAGCACGCGCTCCGCTGCCCGTGCCACCAGTCACAGTTCGACGTCCTGATCGGCGCCGTCCCGATCGGCGGCCCGGCCGTGCGGCCGCTGCCCCAGCTGCCGCTCGAGCTCGATGCCGCCGGGTACCTGATCGCCGGCGGCGACTTCAGCGGTCCCGTCGGCCCGAGCTTCTGGAACATGCCGTGATCGTCCGGCGCGTGGTCGAGGGGTTGGACGAGCGGCTCGGCGCGGCGACGTTCGCGCAACGCAGCCTCCGAAAGATCTTTCCCGACCATTGGGCGTTCATGCTCGGCGAGATCGCCCTGTACTCGTTCGTCGTCCTGGTCCTCACGGGGACGTTCCTGACGTTCTTCTACGTCGCGTCCTCCGCGGACACGACGTACCGCGGGCCCTACGCGCCACTCGACGGGCGCACGGTCTCGCTCGCGTACGACTCGGTTCTGCGAGTGTCGTTCGAGGTCCGGGCAGGCCTGGTGATCCGGCAGATCCACCACTGGACCGCACTCGTCTTCGTCGGTGCGCTGACCGTCCACTCGATCCGCGTCTTCTTCACCGGGGCGTTCCGAAAGCCACGCGAGATCAACTGGCTGATCGGCGTGACGCTGATGCTGCTCGGCATGGGAGCCGGGTTCACGGGATACTCGTTGCCGGACGACCTCCTATCCGGCACTGGCCTGCGGATCGCGTACTCGGCGGTGCTCGCGATCCCCTTCCTCGGACCGTGGATCGCGTCCCTGATCTTCGGCGGCGAGTTCCCGACCGCCGAGATGATCTCCCGGCTGTTCGTCTTCCACGTATTCCTGCTGCCCGCCCTCCTGGCGGGCGCGCTGGCGGCCCACCTCGCGCTCATATGGCATCAGAAGCACACACAATTCCGCGGGCCCGGGCGCACCGAGGACAACGTGGTCGGGTCGCCGCTGTGGCCGCGCTACGCGCTGAAGAGCGTGGGGCTGCTCTTCGCCGTCGCCGCCGTGGTCTCGTTGATGGGCGGCATCTTCCAGATCAACCCGGTGTGGTTCTACGGCCCCTTCGACGCCACGATCGCGACGACGCCGGCCCAGCCAGACTGGTACGTCGGGTGGCTCGAGGGATCGCTGCGGCTCGCGCCGGCGCTCGAGCCGCAGCTGTTCGGCTGGCGACTGCCCGAGCCGTTCGTCCCCGGCGTCGTCGTCCCCGGCGCGTTCTTCACGATCCTCGCGCTCTGGCCGTTCATCGAACGTCGGCTCACCGGCGATCGTGCGACGCACCACCTGCTCGACCGGCCCCGCGACAACCCGCTCCGCAGCGCCGTGGGCGCTGGCGGCATCGCGTTCATGAGCGTGCTCACGCTGGCTGGGAGCAATGATCTGCTCGCTTACCTGTTCCAGATCTCGGTCGACGGGATGAACGCATTCATGCGGGCGATGCTCGTGGTCGGGCCGGTGCTTGCCGGCGGAACGACGTTCCTGCTGTGCCGCGAGCTGAAGCGGCGGGAGGTCCACCCCGTCCGCTCGCCGGAACGCATCGTCGTCGTCCGGACCCGGGCCGGCGGGTTCGCGACCCGGCCCGTGGGGACCCCCGACGCATCGAGCTCAGCCGACGCTCTCGCGCATCATGCCCACCGCGGCGGCGATCACGATGACCGCGCCGAGCAGGAGCAGTGGCGGACCGAACACCAGGCCGCCGGCGGCGACCGCGACGCCGACGCCGAAGACGATGGGCCACGGTGAGTCGACCGTGAACGACGCGATCTCATCGGCCTCGCCCTCCGACGGCGTGGCTTCGCCGCGGTCCTCAGGGAGCGACCGCCGTCCGCGCGTGACGAACCACGTGTAGAGCGAGACGAACAGCGCGGCCGCGCCCATCAGCCCGAGAAGCACCGCCCCCGCCCACTCGTAGCTGACGAACCAGTAGATGGCGGCGACGAGCACGCCGAAGGCGCCCGATGCCAGGAAGACCCGGACGACCGTCCTCACGGGACCGCCGCCCCTCGCTGACGCTGGTCGAACGCAGGACGCTCCGAGCGGACCGGGGGCAGTCGCTCGAAGTTGTGCTCGGGCGGTGGCGAGGTCGTTGCCCACTCGAGCGAGAACCCGCCCCACGGATCGGCTGGAGCGGGCCGCTTCCGCCGGAGCGCCATGACGAGGTCGGCGACAAACACCAGGATGCCGAGCGACAGGATCCCCAGCCCGATCGTCGCCACGACATTGGGCGAGCCCCACGGCTCGGCCATCGCGTAGTCGGCGACCCGGCGGGGCATCCCGCGCAGACCGAGCACGAACATCGGCCAGAACGTCAGGTTGAACCCGACGAACATCAGCACGACCGAGATCCGCCCGGCCGTCTCGCTGAGGAGGTAGCCGGTGAACTTCGGGAACCAGAAGCAGATCGCCGCGAAGATCACGAACACGCTCCCGCCCATCAACACGTAGTGCAGGTGCGCAACCACGAAGTAGGTGTCCTGGAAGTGGTAGTCGAGCGGTGGCGAGGCGAGCATCACGCCGGTGATCCCGCCGATCAGGAAGTTCAACATGAAGCCGAGCGCGAACAGCATCGGCGTCGCGAACCAGATCCGCCCGCGCCACATCGTTCCGATCCACGCGAAGAACTTGATACCGGTCGGCACCGCGATCAGGAACGACATCGCGGAGAAGAACGGGTTGTTGACCGCGCCGGTCGTGAACATATGGTGCGCCCAGACGCTCATCGAGTAGCCGGCGATCAGCAGCGTCGCCAGCACCAGCCCGGTGTAGCCGAACAGCCGCTTGCGCGAGAAAACCGGCACGATCTCGCTGATCACGCCGAAGTAGGGGAGCGCCATCACATAGACCTCGGGATGCCCGAAGAACCAGAACAGGTGCTGGTACAGGATCGGGCTTCCACCGGCCACCGGGTCGAAGAGCGTACCGCCGAGCCGCCGGTCGACGAACAGCATGCTGAACGCCGTCGCGATCGGCGGGAACGCGACCAGGACGATCACACTGGTGACGAGCGAGTTCCACGTGAACAGAGGCAGGCGCCACATGATCATCCCGGGCGCCCGGAACAGGAACGCGGTCGTGAGGATGTTGATCGCGGTGAGGATGCCGGAGACGCTGGTGAGCAAGAGCCCCATGAGCCACAGGTCCTGGCCGAAGCCCGGCGAGTGGCGCGCCTCGGAGAGCGGTGGATACCCGTACCACCCCGACTGCGAGGCGCCTCCGTTCGTCAGGAACCCGGACAGGATGATCAACCCACCCAGCAAGAACAGCCAATACGACATCGCGTTCACGCGCGGGAACGCCATATCGGGCGCGCCGACCTGCAGCGGCACCAGGTAGTTTGCGAGCCCGAACGCGAACGGCGCGACGAACAGGAAGATCATCGCCGTGCCATGGATCGTGAAGAACTGGTTGTACGTCTCCGTCGAGACGAATTGTGCGCCCGACGACGTGAGCTCCGCCCGCATCGCGACGGCCAACAGTCCGGCGAGTAGGAAGAAGACGAACGTCGTCGTCATGTACAGGATCCCGATCCGCTTGTGATCCGTGGTCGTGAGCCATGCGACGACGCCGGACGGGGCGTGCTCCGCGGGCACGGCCGCGGCCGCGCTCATGCGGCCTCGGTTCCCTGTTGGGCGAGCCACGCGTCGAACTCGCTCGCCGGCACGACCCGGATGGCGAAGAGCATCCGCGAGTGATCGAGCCCGCAGTACTCCCCGCACTGCCCGAAGAACGTGCCCAGCCGCGTCGGCACGAACGCGAACTCCGTCGTACGGCCCGGAACGGCGTCGCGCTTGAACAGGAGCACCGGAACGTAGAACGAGTGGATCACGTCGGTCGATCTGAGCGAGACCTGCACGGTCCTGCCCTGTGGCAGCACGAGCGTCGGCCGCTCACCCGGGACGCCGGTGATGACCACGCCGGCGTCCGGATATGCGAACCGCCACGACCAGTCGAACGCGGTCACCTCCACGACCAGATCCGGGTCCTCGGACACCGAGTCGACGAACCGCTCGGTCCCGAACGTCGCCAGGAACAGCCCGACGACGATCAACACCGGGACCGCCGTGTAGACGATCTCGAGCGGCACGTGCTCCCGGAACGTCGCGGGATCACCGGCCCGCGAGCGTCGGTACCGGACGACCGCCCAGAGGATCAGTCCGCCGACGATCGCGTACACGACGATGCTGGCGACCACGAACAGACGCCAGAGGTCGACGACATCCTCGGCCTGGGTCGACGCGGGATCCGGCGCGCCGAACCTCGAGGAGCACGAAGCTGGGGCCAGCACCACGAGCGCGACGAGAACGTGGAGACACATAGCCCGGAGACGCTTGGGAGGACACCGCACAGCAGGTGACTATCCCCCGCCGAGCATCGCGGTCAACCCCGAAGGGTCGCCCGCGGGTCGTTGACAAAGGGAGCGGCGTTCGGGGAGACTCGAAGGGTGTTTGACCGGTCGTTCAACCGGGACCTCTTCGACGGCCACGTAGCCGTGTAGCGCGGCACGTCGGCCCGCACCACCCAGTTCCGCACCGACGTTCCCCGTGGCGCTCACGCGCGTGTCGGGGACGGCTGAGCGATGGTCGAGGAGGCCACCGATGAGTGACGACGGCTTCGATCGCCGTATCCGCCGAGAGGCGGCGGCCCTGGAGAGCCACTGGACCAACAACGCGCGCTGGGCGGGCGTCGAACGCCCGTACGGCGCGGATGAGCCCATCCGGCTCCGCGGCTCCATCACCGTCGAGCACACCCTCGCGCGGCTCGGCGCCGAGCGGCTCTGGCACCTGATGCACCGCACCCCGTACGTCGCCGCCCTCGGGGCGATGACCGGCGGACAGGCCGTCGAGATGGTGAAGGCCGGCCTGAATGCGATCTACGTCTCGGGCTGGCAGGTCGCGGCCGACGCGAACCTCGCCGGTCATACCTACCCCGACCAGAGCCTCTACCCGGCGAACAGCGTCCCGGCGCTCGTTCGCAGAATCAACAACGCGCTCCAACGTGCGGACCAGATCGCCTGGCTGGACCGTCAGAACCGCACGTGCTGGATGGCGCCGGTCGTCGCCGACGCGGAGGCCGGCTTCGGTGGGCCGCTCAACGCGTTCGAAGTCATGAGGGCGATGATCGAGGCCGGCGCCGCCGGCGTGCACTTCGAGGACCAGCTCGCCTCCGAGAAGAAGTGCGGGCACCTCGGCGGCAAGGTGCTCGTGCCGACGACGCAGTTCATCAAGACGCTCGCGGCGGCGCGGCTCGCGGCCGACGTGCTCGACGTGCCGACGGTGCTCATCGCGCGGACCGACGCCGACTCGGCGGCAATGATCACGAGCGATGTCGACGAGCGGGACGTCGCCTTCCTCACCGGCGAACGGACGACCGAGGGTTTCTACCGCGTCCGGAACGGCGTCGAGGCGGCGATCGCCCGGGGGCTCTCGTACGCGCCGTACGCCGACGTCTTATGGTGCGAGACCTCGAGACCGGACCTGGGCGAGGCGCGCGAATTCGCGCAGGGGATCCACGAGCGGTTCCCGGGTAAGCTGCTGGCGTACAACTGCTCGCCGTCGTTCAACTGGAAGGCGAACCTCGACGACGAGACGATCGCGCGGTTCCAGTCCTCGCTCGGCGAGCTGGGCTACCGGTTCCAGTTCATCACGCTCGCCGGGTTCCATGCCCTGAACGCCTCGATGTTCGAGCTCGCGCACGGTTACGCGCAGGACGGCATGACCGCGTACGTGAAGCTCCAGCAGCACGAGTTCGCGATGGAGGAGCCGGGCTATACGGCAACGCGGCACCAGGCGGAAGTGGGAACGGGGTACTTCGACCGGATCGCGAGCGTCGTCGGGGGCGATGCGAGCTCGACACTGGCGCTGGCGGGGTCGACCGAGGAGGCACAGTTCCGCGCGACGGCGGAGCGGTCGGTCTCCGGCAACGGGTCGAACGGCCACCGTGCCGAGGACCGCAGGACCGGCCGAGCTCGACCGGTACGGCGGTAGAGTCCCGGCGTGCTGAAGGGCGCGATCGCGGCCGCCGTCACCCCGCTCACGGACGGCGGCGACCGCCTCGACGAGCCGGCGTTCGCGCCCCTCACGCGGTTCCTCGTCGACGGAGGCCTCGACGGCCTCCTCGCGTGCGGCACCACCGGCGAGGGCATGCTCCTATCCGTCGAGGAGCGGGAGCAAGCCGCGGAGCTGTTCGTCCGGGCGCGGACGTCCGGCTTCGCGGTGGCCGTGCACGCGGGCGCCCAGACTACCCGCGACACGGTTCGGCTGGCGACGCACGCGAGGGAGATCGGAGCCGACGCCGTCGCGGTGATCGCGCCGCCGTACTTCATCCTCGACAAGGCGGAGCTGCTGGCGCACTTCGTCGCGGCGGCGCAGGCGTGCGCGCCGCTCCCGTTCTACGTGTACGAGTTCGCCGCACGCAGCGGCTACGCGGTCCCGGTCGAGGTGATCGGACGTCTGCGCGATTCCGCCTCGAACCTCGCGGGGCTGAAGGTATCGGACACACCGTTCGATCGGGTCCGCCCGTACCTGATCGACGGACTCGACGTCTTTGTCGGCTCCGAGCCGCTCGTGCTCGAAGGGATGGCGAACGACGCCTCCGGCGCCGTATCGGGCCTCGCCACGGCGTGGCCCGAGCTCGTGGCACGCCTCGTGCACGACCGGAGCAAGGACGCACACGCGCGCGTTACGGAGCTTCGCAAGGAGCTCGCGCATGTACCCTTCCAAGCGGCGTTGAAGCAGGTGCTGTCGACCTGTGGTATTCCGATCGGGCCTGACGTCCGCCGTCCACTCAGGCCGCTGCGCGGACCGGAGATCGACCGGCTGATCGCGGCTCTTACGACCTCAGCTCCACCACGTTGAGCCCGAACAGGACGCGCGCGTGGGTCTCGGACGGCGGCGCCGCGAGCGAGGAGCTGAGCGAACGCCTCCGCGACGGCGTCGCTCGCGATGCCTCGGTCGCCCGAGTAGAGCATCAGCGCCCGCCAAAGCCTCGGAGCCTCCCGGCGGTACGTCACCTCGACCTCGTCGGCGATCTCGATCCTCACGTCCACATCCTCACGCCACCTATCAGGAGCCCATCACGGCCGAACGACTAACAGCGGTTTCCCGGACCGCCGTCCAGATGCCCTGGGTTGACTGATACGGCGTCCCGGCGTACCTTGCACCTGCAAATCCGACCTGAGGAGTCTGATTTGATTCGCACCCGAACCGCGGGGCAGGTGGCCAGGATGATCCCGGCGCGTCTGTGCTGCTGTCCGGACGCCGTAGCGCCCCGGGAGGGCGCGGAGGGCAGCGTGCGGACCTAGACGACCAGACGGGTTTTCGATCTCGAGGAGCCGCAGCTGCGGCTCCTGTTTCGTTTCCGGGATCGGTTCGGGAGACGTCGCGATGGAACGGACGAAGACGCAACCAAGGAAGCGCGGCGAAGGCCAGTGGGGGCTCGGGTACTTCGAGCCGCTCAACCCGGCCGAGCGCGCCAAGAGGGACGACGACGGGCTCAACGTTCGCGCGCGGATCGAGTCGACGTACGCCAAGCGCGGGTTCCGTTCGATCGACAAGACGGACCTGCGGAACCGCTTCCGGTGGTGGGGGCTGTACACCCAGCGCAAGCAGGGCGTCGCGGGCGGTGCGACCGGGACCGTCGAACCGCAGGACCTCGAGGACGAGTTCTTCATGCTCCGGGTCCGAATCCCAGGCGGACAGCTCACGAGCGAGCAGCTTCGCGCGATCGCGTGGTGTTCGGAGCGGTTCGGGCGCGACGTGGCGGACGTCACCGATCGGCAGAACGTCCAGCTCCACTGGATCCGGATCGAGGACGTGCCGGCGATCTGGGACGCGCTCGAGTCGACGGGGTTGTCCACGCAGGAGGCATGTGG
>JBKPHM010000145.1:0-24911 GCA_046729855.1 Actinomycetota bacterium | reverse complement strand
TACACGGACGTCTGGGTCTCGATGGGTGAGGACCCCAGCGTCTGGGAGGAGCGGATCAACCTGCTGAGGCCGTACCAGGTCAACCTCGACGTCGTGAAGCGGGCCGGCAACCCGAACGTGAAGTTCATGCACTGTCTACCGGCGTTCCACAACAAGGAGACGAAGATCGGCAAGGACATCTACGAGCGGTTCGAGCTCGACGGCATGGAGGTCACGGAGGAGGTCTTCGAATCGGAGCGTTCGATCGTGTTCGACCAGGCCGAGAACCGGATGCACACGATCAAGGCCGTGATGGTCGCGACGCTGGGGGAGTGATCGGATGAGGGTCGTCGTCGCACTGGGCGGGAACGCGCTGCTGAAGCGCGGCGAGCCGATGACCGCCGATGCCCAGAGGAGCAACGTCCAGAAAGCGGCGCCATCGCTCGCCGCCGTGGCTCGCGGCCATCAGCTCGTGCTGTCCCACGGGAACGGCCCGCAGGTGGGTCTGCTCGCGCTGCAGGCCTCGGCCTACAAGGAGGTCGAGGCGTATCCGCTGGACGTCCTCGGCGCCCAGACGGAGGGCATGATCGGCTACATGCTCGAGCAGGAGCTCGGCAACCTGCTGCCCGCCGAGGTCCCGTTCGCGACGATCCTGACGATGGTCGAGGTCGACCCATCGGATCCGGCGTTCGGCGATCCGACGAAGTTCGTCGGGCCCGTGTACGACCGCGCGACGGCGGACGGGCTGGCCGCCGACAAGGGCTGGGTGTTCAAGCAGGACGGCGACCGTTGGCGGCGCGTCGTGCCCTCGCCCGAACCGAGACGGATCTTCGAGATCCGCCCGATCAAGTGGCTGCTCGACAAGGGTGTCGTCGTGATCTGCGCCGGCGGCGGCGGGATCCCCACGATGTACGACGAGACGGCCCCGCAGACCCCGGCGGGGCGGGCGCTCAGCGGCGTCGAGGCGGTGATCGACAAGGACCTCGCGACCGAGCTGCTGGCGCGAGAGATCGAGGCGGACCTGTTCGTGATGGCCACGGATGTGGAGGCCGTCTACGCCGACTGGGGCACGCCGAACCAGCGCATGCTGGAGCGCGTCACGCCCGGGGAGCTGCGCGCGATGCGGTTCGCGTCGGGTTCCATGGGTCCAAAGATCGACGCCGCCGCACGGTTCGTCGAGCGCACCGGCGGTCGCGCCGCGATCGGCGCGCTCGAGAGCATCGAGGCCATCGTGGAAGGACGCGCCGGGACACAGGTCGTGCCGGCCGGGTCGTGAGCTGAGCAGGAGGGGTCATGACAACGTTCGGGGTCCACTCGGAGGTCGGGAAGCTCCGCAAGGTGATGGTGCACCGTCCGGATCTCAGCCTCCGCCGCCTCACACCGTCGAACCACGACGAACTGCTCTTTGACGACGTGCTCTGGGTCGAGCGGGCGCAGCACGAGCATGACCAGTTCGTCGCGCGGATGCGCGAGCGTGGCGTGGAGGTGTTCTACTTCCAGACCCTGCTGGCGGAGGCGCTCGGCGCGAGCGAGGAGGGCCGTCGCCGCCTGATCGAGGTCGTCGCGTCGGAGTACACGGTCGGCCTGTCGCTCGTGGACGAGGTCCGCAACATCTTGTGGAACCTCGCGCCGGACGCCCTCGCGAAGCACCTGATCGGTGGCCTCACGGTCGCCGAATCCGGGATCGACCTCGGCAAGTTCCGCGAGTTCTCTCTGGGGGCGGCGGCGCTCGACGACACGAGCGCGTTCGTCCTCCCGCCCCTGCCGAACACGCTGTTCACACGCGATTCGTCGTGCTGGATCTACGGGGGGGTTTCGATCAACCCGATGTACTGGCCCGCGAGGCGGCTGGAGTCGTACAACGTCGCCGCGATCTACCGTGCGCACCCAATGTTCGCCGACGACGGGTTCGAGTTCTGGTATCCGCCGCTCGGCGACGACGGACGGTTCAACATCGCGGACTTCGGGCGGTCCTCTCTGGAGGGCGGCGACGTCCAGCCGATCGGCAACGGCACCGTGTTGATCGGGCTCAGCGAGCGCTCGCAGGCGCGCATGATCGAGCAGATCGCGCGCGCGGTGTTCGACAAGGGCGCGGCCGAGCGGGTGATCGCTGTGGTCATGACGAAGGATCGCGCGCACATGCATCTGGACACCGTCTTCACGATGCTCGACCGGGACGCCGTTACGGTCTACCCGAAGGTGATGGACAAGGTCCGGGCGATCAGCCTGCGACCGGGTGGCGCGGACGGCCGTTTCCACGTCACCGAGGACCCTGGGTTCCTGCCAGCGGTCGCAGACGCAATGGGCGTCAAGAAGCTGCGCATCGTCGAGACGGGTGGCGACGAATATCAGCAGGCCCGCGAGCAGTGGGACGACGGGAACAACGTCGTCGCGCTCGAGCCGGGCGTCGTCGTCGCGTACGAGCGCAATACGGCGACGATCGCCAAGATGCGCGAGGCCGGCATCGAGGTCATCACGATCGAGGGATTCGAACTGGGCAAGGGTCGGGGCGGCGGCCACTGCATGACGTGTCCGCTCCTGCGCGATCCGGTGTGACCCGGGAGAGGTGATCAGAGATGACCGGTCGTAGGTGGGTCGTCGTCATGATCGTCGCGATCCTCGTCCTGGGTCTCGTCGCGTTCGCGAGAGGCCGCGATCATCACCGTGGCCCACAGCAGGTCGGCGCGATGGCGGACGCGTCCCACGTCTCCACCATCGCGCCGGTATAAGGGCGGCGTGATGTCCGGCGACGAGGATCGTCAACGCGCGGTCGGAGCGGCGCCGCGGCCGCGGCCGCCTTCGATGCTCGACGCCATCCTCCCGATGGTCGTCCTCATCGTCATGATCGCGATGACGATCGCGCTCTTCGGGATCGCGGCGACGGACGGCCCGCTGCAGGTCGCGCTCTTCCTGAGCGCGGCGTTCGCAAGCCTGATCGCGTTCAAGAATGGCTACTCGGTCGTGTCCGTCGCCGAGGCGGCGATCGGAGGGATCTCGAACGCGTTGGGCGCGATCTTCATCCTGCTGGCCGTCGGTGCGCTGATGGGCACGTGGAACATGGCCGGCACGATCCCCACCATCGTCCATCTCGGGATCGGCTGGCTCACGCCTACGCTGTTCTTCTTCGCCTGCGCGGCGATCTGCGCCCTGGTCGGGATGGTCACCGGCAGCTCGTGGACGACCGCCGGCACGCTCGGTGTCGCCTTCGTCGGGATGGCGAAGGTGCTCGGGCTCTCCGAATCTGTGGCGGCTGGCGCCGTGATCAGCGGTGCCTACTTCGGCGACAAGATGACGCCCCTGTCCGAGACGACGATCCTGGTTCCGAGCCTCGTCGGCGGGGTCACGACGGTGCAACACATCCGCAACATGTGGTGGACGGCGGGGCCTGCGCTCGGCATCTCGCTCGTGATCTTCCTACTGATCGGGTTCAACGCCGAGCCTTCCGGTGCGACGAATACCGAGGCCGCCCAGACGGCGCTCGAGGGCGCGTTCACCATCAACGCCTGGACCCTGCTGCCGCTCTTGCTGCTGGTGGTGTTCTCGCTCCGGAGCTTGCCGCCGTTCCTTTCGATCCTCGGCTCGGCGCTCTTCGCCGGGGTACTGGCGCTCTTCACGCAGCCGGACGCGGTGAAAGCGTTCGTCGACGAGCCAGGTCTGGGCGCGGTCGAGACCGGGATCAAGGCCATCTTCGCCTCGATGGCGACGGGGTTCGTCAGCAACTCGGGCGTGGATGCGATCGACACGCTGTTCTCACGCGGTGGCATGGCGAGCATGTTGACGACGGTCTGGCTCGTGCTGGGAGCGCTCTCGTTCGGCGCCGTCGTCGAGCACGCCGGGTTCCTGGACCGGATCCTCCGGCCCATCGTCTCGCGGGCGAGGAGCCGCGGGAGCCTCATCCTGGCTGTGAACGCGAGCGGGATCGGGTTGAACGTGATCGCGGGCGACCAGTACGTGGCCGACGTGCTCCCGGCCAGGATGTATCGGGCGGAGTTCGCCCGGCGCGGGTTGGCCCCCCAGGTGCTCTCGCGCGCGGTCGAGGATTCCGGAACCGTGACCTCGGTCCTCGTGCCGTGGAACACGTGCGGCGCCTACATCTCCGGCGTTCTCGGGGTCGCGACAGGAACATACCTCCCCTACTGTTTCTTCAACATCCTCAGCCCGGTCCTCGACGTTGTGTACGGCTTCATCGGCTTCAAGGTGCCGACGATCGCGCCGACCGAACGCGGCCGGGAGGCCTTGGTCGCGCCGCCCCAAGCGGTCGGCCATGGGACCCAAGCAGACCAACCCGGAGGAGGGGAAGGATCGCATGGTTGAGCTGCCCGAGACCCGGGAGGAGAAAAAGCGCCGGTTCACCTTGCCCTCGGCGTACACAATCCTCTTCGCATTGATCGTCCTGGCCGCGATCGCGACCTGGATCGTCCCCGCCGGCACGTATGACGTGAACCGCAAGGGGGAGCCGGTCCCCGGCACCTACCACGAGGTCGAAGCGAGCCCCCAACGGATCCTCGTCGACTCGCTCACCGCACCGATCAACGGCTTGTACGGGATCGAGGACCGGAAGGGCAACATCAACTACTACAACTCGGGGACGCTCTTCGGCGCCATCGACGTCGCGCTGTTCATCATCGTGATCGGCGGTTTCCTCGGGGTGACGATGAGGACCGGCGCGATCCAGGCGGGCATCTCGACGCTCGTGCGGCGCCTGGAGGGCAGGGAGCGCCTGATGATCCCGTCGCTGATGGTCGTGTTCGCGCTCGGCGGCACGACGTACGGGATGGCCGAGGAGAGCCTGGCGTTCTACGTGCTCGTGATCACGGTGATGATTGCCGCCGGCTACGACGCACTCACCGGGGCGGCCATCCTGCTGCTCGGGTGCGGCATCGGCGTGCTCGGCTCGACGATCAACCCGTTCGCGACCGGGATCGCCTCCGGGTTCGCCGACGTGTCGATCAGCGAGGGCTTCGTCATGCGTCTCGTGATCCTGATCCTCGGTCTGGTGATCGGCATCGTCTTCGTCCGTCGGTACGCAGACCGCGTTAAGGGCGACCCGTCGAAGTCACTCGTGTACGACATGAAGGAGGAGAACGATGCGCACTTCAAGGCCGCAGGTGCGGACGGCGAGGTCGCGGCGCTGACGGGCAGGAACAAGGTCATCCTGACCGTCTTCGGTCTCGCCTTCGTCGTGATGATGTACGGCGTCATCCCGTGGGAAGATCTCGGCGTCCCGATCCCGACGCTGTGGTGGTGGTTCCCCGAGATGACCGCGTCGTTCCTGCTGTTCGCGATCATCATCGGCCTGATCGGGCGGATGAAGGAAGGAGATCTCACCGAGACGTTCGTTGCTGGCGCGCGCGACCTCCTCGGCGTCGCGCTGATCATCGGCATCGCGCGAGGGATCACGGTGATCATGAACAACGGTGAGATCACCGACACCGTGCTTCACTGGGCCGAGCTCGCCCTCGGCGACGTCGGCAAGGTCGCGTTCTCGATCGTGATGTACCTGCTGTTCCTGCCGCTGTCATTCCTGATCCCGTCGTCGTCCGGTCTGGCGACGGTCGCGATGCCGATCATGGCGCCGCTCGCCGGGTTCGCGGCCGTCCCGAAGGATCTGGTCGTCACCGCCTACCAGACGGCGAACGGATTGATGAACCTGTTCATCCCGACGTCGGCAGTCGTCATGGGCGGGCTCGCGATCGCGCGGGTCCCGTACGGGACGTACCTACGCTTCGTGTGGCCGCTGCTGGCGATGCTGGCGGTGGTGACGATCGTCATCCTCGGTGTCGGCGCGGTGATCGCGTGAACGGATGCAGAAAGGAGATCGGATGAGCTCTCAGATGGGTCAGCGGGAGCCGAGCGTCTGGGCCGTCGGCTGGATATGGTTCGCCGGCTTCATGATGCTCATGCTCGGCTGCTGGCAGTTCATCGCCGGCCTCTCGGCGCTCTTCGAGGACGAGGTCTTCGTCCCGCTGCCGGACTACATCCTGAAGTTCGACCTCACGACGTGGGGGTGGATCCACATGGGCCTCGGCGTCTTGATCGTGCTCGCCGGCCTGGGCGTGTTCACAGGCGCGGTCTGGGCGAGGACGATCGGCGTGATCCTTGCGATCCTCTCCGGCGTCGCGGCGTTCGGCTGGATCCCCTGGTACCCCGTCTGGGGGATCCTGATCGCGGTCGCCGCCGTCGCCGTGGTCTGGGCGCTCACCGTCCACGGACGCGACGTCGCCGCCTGACGGCCACGGTGGTCGCACGGGTTGGGCTGACCCCGCCAGCCGATTCACCCGTTCGGGGTGACGGCATCTCATCCTGGCCGAACGAAAGTGAACATGCCCCGGACGTACCCGCCGTTGATGGGAGGGATCCGATGGAGACCAGAAGCGACGACAGGACCGTGCGCTTGCACGAAGCCGAACGGGAACTCGAGCAGGCTCGCGGACCGTGGTGGCTGTTCCTGATCACCGGTGTCCTGTGGCTGATCGCGGCGCTCGTGATCCTGCGCTTCGACGTCACATCGATCACCGCGGTCGGGGTCCTGCTGGGTGTCGTGCTGGGGTTCGCAGCGGCTACCGAGGTCGTCGCGGCGATGTCCGCGCCGGGTTGGCGCTGGGCGCACTGGCTGCTCGCCGTGCTGTTCGCGGTCGGGTCGATCTGGGCGTTCGTGCACCCGATCGGTGCCTTCTGGGAGCTCGCGTCGATCCTCGGCTTCCTGCTCGTGCTGAAGGGGAGCCTCGACATTACCGCGTCGGTCGTCACCAAGCCCGTGAACGACCTGTGGGGGCTCGGCCTGGCTGCGGGCATCCTTGAGATCCTGCTCGGCTTCTGGGCGTCGCAGCAGTTCTTCCCGGCTAGAGCCACGCTGATCATCATCTGGGTCGGGTTCTCCGCGATCCTGCGCGGGATCAACGAGATCGCGACGGCGTTCAGCCTTCGGCGGCTCGAGCGCGTGGCGGCCTGAAGCGTCGAAGTCTCGGGTCGAAGTCTCGGAGGTCGGCCTGAACAACTAGCCGACGAGGCGATCCAGCCTTCGATCAGGCATCGATCAGGGCGACGGAGCACCGGAGGCGGGCTGCCGTGAGCCGGGGAGTGCGCGGGTCGAGGAGATCTCGGCCGATCCACGACCGCGGCGAGGCCCTCGAGGAGGCGGCCCGGTCGATCGTGTCCGTCCGGATCCCGCACTGGTTCGCGACGGCCGGCCGCGCCGCATGGCTTCTCCTCGGCATCGTCGGCGTGCTCGTCGTCGTCGCGCTGTTCTTCGCCAGCGTGAGCGGCCTGCTGATCCCGCTCGTCGCGGCGGTGGTCCTTGCCGCGATCGTGGTACCGCTCGTCGACGGCCTGGAGCGGCTCCACCTCCCGAGGTGGCTCGGGGCGACGCTCGTCCTCCTGCTGGGGATCGCGATCGTGCTCGGCACGACGGTGATCGTGGTCCGGGTCGTCGTCGAGCAGGGCGCTCGGATCGCGGCCGCGGCGTCGGCGGCGATGGACGAAGCTCGCGGCGCGCTCGGCTACATCGAGCTCGATCCTGAGACCGTCACGCGGGCGGTTCGGTCGGGGCTCGAGCTGCTGCTTGGGGGGGTCGTCGGTCCCGCCCTCGGATCGGTGGGGACACTCCTCGTCGGCGTCGGCCTGGCGATCTTCCTGCTTCTGTTCATCCTCAAGGACTGGTACGTGCTCCTACATTGGACCGCCGGGCATCTGGGCATGGGGGTGCCGCGGGAGCTCGGGCAGCGGATCCTCGACGATGCCGTGCACGTGTTCCGCGCGTACGCGCTCGGCCTCACGCTGATCGGCGCGGCCAACGCCGCGACGGTCGCCATCGGGCTGTGGCTGATCGGCGTGCCGCTCGTAGGCCCGATCGCGCTCGTGACGTTCCTGACGAGCTACGTCCCGTATCTCGGGGCGTTCGTCTCGGGAGCGCTCGCCGTCGTCGTCGCCCTCGGCTCCGGCGGGCTGTCCGATGCGTTGCTCGCCCTCGCCATCGTCCTGCTCGCGAACAACACGCTCCAGAACCTCCTCGAGCCGTTCGCGTTCGGGCGGCCGCTCCGCCTTCATCCCGTGGTCGTGCTGATCGCGACGACCGCGGGAACGCTCCTGTTCGGGGTGACGGGCGCGGTGCTGGCGGCTCCGGTGACATCCGTGGTCGTCCGCACGGTGGCCGATCTCGACGACGCCCGGCCTGTTCGACGAGCTGACCGTCGCTGCCCCCGAGCCTCCCTAGGGATACGCCCCGTCGGCCTCGCCTGCCGCACGCACCGCTGCCGCGATCATCATCCCGAGGCCCGCGCCACCTACGAGGTCCAAGGGCAGGTGCGCTCCGACGTACATCCTGCCGAACGCGGTGATCGCGACGATCCATGCTAGAAGCGGACGTCGACGGCAGGGCACCGCGGGGCCGAGAAGCAGGGCGAGCGTCGTCGAGACGGCGGTGTGACCCGATACCCATCCCAGGTCCCCCGCGATCGCCTCACGGGTCCGCACCTCGGGCAGCACGCGCCCGGGTCTGGGCCGGCCGGCGAGCGGCTTCGCCGCCTTGGCGAGCAGCCACGCCGTCGTTCCGCCGACGGCGACCTCGACGGCGAGCCGCCGGCGCCCCGCCAGGAAGGCCACCGCCGCAACGGCCGGAACCGTCCCGTATGTGCCGGCCTGCATCGCCGTTCGGACCGGGATCCGGAGCCGGTCGGACGCTCCGTTCGCCGCGCGGAACACACCTTCCTCCAGGCGATGGATCCGGCGCCTCGCCAGGATCCTGCTGCCCTCGAACAGCGTGAGGCCGGCGATCGCGAGCGCGACGTTGGGCGCGGAGTCGTCCCTCACCGCAGGCCGGCCATGATCGCGTCGATCGTCACGACAGGATCACGAGGCACTGCGAGGACGGCGAGAACGAGGAGTACCGTACGGCGAGCGCTCCATCGCTGGATCGTGATCGGCGGTTGCGGCGCGGGTTCCTTGAAGGGTCGCTCGCTCGAACACCCGATCGGACTCGTTCCGCAGCGCCAGCGTGAGCATCATGTCCGCCAGATCCACCGCCTGGCGCGTCCATGCGATCACCGCCCGTCGCTCGCGTCGGGCGCGGAACGACGCTTCGTGACCACGTACACGCCGACCGCGACGCCGGCGAGGATCGCGACGAACACGAGAACGACCCAGGGTGCCGACCCGTCCGTCGCCGGCTCCTCGGCGGCGACGGGCGACGGCTGGGCGAGGTCGCTTGCTTCCTGCGTCGGCGAGGCCACTGGGGTCCGTTCGCCCGTCGGTTCCTGCGTCGGCCGGACAGACAAGCTCGCCGGGGGCGACAGCGACCGGCTGGGCGTGCGGCTCGCGGCAAGCTCGCGGAGCCGGTCCTTGGTCTCCTCGGAGCACGCGACCGACGTGCACGCCAGCACGGCGACGATCGGCAGGACGACGTGCCGAGGTGCCGGCATCGCCATCGCTCGCGCGCGCTGCCTCAGGTCGTCGCTCGCGCCTTCAGGCGGTTGTACTCGTCGGCCGAGATCTCACCCTGGTCGCGCAGCTGCGCGAGCTTAGCGACCTCGTCGGCGGCGGAGTACCCGGCCAGTCGGCGTTCCCGCTCCTGGACGGCGGCGACCATCTGTCGATCCTGTTCGGTCATCTTCGGCCGGGCGATCATGTAGATCAGGATCCCGAGCAGCGGGAGGATGAAGATCAGGAAGACCCACCCAGCCTTCGCCCACCCCGACAGATCATCGCGCCGGAAGATGTCCCCGAAGACCGCGATGAACATCCAGATGAACATCAGCCAGAAGAAGAATGCCAACATCGACAGCAGCACGTCACCGAAGGACCATTCCATCTGCCATCTTCCTTTCTCTCGCTTCGCTGGTTCCCGTCCGTTACTCCGTGTCCTCGTCGAGCGTCGCGATCACCATCCCCAGGCCTCGCGCGATGTTTCCGATCGCGGCGACGACGTGAGGTGTTCCGACGATCGGGGACACGGCGATCAGCACGGACTGGATCTGCTCGGGGGTGAGGCCGACCTCCTTGGCGACCGCCAGGTTCATCACGTACGAGGCCGGTGGCGCCTGAACGGCCACGAGCGCCGCGAGGCGAACGAGCATGAGCGTCTTCGGGTCAAGATCCGACCGCTCGATCGAGTCGAGGGTCATCTCGCCGAGCAGGTCGAGGACCGGCTGGTCGGCTGTGGTCGACATCATCGTCCTCCTTTTCCACCTTTTCCACGACGTTCACCGCGACGACTACTGCGACACGGACAAGGGGTCGCTGGGCTTTGGCCTCCCTATCCGTATCCGAGAGAGGGTTCAGCTCGTGCGGGTGCGCGCCCGCCCATCGTGCTCGCGACCCCATCGTGCACGATTGAATCGAGCGCGGAGCGGAGCTCGACCTCGCCGGCGTGCTTCGTCACGGACCAGAACGGCGTGTCGCTGCCCCACTCCGTAGCCGCCGACGTATCGGCTCGATCGAGGAGCAACAGGGGCGTGACGTCCGGCGCGTACCTGCCGATCAGTCGGGCCGTGAGGGCACCGCCAAAGTACCGCATGTCCCAGTCGATCCGTGCGAGGTGGGGCTGCCGCAGACACGCGAGGTCGGTCGCATGCTCGCCGCTATCCGTCGTGGCCACAACGTCGACGTCGAGGGCTCCTAACATGCCGTGGAGCCGCCTGAGCGACGCATCGACCCGTCCGGACACTTGTGGTTCCCCGTGCTGCTCAGCCCCGACGTCCGTCGTCGGTCGCGATCGGCAGCGTCACAGGGGGACCGCGACGTCGCATCACCCCGTTCGCATGATGCTGCGCCGACGGACGGCGGCAAGGCTTTCCCGCCCGAGAGGATCCACCCACTCCCTCGGGATCGGGCTTTGATCGGAGCCGTGCTCACCCTGCCGCTGTGGATCGAGCTGCCCGCGGTGATCGCGGGCGCGCTGGCGGGTGCGCTGTTCGCGCAGAAGCGTGGCCTCGACATGATTGGGATCGTGGCCCTCGCGCTCGTGAGCGGGCTCGGAGGTGGGATCATCCGCGACGTCCTGCTCGCGCGGATCCCGATGGCCCTACGAGATCCCTGGTACCTGTGGGCCGTCGTCGGCGCGGCGCTGGCTGGGGCATTCTTCGCGCAGGCGGCGAACCGCGTGAAGCTGCTGATCGCGTTGATCGACTCCGTCTCGCTCGGACTCTTCAGCGTGATCGGCGCGCAGGGCGGGTTGTCGCGCGGCCTCCCGGTCGCATCGGCGATCCTGCTCGGAACGATCACCGGCGTCGGCGGCAGCGTGCTCCGGGACCTCCTCGTCGGAGAGGCGCCGCCGAGGATGCTCCGACGAGGCCCGCCCTACGCCTCGGCCGCCGTCCTCGGAGCGGCGCTGTACCTGGGGCTCGTGGCCGGCCTGGACGTCCCCAGGCTCGTGGCCGAGATCGCCGCCGTGATCCTGGTGTGCGTCATCCGCGGGGTCTCTGTCTGGAGGGGTTGGGAGTCACCCGAGCCGCGGGATCTCACCCCCGCACGCCTCCGGCCCGGGGAACCTCGCCACGTGAACAGCGTCCGCTGACAGCTGTACGATCTTCGACGGACCCAGGTCGACGTCGGTGTGGTCGATCCGCGCGTGGATCGTTTCGTCGTTCGGGTTCCACACACGGACCTCGAGCCGGTCGTCGATCCGGCGGACGCTCGACAGCTGGACGTTTCCGGCGATGTCGACAAGGCTCCCGCGGGCAGGAAGGTCCCCGCCGCCGTTCGCCGGCGCGTCGAGTAGCGGGAGCGCGAAGCGTTCCCAGTCGGCGAGCACGTCGTCGCGTCCCGCATGGGCGCGCAGCCCGAGCGAGAACGCCGTGCGACCGATCATCTGCGCATCGGGCGTGAGGACCCCCGGACCCGCGGCCCATGGGCGCGTGGGCATCGTCTCGCGGCTGATCGTGCCGACGCACCGGAGCAGCGTGATCGCCAGTTCGCGGCCGTCGAGCTCGTACTCGAAGACGCCTTCGTGGTAGGCCGCGATGCCGGCCGCCAGCACCACGTGCCGAGCGGGCCACGTCGGCGAGGGCGGCTCGAGGGAGCTGCCCTCCGATGCCAGCGGTCGTGCGACGAGCTCGAACGGCGCACCAGCCACCGAGCCCGATGGCTCGGCCGGGAGGGCGACGTGCAGCCGCAGCCGGTGATTCGGGTGTCGGTTGTCGATCTCCCCGTCGAGCCGAACGAACGACTCGTCCCTGCGACGCGAGGCCCGGAGCGTCGCATCGAACCCGTCGAAGGCGACGAGCGCGGACGACCCGTCGAGGCGGACGTCCGTCGGCGGTGACGCGAGCTGCCCCCGCTCGGCGTAGCACCAGTTGTACAGGTCACCGACGTCTGGCTCGTCGCGGAGCGTGAACCGGACGTCGCCGGCGCGCAGCCACCCCTCGTCGAGCTCCAGCCGCACCGGCTCGTCGCCCGCGGCGGGCGGCTCGTCGGTCACGCGCCATCCCAGCGGAGGGACGTCGTGCCGTTCGAACGGGGAAGGGTTGAACCGGAGCGTGCCTCGCGCGCCGAGGAGCGCTCCTAGCGTCGCGATCGCGCGAGCCACGATGGCCTCGCCGATCGAACGCGCCTCGGCGAACCGGGCGTCGACGTCGCGAGCGACCTGATCGTGCGAGCATCCGCACGCCGAGTCGTGCGCGCCGTTCCAGAGCTGCAGCTGCCACGCCCGATCGAGCTCCGCGGCGGGCCATCGGAACCCCGGGACCAGCGCGGCGAGCGGCTCGGCGTACCGCTCGATCAGTGCCTCGACGCGGCCGCGTTCGCGTTTCTGGTGCGCCCGGGCCGAGTACACGTTCGGCAGGAGGTGCGCGCGCGCCGACGAGCGAAGCTCGCCGCGCCACGTCGGGGCATCGTCCGCCATCAGCCCGTCGAGGTGCCGGTCGAGCCCGCCGACGCGCGCGTCGAGCGACCGCGCGAGCGGAGCGGCGGCCGCGAGTCGCTCGGGCAGCGCCTCATCGGGTCCGGTGTGGTCGGCGCCGACCATCACGAGCAGTCGAGGCGTCGGGAGGAACGACCGCGAGCGCTCGACGACGGCCTCGAGCTCGGTCGCTAGGTCGGCGGGCTCGTGCAGCGAGGGCAGGCGCTCACCGTTCGAGTAGCTGAAGGCCATGTACTCCGTGAGGACCCGCGAGCCGTCGGGGGCTTCCCACCAGAACGATGTGGTGTCGATCGCCCTCGGGACGCCCCGCCAGACCACCGCGCGGTCGATGCCCTCCATCTGCAACAGTTGTGGCATCTGGCCGATGTGCCCGAACTGGTCCGGCATGTACCCGACCTCGAGCGCGCGCCCCAGCTCGCGCGCGCGGCGCATCCCCCTTTCGAGGTTGCGGATGTGCGACTCGCCGGAGGTCAAGAACTCGTCCATCTGCGTGAACCACGGTCCGAGCGACAGCCGCCCCTCGGTCGCGTGGCGGCGGATCCGCTCCTCGTTCTCCGGCCGCACATCGAGGTAGTCGTCGACCATCGCGGTCTGCCCGTCGAGGTGGAAGTGCGGGAATCCTCGGTCGGCGAGGTCGAGCAGCGTGTCCATCATGGTGACCAGCCGCTCGCGGAACCGGTCGAACGGTTCGTACCACTCCCGATCCCAGTGTGTGTGCGGGACCAACGTGACCGAGATGCGTTCGGCCATCCGCTAGCGCGTCTCGCCGGCCTCGCCGCGGCGGAACCAGGAACGCCGCGGCGGTTTCGCTTCCGCCGCCTGGGACCCCGTGTCCGGCGCGTGTTCGCGGGTCATCTCGGTCTCGAGCACATCGTGACGTTTCACATAGGACGAGATGACCGCCTGGATCACGGCGGCGGTCGGCAGGGCCATCAGTGCCCCGAGCAACCCCGAGATCGACGCGCCCGCGAGCGCGGCTCCGAACGCGATGGCGGGATGCAACTGCATCGTCCGGGCCGTGATCCGCGGGCTGAGGAGGTAATTCTCGATCTGCTGGTACACGAGCACGAAGATCAAGAAGAACAGCGCCGCCCACGGATCCACGAGCAGCGCCACGAGCGTCGGGATCGCGGCCGCGATGTACGTGCCGACCACGGGGATGAACTGCGAGACGAACCCCTGCCAGAGCGCGAGCGGCAACGCGAACGGAACGCCGAGAACCTGGAGGACGACGAACGAGGCGACGCCGTTGATCACGGCGAGCAGGAGGCGCGAGTACAGGTAGCCGCCGGTCTTTTCGACCGCGACCTCCCACACGTTCAGCACCTCGAGCTGCCGCCGCGGCGGTAACGCCGAGAGGATCGTCCTTCGGAACCGTGGCCCATCCGCGACCAGGTAGTAGGTGAAAAGCCCGATCGTCAACACTTGGAACAACAACCCGAGCATGAACGCCCCGACCGACGCGACGTTCGACGCGAGCTGCTGGACATCGGCGCGGGCTCCGGCGATGAACTGGACGATGTTCTCGCCGGTGATCTCGATGCCGAACCACCGCTTCGTGTAGACGTTGGCGTCCCCGAGCCAGCCGGGCGCGCGATCCACTAGCTCGAGCGTCTGGTCCACGACGAGCGGCACCATCAGGGCGATCATCACCGCGCCGGCGAACAGGACGCCGAAGAGCACGGCCCCGGTGGCTGCTCCGCGACGCCATCCGCGCCTCGCGAGCCAGTTCACTGCGGGCTCGAGGGCGAACGAAAGGAACAGCGACGCGATCAACATCACGATCAGGCCGCGCAGGCTCCTGATCAGTAGGAGCGTGGCGTACGCGGCGAACGCCACGAGGACGACCAGCAGGAGCAGCTTCGGGATCCACGACGGCATGCCTCCGCTCCCGCCGTTCGCGCCGTCGTCGGCGTGCGCCGCCTCGTGCACGTCCTCGGCCATCTCGTGGAGGGCGTCATCCTCGGCCATCTGGTCCCGAGGGTATCGGCCGCCGCTGGACCACGCCAGCGTGTCCGTCGCTACCATCGGTGGTATGCCGGAGGAGGCGAGGGGAAAGACCGGAACACCGAGCGAGCGGCGCAACAAGCCCGAGCGGCCGCGCGACGAGCTGGGGCGGCCGCAGTCCTGGGACGCCCCGAACCGCCTCGAGCTCGAGGACTTCGACGCGCTCCCGCTCGAGGAGAACCATCGGCTCGCGCGGGAGCACTTCAACGCCGCCCGTTTCTTCCCGGCGCACGAGGCCTGGGAGACGGCGTGGAAGCAGGCCCGCTCCACGCCGGACGCCGAGTTCTTCAAGGGCCTGTCGCAGCTGGGAGCGGGGTACGTCCACCTGCTGCGCGGGAACCGGCACGGGGCGGTCCAGCTGCTCCGGCGCGCCGCCCGGCGCGTCGGGGGTTACGCGACGGGGCATCGGGGCGTCGACGCGCCGGGGATCAGCTCGGCCGCCACGGCCGACGCCGACGCGATCGAGCGGGGCGAGATCGAGCCGGGTCCGCAGGCACCCCACCATGCCCCGACCGTCTGACCTCGGCCCGATGCGCCCCGGGTCGGTTTGACTGTCGAGCCTTCGCCTGCGCACCATGGCTCGCGACCATGACGAACGGCGCGATGTCTGACGTGTCTGAGGTCGAGTGGCGGGGGCGAACCGGTCCGTTCATCTTCCGCGTGAACCCCGGCGTCTTCGCTCCCACGCACACCAGCCGGACGATCGCCGAGGCGCTCGAGATCGAGCCCGGCGACATCGTCGTCGACGTCGGGTGCGGCAGCGGGGTGCTGTCGTTCGTGGCCGCCCGCCTGGGCGCCGGCCGCGTGATCGGGTGCGACATCTCACCCGAGGCGGTCGAGGTCGCCCGCGACAACGCGGCGAGGCTCGGGCTCGACGGCGTCTGCGAGTTCCGGGTCGGGAGCCTGCTCGAGCCGGTCCGCGACGTTCAGGCGGACGTCATCATCGGAGACGTGTCCGGCATCCCCGACGAGATCGCCGCCGTCTCGGGCTGGTTCCCCGACGGGCGCGCCGGTGGTCCGACCGGCGCGGAGCTCCCCGCCGCGATGCTCGAGAGCCTCGCCGAGAGCAACTGCCTCACGCCTGGCGGCCGACTCTATCTGCCGACGGGCACGATCCAGGCCGAGAGCAAGATCCTCGAGGTCGCCCGTCGGGTGTTCGGCGCGGCGAACCTCCATTCGCTGCTTTCGCGCGAGTTCCCGCTTCCGGATGTCGTCGCCAGGTCGAAGGCGGTCGCGCGGATGATGCGCGAGGGCGTGCTCGACCTCCAGCAGCGTGGGAGCCGGCTGCTGTGGCGGCTTCAGGTCTGGCGCTGTGTCCTGGCGCCCGTGGAGGGTCAGTCCTCGGTCTGAGGCTCCGTCTCGACGACGCTCTTCACCCAGTACCCCGCATCGCGCAGCGTCCTGCCGCCGCCGCGGTCGATCGCGAGAAGGACGATGCCGATCTCGCAGCTCTGCGCCTCGAGCGCCTTCGCCGCGCGCACGACCTGACGACCGGTGGTCGAGACGTCCTCGATCAACGCGACCATCGCGCCCGGCGGGGCGTGCCCCTCGACCTGCGACATCGTCCCGTACGCCTTCGGCTCCTTGCGCACGACCGCGATCGGGAGGTGCGTCTCCAGCGCGACGGCCGCGACCAGCAGCGTCGCTGCGCCCTCGGGCGCCGCGAGGTGCGTGATGCCCGCTGGGATGAGTTCGGCGATCGCGGCGGCCAGCTCGCGGAGCAGTGGAGGATCCGTCAGGAACCGGAACTTGTCGAAGTAGATGTTCGAGCGTTGGCCGGACGAAAGCACGAAGTCACCGCGCAGCTCACTGGCCCGCAGCAGCCGCTCGGCGAGGTCGGACATGGCGCGTAGCATAGGCGCGATGGGCGTCCCGACGGCAGTCGCGAAGGCGCTGCTGCGGCTCCCGCCCGAACGGGCGCACCACCTCGCGCTCGCGCTGTTGGGCCTGCCGGCGCGGTGGGAACGGATCGGCGGCGCCGTCGAGGACCCGTCGCTTCGCGTCACGCTCGCCGGGATCGAGCTTGGCAACCCGATAGGACTGGCCGCCGGGTTCGACAAGGCGTGCCGGCGCCTGGACGCGCTCGGGCGGGTCGGGTTCGGGTACGTCGTCGGCGGGACGATCACGCGCGAATCGCGGGACGGGAACGCGTCGCCGCGCATCGCACGGCTGCCCGAACGGCGTTCGCTCGTGAACGCGATGGGGCTGCCGAACCCCGGAGCCGAGGCCGCCGCGCGGGCGCTCTTCCGGCCACGGTCGGACGTGCCTCGTATCGCGAGCATCGCCGACGAGGACGTGCCGAACGTCATCGCGACGCACGCGCTCCTCGAGCCACACGTGCGGGCGATCGAGCTGAACTCGAGCTGCCCGAACGTCTCGTGGGGACGCGACCGCGACAACGAAGAGCACCTCGCCTCGCTGCTCCGCGAGCTCGGATCGCGCCGGTCGACGCCGTTGTTCGTCAAGCTCCCGCCCTTCCGCACCGATGTCGAGCGCGAGGTGGTCCTGGCGCTCGCGCGGATCGCAGTGGAGGGCGGCGCCGACGGCCTGACGTGCTCGAACACCTTTCCCGTCGCTGATGCCCGCCTCTCCCCCGGGCAGGGCGGCCTGTCGGGGCGAGATCTGTTCGAGGACACCCCGCGGATCGTCCACGACGTCCGAACCGCGACACAGAGCGCCGTGCCCCTGATCGCGTGCGGCGGCGTTGGGTCGGCCCCAGACGTCGTGACCTGCCTCGAGGCGGGGGCGACCGCGGTCCAGCTGTACACGGCGCTCGTGTACGAGGGGCCATCGCTGCTCGGCCGGATGACCCGCGAGCTCGTGGCGCTGCTGCGCGAACGCCGGGCCGCCGTGCCGGACCTCGTCGGCGCCTGACGGCCCCGGCCCGCCGCGGCTGCCTTGCCCGCCGGCGGGTTCGGCCTCAAGATGGCGCCCATCCCTGAGCGAGGTGGAGGTCCACGCTGCGCGAGGTGACGGAGAGAAGGGTCGACGGCGTCCACGCCGAGCGCGCCGGCGGGGTGGCGGTTCGTCTCGATCGCGTGCGAAAGCGGTTCGGAGACGTGGTCGCCGTCGACGGGGTGGACCTGGACATCGCCGAGGGCGAGTTCTTCTCGTTGCTGGGGCCGTCGGGGTCCGGCAAGACGACCTGCCTGAGGATGATCGCGGGCTTCGAGGCGCCCACGGAGGGCCGGATCTGGCTCGGCGGCCGCGACGTCACGCAGGTCCCGCCGTACGACCGTGACGTGAACACCGTGTTCCAGGACTACGCCCTGTTCCCGCACATGTCCGTCCAGGAGAACGTCGAGTACGGCCTGCGCGTGAAGAAGGTTCCGACGGACGAACGGCGCAGGCGTGCCGACGTCGCCCTCGCCATGGTCCGGCTGGAGGGGTTCGGTCGCCGCAAGCCGTGGCAGCTGTCCGGCGGCCAGCGGCAGCGCGTGGCCCTCGCCAGAGCGCTGGTGAACCGCCCGAAGGTCCTGCTGCTGGACGAGCCGCTCGGCGCCCTCGATCTCAAGCTCCGCCAGGAGATGCAGATCGAGCTGAAGCAGATCCAGCGGGAGGTCGGGCTCACGTTCCTCTACGTGACGCACGACCAAGAGGAGGCGCTCACGATGAGCGACCGCCTCGCGGTCTTCAGCCTGGGCAGGATCGAGCAGGTCGGCTCCCCCGCCGATGTGTACGAGCGGCCCGCCACTGGGTTCGTCGCGGGGTTCGTCGGCACGTCGAACCTGCTCACGGGCGATCCCGCCCGCGCGATCACCGGCTCCGCCGACCCGATTACGATTCGGCCCGAGAAGATGCGGATGGCCCCGCCGGGCGAGGCGCCGGGACCCGGGGAGTGCATGGCGTCCGGCCACGTCCGCGACGTCGCGTACATCGGCGCGCTCACGAAGTACATCGTCTCGCTCGACGTCGGCGGCGAGCTCGTGGTCTTCCAGCAGAACCTCGCGACGTCGTCGATGGAGGCGCTTCAGGTCAAGGGTCGGCCGGTCCGGCTGATCTGGAGCAAGCACAACAACCGCCCGGTCGAGACCGGATCGCGAGAGGGCTCGGGACCATCGGATGGGTCGGACGGCCCGAAGGAGGGGGAGGTATGAGGAAGCCTCGGGGGGTGCTCGTCGTCCTTGGCGTGCTGATGCTCGTCGCCGCGGCATGCGGTGAGGACGAGGGCCCGAGCGGGGGAGGCGGCGACGGAGGCGGCGAGACGCAGGTCTTCAGCTACGACGAGAACGCCGAAGGCGAGGGCGCGCTCAGCCTGATCGCGTGGCCGTACTACACGGAGAAGGGCATCGTGAAGCCCTTCGAAGAGGAGACCGGCTGCGAGGTTGACGTCAAGTACGGCAACACGTCGGATGAGATGGTCAACCTGATGCGTCAGCAGGGCGGGACGGCCTACGACGGCGTCTCCGCCTCGGGGGACGCCACGCTGCGCCTGATCGCGGGCGGCGACGTCGCGGCCGTGGACGTCGACTCGTTCCCCGGCTACGAGAACGTGATGCCGTCCCTCCAGGCTCCGTCGCACAACACGGTCGACGACGTGCACTACGGCGTCCCGTACGAATGGGGTCCGAACGTCCTGATGTACAACCCGGACGTCGTCGACCCAGCACCGACCAGCTGGGACGTCGCGTTCGAGGCCGACTCCCCATACGCGGGGAAGGTCACGGCGTACGACAGCCCGATCTACATCGCGGACGCCGCGATGTACCTGAAAGCGCACCAGCCCGACCTCGGCATCACGGATCCGTACGAGCTGACCCAGGAGCAGTTCGACGCCGCGATCGAGCTGTTGAAGCAGCAGTCGGAGCTGATCAGCAAGCACTGGGCGCTCTACACCGATGAGATCGACGGGTTCGAATCCGGCGACATGGTCGTGGGGACGGCGTGGCCGGTGAACCAGAACCTCATCCTGTCCGACGGCAAGGTCCCGGTCGAGTCGACGACGCCGAGCGAGGGCGTCACCGGCTGGGCCGACACGTGGATGATGTCGTCGAACGCGCCGCACCCCAACTGCATGATGAAGTGGATGGCGTACACGCTCCGTGACGAAGTGCAGTCGTTCACGGCCGTGGCGTTCGGCGCCACCCCGTCGGTGACGACCGCCTGCGAGCGGCTGCAGTCCGACCTTGCCGACGCGTACGGCGAGGACGTCGCCGACGAGATCTACCCCGTCTACCATTGCGGCGAGGACGACTACCTCGCGAGCATCTACCTGTGGAAGACGCCGTTGCCCGACTGCGGCGACGATCGAGGGCAGACGTGCGTGGACTATTCCGCGTGGACGACGGCGTGGACGGAGATCCGGGGCGCCGGCTAGCCCGGCCGCACCGTCGGAGGGGGCCCGACACGGGCCCCCTCCGCCCCGCATGAGCGACCTCGGCGTTCCGGCGACGCGCCCGCAGGGCGCCCGGCGCCGGCTGTCGGCGGCGCTCTACCGGCATCGCGGTCTGAAGCTCGCGCTGATGCTCGGGCCGCCGCTCGGGTGGCTCGTCGTCGTCTACCTGGTCGCGCTGGTGCTCCTGCTCGCGACGTCGTTCTGGCGTCTGAACGTCCTGACGTCGCAGATCGAGCACGTGTGGGGGTTCACGAACTACCAGACGTTGATCCGCGACTCGGTGTACAGGACGATCGTCCTGCGCACCGCCGGCATGGCGACGGCCGTGACGATCACGGATCTCATCCTGGCCGTCCCGATCGGCTACTACATGGGACGCATGGCCTCGCGCAGGATGCGCGCGATCCTGACCCTCGCGGTGGTCCTGCCGCTCTGGTCGAACTACCTCGTGCGGATGTTCTCGTGGAAGATCGTGACCGCCGGTGGGGGACCGCTCGAATCACTGCTGTCGGCGATCGGCATCCAGACGAGCCTCGCGTTCAGCAACTGGGCCGTCTGGCTGACGTTCTGCTACCTGTGGCTGCCGTTCGCGATCCTGCCGGTGTACGCGGCGTTCGAGCGGGTACCGGACGCGCTGCTGGAGGCCTCGAACGATCTCGGCGCCCGCGGATGGGTCACGTTCCGACGTGTCATCGTGCCGTTGGTGCTGCCCGGCCTCGTCGCGGCCTCAATCTTCACGTTCTCGCTCACGCTCGGCGACTACATCACGCCGATCACGGTGGGCAACGGGTTCTTCATCGGCAATGCGATCTACAACTACGTCGGGACGGCGAACAACCTGCCGCTCGCCGCCGCCTTCGCGGTCGTGCCGATCGTGATCATGGCGATCTACCTCACGATCGCGCGAAGGCTCGGCGCGTTCGAGGCCCTTTAGGGGCGGCCGTGGAGAGCAGGCTCGCGCGCGTGCTGATCAGGGCCGGGACGGCCATCACGTTGCTCTTCCTGTACGTCCCGCTCGTGATCCTCGCGCTCTATGCGTTCAACAGGAGCTTCGCGCGCGCATGGCCGCCGGATCTGTGGACGCTGCGGTGGTTCCGGGTCGCCTGGAACGACCCGGATCTCGGTCCGGCGATCGCCGGGTCGGTCCAGGCGGCTGTCGGCGCCACGCTGGTCGCACTCGTCCTCGGGTCGCTCGCGGCGTTCGCGGTGCATCGGTTCCGGTTCTTCGGGCGCGATACCGTCTCGTTCGCTCTGGTGTTGCCGATCGCGCTCCCCGGGATCGTCACCGCGATCACGTTGTCGTCCGCGATCAACGTCGGTCACGAGATCTTCGGGATCCGTTTCTCGATCTGGACGATCATCGTCGGCCACGCGACGTTCTGCGTTGTCGTCGTGTTCAACAACGTGGTCGCCCGCCTGCGGCGCACGCCGACGTCGCTTGTCGAGGCATCGATGGACCTCGGCGCGGAGGGGTGGCGGACGTTCCGGTTCGTCACGCTGCCGGCGATCAGCACTGCCCTCGTCGCCGGTGCGCTGCTTGCGTTCGGCCTGTCGTTCGACGAGATCGTCGTCACGAACTTCACCGCGGGCACGAAGCTCACGCTCCCGATCTGGATCTACAACCACATCCGGACCCCACGCGAGCAGCCCGCCGCGAACGCCGTGGCGCTGGTGTTGATGCTTGTGTCGATCGTCCCGGTGTACCTGGCTCAGCGGCTCACCGAGGCCGGGACCGAGAGCGTCGCCGGATCGATCGCGGCGGGCGGCGCGACCGGCCGCTAGCGGATCACAGGTACTGGCCGGGGCCCTGCTGCGGCCCCTGCGAAGACTGGGGTCCGCCTCCTCCTGGGAGCCCGCGGCGACGGAGCTCCTCGAATTGCGCCCGGGCCGCGGCCTGCTGCGCGAACAGGGCGGCCTGGATCCCATGGAACAGGCCCTCGAGCCAGCCGACCAGCTGCGCCTGCGCGACACGGATCTCCGCTTCGGTAGGGACGCCCTCCATCGGCGGCGCCAGCATCGCCAGCTCCTCCTGGAGGTCGGAAGACAGCACCTCGCGCAGCTCCTCAACGCTCCGCTGGTAGATCTCGCGAAGGCGGATCCGTCCGGGCTCGTCGATCGACGCCTGGCGGGTCTCCTCCAGCAGCTCGCGGACCATGCTCGCGATCCGCAGAAGCTTGGCGGGCTGGGTGATGGCCTCCTGCGGCTGTCCGTCCCCCTGGTCCGACGACTTGGGGACCTCCAGCTGGGGTTCGCGATCCATCACCCTCCCAACCGTAGCAGGGGACGAGTTCTCTTACCCGTTCGCGATCCCCGCGAACAGCAGGGCCTCGGCGACGGCCGCGCGCTCGATCTCGTCGAGCGCCACACTCTCGTTCACGGAATGGGCGCCCGCCAGCTCGTCGGACGCTCCCAGCATGAGGATCGGCAGTCCCGGGAACGTCCGCGACAGCATGGGCACGAGGGGGATCGAGCCACCGCTTCCCATCTCCACCGTCTCGTGGTCCCACGCCTCGCGCATCGCGTCCCGGGCCGCTTCGAACATCGGGCCGTCGGTCGCGAGGGCGAACGGCTCGCCTTCGCCACCGGGCTCGACGGTCACGCGAACACCCCACGGCGCATTCGCGCGGAGGTGACGCAGGAGCTTCTCGAGGGCGTCGGCCGCCTCCTGTCCCGGCGGGATCCGCAGGCTGACCTTCGCGCGCGCGACCGGGACGAGTTGGTTGGACGCCTCGCGCACCGCCGGTGCGTCGATGCCGAGAACCGACACGGCGGGCTTCGCCCAAAGCCGATCGGCGACCGTGCCGTCTCCGATCCACTCCACGCCGTCGAGGACGCGCGACTCGGAGCGGAACTCCTGCTCCGGGTACTGGAAGCCGTCCCATCGTCCGGACGCGATGCCCGCGACCGCGACGTTTCCGCGCTCGTCGTGCAGCGTGGCGAGGAGGCGGCACAGCGACGTGAGGGCGTCCGGGATCGGACCTCCGTATCCGCCGCTGTGGACGGCCTTCTCGAGGACCCGGACCTCCACGCGGCAATCGACCACGCCCCGGAGCGTCGTCGTGAGCGTCGGAACGCCGCGCCGCCAGTTCCCGGCGTCGGCGACGACCGCGAGGTCGGCGGCGATCAGGTCGCGCTGCTGCTCGATCAGGAACGGCAGGTGCTCGGTGCCGGCCTCCTCCTCGCCCTCGATCAGGACCTTCACGCCTGCGGGCGGGCGGCCGTCCCACGCCCGGATCGCTGCGGCGTGCATCACGATGCCGCACTTGTCGTCGGACGTGCCGCGGCCGAACATGCGCCCATCGCGGATCGCGGGCTCGAACGGTGGCGAGTCCCACTGATCGACCGGTCCCTCCGGCTGAACATCGTGATGCGCGTAGAGGAGCACCGTCGGCGCGCCGTCGGGCGCCGGCAGCTCGCCGAACACCGCCGGGTGCTCGACGCCGTCGGGCATCTCGATCAGCCGGACCCCCTGCAGCCCCGCGGACACGAGGATCTCGGCCGTCGCCTCGGCGGAACGACGCACAGGCGTCCCGTCGTACCCGGGGAACGCGATCGACGGGATCCGGACGAGCCGCTCGAGGTCGGCCACCGTTGTCGGCATCGCCGTCGAGACCGCGTCCCTGATCGCCTGAGTGCCCATGGCGCGCGGACTCTACCGCACATCGCCCCGCCCATATCTCGCCGGGTCAGGGATAGAGGCGTTCGAGCGTCCAGCCCTCGTCGGTCCGGCGGTAGCGCAGCCGATCGTGCAGGCGATGCCGTCGTCCCTTCCAGAACTCGATCGTCTCCGGCGTCAGCCGGTAGCCGCCCCAGTGGGGCGGGAGCGGAACATCCCGGCCCTCGAACCGCACCGCCGTCTCGGCGAACCGCTCGTCGAGCGCCTCGCGCGAGGCAACGACCTCGCTTTGTCGGGACGTCCACGCTCCGAGCTTCGCCTCGCGGGGACGGGTGGCGAAGTACGCGGCCGATTCCTCCGCGCTGGTGCGCTCGACCATCCCCGTCGCGCTGAGCTGTCTGTCGAGCTCGCGCCAGAGGAACACGAGGGCGGCGTTCGGGTTCTCCGACAGGTGGCGTCCCTTGTGGCTCTCGTAGTTCGTGTAGAAGACGAACCCGCGCTCGTCCAGGCCGCGCAGCAGAACGTGCCGAATCGCCGGCCGGCCGCGCGCGTCGGCGGTGGCGAGCGCCATCGCCTCGGGGAAGAGGATCCCGGCCGCGCGCGCGTCCGCGATCCATGCACGGGCCTGCGCGATCGGATCGGGATCCAGGTCGCGCTCGAGCAGCGGCTCGTCGGCGTGCGCCGATGGCAAGCTCACGGGCACATCGCGTCGGACACTACCCCAGGGCTGCCGGGTAGGACCGCGTCCCAGACCTTCGCCGAGATCGAGTGGTGCCTTACATCGCCCCGGCAGCTCAGGCGTCGCTCCGCTACGGCGGCGCCCGGTCCTCCAGCACCGACCCGTCGTCCGACCGAACACCGGCCGCCCGTCCACCATCTCGAGCCCGAACCGCCCGTGCACCATCCGGTGGTGAGGTCGGCAGAGAAGGACCAGGTTCGAAAGCGAGGTCTCCCCTCCGTCGGCCCAGTGAACGACGTGATGGCAGTCGCACCAGGCCTGCGGCCTACCGCAGCCGGGGAACCGGCATCGCCGGTCCCTGGCCACCACCGCCCGGCGAAGCGATGCCGGCACGACCGGGGTGCGCCTTCCCAGCTCAAGCGGCTCGGAGGGACCCCGGGTG
>JBKPHM010000144.1:0-3574 GCA_046729855.1 Actinomycetota bacterium | reverse complement strand
CGAGGTCGTCGGCGAGGCAGGCGACGGCGCGGAGGCGATCGAGCGCGCACGCGAGCTGCGACCCGACGTCGTCCTGATGGACATCCGCATGCCCGGCATCGACGGGGTCGAGGCCACCGCACGGCTGACCGCCGCGCGGATCGAGCCGCCGCCGCGCGTGCTCGTCCTGACGACCTTCGACCTCGACGAGTACGTCTTCGGCGCCCTCCGCGCCGGCGCCGCCGGCTTCCTGCTCAAGGACGCCCCGCGTGAACGCCTGCTGGAGGCGATCCGCGTCGTCCACGGGGGCGACGCGCTCCTCTCGCCCTCGATCACGCGGCGTCTGATCGAGGACTTCGCCACCCGCACGGACCCGCTCGAGCCGCCGACGGCGGTGCTCGAACAGCTCACGCCGCGCGAGCGGGAGGTACTCATTCTCGTCGCCCGCGGGCTCTCAAACGGCGAGATTGCGAAGCGACTCGTCGTGACCGAGGCGACCGTCAAAAGCCACGTCGGCAGCATCCTGATGAAGCTCGACCTCCGCGACCGGGTACAAGCCGTCGTCTTTGCGTACGAGCACGGCATCGTCGCTGCCGGCGATCCAGGCTGAACGGTGTCCTAGTCGCGGCATTCGCGTGCCCCGACGTTGCCCGCCGGCGCGCAGACGACCGCCAGCTTCCAGCGGCGCGTCGATCTCGATCTCGCTACGCAGCTCTATCACTGTCTTATGGCGCGAAGAGGCGAGCGCCCGTAGTCGTGCGATCCGGCGTCGCGGGGAATCTCATCGGTCGTCGATGAGTTCTGGTTCCAGAAGGGATCTCAAGTGCAGTGACCTCAATCGGACTCGACCAACGGCTGATCGCCGCGGCGACGAGCGGCGACGCCGCGGCGTTCTCGGCGCTCGTCGAGCGGCATCGCGCCGAGCTCCAGGTGCACGCATACCGGATGCTCGGCTCGCTCGAGGACGCCCAGGACGCAGTCCAGGACGCCTTGCTCCGAGCGTGGCGCAGCCGTGAGACCTACGACGGCCGCTCGACCTTCCGCGCCTGGCTCTACCGGATCACGACGAACGCCTGCCTCAGGATGCTCGAGCGCCAGCCTCGGCGCGTCGTGCCCTACGAGACCGGCCCTGCCGCCGAGCTCGGAGCCCGTCCTCAGCCGCCGGCCGACCTGCCCTGGCTGCAGCCCTACCCCGACTCTCTCCTCGACCAGAGTGCCGAGCCGGACGACGCCGTCGTGGCGCGGGAGACGATCGAGCTCGCGTTTCTCGCCGCGATCCAGCATCTGCCGCCGCGCCAGCGCGCTGTCCTGATCCTGCGCGACGCGCTCGACTGGTCCGCAGACGACACCGCCGCGGTGCTCGACATGAGCCTCGCCGCAGCGAACAGCGCGCTTCAGCGGGCGCGAGCGACGATGAAGGAGCGGCTTCCGGCGGCCCGGCTCGAGTGGGCGACAGCCGCCGACGCGGAGGACGCCGAGCGGTCGCTTCTCGAGACGTACGTGGAGGCGTTCGAGCGTCACGACGACCGGCAGCTCGTCGCGCTTCTTCGCGAGGACGTGCGGCTGGCGATGCCGCCGCATCCGACCTGGTACGAGGGGCGCGAGGCGGTCGCCGCCTTCCTCGCCGGCGTCGCGTTCGCGCCGGGATCGGAGGCTCACCGCTTCGTGCCGACACGGGCGAACGGGCAGCCGGCGTTCGGCGTCTATCGGGGCGAGGGCGCCCACGCCCGACCCTTCGCGATCAACGTCGTTGCAATCGAGTCGGGACGGGTCGTGGAGATGCATTTCTTCAAGTACCCCGAGCTCTTCCCGGCCTTCGGCCTCCCCGACACGCTCCGATGACCGCGGACGAGAGCGCCGGCGACGCGCTCTTTCGCGGCCCGCTCCCGGACGGTTTCTCCAGGCGCGTCTTCCGAGTTCCGCCCGGGCTGGAGCTCGACCTGGAGCCCGGTCGCCTGCCCGACGACGCCATCGTCGTCGTCGAGGAGGGAGAGCTCGAACTCGAGTGCAAGGCAGGGGCGCGCCGGCGCTTCGGGTCGGGCTCGATGATCCCGATTGCCCGGCTTTCGATAGCCCACCTTCGCAGCGTCGGCCACGGCCCACTCCGCCTGGTCGCCGTCTCGCGAGCGTTGCTGCCAGGGACCGATGAGTTTCTGAGCGGCCCCGGATCGTACTTCGACTGCTGAATACGACTTCGGAGGTTGTTGATGGAACCGTCCCCGCCGGTCGCGCGCTCTATGCCCGCGCCCGCTCTCGATCCCCGCCGCTGGTGGGCGCTCGCCCTCCTCTGCGGCGCCTTCTTCATGGTCATCCTGGACGCGGCGATCGTGACCGTCGCTCTGCCCTCGATCCAGGAGGACCTCTCCTTCTCGGCGCAGGGGCTGCAGTGGGTGGTGAGCGCCTACGCCCTCACCTTCGCCGGCCTGCTCCTGCTCGGCGGGCGAGCCGCCGACCTGCTCGGCCGGCGGCGGGTGTTCATGGTCGGCCTCGCGCTCTTCACGCTCGCCTCGCTTCTCTGCGGCCTCGCCTGGTCGAACGAGGCGCTGATCGGCGCCCGCGCCTTCCAGGGAATCGGCGCCGCGATCATGACCCCGACCGCGCTCTCGATCATCACCACGCTCTTCCCGGAGGGAGCCGAGCGCAACAAGGCACTCGGAATCTGGGGAGCGCTCGGCGGCTTCGGCGCGACGACCGCCTGGTTGATCGGCGGCCCGCTCGTCGACGGCCCCGGTTGGGAGTGGATCTTCTTCATCAACATCCCCGTCGGCCTTCTCGCGATCGCGCTCTGCCCGATTCTGCTCCCAGAGAGTCGCGCGGCCACGGCGCGGCGGAGCTACGACCCCGCCGGTGCGCTGACCATCACCGGTGCGCTCGTCCTGCTCGTCTACGCCGTCGTCGAGGCTCCTGAGACCGGCTGGGCGTCGGCGCAGACGCTGCTCCTCTTTGCAGGCTCGGCGGCCCTGCTCGGCGCCTTTGCCCTTATCGAATCGCGCCACCCGGCGCCGCTCGTTCCGCTGCGCATCTTCCGTTCACGCACGATCGTCGGCGCCAACGCCGTCATGCTCCTCTTCGCCACGGTCGCCTTCGGCATGCCGTTCATCCTCACGCTCTATGCGCAGCAGGTGCTCGGCTACTCCGCGGTCAAATTCGGACTGACCTCGGTCGTCTTTCCCGCGATGGCCGCCGTCGGCTCGATCATCGGCCAGGCCGTCGTGCTGCGGGTCGGCTTTCGTCCGGTCGCGGCGGCCGGCATGGCGCTGATGGGCGCCGGGTCCCTGCTGCTGACCCAGGTCTCGATCAGCGGCAGCTACTTCGGCGACATCTTCCTCGGGCTGCTCATCTTCGGGCCCGGCATCGGCCTCGCCTTCGTCACGGCCACTGTCGCCGCGCTCGCGGGAGTCGCTGAGCACGAGTCCGGGCTCGCTTCCGGCCTCAGCAACACCGCGTTCCAGACGGGCGCTGCCATCGGCACCGCCATCGTCGCCACCGTCGCTGTCTCCCAAACCGACGACTACCTGGCTTCCAACGCCGATGCGAGCCCGCTCGTCGCCCTGACCGAGGGGTTCCAGTCGGCGTTCCTCGCCACGGCTTTCCT
>JBKPHM010000143.1:0-13508 GCA_046729855.1 Actinomycetota bacterium | reverse complement strand
GTGTTGGCGCTCGGCGGCGGCGAGAAGCTCTTGCTTCAGATCAGTGATGGGATCACTCATGAGGACTCTCCGTTTCGAAGCCGTGCATGCAGCGCTGCAAGGCCACGACTCACGCGCTTGCGGACGACGCTCTCCGAGCAGTGGAGCTCAGCTGCGATCTCGGCGTAGCCGCGCTCGTCGAGGTGGTGGGCCTCGATCGCCTCGCGTTGCTGGGGAGCTAACGTCTCGAGTAGTTCGATCGCCCGAGCGCTTGCGGTCGACTCGAGGATCTCGATCGCCTCGTCGTCGAGCTCGATCGGCTGCATCGCGAGCGCACGCCGCGCCTCGTCCTGAATACGACTGCTGCGAAGGGCCTCGTTCAACTTGTGGCGCGCGATCGCGAACAACCAGGCCTGCGGGGGCTCTGGTCCCGGCTGAAAGCGAGGCACCGAGGCAAGCGCGGTGGCGAACGTCTCGGCGGCGAGATCAAACGCTTCCTCTGGTCCGCGCACCCGGCGGCGAAAGAAGGCGAGCACCGACGCGACGTGGCGCTCGTAGAAGACGCCGAATGGGTCAGAGCTTGTGCGCGCCGCGAGCAGAAGCTCGGTGTCGGAGAGTTGCTCCCCGTTCTTCACGCCTCTTATATGACGATTGCACGAGATTTGTGACCGTGCCCTCGAGCTGCAGCCGCGAAGGGCGACTTCGCCCGCTTCCACGACCGCACCGCCGAGTCGAGGACAGCCGGTTCACTCGGCGAGCAAATGCCCGCTCCAGCCCGTAATTTCGGTGACGGGGCCAGATGAAGAGGTGACTGCGGTTGCCACCGACGGGGCGACTCAAAGACATGCCGCCGGGCAGCAAACGCCCTACGGCGAGGACCGGAACCTCTGTCTGTTCAGGCAACAGAAGATCGCGTTTTGCAGGAATTTCGAGAGACGGGAGCGACGGGACTCGAACCCGCGACCTCCGGCGTGACAGGCCGGTTCGAGGGTCACGACGTTTGGCGACGATGGACGCGCAATCGCTCTATTCATGGGGTTATGCGGGCTTTCCGCGATCCGATTTCGCATGGTTGAGCGAAGCCGATTTCAAACGTTTGCTGCCCGTTTGCTGCCCGGGCTGGACCGCCGGAAGTCGGTTTCAGCCGTCACTCGCGCTGCTCTCGGCCGTGGAGGCGGTTCCAGCACCGGGGAGCCAGCGGGCGAGGTAGCGCTCGACCCCATTGTTGAGGGCGGGACCGCCGCTTCTGTAGCCGATATGGCCGTCTGGCCGGACGAGGTAATGCGCGGTGCGCTCGATGCCGAGGCGGGCGAACGCCTGCCCGTCGACGTCGTGCAGGACGCCGGGAGCGGCTTCGCGGGACAGGCGGTGGACTGCGACGAGGCCGGCATAGCGGTTTTGGAACGCGGCTACTTGGTTGCCGTCCCAGTCGAGGGGGGATCCGCACAGGAGGAGGTGGTAGGTCGGCGTGGCCAGCGCCTCCTGCAGCCAAGAGGGCTGTCCGTCGCGGGCGATGCGGGCGTCGGGGAGTCGATCGCCCGCCTTCGGGCCGCGGCGGAGCGTCGGTGTGCCTTCCTCGACGGCCGGGCTGCGCCGGTAGCGGATCGCGAGCTGCGCGAGGGTGCGGTACGCGAGCGCGCGGCCACGTTTTGAGCGCAGAGCGAGCGGTGCGAGCCGCGGCGCCACCTGCGTTCGAATCAGGCGGAGGAGCGGGCTGGGTGAGGTCGCGATCGCGGTAGCGCGGTCGGTGAAGCGAAGCACGAAGCGGCCGACCGGGCGTCGCTCGGCCTCGTAGGTGTCGAGCAGCGCTTGGTCGGCAACGCCGCGGTCGACCAGGGCGAGCTTCCAGCCCAGGTTCCAGGCGTCCTGGATGCCGGTGTTCATCCCCTGGGCGCCGGCCGGGCTGTGGACGTGGGCGGCGTCGCCGACGAGGAAGACACGGCCCGTCCGGTAGCGCGCGGCATGCCGGTGGTGGAGGCGGAAGTAGGTCAACCAGATCGGGTCGCGCAGCCGTAGCCTGCCGCCGATGAAGGCGTCGGCGATCGCCTGCAGGTCGGCGAGCGAGGGCTCCGCAGCCTCCTGCTCGCGCTCGTCGGCGCCGGCAACCGTTGGCCGCATGCCGAGCATGCGCCAGGGCGCGGGCCGGCCGAGCGGAAAGAAGAACAGCATCCCGGGCGCCCCGACGAACGCGTGCGCGGCGCCGTGCTCCAGATCCCCGTCGGCCTCGAGGTCGCCGAGCGCGAACGTCTGCGGGTAGCGCCCACCCTCGAACGGAACCCCGGCGCCCTGGCGGACGAAGCTGTGCGCGCCGTCGCAGCCGACCAGGTAGCGCGCACGCACTCGTTCGGTGCTCCCGTCGGGGTGGCGAAGCGTGCAGGTGACGTGCTGTTCACCGGCGGAGAAGGTGACCAGCTCCACGCTGCGCTCGACCTCGACGCCCTGTTCGGCCAGGTGCTCGTTCAGCACCGCTTCGGTCTCGGCCTGCGAGACGAAGAGCAGGAACGGGTAGGCGGTGTCCTCCAGCCCGACATCGAACAGCCGGATCGGCACGACCCGCTCGCCGAAGTGCAGCCGCAGCTGGACGGCGTCGTTGCCCCGGTCGACGAGCTGCTCGGCGATCCCGAGCGGCCTCAGGACCTCGAGCGTGCGCGCCTGCACGGCAAGCGCACGCGACTCGTGCACGCGGTCGAGCTGGCGATCGACGATCCGGACGCTCGCGCCGAGCGCCTGCAGCTGGGCGGCGAGCGTGAGCCCGGTGGGTCCGGCGCCGACAATCAGAACACCGAACTGCTCCTCGAACTCAGACCCATCGCTCTCTCGTTCGGCGGACATCGGCCAATATTCCCCTCGGCGGTCGAGACGTGCAGGAGGTAGGAGCGGACGTCACGGCAAACTGGCTGGCCGCTTCTCCAGGTGAGTGCGCCAGGATCGCGGCGACCCTTCTCTCGTCGTACAATCGGCCCGCGCCCGGCTGACGCTAGCGGAGTCGTGAGCCGCGCGGCCTCGCGCCAAACGCGACGTTTCTGTCGCGGGCGGTCGCTGGTGCCGGAGTGCCTCGGTGGAGGCGCGCGGGCGCCTGCTTGCGTGACTCTTCCTCGGTCGCGACGAATCCGTTTTTGGACACCAAGGAGGAGGCAATGCCAAGCATGGGCCAACAGACCTCGAGACGGTGATGATCGACTTCTTCGGCGCGCTGCGCCGCGGCGACTTCGATGCCGCAGCAGGGCTACTCGACCCCGACATCACCTGGCAGGGGCTGCGCGAGGACTGGGTCTGCCAGGACTCGACGAGTCTGAGCGCCACGGTGGCCGGACTACCGTCCGGGTCCGCCCGATGCGCTCCTACACCACGCTACGGGACGTGGCCGACGCTTGACGCTGGGCTCATTTCAACTGGGAGGCGCCGCGGTGCCCGGTGGGGGCTGGCCCACCGGGATCCGCGACTGGCTAAGGCTAGGTGAGCTGCCCGCGATTGCTCAGCTGGCCTCGGACGGCCCCGCCTGGGAACTCCGCGTTGTGGACGTTGACGTAGTACTGCTTCGGGTTGTCGATGATGTCCTGGATCAACGCCGGATCCGCGGTCGTGCAACCGCTCGAACTCCCCGTCGTCGGCGGGCTGAGCGGTACGACGACGGGCCCGTTCACCCCTGCCGGTGCCTTGTGGATGTGGGCGGCCGTCGCCGGGGCGATGTTCGACACCGTGAGCTCCCAGCACACGGTCGCCTGTCCGACGTTGAGCGTGATGAGCGCGGAGCCGGTTCCGTCCGGATCGGCGGGCGGGACCTCCTCCGCGCCGCTCATGCTCGTGGAGCGCTTGGCTCCCGCGGCGGTCGCGGACGTGCTCGTCAGGGCGAGCAGCCCAATGAGGCTCGCGACGAGAGCGAGAACAGCAAGGGAACGTCTGCGCATGGCTCCTCTCCTCCCTTTCCTCCTATGGGTCCAGACTTCTGGCTGGAAGTACGACCTTGCCCGCCGCGCGGTTTGCCCAATCCATCACCCCGCGGGCTGAGGGGCGATGCGACCCAGCACCGGCTGGTTTGTGCGATGCCAAGTTCCGCCCACCTTACGAGGAAGTGCGCGAACCGGCACCGGAACCCGAAAGGTTGGGGACGGTCCGGGCGGCTCCGTGGCCGGGAGCGCGAGGTCGGCCTCCTCGCCTAGGACCTCCACGCGGTCACGGTAGCCCTGGAGGCGTTCCAGGCCGAAAAGCCGCGGAAGGCGGTCGCCTCGGGGGCGGCGAGGCCGTTGCCAAGAGCATCGTCCAAGTCCGGCTCGACGTACTCGGCCGGTAGCGATCAGGGGATCGGCATCACGTTCGCGCATGCGATCTCGGGATTCTCCGCCGCGGAGGACGGCTTCGCGTGGACGTTGTAGTAGACGCCCTTCCGCACGACCTGGACGGTGCTGCGGACCCTGACGGTCGCGTAGGCGACCCCACGTGCGTCGGCGAGGAGGTCGGCGTGGCTGGCTACGGGGTCCGCTTTCCGGCCGCAGGCGCTCTGGGGCCCGTGGAAGTGCACCGCGTGTCTCGAGCGCGGCTCGAGACCCCAGACGACCACCCAACCGCGCAGCCTCGCGCCCGTTTGCCGGAAGAGCCCAACGCCCCGAGGCCCGCCCGCAACGGTGGGACGGAGTTGCAGCTCCCCGACGGCAACGCCGGTGCCTGCAGCCACTTCTCGGTCAGACGCGAAGCCAGCGGCGGCAACCGGGACTGTCGCGATGATCGCCAGTGCGATCAACGTTGTCCTCATGCCTACCTCGATATACGCGCCGTAGGCGAAGATCGGATTTGCTGCAACCGTGAGTGGCGACACGGTCACAGGCCCGCTGCGGCAAGTCGCCGCCAAGTCGCTGGCCACTCGCGGCCAGCCGATCTATGCCTGCTCGGACACGACCCAGCGCGCGCCCCGCCTCCCCCGGCGGCGAGGTCGTCGTCGCCAGCACGGCGGCCTAGCGTCGCTCGCAACTATCTTCGAGTCGAAGGCAGCCCGCCCCTTGCACAGACTGGACTGGTTCGAGCTTTCCGCCTCGGTGGCAGAGGAGGATTCGCTCAGCCCTGTCCCGCGCTGCGATTAGAGCGTCCGCCCGCGACGATGCCGGGCGCGCCCCGGCTAGATCGTTCGACCGCAGCCCTGACTTCGCCGCGAATGGCAACCACACCTGCAGCTGTTTCGGCGTCGGAATGGCGAGCGCGATCTTCCTCGACGCCGTCGTCATCCGCTTGATCCTTCGCCCGCCGGTGCTACAGCTCTGCGGCGAGACAACGTGGCGCATCGCGGCGTCTCCCGCCGGTGACACGTCAGAGGCGCGGGCGGACTTCGCCATCCGGCCCGGTATCGAATTGCGCAGCCGTGCGTCACCCCGAGACAAACGTGTGTGCTGGGAAGAACTCGGGTGGGTCTTCGATACCGACCTCTTGCGCGATCGTTGCAGGAAATTTGTCCGCTGGAGCGGCTCATAGCTAATGGGGACGGGCAGCAAGCGTCGGTCTCTGAGACCGGAGTTTCGTCTGGTGAGACAACAGAAGATGCCCCTTTGCAGGTATTTCGAGAAGCAGGAGCGACGGGACTCGAACCCGCGACCTCCGGCGTGACAGGCCGGTACGGCACAACCGGCTACAGCCGGCTGCGACCCCGAATTACTGGCTAGAGCGGGCATTTCGCCGTCGAACCAACCGGCTGCGACCGGCTGCGACCGGCTGCCGCCCGGCACAGCCTGAGTGGTTTATGTGTGGTCGGCGTGGTGCCTGCTTCGACAACGTCACTTGATTCTCTTCCTCCTGAGCTTGAGACGGCAAGACGGGGGAACGCGATGCCGTACCCGCCGGACCGGCCAACGTGATCGAGAATGAACCGGTCGTAATAGAGCGAGCGCTTGAACAAGGTCGCAGGGCCTACGCGAACAGGGCCTGGACGGAGCATTCGCCGCGCACACGGTAGTTTGCAATTGCGACAAGGCCAGCATCCGGCACACATCCGGCGGGAGGTCGCCGGAAGCACCCGCCGGTGTGGAGATCCGTCGGGCGGACGGCGGGCGTCCCGTACCGACGCCCTGCCTCGCTGCTCCCGGTTTACTCGAGCTCCATCAGCTGGCGCAAAGCCTTCTTCGTCGCAGCGATCTGCTGCGGGCCGAGTCGGCGGCGGGCGAGCCCGTCGAGATCGCGGAGCGTCGCGGCCGCAACCGGCGCGAAGCGGCGACTGCGCGCGGTGAGGAAGATCAGCGACGCGCGAGCGTCACTCGGATCCGCTCGCCGCTCGACGAGGCCGTCGCGCTCGAGGCGGCCGATCATCGACGTCATCGTCTGCTTGCTCAACCGCGCGCGGCGTGCGAGCTCGCCCATGCGCAGGCCGTCCTGCTCGAACAGCGGCAGCAGGACCGAGCCGTAGGAGGGACGCACGTCGGCGTAGCCAGCGGCGGCGAAGTGCGCGCCGAGCAGCTCGTTCCAGTGCTGCGTCGCCTTCGCGAGGAGGAAGCCAAGGTTGTCGCGGCTGAGCGCGGCTCTGGCTTCCGGCTCAGGATCCGGCATGCGCAGGCCGGTCCCGAGCGGGAGAGCCGGCGCTCTCCCGCACAGCGGCGTCGATCAGGTTCTGCAAGGCTGCTACCGCGATCGGCGATCGCCAGATCGGCCGTCCCGCCTCGAGGTTGATCTCGTGCATCACCTCCCAGGGATCGCGGGCGCGGAGGTCGGCGAGGCGCGTCACGCCAATTGACTCGAGTCGCATGAGGACGCGCCCGCCGCAGAGCCGAACGGCGAGCATCTTCCTGCGTTCAGCGGCTGCGATCATCGAGCGCAGCTCGCATGCTCGCCGGCGAAGCGGGCGCGGATGTTGTCGAACTCGCGCCGCAGCGACTCGTACTGCGACTCGAACAGCTCGTCCGGCAGCCCCGGAGCCTTGAACATCGTGAACGAGTAGGCGCTCCTCCTCTCTCCGAGCGGGACGACGCGGGTGGGGAAGAGGGCTAGCTCCGCCTCGCTGGGGCCGGCGTACATGTCGATCACGCCGGTCTTCGGGTCGGCGTCGATGCGGAAGTAGAACTCGCCCAGGCCGTTCACGACCTTCGCCTTGCCGTCTTCGTACCTCAGCTCCCGAGCAAAGTCGGTCGCCCACTCGGGAAGGTTCTCCACCCGCGCCAGGTAGGCGAAGACGTCGTCCTTCGGCGCGTCGAGCACCGCGGTGACGGTCCGGTTGATCACCTCAGCCTCCTTAGTCTGACTATGGACTAAAAAGTACGATAGCAGACTAACTGGTGATTCGTTGTTCGAGCTGAAGTCCGTATCTGTTGTACGAGTGGCAGGTAGTCGGCGAGCGCTTGGCATGGTGGGCGCCTGTCGGAAAGGCGAGGGGGTAGGCCGATTCACGCAGGACCCGTCTTCGCGAGCCCCTGGGGCTTGCCCTTGGTCTGCGGTGCCGCGCGCTTGGGCTGCGGACCCGACCGTCAGGGGTGCGGGATACGAGGGGCAGCGCCCGCGCGCTGCCCTCGTGATCCTCTGCGAGGCTAGGGCGCGACCCTGACGAGCGCGGCATCGATTCCGCCGCCACCGGGCGTCGTCCCTGCGGGCGTGTCCACGGTTCCGCCGGGATCGGCAAGAGTGCCCGCTGCGTCCTCGAGCGGCGCCGTCGGCGTCGCCACTGTTCCTCTCAGTCTCGACGTCTTGGTCGGCGCGCGGAGGAAGGAGAAGGGCGGACCTTGGGTGGTCGCGCCCAGCGAGATCGTTCCGTTCGCCGCCGCGTCCACGCCTTCGAAGTGGTCGATCTCCAGCCCTCCCCACGTGTTGCCGTCGAGTGACCTTCCTTCCGGGCTCAGCAAGAGGAGGTACCCGTCATCGCTTCCGGCGCCGTAGCTGTTCGTCTCCCCGGCCCAGAGGACCGTCCCGTCGGGCGCGACCCCGACCGAGCCGGACACGTCGCCACTCCGGCCTCCCCAGCCGCGATCCCACACGAGGTTCCCGGCCGAGTCGAACTTGAGGAGCAGAGCATCCACCACGACCTTGCGAGTCGCGTCCTGAATCGCGCCGGCGACGTAGGCCGAGCCGTCGGGCCCGACGGCGATTCCGCCGCGGGCGTCGGCGATCTCGCCTGCCGAGTAGACCCGCTGCCAGACGAGGCTCCCCGAAGCATCGAGCTTCAGCACGACGATGGCGTTGCCGAAAGCCCCATCGGGCCTCGGTCCGGTACCGGCGACGTAGATGCTCCCGTCCGGAGCAACGGCAACCCCCTCTCCGCTCGCCTGTCCCCAGACCTTCTGCCACACGAGCGCGCCGTCGGGCGCGAACTTCAGGACGAAGGTGCCCCCGAAGCTGGTCGTCCCGCCGGCGACGTAGATCGCGCCGTCGGCGCCGACCGCCACTCCCTCGCCTCGCTCGGTCCCGCTTGCTCCCCAGCGAAGCTGCCAGACGAGCGTTCCCTCCGCGGAGAACTTCAGGAGCAGCGCGTCTCCGGCGACGCCGAAGGTCGAACCTGTCACGTACACCGACCCGTCCGCGGCGACGGCGACGTCCGTCGCTCGGTCGTTTCCGAACACTTCGGGCCCGTCCCACCGCCTCTGCCAGACGAGCGAGGCGTCAGCCCCGAACTTGACAACGAAAAGATTCTCCTGGCCGAACTGATCGAAGCTCGTCGTGAACCCGGCGAGATACGTGCTCCCGTCAGGCGCGACCGCGCTCTCTTCCGTGACCTCGGAGACCGGGCCTCCCCAGGTCGCCTCCGACAGAAACGTCGCCGCTCCTGCCGTGCCGGCCGTGCCGACCGCAACGATAAGCGGCAGCAAAGCCTGGACCGTCCATCGACCGACCGACCAGCGACCAGTGCATTTGACGTTCAACAATAAGTTCCTCCCCCTCGAACTCCTCTCCATCTGCTTACTCGTCCGCGGCGCGCCCGGATTGGCGGGCTGACCTCGATCTCCGACAGCGACGCCTGCCCCGGTAGCCTCCACATCGGGTGGAGGCGCCGATCGGGATCTTGTACGAGCACCCGCTCTGGTTCGAGCCGCTGTTTGCCGAGCTCGAGCGGCGCGAGATCGCGTACGAGAAGCTCCACGCGGGCAAGCTGGTGTTCGACCCGGGCGAGCCGGAGAGCCGCTTCTCGGTCGTCCTCAACCGCATGAGCCCGTCGGCGTGGACGCGTGGGCAGGCGCGCGCGATCTTCCACAGCCTCCACTTCCTCGCCTACCTCGACGAGATCGGGGCGGACGTGGTGAACGGACACGCGGCCTTTCAGGTCGAGATCTCCAAGGCTCGGCAGTGCGCGCTCTTCGCGCGCCTCGGCGTTCGCTACCCAGCCGCGCGGGTGGTCAACGACCCGTCACGGCTTGCGACGGCCGCCGAGGGTCTCCACTTCCCAGTTCTCGTCAAGCCCAACGTCGGGGGCAGCGGCGCGGGGATCCGTTCGTTCGCGACCGAAGCGGAGCTGCGCGAGGCCGGCCGCGAGAGCCTCGAGCTCGGCCTTGACGGCACCGCGCTGGTGCAGGAGTATCTGCCGGCGGCGGACGAGGCGATCGTCCGGATCGAGATCGTCGGCGGCGAGTTCCTGTACGCGATCCGCCTGCGGCTGCTTCCTGGAAGCTTCAATCTCTGCCCGGCCGACTACTGCGACCTGCCCGGAATCGCCGACGGTGTCTCCGGTCGCGGGCTGCCGATCGAACGCTACGAGCCGCCGAGCGAGTTGATCGAGCATGCGAAGCGGATCGTTGCCGCGGCCGGGATGGACCTGGGCGGCGTCGAGTACCTCGTGAACGCGCGAGACGGCCTGCCCTACTTCTACGACGTCAACGCGCTCTCGAACTTCGTCGCGAACGCGCCGGAGGTGATTGGCTTCGACCCGTTCGTCGACCTCGTCGACTTCGTCCTCGAGCGGGCGCGCGGGCCGATCGCGATTCCGGCCTAGCTGTCAGAGCGAGTCGAGGGCCGCGACGGCCTGTTCGAGGTCGGCGCAGACGCGAGCGGCGACGTACACCGTCCACGGATGGGCGGGTGCCCCGCCCGTGTAGGCGACAACCGGCTTTCCGGCCGCGTGTGCGTACCAGGCTTCCATCGCCGTTCCCTCGTCGGCGTAGGTGAACGCGGCGAGGACGGCGTCGCAGCTGTCGATGTCGGCGAGATCGCCCTCGACTAGCTCGCGCTCCATTCCCTCGGTGCGGCCGCGAAAGTCGCGCCGCATCGGATCGACCGCGTGCCAGCCGCGTCGCCGGATGAGCGTCGCCGCTCGACGGCGATACTCGTCGGCGTACGGCGGGCCCGCCAGGTAGACGCGCTTTCCGTCTTCGCGCTGCAAGCGCCTAGAGTAGGAGCGTGACTGACGTTCGTCCAACCGACGAGTTCATCGCTCTCGGGCATGCCGGCTCGGAGCAGTACGCCGGGCTGGAGACTTTTCAAAACCCGGGCGTCACGCGCGTCGAGATGACGAGCGACGAGCTGACCGCGGTCTGCCCGGTCACCGGGCAGCCGGACATGTACGTGGCCACGATCGAGTACAGCCCGACCTCGCTCTGCCTGGAATCGAAGTCGCTCAAGCTGTACCTGGCGCGCTACCGGAACGAGGGTGCGTTCTGCGAGGCCCTCGCCGTGCGAATCCGCGACGACGTGGCCGAGGCGCTCGAGCTCGAGACGAGCGAGGTCACGGTGACGCTGAGGCAGAAGGCGCGAGGCGGTATCACGATCAGCGCAATCGCCTGACCGTCTAGGCGCGCAAAGGGCAGGCGGCGATCTGGCTTCCGTTTTCAACCGGGAAGCCGGCCCGCCCGGGGCGCGGGCAAGCCGGCTTCGGCTACTGCGTTTCTAGCGGCCGGGTCCGGCGGGCGCGCAGTTCGGCCCGGCTGGGTTCTTCTGGCAGGGCGTCATCTGCGCGATCCACGCCTACATACCTAGAGCACGTGCACGCGGTTTTTCGCACGGCGGGCTGATCTCGGCCCATTCCGTACCCGGCGGGAGCGGCCGTCGAGCGCGGACGCGCTGTACAGCTCATCTAATGCGTCGTGATCGTCGTCTCCACGCAACCGCATTTCGGCCCGTTTTTTTGGCCGTTTCGTCGTCGCCTCAAGAAAAGTCTGTGTAGTCGGCCAAATCTGGCGTCTGACCCGACAACACAACATGCCCATTTGCAGGGGTTTTTACGGGAGCGACGGGACTCGAACCCGCGACCTCCGGCGTGACAGGCCGCTTCGCCGGTCACGACGGTAGGCGACGAGTGCCGCGCAATCGCTCTATTCATGCGGCCTTTCGGAGTGCTCGCGGTCCGATTCCGCATTGTTGAGCGAAGCCGATTTCTGACGTTTGCTGCCCGTTGCTGCCCGTGAAACCCCTCTCCCGAGCGCTGTCGAGGGTGGTGCATAGCCCCCGTCATCGTGGGCAGCGGTTGGACCTTCGACCGGTTAGCTCTCTCGGCACTGCCGTCGTACGCTTTCGCCGTGGCCGAGTGCCCGAGTTGTGGCAAGCAGAACCCAGACGACGCTCGCTTCTGTAACGTCTGCGGCGCTGCGCTCGCGGCGACGGCGGTGCGGGAGGTCCGCAAGACAGTCACGGTCCTCTTCGCGGACGTGAGCGGCTCGACCGCGCTCGGCGAGCGGCTCGACCCGGAGTCGTTCCGGCGCGTGATGGCGCGCTACTTCGAGGCCGCAAGGACATGTCTTGAGCGCCACGGCGGCACGGTGGAGAAGTTCATCGGCGATGCGGTTATGGCCGTCTTCGGCGTCCCGACTGTGCACGAGGACGACGCGCTGCGCGCCCTGCGCGCTGCCGCCGAGCTCCGCGACTCGCTCGCATCCCTCAACGACGAGCTCGAGCGCGACTACGGCGTCGCGTTGCTCCTGCGCACCGGCGTCAATACCGGCGAAGTCGTCACGGGCACTGAGGAGCGCCTCGCCACCGGCGACGCGGTCAATGTCGCCGCCCGCCTCGAGCAGGCGGCGCAGCCCGGCGAGATCCTCATCGGTGAGCAGGCGCGCAGGCTCGCCCGCGGTGCGATCGAGGTGGAGCGCGTCGAGCCGCTCTCGCTGAAGGGAAAGGCCGAGCCTCTTGCGTCGTACCGCCTGGTGCGCGTGGTCGAGGGGGCATCTGCATTTGAACGGCGGCTCGACGCCCCTCTCGTCGGCCGACTCGAGGAGCTCGCGAAGCTGCGAGCGGCGTTCGACGCGGCTGTCTCCCAGCGCCGTTGCCGCCTCGTCACCGTCCTCGGGCCGCCAGGGATCGGCAAGTCGCGCCTCGCCCGCGAGCTCGACTCGGCTTTAGCCGGCAGAGCGGCCGTCTTATCCGGTCGCTGCCTCCCCTACGGCGAAGGCATCACGTACTGGCCGCTTGTCGAGATCTTCCAGGAGGCAGACGCCGAGGACGAGCTTGCCGCCGCGCTGTCGGCGGGAGCGCCGGAAGAGATCTTCTGGTCAGTGCGGAAGGCGTTCGAGCAACGCTCGCGTCAGCGCCCGCTCGCACTCGTCGTCGAAGACATTCACTGGGCCGAGCCGACACTCCTCGACCTAATCGAGCATCTCGCGGACTGGACCCGCGACGCTCCTCTTCTCCTTCTCTGTCTTGCTCGGCCGGAACTCCTCGACGAGCGCCCGAGTTGGGGCGGGCAGGCGATCGCGCTTGAGCCGCTTTCCGAGGCTGAGTCTGATCAGCTGATCGACGAGCTTATCGGCGGCTCTCAGCTCGAGGACGCCGCCCACATCCGGATCCGCGAGGTCGCCGAGGGAAATCCCCTCTTCGTCGAGCAGCTCCTGGCGATGGTCGCCGAAGGGGGCGACCCCGAGCATGTGCCCCCGACGATGCACGCGCTCCTCGCGGCCCGCCTAGACGCGCTTCCCGACGAGGAGCGAGACCTGCTCGAGCGCGCGTCAGTCGTCGGGCTCGAGTTCGAATGGGAGGCGCTTGCTGAGCTGGCTCCTGACAGGCGCCGGCCTCCCGGTGCGCTGCTCGCGGCGCTCGTCCGAAAGGAACTGATCCGCCCGCACGAAGCGATCGAGGACACCTTCCGCTTCCGGCACATGCTGATCCGCGACGCCGCGTACGAGCGTCTGTCGAAGGAGCTTCGATCCGATCTGCACGAACGCGTCGCTGCGTGGCTCGAAGGTGGAGCAGACGAGTTCGACGAGATCATCGGCTACCACCTCGAGCAGGCGTACCGCTATGTTGTGGAGCTTGGGCCGCCGGGCCACCGGGCGCGGGAGCTGGCTGACCGGGCGGCCGAGCGCCTCTCCGCTTCGGGCAGGCGAGCGCACGCTCGCGCCGACACGTCCGCGGCTGTCAACTTGCTCGACCGAGCCAGCGCTTTGCTCCCCTCGCACGATCGACGGCGCCTGAGTCTCCTACCCTCCCTGGGTCGAGCGTTGATGGAATCAGGCCAGCTGGAGCGCTCAGACTCGGTGCTGTCGGAGGCCGTCGAGAGTGGGCGTGCAGCCGGCGAGCGCCTGGCGGCAGCCGACGCCGCCGTCGCGCGTTCGTACCTCCGTGCCCACACGGTCCCGGAGATGAGCGACGAGGAAATCGCGCGGGAGCTGGAGGGTGTAATCCAAGTCTTCGAGGAACTTGGTGACAAG
>JBKPHM010000142.1:0-11555 GCA_046729855.1 Actinomycetota bacterium | reverse complement strand
CCGCTCCCCGCCCCCGAGGAGCTGCCCGCCTCCGGCACCGAACGGCGTCGGGGCGACGTGCAGGACGCGCACCTTCGGCTCTCCCTCGTGACGCTCGGCGATCCACAGCAGCGGACCGGTGGATACCGCTACCACCGCATGATGGCAGCCGCGGCGCACGACCACGGAGCCGACCTCCGGTTCGCGTCCGTCCGGCCGCTCGCCTGGCCGTTGCCGGTCGTCCCGGCGGCCCGGACGCTCTCGGCGGCACGCCGGCGGGCCGACGCGGTGCTGCTCGACAGCATCGCCGCCGCGTTCGTCGCGCCGTGGATCGCCCGCCTGGACGCGCCGGTGGTCGCGGTCGTGCACCAGCCACCCGGCGGCATGGACCACGGGTGGATCCGTTCCCGCGCGCAGGCGGCGCTGGACCGACTCGCGTATCGGTCGGCGGTGGGGTTCATCGCGGCGAGCGAGAGCCTCGTCGACGAGCTCCATGCGATCGGTGCACCGCCCGACCGTGTTCGGTTCGTCCCGCCGGGGTGCGACGTGCCGGTCGCGGGCGGGCCGCCGCTCGACCTCCGGCGCAGCCGGGCGACGTCGGTGCTCTGCGTCGCGAACTGGGCACCGCGCAAGCAGATCCTCGAGCTGCTCGGCGCGTTCGCGACGCTCCCCGACGATGCGGCGACGCTGTGGCTCGTTGGCGCGACGGACGTCGACCGCGCGTACGCCGAACGGGTTCGGCGACGGATCGACCGGCCGGATCTGAACGGCCGCGTCGTCGTCGCCGGCACCTTGCCGGTCGAAGACGTCGGACGGCTCTACCAGTCGGCGGACGTGTTCGCGCTCTGCTCCACCGTCGATCCGTTCGGCACGGCATGGGCCGAGGCGATCGCGGCCGGCCTCCCCGTCGTGGGATGGCGCGCGGCAAACCTGCCGCGGTTGGCGCAACACGGACGCGAGGCGCTGATGGCCGAACCGGGCGACCTGCTCGGACTCGCGTCGGCGCTTCGAGCCGTCACGACTGACGCCGCAGTCCGCGAACGGCTCGCCTCGGCGGCGCGGCGGACGGCGGCGACGCTCCCGACCTGGCAACGCTCGGCCGAGCTCTTCTTCGCGGCGGTGCGCGAGTTACTCGACGCACGGCCACGCGACGCCGCAACGTGACGCTGCATCGGTCCGGTTCGAGTGCGCCCTCTGTACGAGCCCATCCAGCAAGCTCAGCAGGCTCGCGCCACAGCTGACCAATACTGAGTGCCGTAGCGGATGACAAGGCCGGTTTGGTCCACGACGAGATCCGCTTCGAAGGCGCCGGCTCGGTACCGGTATGTCTCCTCGCTGAGACGTTCATACGACTGCTCGAGCGGTTCCACCTCGAGGCCCGGGAACCCCACCCACGCCGCTCGGACGCCGGCGCGCTGGCCGACGTCGAGCTCGAGCCGCCGGATGGGGAGTGTGTTGGTCGCCGGCGTGACGCGGAGGTCGACATCGACGCATCTGTGGAGCTCCTCACGTGCGCGGCCGTCGACCGTCCAGCGCTCGCCCTCGTGCTCGAGCTCGATCGCCCTCTTCGAGCCCTGCGACTCGATCACGAGGTGAGCGCGACGCGCGATCCACTGTCTGTCTGCGTCGACGTGATACTCGACGCGCGCCGGCTCCCCCTCCGATGGGCACGAGGACGAGTCCCTGCAGCGCGAACCCGGACGGCGTGGCGACGAGACGGCACAGCTCCGTGCTGCGGTCGACCGGGTTCTGCCAGAGGACCGACGCGACGACCTCACCAGCGGACATCGGTGGCTGCGGCGAGGAACCGCATCAGCGGCGCCATCTCCTCACATCTCGCCATGAATGCCTTCATGAGGTTCAGACCGGTCACCTGCGCATCGGACAGGCGGCCGGACGACGTGAAGCTCTTGCGCTTGATGTCCTCGATCATCGGATGATCCGGGTCGAAACCCCGCGGCGGGCGCTTCAGCGCGTCCTCGGGATCATCGAGGCCGGCGCGAGCGCGTTTCCACTCTGCGGGGCGCTCCGCGATCCGCTCGCGGATCCCCTGGAGGACGGAGGGTTCAGGCATCCACATTCCACCCGCCACGAACGAGCCTCCCGGCTCGATGTGCAAGTAGTACCCGGGTCCGTGGACGCCCTTCGCGCCGAGCGGGAAGTGCGCGCTCGCGTACGTCTTGTACGGACGCTTGTCCTTCGAGAAGCGCACGTCGCGGTAGATCCGGAACATCGATCCGCCGGTCGGTCTCGGGTCGGCCACGAGGTTCCGGCTCAGCTTCTGGAGCTCCGGGCTCGCGTCGGCGATGAACTCGAGCATGGGCTCCTTCACGGCGTCTTCGTAGCGATCCTTGTTCTCGTTGAACCACGCCCGATCGTTGTGGCTCGTCAGGTCGCGCAGGAACCCGAATGTCTCAGCGTCGAAGTACCGCACGAGGTCCATCCTACGTAGCGAGCACCGGTCTCGCTCGCAAGCCAGAAAACGCCTCGTTAGGGCAGGTCTGGCGTCCAGCCAAGCACTCTGCTAACCAGGGAGTCGGAGGTGCCAGGTACCTACCTACCGCCCGCCGTCGGCCGCCGAGCGTTCATTACGGAGCCAGAACTCCATCTTCCCGACAGCCTGCTCGTCGCGGTACGGCCCAGAACGGGGGCCCCACCCCCGCCGCGACCCGAAGAGCGCGACACCCAGAAGCACCAGGGCTACCGCTGCGATGACGATCCACAGCCACCACATAGAGCCTCTTTTTGAAGAATCATACGTCGCCCTGGGTGCGCTGGCGCCCGGATGGCGCGGGCCGAGGTCTGCTGTCGTAGTGATTTGTCTGCGACATATTCCTCGATCGTCCGAAGGCAGTTCGTCCTAGCAACGAGACGTCTATGACAATCACGTAGGAGTGGGACGGTCGGTCGGCGTGAAGCAAGCGACACGGCGTCGAATTATTCGATGAGCTCGAACACAACGATGACGACGACCCACGCGGCGAAAATCCCGAGGAAGGCAACCGTCCAGGCGCGTGCCGCCCTCGAGCCGGCCTTCCCCAGTCCCGCCCAATCGAGCCTGGTCATGTAACCCATTATCCGGCGTCCGAGCATTCCCGAGGCTCCTCGAGCTCGTGGCCCCCTTCGGGGCCGACCGTCGGGGAGTGCCATTGCCGGCGGAGACCGCCGACGACTACGTTCAGGTGTTGAGCATGGACGAAGGGCTTGCGGCCGCCTTGTCGCGACTGGAGAGCATCTTGGCGCGGTCGCGAGCCGCGATCGTCCCGCTGCTGCATCCGGGGATCGATGAAGCTGAGGTCGCGAGGCTGCTCGCGGGTGTGGGGCTGACCCCGAGCGCCGAGGTCGTCACGTGGTTCGGCTGGCACGATGGCGCAGGGACGTCGGGTGTTTCAAGCGTGGCGGTGAGGTTCCTACCCGGCGGAGAGTTCTACGACCTTCGCCACCTGTGCGATGAGTACGAAATGACACGGAGCGTGGCCTCCGACGTGGCGGCGATGCCCATGAGTGTCTTCGATGTGGAACGGCTTTGGCCGACGCACTGGTTCCCGCTTCTACGGTTGTTCGGCAAGGGCCTCCTCGCGGTCGATCTCGCGGCCAACGAGGGCTCGACGTCGCCCGTTCACATCGTCTGGCATGACAGCGACCTGGACGAGCGCGCTGACTGGGAGAGCGTGGGTTCGTTCGTCGAAACGGTGATCGACCGGTTCGAGGAGGGTGTCTATACGATCGACGACGACGGCATCGTGCGAGGCCCCACCATCGACCATCCGAGTCGGTAGGCGACATGCAGCTGGCAGCATTTTGGTGGGCCGATCTGTCGCAAAGCGTCGTTCTGCGCCATGTGCGCCCCGCAGAACGGCCACCCAATGTAGCGTCAAGGCGTCATCGCTAAAGTCTCCGGCCGCCCTGGGTGCGCAGAAGAGTGATTCTGCGACGCGCAGCGAGCCTACTGCTTTTAGGTAGCCTCGGCCTCCCAAAGCAAGTCGAACATCGAACGTTCGCGTCCTCACGGCGTTTCCTCAGCTCCGTAGTCACTCGACTGCTCGCAGAGCGCCCCAGATAAACACGAGCGTACCTGCCGAAGACAACGCAGCGATGATTGCAAATGTTGGCCTGAGCCCGACAGTCTCGATCGCCGGACCGGTCACAATCAGCATCATGAGGCCGCCACCGTGTCCGAGCGCGTTCGCCGCCGCGAAGACCTGCGTGCGCAACGATCGGGGGACACGAGCCAGAGTGACCGCGATGGTGGGAGGGTTACGCACGCCATTGCCGATGCCCGACACGACAAGGGCCGCGGCGAGAAGCGCCAAGGGAAGCGGCAAGACCAACAGCCACAACGGTGCGGATTGCACCGCCCACGCGACCGGCGCGAGCTGTAGCGCCGGGCGCCGAGTCGTAAGCGGGACGGCGAAGATGCTGCCGGCGAGCGCTCCTGCTCCCCAGGCTCCTGCCAACAATCCAGCGACTGCTGCACTTTCGTAAACGACGAACGCCAATACGGGCAGCGCGAGCATGAGCGCCTGATAGGAGGCCTGGCTCATTGCCTGGGCGCTGACGGTCGCCCGCACGAAGCGGCTGTGCGCGATGAACCGGACGCCGCTCAAGACGTCCTCCGCCCCGCGTGCGGGAACGCCTGTGCCGCGCTCCGGCACGAACGTGAGGAGAAGGAATCCGACCGCGAAGGTCGCCGCGTCGATGAGGAGGACGATTGGAGCGTCGAAGACCGAGATCAGGAAGCCCGCGGTCAACGGCCCGAGCCAGTACGTTGAACGGGAGGCACCCTGAAGGATCGCGTTGGCGACGGCCGTCGAGCGTTCGTCCTCACCGACGAGGTCCGGGACGATGGACGTCTGAGCGGCATAGTACGGCGTCCACAGCGTCCCCAATGCGAATACGAGTACGAGCAGGAGCGGAAGCGTAAGCCAGCCGGCATAGTGCAGGATGGGGATGGCTGCCACGAGTGGGGCGGCAACGAGTTGCGTAAGGAGGAGCGTCCGCCTGGCACCGAGGCGAGCCGCGACCTTCCCGCTCGGGATGCCGAGTATGAGAATCGGCGCAATCTCGGCGGCGAGCACAACGGACGTTCTCGCGGGAGATCCCGATGTAACCAAGACGAACCACGGAAGCGCCAGCGACGTCATCATCGACCCGATTCCAGAGACGACCTCTGACACCAGGAGTGGGATGACGCCTGGTCGTTTGACGATTATGCGAGCTCTGTGGGCGTGATGCACAGTCATTGCGCGATGTTTGCACATCCCGACACCAGCGGAAGTGTGTCGGAGAAGCGTCCTTCTGCGCCACGTGCCGCCCGCAGACCGGCTACCCCATACTTGGTCAAGGGGCATGACGCTGTTGCGAAGGGAAGTCTGCGGCCTCGTCGCGCGACGGATCCTTAGGGATTCGCGCGTGAAGTTCTAATGAGCGATTCTGCGGCACACCCGCGAGCCGCTCGCGGATGGGCTAGTTGCCGCCGTCCGCCCGTTCTTCGGAGTAGTTGATCAGGTCGAGCTCGCCCGGCGATCGGCGGTCGCCGGTGAGAACCGCCGCTGCCTCGGCTCGGTGCTGGTCCCGTGATTCACGACATGTACGAGCATCTGCCAGATGGGCACCCCGTTGTGGACGTACGCGACGAAGTCGTCCGTCAGGGTCGGCAGCCACGCATCGACCGCGGCCCACTCCGCCTCCCAACGTTCGCGCAGCTCGTCGATCGTCGGCAGTGGCTCGAGTTCCGGCTCGGGTCCTTCATCGGTGCCCTGCGTTTCGAATCCGATGCGCCAGCGCTGGGAAGCGCCGAGGTGGTGGACGAGGATGCTTCCCAGACCCCGCTCGCCCACGACGTCCGCCCTCGCCCATAGAGCCGGGTCGAGGCCGTCGAGGACGCCGAGCAACTGGCGGGTCGCCCATTGGTCGTATTCGAACAGGAAGCGGATCTCGTCGGCTTGCATCGGTGGTGGCCCCCTCCATGCGCTTCTTTTGGTGGCTGACGCCGCGGAGGGCACCCTAAGGCATGTGGTCAGGCGACATCCACGGATACTCGCCACACGAACGTGACCTCGACGGATGGCCACCTCCGCGATCCGCGGACAACGTTCCTTATGCGTAGACGCACCCCAGAAGGGCCCCCGTGGCTCGAGCATCCAGCCCAAGCCGCTTGCCGTCGTCACGAGGCACTCAGAGAGCGCCCGAGATCGCGATCAAGTCCGCGACGACCTGCTCGAGCGGGCGGGCCGCATCCAGCTCGTGCGTGCAACTTGCCCGGAGAAAAGGCTCGACCGTCGCGATGAAATCTAGAATCAGCCGCCGTTCCGCGGGGGTCTTGCCGTAGCTGTTCGTGGTCCTGTGCGCGATCCGGTCGAGGATGACGTCGGCGGGCACGCTGAGCAGCACGATCGCGTCGAACCGGTCGTAGTACTTCCCCTGATTGCGCGCGCACCCCGCCACGAACAGCGTGCGATCGTCGCCCGAGCGGAGGAGCGTTGTCATCCGGTCCTCGACCAACAGCCACTCACCTCCGAAGACCTCCTCGGAGGACTCGACCCACTCCAGCCAGCCCGGCTCGTCGGTGTCGAGGACCGCGCAGCCGCGTCGGCCGAGCTCGGCCAGCGCCGACGACTTCCCCGCCCCCGACATCCCAGTCACCAATACATTCGTCATCACCGCTACGGTACCGTGCATCTTCCGGGGGGCCGAGCCACGCTCTCGATCCGCGGACAACGTTCCTTATCCGTAGACCTCGGGGAAGCGAACACTTAGGCGGGGGCCGCTCTCTCTCCAAGGGAGGTGCACTCGACGTGGAGACGGCGTGCATCCCTGCCCATCCTTTTCTCCCTTACGGCCCCCCCTTGCTGCAAGCCCCCTGTCGTGGTGCACACTCCATGGCGAGGACCCACTCGCGGGTGGACCGCAATTCGGAAAGGGGGACGCGGTGACCAGCAGGATCGTGCACTTCCAAGTCGGAGCGGTCGACGCAGACCGTCTGGCGAAGTTCTATCGGCAAGTGTTCGGGTGGACGGTCAGGGGAGCTCGGCTCACATCGGTGGATGCTGACCGCAGCGGGCCCTACCACTTCATCGGCGTCGGCGAGGCCGATCTAAGCGGCGGCGTGACCGGAGTGGGGCCGAAAGGGGTTGTTCTCACCGTGGAGGTCGACGATATCGCCGAAACGCTCGAGCGCGCCGAACGGCTCGGGGGCAGGCGCCTTGCCGATGTCGAGGCAGAGCACCTCCGGCTCGAAGTTGCTGGAGCTGCAGACAGCACGTTCGCCGTGCATGGATTTGTAGACCCAGAGGGGAACCACGTCCAGATCCTCGCCCGCTGAGAGGCCTCAGGCGACATAGCCGAATACTGCGGCAGCCGGCCGACCAGGTGGGAGGCCGACCCACTCGATCCGCCCGAATGCACCATCGACGTATACGGCAGCTGAGGCGCAGCTTCGGAGCGGCATCCGGCTCCCAGACTCAACTTCGGCGGGCAGGGTCTGAACATCGGCGTGCAGGACGCGGTGAACCTTGGGTGGAAGCTGGCCCAGGTGGTCGACGGGATGTCGCCCGAACGCCTCCGGACGCGTACCACGCCGAGCGCCATCCGGTCGCCGCCCGTGTGCTGCAGAGGCGAGGGACACCCCCTGCTCGGGCGCCGCATGCCCGATCTCGACCTTGCCACCGCCGACGGTCCCGTTTGGGTCTACACCCTGCTGCACGATGCGCGGCCCGTGCTGCTCAACCTGGGCGAGCCCGGCGGCCTCCGCCCCTTGCGAGTGCGCCGGAGCAGGCCGTCGCAGATCGGGCAATAATTGCGAGGCCAGACGGCCGCCGACACACCGAACACTTTCGATTGCCTAACCGCTCAGCGCCGGCGATCACGGCAGCGGACGATACGACGCCCTTTGTGACCGCGCAGAGATTCCGGAACGGCCACGACGGACACGCCTGCTTCGCGCGCCGGGGCGCGTGACAAGTTATAGCGCCAGCCGATGCATCGAGTTGGAGTATCGGATTCGATGGGAAGAGGCATTGGGGGGCCTCTAGCGAGTCGGCTCGTCGAGGATGAAGAGGCTGCGTTCGTGCGTCTGTCCGTAGAAGCGTTCATACGGCGGCCAGACGGTCACAAGCCGCGGCCAGAGGCGATCGATCTCCTCACGCGTCGCCTCCCTGGCGGTCCGGCGTTCGGTCGCTCCACCGATACGAACCGACACTGCCGGGTTGGCCCGGACGTTGAGCGGCCAGGGGTTTGGGCGCTCCGAAGGAGGCCGAACGTTGCAGACCACGAGAGCGTCCCCGTCTCGCACGTAGAACAGAGGAGTCGTTCGAGGTTGTCCAGATCGACGGCCCGTTGTTGTCAGCAACAGGACCGGCCGCTTCCCCATGAGGGATACTCGGCCTCTGGTTAGCATCAACAGCCGTCGTTGCAAGGGAGAGACGACGTGAGCGATCGTCCACGTACCAACGCTCGTCGCGCCGAGCCTGTCAATTAGAGACATCGCGCAAGGACCTTTATACGTGACTCATGGCTGCGAGTGAGCAGCGACGGCAGAATGCTTTCCAGGACCTGCGACGAACGGCGGGGATGCTGGCTGCCTCTCTGCTCGGGCACTCTCCGAGCGGATGTCGCTTTCGTCACGAAACGACATCACGTGGCCAACCGTCTTGCACGAAGCGAGATTGGAGTCCCTCGGGACCTGGGCCCAAGTCCCTATCTGAGTCTCGCGTGGCGTCGAACCATGAACATGGGCGTTCCTGACGGCAGTCCATGCTTGGTCCGTCCACATGTCCACACGCCGATCTCCGAGGGCGAGGCGAGGCGCGAGATGGAGCGTGGGGGTCGGAGGTGAACGTATGTCCGAGATCCGAGTCGACAGGGAGGTGCTCCTGCGCAGCCCCGGTGCATCGTCGGTCGCGCGGGTGGGCGCTTTGGCTGATCGTCGGGCTGGTCATTGTCGCCGCGGTCGCGGTCACCGATGATCGGACCGTGTTCTCGGGGAAGCCAACCACATCCTCGGCACCCAGTGATGTTCGGGATGGTGTGCGAGGGCTGGTTTCGGGGCCGATCCCAGGAGCGATCCTCTTCGTCCGACAGGGAGACCGGAGCTACACCATCACGGCCGGCTACGCGGACAAGGTCAACAAGACGCCGATGCGCGCGACGGACATCTTCCCGATCGGCAGCACCACCAAGAGCTACACCGCCGTCCTGGTCATGCGGCTGGTCAAGCAGCAGAAGATCATGCTCGACGACCCCGTCTCCAAGTACCTGCCGGGCTTGCTGCCAGACGGGAAGCGGATCACGATTCGAGAGCTGCTCTCGCACACGAGCGGCCTCTACGACTTCCTGGAAGACCCGACGTGTAAGGCTCCCTACTTGCGGGGCGAGCTCGGCTTTGCCTGGGCGCCGAGACAGCTCGTCGGCTTCGCGACCTCCCACCCGCTGCTCTTTGCGCCCGGAACGCAGTTCTCGTACTCGAACACGAACTACATCGTGCTCGCCCTGCTTGCGGAGCGGGTCGCCGGCGAGCCGTACGATGAGCAACTCCGCGACTACATCTTCGGGCCGCTCAAGCTCAGCCACACGAGCCTCCCGGCGGGGAACGAGCCTCTGCCGGACGTTCACGGCTATGTCGGCTTGGACGCCCACGGCAAGAGCGCCAGCGCGGCTCCCATCGACAGCGCCGGCCTGTCCCCGTTCTTCGCCTGGAGCGCAGGCGGCATCCGCGCCACCGCCGAGGACCTCGCGGATTTCTACCGCGGGCTCTTCACCGGTAAGCTGCTTCCCAAGGCGCAGGTTGCGGCCATGGAGGACACGAAGGCAACCGGCGGTCAGTACGGGCTCGGGATCTTCCCGACGGGCGGGAACGCCCTCATCTGGGGAGCCGACACGCAGGCGATCAACACGACCTGCGGTCGCGCCTGGGGTCACGGCGGCAATCTTCCTGGCTACCTCGACCTGCCGATCTCAAGCCCCGACGGCTCGCGCCAGGCGGTCCTGCTCGTGAACGCCGACCCCATCCTGATGTCGCAAACGCAGTTGAAGCAGGTCTACAACGTGCTCGACACAGCCTACTGCCGCGGGGTCACGGGGTAGACGCCTGAGGGAGGGAATCGAGCAAGCCCTATCGCTACGTCTCCGACGGCGGCCCGCGACGAGTGACGTCGTCTTTGGTTACCCGTCGCGCCTGCGGTCAGCACGAAGGTTGAGTACGACCAGGGGCCGCATCGGCCTGAATGTCGTGTCCGATGGAAAGCGATACTCCCAGCCAACATCCGCCGGGTCCAGCCAAAGCCAGCGACTTACCAAGTCCTCGCTTGCCGGGCGCGCGATCACTTATAACAGCATGCTCACGCTGATATGTCGGATTCGACGGAACGTGATATCGGCCGGGCGCATGGCGTCGGGAGTATCGAATTTCGTCCCGTCAGTCGCTTGCCGAGGCTCCGATGACAATGACTTCACGCGGTCCGGTACGAACCGTCCATATGCACGTATGCCACCAGTTCCACTCGAAGTATGGCGACCAGCACGCGCCCTCTGGGTCCCACTCCGAATCGAACTTCCAGATCTCCGTCTCCGTGTCCGGATGCTCCAGCAGGACGTCATCGATCGCGAAGAAGAGGTCCTGAGCGGCTCGGGGCTGCAACGTGATCCGGTGCGGAGGGTCGACGAAGGCGCGGCCGTAGCCGGACTCGCCAACGCGTTCTACGTCCACCAGTTGGTCCGGATCGTTGGACCAAATCCAAGGGTGCGGAGATAAACCCCTCTGAAGTTGTTCGGCTTGCCAAACCTGGTACTGGTCAAAATCTCTCTTCACTACATCGCTTCCAAGCATCAGGACGCGGCGCCTCTCTCGGTCGACCCCCCAGCCGTAGAACTCGTCCAGCGATGCGCTTGCCCGGGATGGATGAGGGATCGATCTCCGGACCCGGATCCAGACCACGAACCACACACAGGCCTCGGGCCGTAAAGAGAACGACTCGGCGCAGGACCTCGCCATCGCCGAGATCCTCGTCGGAAGTCACTGGGACGTAGTCGAGAACCACCCCGCCGGCCCACGCTTGCTCCACAAGACCGCGCGCCTCGCCAGGATCTACGTATTCCAAGGAGACGTCCTGCCCGTTGACCGATCGATCTTCTCATCTGATTCACTTGTCGAATCGAACAAGTAACGAGAGCCCTCAACCGGGACCTACGAGTTCGGTCGCATCGCGACCCAAGCCAGCCTCGCTTGCCGGAGCGCGGCGTGACAAGTTAGAGCAGGTGAGGCAACGGACGCCACCGGTGTAGACGCCGGGTGGCTCTTATGTCCCGAGAGCTCCGCTTTGCGGCCTCACGCCCTGGCATCCGGGCGAGTGAAGCGACTCTGGAATGCGCGAGTGTTCGGACATACTGAAGGTCATGACCATGCGGCTCGAGGCGTTCGGTGGCTCGCCGGGCGTCCTCGGGAGGTTGATCCGCCGAGAGGACCTCTCTGGTGACGAGGCGGCGGCGCTGGCGGCGCTGCTGCGCTCGCTCGGGTTCGAGAAGGTGACGGTGGTGTTCGAGCAGCCACCGGCGACGTGAACCGCGCACTGCTGCGCGAA
>JBKPHM010000141.1:0-15614 GCA_046729855.1 Actinomycetota bacterium | reverse complement strand
GGAGTACTACCTGAACGCCGTCTTCCCGATCCTGATCGAGAAGGGCGAGCGCGTCTCGGCCGTCAAGGTCGATACCGGCGGCATGATGGGCCCGAACTCGCGCGCCGACCTCGCCCGGCTCGGTGCGCTGCTCCGCCGGCGAGTGAACGAGCACCACATGGCCAACGGCGTCACGATCGTCGACCCCGACGCGACGCACATCGAGGCCGGCGTCCTGATCGGTCGTGACACCGTCATCCGCCCGCTGACGTTCCTGTCCGGCGACACGCGTATCGGACGTGGGTGCTCGATCGGTCCTTCCGTGCAGATCCACGACAGCGTGGTCGGCGACGACGTCGAGATCCGCTTCTCCGTCGTCGAGGGCGCGAGGCTCGCGCGCGGGGTCGACGTGGGCCCGTTCGCGCGGATCCGGCCGGGGACGGTCCTCGCCGAGGACGTCCACATCGGCTCATACATCGAGGTCAAGAACTCGCGGGTAGGGCGCGGTTCGAAGGTCCCGCACCTCTCCTACGTCGGTGACGCCGAGATCGGACGGGGTACCAACATCGGGGCGGCGACGGTGACCGTGAACTATGACGGATACGGGAAGCACCGGACCACGATCGGCGACGAGGTCCGGATCGGGTCGGATACGATGCTGGTTGCCCCGGTCCGGGTGGGGGACCGGGCGACGACAGCGGCGGGATCCGTCATCACGAAGGACGTTCCGGCCGGTTCGCTCGCCGTGGAACGCGGCGAGCAGCGGATCGTGGAGGGGTACCGCGAACGCAAGGACGCGGAGCACGCGGCCGAGGTCCCGGCCAAGCCGGCGGCCAAGGCGAAGGGCAAGGGGAAGGGCTCACGTAAGGGGGCGCGCTGAGGTGGAGATCGTCACCAAGAAGAAGATGATGCTGTTCACCGGGACGACCCACCCGGCGTTGGCGGACGAGATCGCGGACAACCTCGGGATCCGGGTGTCGCCGTCCGTGCTGCGGCGGTTCGCCTCGGGTGAGATCTACTTCCGTTCGGAGGAGAGCGTCCGCGGCTGTGACGTCTTCGTGCTACAGACGCACGCCGATCCCGTCAACGAGTCCATCTGGGAGCAGCTCGAGATGCTCGACGCGATGAAGCGCGCGTCGGCCAAGAGGATCACGGCCGTGGTTCCGTACTACGGTTATTCGCGGCAGGACAAGAAGGCGCTCGCGCGAGAGCCGATCTCGGCGAAGCTCGTAGCGGACGTGATCTCGGCGGCCGGAGCCGACCGGGTGGTATCGGTCGATCTGCACAGCGGGCAGATCCAGGGCTACTTCGACTTCCCGTTCGACCACCTGACGGCGTTGCCGATCCTGTCGTCGTACCTCGCCGACGAGCTGGGGCTGCACGACGAAAACGTGGTGGTCGTCGCACCAGACGCCGGTCGGATCAAGACCGCGGAGAAGCTGCGCGAGGCACTTCACGCCGACCTTGCATTCCTGTACAAGCGCCGGTCACGCCGGGAGGCGCACAAGATCGAGGAGATGGCGGTCGTCGGCGAGGTCGACGGCCGGCCGTGCATCCTCGTCGATGACATGATCGATACGGCGGCGACCGTGGCGAGTGGCGCGACGGCGCTGGCTCAGCAGGGCGCAGGGCCGATCTTCGCCGCCGCGACCCACCCCATCCTGTCCGGCAAGGCCGTCCAGCTCCTCGAGGAGGCGCCGATCCGCGAGGTCGTCGTCACGAACACCGTCCCGATCCCCGAGGAGAAGCAGTTCGCCAAGCTGAAGGTGCTGTCGATCGCGCCGCTGATCGCCTCCGCGCTCCGGGCTGTGTTCGAGGACACGAGCGTCAGCGAGATCTTCCGCGGCGACAACCAGCTCTAGCCAACGGAACCGTGCGGCGTCCGGCCGACGGCTCCGGCGTCATGTGTCCGGCGGGCTTTCGACCGGCTCTCCCGGATCGGGCCGCGATCCGACCGTCGTTTGGGCCACGGTTCGGCCGGCGGCATCGTAGATGGCTGGGCCGCCGTCCGCGCGGAACCTCGTGGTAACGGAGCACCACGACCGCTCGTTGCCGCGCCGGCAAGGTCTGAAGCTCCTGCCACAGCGTCTCGCGCGTTCCGACGTCGGGCATTGCCGCAGCCTCGACCGGACGACGGCCTTCGCGTTCGACGTAGGCGCGCTCCAATCGGAGACGCCGAAGGCCCGACGTGTGCAGGTTCCGTCCTTCGCAGGTAGGCCGGGAACGCGTCCGGCACGCGCGATAGCCGAAGCGACCGACCACCTGACGAACGCGTCCCGCACGAGGTCCTCCGCCTGCTCGTGGGACCCGGTCAGCAGGAGGCGAGGCGGCCGGCGGCAGGGGCGTGGCGCTCGTACAGCTCCGCCAGCCCGCCGTGCCGTTGTGTGTCCTCGGCCACCTCGGCGCTCACCATAGCCGTGCCTTCGGGCCCTCCATCGAAGGAGACGCACGACCCCTCACGAAGGTATCGGCGAGCGGTCGCCGCAGGTGGTTGATACGATTCGGTCCCAACACGATTTCGAGGGACCACCATGGCCGAACAGCACCAGCTCAAGGGAGAACCGCGAGACGGCGCCGGCAAGGGCGTCGCTCGCAAGCTTCGGGCGGTCGGCCGGGTACCTGCCGTGCTGTACGGGCACGGCAAGGACGCGACCACGCTGTCGGTCGACTCGAGGGAGCTCTTCCACCTGCTGCACACCGCCGGGTCGAACGTCGTCCTCGACCTGGTTTTGAACGGCAAGAAGCATCTGGCGATGCCGCGTGAGATCCAGCGCGACCACGTCCGCGGGCAGTACCTCCACGTCGACTTCCTCGAGATCCGCCGCGACGAGAAGGTCACCGTCGATGTGCCGATCAACCTCATCGGGGAATCGGCCGGCGTCAAGGCCGGCGGCGTTCTCGAGCACCACTTGTGGGACCTCAAGATCGAGTGCTTGCCCCAGGACGTGCCCGAGTCGGTCGAGGCCGACATCTCGGCGCTCCAGGTGGGCGATTCGCTCCGCGTCGCCGACATCGCGGTGCCTGAGGTGTGCACCGTCCTGACGCCCGAGGACGAGACCGTCGCCTCGGTCGTGCCGCCGCAGGCTCGCGAGGTCGAGGAGGTCGAGGCCGAGGCCGAGGAGGGCGAGGTCGCCGAGGAGGAGGCCGAAGGCGCGACCGCCGAGGAGGCCGAGGGCGCCGCGGAACAGACCGAGGGTTAGCGCCACCGTGGCGCTCGCGCCGGTCGGCGCCGGCCGATGACCTGGATCGTCGCCGGGCTGGGCAATCCGGGCGAACGTTACGTCGGGACGCGCCACAACCTGGGCTACCGCACGGTCGAGGAGATCGCGCGCCGAGCCGGCGAGCGGTTTCGGAAGGTCCGGTTCGTCCCGGTGGACGTCGCCGAGATCGTCCAGGACGGCGAGCGGCTCCTGCTCGGACGGTCGCATCGCTTCTACAACGAGTCGGGTGAGGTGTTCGCCTCGCTCGCCCGGAAGCGAGACGTGCCACCCGAGCGGATCGTCGTCGTGCACGACGATCTCGATCTCGCGTTCCGAGCACTTCGGATCAAGCTGGGCGGGTCAACCGCGGGGAACCACGGCCTCGATTCGATGGTTGCGTCCCTGCGGACGCGGGACTTCTACCGGGTCCGGTTGGGGATCGGCCGGCCGCCGGGCCGGCAGGACCCCGTCGACTTCGTCCTCCAGCCGTTCGGCAAGCGCGAACAGGCCGACGTTGCCATCCTGGTCGACTGCGCCGCGGACGCGGTGTTGTCCCTCGTCCGGGAGGGCCTCGCCGCTGCTCAGGACCGCTACAACCGGTCCGCCCCACGTTCGTAACTAGGTCCTTCGACCTACCTCCGGGACGGTACCGGGGGACTCCAGCGGGAACGGAAGTACGACCTACATCACCGCCCCCCGGCCGATATACGCCGCGCGACCGATCGCTGATGCTTCACGGCAAGGAGGTGCGTGGTGCGGGCAAAGATGATTCGCATCCTTATCTCCGGTGCGTCGCTGGCCAGCTTGCTCATGGCCGCGGGCGCGAAGTGGAAGGTCTAGGGAGCCAGGAGGAGGATCGTGCGTTTGCGTCGCGTCCTGTATGCCTTCGGCTGGCTGGCCGCCCTCGCCCTTGCAGTCGGGGCCAGCTGGAAGGTCTGGTAGCGCTCGGAGCCGAGATCGTGAACCCTCCGGCGGGCGCGCGTGGCTCGCCGGAGGTGGGCTCATGTCGGGGGTCCGGACGATGGAACTGATCGTCGCCACGCTCGTCATCGCCGTCGCGATCGGCTACGCGACGGGTGGGCGCGTGTCCGCACTGGCCGATCTGAAGGTCAGATGGACGTGGGTGGCGATCGCCGGCCTCGCGCTCCAGTCGATCCCATTGCCGTCGCGGACGCTTTCTTTCGCGGCGCTCTATGTGTCTTTCGCGCTGCTGCTGGCGTTCGCCGTCGCGAACGTCCGCCGCCAGGCGATCCCGTTCGTCGCGATCGCGCTCGGGGTCGTGATGAACTTCACCGTCATCGCGATCAACGGCGGGATGCCGGTGACGCGCGACGCCCTGGTCACGTCGGGCCAGCTCGAGACCCTGGACGAGCTCGCCGACGACGGGTGGGTCAAGCACCACCTCGCCGGACCCGACGACGAGCTGATGTTTCTCGGTGACGTGATCGGCGTCAGCCAGATCGGGCAAGTCGTCAGCATCGGCGACGTCTTCGCATACCTCGGCGTTGCTTGGCTCGTGATCGCGGGGATGCGCCGGCGACCGGGCGATGTGACCGTCGCCGTACGCCTGGCGACGGAGCGGCCGCGGTGAGGACGCTGCGCCGGCCGGCGATCCTCGCGTACGAAGCCGTCACGATCGCCCCGCTCCTCGGCTGGCTCGCGTGGTCGGTCCACGAACATCCGGTGTTCGTACAAGACTTGGGCGCGCTCGCGTGGATCATCGCGATTGCCGTCGTGGACCTGCTCCCGATCCCGACCACCGTCGGCTTTCCGTTCTTCCTGAGCTTCCCCCTCCAGCTCTCGGTTGCGCTGATCTATCCTCCTCCCCTAGCCGCAGCGATCGCGTTCCTTGGCTCGAGCGACGAGCGGGAGCTGAAGCGCGAGATACCGTTCCTCCAGGGGATCTGGAACCGGTCGCAGATAGCGTGGTCGGTCGTAGCGGAGAGCGTGCTGTTCCGCCGGATGGCGTCGCTCGACGGTTCAAATTCGCCGTGGTGGGGGCAGGGGCAAGAGTCAGAATGGTGGCAGCTCGGCCTGGCGGTCCTCGCCTGCGCCCTCGTTGGGTATGCCGTGAACGTGATCTTGGTCGCGTTCTACTTTCACCTGCGAAGCGGCGACCCTACGGTCGCGATCCTGCGGGAGATGCACGTCGGCGTCTTCGGGGAGTTCGTGGTCAGCTACATGGGCCTGGCCCTTTTCGCCGTCATCGTCGCGACGACGTTCCTCGAGCGCGGGCTCTGGACGATCGCGGTGTTCATCGCGCCGCTCGCCTTCGCGCGGCAGATGTTCACGCGGACGCATTCGCTGCAGGAAGCGACCGTGGAACTCCAGGAGCGCCAGCGCGAAAAGGAGTATCAGGCGCTCCACGATGCGTTGACCGACCTGCCGAACCGAGTTCTCTTCCAGCAGACGCTCCGGGACCGCATCGACGCGCTCCCCGAGAACGGGTCGATGCTCGCGGTCATGCTGATGGACCTGGACCACTTCAAGGAGATCAACGACGCGCTCGGCCATCACTTCGGCGATCTACTGCTCCAGCAGATCGGCCCACGGCTGGCGTACGTCCTGCGCGAGGATGATCTCATGGCTCGCCTCGGCGGGGACGAGTTCGGGATCGTTCTGCCGACCGTGGGGGACGAGGCCACCGCGATCCGCATCGCCGAGCGCCTGCTCGAGGAGCTCGAGCGCCCGCTCACGGTCGACGGTCTCCAGCTCGACGTGTCGGGCAGCATCGGGATCGCGCTGTACCCCACGCACAGCACGGACGTCGACGCGCTGATGCGGCGCGCGGACCTGGCCATGTACGCCGCAAAGGAGTCCGGGAGCGGCTACGAGGTCTTCAACCCATCGCTCGACCGGTACAGCCCCAGCCGCCTGGCGCTGATCGGTCAGGTCCGGCCCGCGATGGAGACCCACGAGTTCGTGTTGGAGTACCAGCCGAAGATCACGCTCGCGGATCGTCGTGTGGCCGGCGTCGAGGCGCTCGTCCGTTGGGACCACCCCGCGCGCGGGATGATCGTGCCGGACGACTTCGTGCCGATGATCGAGCGGACGCTGCTGCTGAAGCCGTTCACCACGTACGTGCTGAACGAGGCGCTGCGGCAGGCTCATATGTGGAACCGCCAGGACCTCCCGATGGAGGTCGCGGTTAACCTGTCGGCGCGAAGCCTGCTCGACCCACTGCTGCCGGACCTGGTGTCGGACCTGCTCGACCGGTGGAGCGTCCCCGCGTCCCGGCTCACACTCGAGCTGACCGAGAACTTCCTGATGGCCGACTCCGGTCGGTCGATCGGCATCATGACTCGGCTCGCCAAGATGGGCGTGAGCTGGTCGATCGACGACTTCGGCACCGGGTACTCGTCGCTCAGCCACCTGAAGCGCCTTCCGATCCGCGAGATCAAGGTCGACCGTTCGTTCGTGGAACACATGCGCGAGGACGCGAACGACCGGATGATCGTCCGCGCGACGATCGACCTCGGCAGGAACCTCGGCCTGCGCGTGGTCGCCGAGGGTGTCGAGGACGAGGCCACCCTCGACGCGCTCGCCGAGCTGGGATGCGACATGGCGCAGGGGTTCCACCTCGGGACGCCGCTGGCGTCGGCGGGTCTCACCCGGTATGTCGAGGAGCGGGGCGGTGCGGCCGCGCTCTCGTCCGACGCGCCCGCCCTGCTGCGGGGCGAGCGCGGCCTGGGCCATCTGCACGTCGTCTGATCCTGGTTCCACGCCGACGGCGACGGGCAAACGGCCCGTCGCCGGTACACTCGTTCCTGAAGGCCCCGCCGCGCCGCGGCGAGGCCTCTTCGTGCTGTCCGAAGCGCACGGGGTGAAGGTGTGGACCTGACCAGGGTGCTCGACTCAGTGATCGGGTCGCAGCCGTTCGAACGGCTGCTCCTCGAGCGTGCGCGTCCCGTCGTTGCGCACACCGAGACGGGCGCCGACCTGCTGGTCGCGGCGTTGGCCCGCGCGCTCGACGCCCCGGTGCTCGTCGTTGCGCCGGGGCCTCGGGAGGCCGAGGTCCTGGTCAGGGGCGCGGTCGCGTACCTCGGGCCGCAGGCGGTCGCCCCGTTCCCGGCGTGGGAGGCGCTGCCGTACGAGGGCATCAACCCATCGCCCGAGACGGCGGCGCGCCGGGCGCTCGCGGCGCAGGCGATCCGCGCCGCCGCTGGCCCGTTCGTCCTGGTGGCGCCCGCCTCCGCGATTGTGCAACGGATCGTCCCGACGCTCGGCGCGACCGAGCCGCTCGTCTTGACGACGGGCCTCGAGGTCGCGACCGACGAGCTTGCCGACCGGCTGCTCGGGCTCGGGTACGCCCGCGCCGACGTGGTCGAGCACCGTGGGGAGTTTGCGGTCCGCGGAGGCGTCGTCGACGTGTTTCCCGGCGGCGCGCGTCGGCCGGTGCGGGCGGAGTTCTTCGGCGACGAGATCGAGTTGCTTCGCGAGTTCGTGCCCGCGACCCAGCTCTCGACCGAACGCGTCACGCGCGCCAGCGTCCACCCGGTCCGCGAGCTCATCGCGACGCCGGAGCTCCGCGAGCGTGCCCAGATGCTCGCGGGGAGGTACGGCGACCGGTTTGGCGACCAGCTGGCGCGGTTCGCAGACGGACTGGTCTTCGAGGGAGTGGAGGCGCTGGCCCCGCTTCTGTACGACGAGATGCCGACGATCGTCGACCTCCTCCCGCCCGGCGGCTGGACGGTGCTGACCCAGGCGCGCCGAACGACCGATCGTGCCCGCAACGCGGTCGAGGAGGCGGGCGCGTTAGCCGAGGCGTCGGGCTGGCCGGGTCGGAGCGGCATGCGACCGCTGGACGAGGCACTCGCGGGACGCCCGAGCTTGCATCTGACGGAGTTCTCGGAAGGCGTCGACCTCCGGGTGAAGGGGTGGGGGACCGCACAGGGCAACCCGCCCGAGCTCGCACGACGGCTCGCCGACCTCCACGGCCGGGGCTACCGGGTGATCGTGGCCGCCTCGGCGCACGGCAGCCTCGAACGCGCGCGCGAGATCGTCGCCGAGCACGGGCTCCGCCTGGCGCAGGCCGATCCGAGCGCCACGGCGATCGCCGTCGAGACCGACCTTCCGGCCGGGTTCGTGTTCGAGCCAGCGAGGCTCGCGATCGCGACCGAAGAGGACCTATTCGGTTCGCGGCGGCACACGCGGAGCGTCCCGCGGATCACGAGGCGGCGGACCGACGCGATCGCGGCCGAGCTGGTCCCGGGCGAGTTCGCGGTCCATCGGATCCACGGTGTGGGCCGGTTCGTCGGCATCCAGCGGCGCGCGATTGCGGGCTCAGAGCGCGACTACATGGTCCTCGAGTACGCGGCCGGCGATCGCCTCAGCGTTCCGACCGACCAGGTCGGGATGGTCGCCCGATATGTCGGCGGCGAGGAACCGCGTTTGTCGCGGCTCGGGACGAACGACTGGGTCCGCACGACATCCAGGGTCAAGCGCGCGGTGCGCGACATGGCCGGTGAGCTCGTCCGGCTTTACTCGGTCCGGATGAGCGTCGAGGGGCATGCGTTTGGCCCCGACACGCCCTGGCAGGCCGAGATGGAGGACGCGTTCCCCTATGAGGAGACGCGCGACCAGCTCGCCGCGATCGACGAGGTGAAGGTCGACATGGAACGGCCCAGGCCGATGGACCGGCTGATCTGCGGCGACGTCGGCTACGGCAAGACGGAGATCGCCGTCCGCGCCGCGTTCAAGGCCCTGATGGACGGCAGGCAGGTCGCGGTGCTCGTCCCGACGACGTTGCTGGCCGAACAGCACTTCATCACCTTCAGCGAACGGTTCGCCGCGTTCCCGGCCCGTGTCGCGATGCTTTCGCGGTTCGTCGATCCGGCCGAGCAGCGCCGGATCCTCGAGGACCTCTCGAATGGAGCCGTCGACGTCGTGATCGGCACGCATCGCCTGCTGTCGTCCGACATCGCGTTCAAGGACCTCGGCCTGCTCGTCGTCGACGAGGAGCAGCGGTTCGGCGTAACGCACAAGGAGCGGCTGAAGAAGCTGCGCACGCATGTGGACGTGCTCTCGATGAGCGCGACGCCGATCCCGCGCACGCTCGAGATGGCGCTCACGGGGATCCGCGACATGAGCGTGGTGGACACGCCGCCCGAGGACCGCCAACCCGTCCTGACGTACGTCGGCCCGTACGCGGAGGACCTGGCGCTCGGCGCCATACGACGCGAGCTGCTCCGCGGCGGCCAGGCGTTCTGGGTCCACAATCGCGTCGCGACCGTGGACCGCCAGGCGGCGTGGATCGCCGAGGAGGTGCCGGACGCCCGGGTCGTGGTCGCGCACGGGCAGATGGACGAAGAGCTCCTCGAACGCCAGATGATGAGGTTCTGGGATCGCGAGGCCGACGTCCTGGTCTGCACGACGATCATCGAGTCCGGCCTGGACGTGCCGAGCGCCAACACGCTCGTCGTCGACCGTGCCGACCGCCTGGGCCTCGCGCAGATGTACCAGCTCCGGGGGCGCGTCGGCCGCTCGAGCGAGCGCGCGTTCGCGTACTTCTTCTTCCCGCCGATCCAGCAGCTGACCGAGGAGGCCCACGACCGCCTGGCCACGATCAGCCGGCACACGGCCCTCGGCAGCGGATTCAAGATTGCGCTGCGGGACCTCGAGATCCGCGGTGCCGGCAACCTCCTGGGCGCGGAACAGCACGGGCACATCGCGGCGGTCGGGTTCGACACGTACGCGCGGATCCTCCGCGAGACCGTCGCCGATCTCCAGGGAGAACCGCTGCCGGAGGAGAAGGAGATCCGGATCGATCTCGCCGTCAAGGCGTTCGTGCCGGTCGGCTGGGTCGGCCAGGAGTCGCTGCGGCTCGAGCTGTACCGCACGATCGCGACCGCGGGGACGCACGAGCGTCTGCAGGAGGTGCGCGCCGAGGCCTGGGACCGGTTCGGGCAGCTGCCGCCCGAGGTCGAGACGCTGCTCGCGGTGGCGGCGCTCCGCGCGACGTGCAGTGAGGCGGGCGTCACCGAGGTGACCACCTATCGCGACGAGGTCCGGCTCAAGCCGGTCGAGCTCGACGAGGCGGCGATCGCGGATCTTCCCTCCCGTCTCCCGGGCGCGACGTACCACCGCGCGACAAAGACGCTGAACGTCCCGGCCGCGCGGATCGCCGGCGCAGAACTCCCGGCGCACATCGAGCGCGCGCTGGCCGCGGCGCTGGGCCGCGACCGGGCCTCTGTTACCATCGCCGACTGATGCCGCGCCCCTTCCGTCTCCTGGCCGTCGCCTTCCTCGCTCTGCTCGCGCTGTCGGCTTGCAACGCGGGCCCGCCGCCGGCGGCAACGGTCGACGGTCAGTCGATCACCGACGTCGAGCTCGAACGGGGCGTCGCCCTGTTCCGGTTCCTGACCGAGCTGTCGCAGCAGCCGTGCGGGCAGCCGGACACATCCATCGGGGAGAGCGAGGCGTCGGCGTGCACTCGGTTCACGCTGTCGAACCTGATCCAGCAGGACCTGGTCTCGCAGTATGCCGCGGCACACGGCATCCAGCCGGACGCCGATCGCGTGAGCGATGCGATCGAGCAGCTCGAACAGAACCTCGGTGGGCGGGCCGCGCTGGAGGACCGTTTGACGCGCAGCGGCGTCACGCGGCAGGAGCTCCTCGCGCTCGCGCGCCGACTGATCTTGTTCGGCGATGTACAGCGGGCGATCGGTGCCGAGAGCGTGTCGGACGAGTCGCTGCGCGAGGCGTACGAACAGCAGGCCCGCGCGTACACGCAGCTCCACGCGAGACACATCCTCGTCGAGACGCGTGCGCAGGCGGAGCGCATCGCGCGGGAGGCGACGCAGAAGAACTTCGCCGAGTTGGCGAGGGAGCACTCGATCGATCCCGGGTCGGCCAAGAACGGTGGCGACCTTGGGACGGTGCCGGCCTCTCAGTTCGACCAGACGTTCGTGGACGCGGCGCTGGCGCTGCGGCCCGGCGAGATCAGCCGGCCGGTGCAGACGCAGGTCGGGTGGCACGTGATCCAGTTGGTGTCCGCCGAGGTGCCGCCGCTGCGCGAGGTGCGCGATCAGCTCGCGGGTCCGCTGGAGCAGGAGGCGTTCGCGCGATGGCTCCAGCAGCGCAGCCGGGACGCGGACATCACGGTGAACCCGCGGTACGGGCGGTACGACCCCGAGACCGGCGACATCGTGCCGATCCGAAGCACGGCGCGCCAGACGTCGTCCTCGCCGTCCGCCGCGTCCTCCGCGTCCCCGTGACGCAGGACGAGCTCGCGCACGTCCCCGAGGGCCCCGTTCCGTCGGGCCGCGGCGGCGAGCGCCTCCTCGATCTGCTCCGTGTGATGGCACGGTTGCGGGAGCCCGGCGGGTGCCCTTGGGACCGCGAGCAGACGCATGCATCGCTCGCGCGGCACTTGCTCGAGGAGACGCACGAGGTCCTCGAGGCGATCGAGCTGGACGACCGCGACCGGCTGCGCGAGGAGCTCGGCGACGTCCTTCTTCAGGTGGTCTTCCACGCGCAGATGGCGGCCGACGACGGAGCGTGGGACGTGGACGATGTGGCCGAGTCCATCGTGCGAAAGCTGATCCGGCGCCATCCCCACGTGTTCGGGGAGGTAAGGGTCTCCGGCGCACCCGAGGTGCTCGTGAACTGGGAGCGCATCAAGTCCGAGGAGAAGGCCGAACCGCACGGCATCGACGAGGAGATCCCGCCTACTCTGCCGGCCCTCGCGCGGGCGGCCAAGGTCCAGCGGCGCGCGGCGGGGTGGGGGTTCGAGTGGCGGTCGGTGGACGGCGCAATGGCCGCGCTCCACGAGGAGGTCGACGAGCTCGAACGTGCCGACGATCCCGCGAACGCCGAGGAGGAGATCGGCGACGTGCTGTTCGCGACGGTGGCCGTGGCGCGGAAGCTCGGTGTGGACGCCGAGGGCGCACTCCGGAGGACGATCGCCGGCTTCGCGGGACGCTACGAGCGGTTCAGGGCGGCCCTGCGCGAACGCGGGCTGGACCTCGACGCGATGTCCGAGGAGGACGTGCGGGCCCTGTTCCGCCAGGCGCGATGAGCCCGACCGAGCCGGAGCGGATCGACGCGTTCGAGCGCGAGCTGCTGCGACGCACGTCGACCTCGATGGTCCCGTTCTCGCACGGGACTGCATACCTCAACGAGGACTTCCCGCTCCGTTGGGACAGCAACTTTCTGCTCGTCGAGCCGACCGCGCCGCCGACCTCGGCGCCCGAGCTGGCCGAGGAGGCGGAGCGGATCCTCGGCGAAGCCGGGCTGACGCACCGCGAGGTGTTCGTTCCAGACGACCAGGCGGGCCAACGGCTCGCGTCGGGGTTCGGCGCGCTGCGCTGGTCGGCGGATCACCTCGTCGTGATGGCGCACCACGGCCCCTCGGCACGTTCGGCGGTCGGCGTCGAGGTGCGGCAGGTGCCGTTCGCCGAGGCGCGGGCGGTGATCGAGGAGACGGTGCGACGGGCACCGTACGGCACCGACGAGGAGGTGGTGCGCCAGCTCGTGGACCACCGTGCGCTGTTCGAGCGGGTCGCCGGCGCACGTTTCTTCGTTGGCCGCGTGGATGGCGTCGACGCCGGTGTGTGCGAGGCATACCTGATCGACGGCGTGGCCCAGATCGAGGACGTCAACACGTTCGAAGAGCACCGCCGCCGAGGCGTCGCCACGGCGGTCGTCACGGCGGCCGCCGAGGCATGCCGCGACGCGGGCGCGCACATCGTGTGCCTGACGGCCGACGACCAGGACTGGCCGCAGCACCTGTACGCGGCCCTCGGCTTCGAGCCGGTGACGCGTCGATGGTCCTTCGTGCGCGCACCGACCTGACCGCGGCGAGCGCTCCGCACGCTCCCCCATCCGGGGGAGTGGGCCCTCACCCTCGGCCCCGTTCTTCGAAGTTCCTCCGTGGACAACTCCAGTCGGACCGGGCTACCCGCCGATAAGTAAGTGGGATACGTCCTCGCATGGTTTGCGTGGACCGGCGCTCGACGGCTCGGAGGACGGCAGATGGCGATGGTGCAGGCGGCGGGATCGGCGCCCGCGCCCCGCGAGGACCCACTCTGTCGGGACGCCCTGTTCCGCCGGGTTGGCTCGCTCGTCGGAGCGGTCGTGCTCGGGTTCACCGCGATGGCCACCCGTCAGCCAAACCTCTCGTCCGATGACTCGTTCACGCTAGTTTGCGCCGCCATCGTCGTGGTGGCGACGGTCGCCGCCACGGTGCTGGTGCCATGGCACCGGTTCCCCAACGCGGTGCACCTGATCCCGCCGTTCCTGTACCTGTTCGTCATCCACCAGGCACAGCTCGTGGGCGACGCCTCGTCCTCATACGCGCAGCTCGCCGTGCTGCCGATCCTCTGGGTCGCCGTCTACGGGTCGCGACGCGAGCTGGCCGCGACGATCCTGGGCAGCGGCGTCGTCCTGGGGTGGCCGCTTCTGTACCCGCCCATCGGCACGACCACGGCGGACGACTGGATGCGACTGTTCTCGATGCTGGCCGTCGGCGGGTCGATCGGGTGGCTCGTGTGCCGGTTCTTCACCCAGCTCCGACACCAGACCGGCCGGCTGCGCGTGCTCGCCGGCACCGACCCGTTGACCGGATGCGCCAACCGCCGCGCCTGGGACGAGGAGCTAGAGGCGGCGCTGATCCGCGCGGAGCGCGACGGTCACCCGCTTTCTGTCGCGCTGGTTGACGTCGACGACTTCAAGGGTTTCAACGACCGCAACGGACACCAGGCGGGCGACCGGCTCCTCAAGGAGGTCGTCGCGGCCTGGCAGGGAATCCTGCGCGTGGCCGACGTCCTTGCCCGGATCGGGGGCGACGAGTTCGCGATCCTCCTTCCTGGCTGCAACATCGGGATGGCGGCGCGGATCGCCGAGCGGCTGCGGTCCGCCGTTCCGGTCGCGCAGTGTTCGGTCGGCGTGGTGGTGTGGAACGGCGTCGAGACGGCAGAGCAGCTGCTCGCCCGCGCCGACGCCGGCCTGTACGATGCCAAGGAGCGCGGGCGGGGTCAGGTCGTCGTGCTGCCAGGCAGCCGACGGGCTCCCCAGCCGACCGCCGACTGACGGGGCGCCGAGCCGAAACCGGCCTCCGGCCCTCACGCCGGATATAGCATCAGGAGCCCATGCCTGCGATCGTCGACGTCCGGGCGCGCGAGATCCTGGATTCGCGCGCCAACCCCCCCGTCGAGGTCGACGTGTACCTGGACGACGGCGCGGCCGGGCGCGCCGCCGTCCCGTCGGGTGCCTCCACCGGTGAGCACGAGGCGTTGGAGCTGCGCGACGGCGACGCCCGGCGCTTCGGCGGCAAGGGGGTCCTCCGCGCGGTCGACAACGTCACGTCCGGCGTAGCGGCGGGGATCGTCGGGATGGACGGCCTGGACCAGCGTGCGGTCGACGCCCGGCTGCTGGATCTCGATGGCACGGCCGACAAGTCGGCGCTGGGCGCGAACGCCTTGCTCGGCGTGTCGCTCGCGACGGCGCATGCGGCGGCAACCAGCCTCGAGATCCCGCTGTACCGCTACCTCGGCGGGCCGCTCGCGCACGTGCTGCCGCTGCCCCTGCTCAACGTGATCAACGGCGGCGCGCACGCCGACAACGAGCTCGAGTTGCAGGAGTTCATGCTCGCGCCGGTCGGCGCGGCCTCGTTCGGCGAGGCGCTGCGGTGGGGGGCGGAGACCTACCACGCCCTGCACGCGTTGCTAAAGCGAAGGGGCATGGCGACTGGCGTCGGCGACGAGGGCGGGTTCGCGCCCGAGATCGCGACGGCGGCCGAGGCGCTCGAGCTACTCGTCGAGGCGATCGAAGTCGCCGGCCTGGAGACCGGCGACGAGATGGCGATCGCGCTCGACCCCGCGGCGTCGGAGCTCTACGGCGACGGCGCGTACCAGCTGGAGGGCAAGCCGCGCTCGGCCGACGACATGATCGCGTTCTGGCGGGAGATCGTGGACCGCTTCCCCGTCGTCTCGATCGAGGACGGTCTGGCAGAGGACGACTGGGAGGGGTGGGCCGCGCTCACGGCCGAGCTCGGCCACCGCGTGCAGCTCGTGGGCGACGACGTGTTCGTGACCAATCCCGAGCGCCTCGAACGTGGCCTCCGCGAGCGGGTCGGGACGGCGATACTGATCAAGGTCAACCAGATCGGCACGCTGACGGAGACGATCGACGTGATGCGCCTGGCGGCGGGGAACCGCTACGGGGTCGTCGTAAGCCACCGGTCGGGCGAGACCGAGGACACAACGATCTCGGACCTGGCCGTCGCGCTCGACGCGGGACAGATGAAGTCGGGCGCGCCGGCGCGGTCCGAACGGGGGGCCAAGTACAACCGGCTCGTGCGGTTCGTGGAGGAGCCCGGCGACGCCGCCCGGTACCTCGGCGGCGGCGCGATCCGGAGGGCACCCTCGTGACGGTCCGGACCCTGGAGCGCGACCGGCCGCGGCTGACCGGCCGTGCGGGGCTGCTGCTGCTGAT
>JBKPHM010000140.1:0-5276 GCA_046729855.1 Actinomycetota bacterium | reverse complement strand
GCCGGGGACAACGTCGGCGTGCTGCTCCGCGGGATCGACAAGGACGAGGTCGAGCGCGGCCAGGTCCTGGCCCAGCCCGGCACGATCACCCCACACACCGACTTCAAGGCCCAGGTGTACGTCCTCAGCAAGGAGGAGGGGGGCCGGCACACGCCGTTCTTCAACGGCTACCGCCCGCAGTTCTACTTCCGCACGACCGACGTGACCGGCACGGCGAACCTCCCGGAGGGCGCCGAGATGGTCATGCCGGGCGACAACGTCGAGATGAACGTGCAGATGATCGCGCCGATCGCCATGGAGGAGGGCCTGCGCTTCGCGATCCGTGAGGGCGGCCGGACCGTCGGCGCCGGGCGCGTGACCGAGATCGTGAAGTAGGGGACGCATGCCCAAGACCGACAACCGCCCAAAGATCACGCTCGCCTGCACGGAGTGCAAGCGTCGGAACTACACCACGGTCAAGAACCGGCAGAACGACCGCGACCGGATCGAGCTGATGAAGTACTGCCGGTGGGACCGGCGCCACACGCTGCACCGCGAGACCCGCTAGCGGTCGGTCAGTTCGGGTTGGGGCCGTCCCCGTCTTCGTCGTCGACGGTGTCCGACACGTCCACCGCGTCGACGCGTGCGTGACGGATCGCCAGGACTAGGGCCTCCAGCTTGGAGTGGACGCCGAGCTTCGTCATGATGTTCTGGAAGTGGGTCCGAACCGTGTTCGGGCTCATCTGGAGCTCCTCGGCGACCGCTTCCGGCTTGCGGCCGCGCGCCATCGCCTGGAGCACGTCGAGCTCGCGCGGCGTGAGGCGGGCCAGCCGCTGCTCGACCGACGCGTCTTGCTCGCGTCGGTGACGGAGGCGCCGGAGCGCGCCTTCGATCTCCTTCCGGGAGTGAACCCGCTCGCCCGCGTGCACGTGCCGGACCGTGTTCGCCACATCCACGACGGCCTCGGTCTTGCGCAGGAGCCCGAGGGCGCCGGCCTGCACCGCGCGGCCGAGCAGCAGCTCGTCCTCGTACCCGGACAGGATCACCACCTGCGTCTCGGGGTCGGCCGCCTTGATCCGGCGCGTGGCCTCGATCCCGCTCATCCCGGGCATCGCCACGTCCATCAAGACCACGTCCGGGCGGTGCTCGTTCACGGCCCGGACGGCGGCGGTGCCGTCGGTCACGACGTCCACGACCTCCATGTCCTGCTCCTTCGCGAGCGCGAGCTCCAGAGCCTCGCCGAAGGTCAGTTGGTCATCGACGATCAGAACCTTGATCGTAGTTAGTCGCTCAGACATGAGCATCTCGCTCGATCGTAGGACGCCGCGAGGCCTGACGCACGCAAGCTGGTCACTTGACCTTGTCGTCGACCATGTCTACCGATAATTTCGCAGCGTGCGGGGGGTTCGTGAATCGGGACGTCGGGAGACCTCCATACGCTGGATGCTGAGGGTCCAACGGCCGTCCGATGTGTGGGGGACACGGGCGTGAACCTCGCCGCGGCGGGCAAACGCTACCTCGAGATCCCGTTCGTCGTCGACGCCGAACGGGTCGAGGCGTTCCGGCGGGCGGTCGGTGGTCCGCCCGACGGCATCCCTCCGACCTTCCCCACGGCTGCGGAGTTCGTGGTGTTCCCGCGGATCGTGAGCGACCCGGACGTCGGGCTCGATCTGCTCCACGTCGTCCACGCGGACCAGATGTACCAGTACGCGCGGCCCCTCGTCGTCGGCGAGACGCTGACGATCCGGTCTCAGATCGCGGACGTCCGCGAACGCGGCGCATTGGCGTTCCTCGTGATCCGGACCGAGCTCGTCGGCGCCGACGGGGAGGTCGCCGTGACCGCGACGTCGACGATGCTCGAGCGAATGCCGGCGTGACCGACGCGCGCGGGCTCGCGGACGTCGCCGTCGGCGACGAGATCCCTGCCCTGTCGCGGGTCGTCGCTCGCGAGGACGTGACCGCGTACGCGGAGGCGTCCGGCGACCTCAATCCACTGCACTTGGAGGACGTCGTCGCGCGCGCCGCGGGGTTCCCCGGCGTGATCGCGCACGGGATGTACACCATGGGGCACCTCGCAACGTGCCTGGCGCGGTGGGCGCGGAACCCGGCGTGCATCACGCGACTGTCCGCGCAGTTCCGCGCGCCCGTCCTCCCCGGCGAGACGATCGTGGCGGGTGGTCGGGTGCGCGCGCTCGACGAGGCCTCGGGCGAAGCGACGCTCGACGTGTGGGTCACGCTCCAACGCGATGGGGCCCTGGAGCAGCCGATCCGGCGCGGTGAGGCCGTCATCCGGCTCGGACCATAGCTACTCGAGGTCGATGTGATCCGACTTGGGGCGGCCGAGGCTGCCGAGGGCGTGCATCGCGTCGCCCATACGCTCGACGACGACCTGGATGTCGTTGTCGTACCGCTGGGAGATTCTCGACGCCATCTCGTCGATCCGGCGTTCGAGCGCGTCCGCGATCCGTGCCACCTGCTCCGGCAGGTTCGCCTGGAGCTCCTTGACGGCCCGCATCGACTGCTTGGCGGCGTCCTGCTCCTGGTGGAGCTGCTCGGCGATCGTCTCGTTGTCCGAGCGGAGCATCCGGGCGAGCGCCGTGACGCGGTGGTCGACGAGCTTGGCCAGGTCCTCCTCGCTGCGTCGCTGCGCGTGCTGCACGTCGGCGGCGGCCCGCTCGATCGCGGCCGCCGACGAGTACATCCGGTCCAAGGTGGCCTCGAACTTCGCCGTGATCGCGGCGTCGGCCGCCTGCGCGGTCTGCTGCCCGACGACCCCGCCCAGCCGGGCCATCTGCGACTCGATGTTGTCCGACAGGCGGAGTACGTTGCGGTCGATGGCGGATGTGGCCGCTTCCGATCGTTCTTCGACCGCGCGCGAGATGCGCGCAAGCTTGTCATCGAGCGCCCGGGCGATGGCCTCGTCTTGCTCGGCTCGCATCCGGACCAACTCCTCGCGGATCCGCTCGGAGTCCGCGCGCACGAGCCGCGCCATGTCCACGACGCGCTCCTGGGTGTGCCGGTCGAGCTCCGCCATTCCGCTGCGGATCCCGCTCGCGACCAGCCTCTGCAGGGGCTCGGGCATCTGATCGGCCATCTGTGCGATCTGCTCCTGGACGACCTCGGCGGCGCGGTCGGTCAGCTCGCCGATCTGCGCGTCGAACCGCCCTGCGGTCTCCGCGAGCTGCGCGTCGACCCGGCCGGCGAGCTGGCCGATCGCCGACACGCCCTGCTGGACGTAGGACTCCATCGCCTCCGCGATCCGCGTCGTCTCCTGTGTCAGAACCGTGCCGTGCTCACGGACGCGTTCGCCGATCGCATCGACGATGATCCGGTCGCGCTCGGTGATCGTCTCGAGTGCGCGGGAGATCTGGTGGACCACGTGCGACAGGCGGTCGCGCAGGTCGCCGATCTCCATGACGGCCGGCTGCTTCACGGCGTCCTCGAGCGCGCGCACGCCGCGCGTGAGCGACTCCGTTGCCTCGTACGTGTGGTCGGCCAGGCGCTGGAGCGTGTCCTCCACGCGCGCGGTGCGCACGGTAAGGGACTGGAACCGCTCGTCGCTGTGCGCGATCAGGCTGCGGATCGCCTGGTCTCGCGTGAGTGCCTCGAGCAGCTTGGCCTGCACGTCGCGCTTGTCGCCGGCCGCCGTCCGCCAGACCTCTGCCGCGACCTCGTGCATCAGGGAAGAGGCGGTGTCCTGGATCGCCCCGACCGCGTCCTGCATCCGTTCGGACACGACGCGTTCGACCGCGGCCGTCAGGTCGGCCGGGTCGCCGTTGCCGACGACGATCGTCTCGGACGGGTCGCCGCGGGCGAACAGCCGCCGCTTGGCCCGCTCGAAACCGCTCGGCGGGGACGACGGGTCAGGGTGGTCCATCAGACGCTCGCATCCTGGGGCCGGCGCGGTGCGTCCGAAGCAGTGTAGGTGACGCCCAGGCACGCATCACGCACCGGAGCAGGCGTTTTTCGAGGCCCGGTCGGCCCCTCAGGACGTCGGGACGGGTCCGACGCCGGGATCGTCGGGCGGCGCGACATCGTCGTTCGGAAACCGCGCGAGGTGCTCGGCGAGGAGCCACGGTCGACGCCCGTCGCCTGCGCGACCGTCGAGCGCCAGCTCGATCGCGTAGCGCTCCGTGGCCGAGAGGCGCCACGGCATGAGCCGGACCGACGCGCGGATCGCCGACGGCTCGAAGTGCGTCCGGCTCCACTGTTCGAACGAGGACGCGACGAGCGCGACCCCACTCACCGCCAGGGCGACGGTCAGACACAGGGCGACGGCGGGGGGCGAGGGTCGTGAACTGTGTGCCGGCCTCGCGGAGGCCGCCGTCGGGCAACAGCGGCGACGCAGCGCCCACACCGCGATCGTCGCGACCACGGCGAGCACGGCGCGCCGATCCGGCGCCGGGGCGCGCCCAGCGGCCACACGCACGTCGCCACCGCTCAGGTCGCGGACCGCCGCGTCGACCGCATCAGGTGCGACCCGCCACGCGACCGCGACGGCGGCAACTGCTACCGCCGCGCACGAGCCGCCCGCGGCACGCTCCCATGCCCGCACCGGTATCGCCGACGCGACGAGCAGCAGCGCCGCGCACGCCAGCAGCAGCAGCAGTCCGGTCGAGTCCCACGGACCGAGCACGCTGCCGGCCGGATCACCCCGGCCACCGACGCCGCCACGCAGGCTGTCGCCCAGACGGCGCTGGGACCGCGAGCCGGCGGTCCACGCCGGTGCCCGCTAGCCACAGCAGCAGCGTCCCGAGCAGAAGCACCACCAGTTTCGAGTCGCCGAACGGCTGGTGCGCCAGGGGGAAGATTGCGACCGGCAGGCCCACCACCAGAACGAAGAGACCGGCGTCGAGCGCTTGCGGACGTCGAGGTTCCACGCCGGGGTCATCGGCGCTGACCTGCGGCGACTGGACGTCGAGGCGCCGCCCGACCTTTGCCGCGCCGGGGAGCGGCACCTATACTCGACACGTCCCCCGACTTCCGGCCGGACCTGTGGTGGAGGGGCGTAGCTCAACTTGGTAGAGCACCGGTCTCCAAAACCGGCGGTTGGGGGTTCAAGTCCCTCCGCCCCTGCGAGGACCTCGGCAAGGTGATGGCTCGATGAACCGACAGATGAAGCGGATGCAGCGCCGTCAGGGCTCGGCGGTCGAGCGCGCCCAGGCGGCGACCCAGGCCCGCCGCGCCGGCGCGCAGGAGCGTCAGGGCCGCACCCCGCCGCGGCAGTTCCTGAAGGAGGTCCGCCAGGAGCTCAGGAAGGTCAACTGGCCGACCCGCCAGGAGCTGATCGCGTACAC
>JBKPHM010000139.1:0-24219 GCA_046729855.1 Actinomycetota bacterium | reverse complement strand
ACATCGCGTCCGTGCCCTGCCGCGACCAGCTCGCGGACCGTGGGGGGAACGGGCTCGCGCTCGGCCACTGCCCTGACGAGCCGCTCGATGTCGTCGCGGCGTTCACCGACGCCCGGCGCGTGCTCGGCGAGTCTGAGCGTCGAGCCATGCCGCACGAACGCCGGATCCGACGCCACGTCGTCGAGCAGCGCGTAGAGCAGCGCCTGGTCGGTCGGCCCGCGACGATCGATCGCCCACGCGAGGTCCGCGCGCACGCTCGCGAGGTCGCGGCCGGCCGCGAGCGGCTCGCGGTCATGGAACGTGGCCAGCCCCGCACGCACAATCTCGACGGCCTCGGCGCGGACGTCATCGGAGATCCACCACTCGCCCCGGCGGGTCGCGCCGGGGATCGCCGAAGGCGAAGCGGAGACGCCGGTGAGCGTCGTCACGTCGCGGGCACGCAGCGCGAGCCGCTCGCGAAGCAGGATCGCCGGGAGGTCGGCGCGGCCCGCGCCGGCACGTTCGCGCAACCTCGCGACCGCGTCTCCGGCTCGCCCGGGAGGCGCTACATCCAGGACGCGGCCGCCTGCGACGGTTGCCCGCCGTCCCACGTCGCGAAGCACGAAGCGGTCGAACACGTCGAGCGCGACCGGCGTAGATACGCGGACGCGCACGAAGCGCCCCTGGAGTGGGTCGGCCGGCTCGTCGTCGAGGAACCTGATGCGCGCGTCGCGCTCGGCCGAGCCCACGTGCAACTTGTGCGCACCTCGCGACGACAGCCGCCGTCCGAGGCCGCGCACCGGCGTGAGGACCGCATCGAACCGATCGGTCGCGCGCCACTCGCCGGCGCGCCCCAGGACGTGACCGCGTTCGATCTCGGCGCGGTCGGCGCCGGCGAGGTTAACCGCGACGCGAGAGATCGGGACCGCTCGCTCGATGGTGTGCCTGTGGGTCTGCAGCGAGCGGATCCGCGACCTGACCCCGGACGGCCACAGCTGAGCCTCGTCGCCCACCCGCAACGGGCCTCCCGTCAGCGTCCCCGTGACCACCGTCCCCGCGCCCCTCACCGGGAACACGCGGTCGACGAACAGGCGCGGACGGCCGTCGGCATCCGCAGTCGGGGCGCCCCTCACCATGCGGTCGAGCTCAGCGATCAGCGCGTCGAGCCCCTCGCCCGTATGCGCCGAGCAGGCGACGATCGGGGCGCCGGCGAGTACGGTCCCGTCGAGCCGGTGCCGAACGTCGTTCGCCGCGCCGGCGAGCCGCACGTCGTCGACCAGGTCGGACTTCGTCAGGGCGACGACACCGCCGTCGACGCCGAGGACGTCGACGATCTGGAGATGCTCCTCGGACTGGGGCTTCCATCCCTCGTCCGCGGCCACGACGAACAGGACCAGCCGGACCGGGCCCGCGCCGGCGAGCATGTTGCGAACGAACCGCTCGTGGCCCGGGACATCGACGAACCCGATCTCGTGGCCCGAGGACAGGGTGAACCACGCGAACCCGAGATCGATCGTGAGGCCGCGGCGCTTCTCTTCCGCGAGGCGATCGGGGTCCATGCCGGTGATCCGCGTGATCAGGCTGGACTTGCCGTGGTCGACGTGGCCCGCCGTCGCCACGACGTGGAGCGGTCGTTCGTCGGTGATCGGGTCACTCATCCCGGAGGTCGTCGCTCTCCAGCGCGTACTGGATCGCGCGCCGCAAGTGCGGCAGCTCGCCGTCGGAGACGGTCCGGACATCGAAGACGACGGAGGTCTCCGTGAGGCGGCAGAACACGGACGGGCGTCCGGATCGCAGCCGCGCCGCCATCGCGGGCGGATCCGCCACCGTCACTTCGACCCCCCACGACGTCAGCGCGTGGCCCGGGATCGATCCGGCGCCGACTGACGCCTGCGACGGCCGCACGTGCGCACCCGCGAGGTCGCCGTCGAGCATCTCCGCCAGGCGGTCGGCTCGTCGACGGACGACGTCGGCGGGCTCGCGCAGCATCCGCCACGTCGGGAGGTCGCCTCGCATGCCGGTGGCGTACGAACGCAGCACGGCCTCGAGAGCGGCGACCTGCATCTTGTCGACGCGGACCGCCCTGGCGACGGGATGACGCCGCATCCGTTCGACGGCCCCGCCTGCACCGAGCGAGATGCCGGCCTGCGGCCCCCCGAGGAGCTTGTCGCCCGAGAAGACGACGACGTCCGCACCGGCGCGCAGTGCCTCGGTCGCCGCCGGCTCGTCGTCGGGCACGCCGGGGATCGGCTCGAGCAGTCCGGACCCCAGGTCGTACAGGAGCGGGACGCCGTGGCCGTGCGCGATCCCGGCGAGCTCCTCGGCCGAGGGGGCGGCCGTGAAGCCGACGATCCGGTAGTTGCTCGGGTGAACCTTGAGCAGCAGCGCCGTCCGGTCGGACAACGCAGCGGCGAAGTCCGAGCCACGCGTCCGGTTGGTCGTCCCGACCTCGACGAGCTTCGCGCCGGACGCCGCCAGGATGTCGGGGATCCGGAACCCGCCGCCGATCTCGATCAGCTCGCCGCGCGACACGAGCACCTGTTTGCCGCGTGCCAGCGCCGACACGGCCAGCAGCAGCGCGGCCGCGCCGTTGTTCACGACGAGTGCATCGTCGGCCCCCGTGAGCGCGCGGAGCAGGATCTCTGCGCGGCTCGTCCGCCGCCCCCGGCGCCCGCTCAGGCGGTCGACCTCGAGGTCGGCGTAGCCTCGCGCCGCGCGCACGACGGCGCGGAGCGCCTCCTCCGGCAGGGGCGCGCGTCCCAGCCCGGTGTGCAGGACAACTCCGGTCGCGTTGATCACGGGCGTGAGACCGGTCGCCGCCGACGCCGCGCGCGTCATCGCCTGCGCCAGGATCAGGTCGTCGGGCGGGGGATCAGTGCCCTCGCCCGCGGCGGCGCGGACCTCCGTCAGGACCTCGACCACGGCCTGCTTGACGAGCGGCCGACCGAACGTGTCGATCGCTCGACGGCCGGGTCCCGAGCGCAGCAGCGCGTCGACGGATGGGATCCTGCGTCGCAGGCCGGGGGGCGTCGTGGCGGCCACGTCGTTGAGCCTAGTACCGCGCGCTCCGTGGTCGTTCGCGCGGTGTTCGTGGGAGGATGGGCCCGCGTGGACACCGAAGAACGAGCGCGTTTCTCCGCCGCTGCCGAGCACTGGATGGTCCGGGGCGGAGGGCTCGACATCGAGGTCGTGCCCTCGTCGGCCGGTTTGCGGACCGAGGAGATGGTCCTCAACATCGGCCCGCAGCATCCGTCCACGCACGGCGTGCTTCGGATCGTCCTCGAGCTCGATGGCGAGGTGATCACGCGGGCCGAACCCGTGATCGGCTACATGCACCGCGGCGCCGAGAAACTCGCCGAGCATCGCGACGCGCGCCAGGTGCTCGTGCTTTTCAATCGCCACGACTGGCTGTCGGCGTTCAACAACGAGCTCGGGTGGGTGATCGCGGTCGAGCGCTTGATCGGGATCGAGGTCCCCGAGCGCGCGCAGTGGATCCGGACGATGTTCGCGGAGTGGAACCGGATCCTGAACCACCTGACGTTCTGTGGCTCGTTCCCGCTGGAGCTCGGCGCGATGACGCCGATCTTCTACTCGTTCCGCGAGCGCGAGGCGATCCAAGCCCTGATCGAGTCCGCGACCGGCGCGCGCATGCACCACTCGTTCGCGCGTGTCGGCGGGCTGAAGGACGACCTGCCGCGCGGGTTCCTGAAGCAGTCGGTCGAGGTGCTCGACTGGGTGCGCGCCAAGCTGCGCGACTTCGAGAACCTCATCATGGGCAACGAGATCATCTTCGCGCGCACGAAGGGGATCGGCGTGCTGCCGGCTGAGACCGCGATCGCGTACGGCTGCAGCGGGCCGATGATCCAGGCGTCCGGAGTGCCGATGGACCTGCGCAAGGACGAGCCGTACGAGAAGTACGGCGAGGTCGAGTTCGACGTCCCCGTCGGCCGCAACGGCGACTCGTACGACCGGTTGTGGGTGCTGGTCCAGCGGATGTGGGAATCCGTCAAGATCATCGAGCAGTGCATGGAGAAGCTACCGGCCGGGCCCTACATCGCGCCGAAGCTGCCAAAGAAGCTCTCGCTGGACGGCGAGATCTACGTGCGGACCGAGAATCCGCTCGGCCTGATGGGGTACTACCTCGTCGGCAAGGGCAAGCAGGAGCCCTGGCGGGTCAAGATGCGCACGGCGTCGTTCTCGAACATCTCGGTGCTCCCGGCGTTGCTGTCGGGAACGCTGGTCCCCGACCTGATCGCGACCCTGGGTTCGGTGTTCTTCGTCGTCGGCGACGTCGACAAGTAATGCCGGGCGTCGGCGCGGCCGACTAGCTGGCATCTCGGTGAACGACAGGCTCGTGCTCACTCCGTAGCAACGACGTAACGACAGGGCGACCGACGAGTGTGTACGCCAGCCATACCAGGGACAGCGTGAAGACGAGGACGAACACCGTCGCCGTGACGGACTCGCCGTACCGCAGGTAGGCGAAGCCTACGCGGTAGATGAAGAAGGGCAGATACGTCGTCGCGTGCGGCGGCGGCCCGCCGTTGGTGAGGAGCAACCCGGGCGTGAAGCTGGCCTGCAGCCCGAGCGTGATGTCTCGGACCGCGATCACGAGCAGGAACGGTGCCATCAGTGGAAGCGTCACCCGTGCGAACGTGCTCCACGAACCCGCACCGCTGATCCATGCCACCTCGTGAAGCTCGCGTGGCACGTGGCGTCGCGCGACCAATGCAATGAGGAACCCCTCGCCGAGCTGCAACGTCGCCATCGCGACGACCGCCCATCGTGTCGGGACCGGCTCGGAGAACCACGCGGGCGTCGGCAGGCCCAGGCGCGCGAGGGTCGCGTTGAGGGGCCCGTACAGTGGGTTCAGGATCCAGAGCCATAGCACGGCGTACGCGGCGTCGGGGAATACGGTCGGAACGAGGACCGCCACCCGTCCGATCGCGGCGACCGTTCCGCGGCTGTGCAACACCAGCGCCAGGAGCAGAGCCCCGAACAACTTCAGCGGCACGACCGTCGCGAGGAACATCAGCGAGTTCCGCACCGCGATGCCGAACACGGGGTCCTCGAGGAGCGCCCGGACGTTGGCGAGCCCGACGAACCGGGGGGGCCGATGAGGTCCCACTCATACAGTGCCATGACGGACGTCCAGACGAGAGGTCCGAAGACGAGGAGCGTCACGCCGGAGAGGAATGGCGCTGCCATCAGCCAGAGGACGCGTCGCTCCCGACGGGTCACGGAACTGGTTGTGGCTCGAACAGCCCCTGCGTCGTCCTACGGATCTCGATCGTGAGCTCAAGGGCCGTCGCGCCTTCGTAGTACGCCTCCTCGAGGAGGCCGTTCACGGCGTCTTCGATCTGTGGCCACGTCGCGATGCTCGGCACCGCTCGCAGGTTGGGGATCTGCTCGAGGAAGCCCTCGGAGTTCGCGGGAGGGCGTCGAGGGTCGAGGAACGCCTGACTGCGCGCGACGGACGGGAGCGACGGGACGGTTCGCCCGGTCTCGGCTGCGATCCGCTGGCCCTGCTCCCCCAACGCGAACTCGACGAACCGCCACGCCGCGTCCTTCGCCTCGGACGCGGCCGTCATGCAGTACGCGTCGGAATGCAGGATGGAGACAGGCTCGCTGAGACGCGGCATGGATACGACGTCCCACGCGAAGTCGCGGATCGTCCGCAATGCTGGCACCACGCGGCGCGACTCGAACAGCATCGCGAGCGTGCCGTTCAGGAACCGGCTCTCGAGGTCCTCTGCCTCAACCTCCTCCTCAGTCGGCGTGACGCCGTACCTCGTGCGCAGGTCCAGGAACCGTTCGATCGCGATCGTCCCAGCTCCGTCGATCGCGAACGCAGTCGGCGCGCGCTCGTCGTCGAGGAGCGACCCGCCGTTGGACCAGACGAGCGGCGCGACGCGGATGATCTCGGGATCGACGCCGACGCCGTATACGTCGGGCTGCCCGTCGCCGTCGGCGTCGGTGGTCAGGCGACGCGCCACGCGGACCAGGTCGTCCCACGTCCACCCGTCCGGCGGAGGCTCCAGGCCGGCCTGGGAGAAGAGATCCTCGTTGTAGTACACGACGAGGCTGGAGACGTTCTGCGGGAGGCACATCTGCTGCCCGTCCCATCGGAACGGCGCCATTGCCGTCTCGAAGAAGGACCCGCTCGTAAACGATGTCGACCGCGAGAGGTACGGACCCATCGGCCGGAGCGCTCCGCGTGCCGCGAACTGCCCGTAGTACCGGTAGTTCATCAGGAAGACGTCGGGCGGCGACCCGCCGGCGATCGACGTGGACAGCCGTACGATCATCGCGTCGCGGTCGGCGAACGGCAGGAGGCGAACCTCGACGTCGGGCTCCGTCCCGTTGAACGCCGCGACGACCGCGCGGTACGCGGCGATCTCCTCGGGGTCGCCCGAGACCATGACGGTCACCGGCCCGCTCTCGGTCCCGCCGCACGCTCCGAGCGTCGACGCCGCGAGCAAGAAGGCCAGCGCACCCGACGCCGCATCGCTAGCTGCCTGGCTCCGAAAGGAGCGGACGCCCGGCGAACCAGAGCGCCAGCACGACGGGAAGGATACTGAGCACGGCGCGGCGAGCATGATTGGCTGGTCGGTCGGCGGAAGCGCGGCAAACGAGGCGAGCCCGAGCGGCAACGTGGACCAGCGCTCGTCGTACACGAAGATGAGCGGGTTCATGAAGTCGCCCCACGTCAGGACGAACGCCGCCGCGGCGGCGACCGCCGCGACCCCTGCGCGCAGCGGGAGCGCGACGCGCCACCAGGTCCGTATCGGGCCGAGTCCCGACTCGTGGGCAAGGTCGTAGAGCACACCCGGGATGGTTGCGTAGCTCCACGCGAACAGCAGCACCAGCAAAGGCGAGACCCCGACGAGCGCCGGTGCGATCAGCGGCAGCGGGGTGTCCGTGGCGCCGAGCCGCCGGAACACGACGAGGCGGCCGACGAATAGGGCGGACGGCGGGATGCTCGCCGCCGCGACGACGACGATCGCGACCGCGGCCCCGGCCCGCCGCGGGAGACGGGCGATCGCGAACCCGGCCCACGAGGCGACGAACACGCCGAGCGGGACGGCGAGCGCCGCGACGAACAGACTGTTCAGCGCCTGCCGCGCAAACGGCCCCACCCGGAAGACGGTCGCGTAGTTCGCGAACGTCGCCCTTCGGGGAACAGCAACGGCGACGGGCTGGGCGCCGTCGCGGGCGGTTGCAGCGACCCAGATACGAGCAGCAGCAGCGGCAGGAGGAAGATCAAGGCGACGAAAGCAGCGGCCGCCGAGCGCCAGGCCCGTGCTGGTTCGATCATGCCCGGCATCGACGCAGCGTATCGGACGACCGGCCGATGTATGGACCTTTGGCCGGGTGGCGCGGCACTGACCGAGTGGACTAGGCTTTCATTTCTTCTCTGTCACGAAGGGGAACGCCGATGCGCGCACGGCTCGTGCTTCCGCTTCTCATCACGCTCGTCGCGGCCGCAGTGTTCGTGTCCGTAGTTAGGTTCGCAACGACCACGGAGCCCTTGGGCGGCAACGGGAGAGCGCCCGGCGGGGCCGAGGAGCGGCTCGAACAGGAGCTGACGACCGAAGCACGGCTCGAGGCTTTGCGCGAGGCTCGCGCGGCCGGACGGTTCGGCCGGGCGCTCGCCGTCGCGGTCGAACCCGCGCCGGGCTGGACCGGCGAACAGCTCATGAACCCGAAGACCGACGACTGGGAGCCGGCCATCGCCGCCGACCCGTCCTCCGGCCACGTCTACCTGATAACGACGCGGTACGGAGAGCCGAAGCCGTGCCCGGGCAACTGCCCCATCCCGCACATCGCGCTGGAGATCTCGACCGACAACGGCCGGACCTGGTCTGATGGCGTCCCGCTCTGCGCGTGCAAGGGCGAGGGTCAGTACGACCCGATCATCGAGGTCGTCCCCTCGACTGGCGATGTGTACGCCCTGTGGATGAACGGGTTCAACGTGGTCTTCCAGAAGTCGACCGACCATGGCGCGACCTGGTCGGCCCCGGTCGCCACATGGGGGCACGTCTCCTGGAACGACAAGCCCGTGCTCGCGATGAGCGATGACGGGCGTGACGTGTACGTGTCGTGGAATGGACCGACCGGCGGCGACCCGTGGGTTGCCCAGTCGCACGACTACGGCGAGACGTGGACGCAGACGAAGGTGGTCAACAGCCGTCGCTACTTCTTCGCGATGGATGCGGACGTGCTGCCGGAAACCGCCGGGGCCGACGCGGGGACCGTCGTGTTCTCGGAGAGCAGCTTCGACTACTCCGGACCGGCAGCGAGTGCCGTCGGACAGGTCGAGCACTACGCGTTCACTTCGCGTGACGACGGTGCGACCTGGGAGGTCCAGCGGCTCGACTCGGTCGAACTCGGCGAGCCGTGCGTCAGCGAGCTCTGCTATGCCGACTTCTACGCTGGTCACGACACCGTGACCGCCGATGCAACCGGGAGTCTCGTGTACGCCTACGACGGCGCGCTGAGGTCCCAGGGCCCGCAGCGGATCTTCGTTCGGACGTCGTCGAACGCTGGTCGGACGTGGTCCTCGAGAACGTCCGTCTCGACGGCAGGGCGGATGGCGACGGCCCCGGCGTCCGAGGCGGTCGGCAGCGGGGACGTTCGCCTGTGGTTCGCCGAGCGCCGGCCCGCCAAGCGATGGAACATCTGGTACCGCAGCTCGACCGACGGGGGAGTCACCTGGAGCTCAGCCGTGCGGATATCCGATGCGTCGTCGGGTGCGAAGTACAAGAACGCCGACGGGTTCCTCGAGTTCTACGGCGACTACGGCGAGGTCGCGGTGATGAGCAACGGTCGGACGATCGCGACGTGGGGTGAAGGGTTCAGCTGGCTCGGGCCCGGAGGGACCTGGTTCAACATCGGTCCCTGACCTCGCCCGTCGACGACTCGGTCACGTCCTGGGGCCGGCGGCGGAGAGCAGCCAGGGCGGCGGAGGGAGGCCAGGCGTGGCGAGGACCAGCCACGAGAGGCGACCGAGGCCGGCCGGGTCGAGCAGCAAGGTCGCCCGGCTGCGCGACTCCCAGCTCCGCGTCGCCTCGACGTCGCGTCCCTCGGCGAGGAGCGCCGCCTGGCGTTCGCGCTGGCGCTCGGCCCATTCCCTGAAGCCGAGGGCGAGTAGCGCGTCGCGCTGCGAGACCCGTCCGAGCACCTCGAGGCCGTTCTCGGCGGACCGCGCGGCGACCGCGTCCAGGTCAACGCCGGCAGTGATGTCCGCCGTCCCGGGGTTCAGCAGGACGTCTGCGACGACATGCTGGCCCCGGTACCCGTGCACCTGCTCGGACGAGGGGACGCCGGCCTCGGCGTAGTCGATGAGGAGCGCGTATGACCGCTCCGTCGCGCGCGCGAGCTCGTCCACGAACCCGAGCGCCCCGGCCGGGACGATCTTCTCCTCGCCGGCTCGCACGTCGCCGACGAGGTCCCTCAGCTCGTCGTCGGCAGGCTCCTCGGTCTCGACGAATGCCTCGCCGACGGCATCGACACGGACCTCGACCGTCCCGTGGTGGGTCCCGCGGACGCGTCGGAACGGGAGGTTGTCGAGCAGCTCGTTCGCGATGATCGTCGCGTCGTGCACGGGCGCGATCTCCGTCAGGGAGGTCACTACGCGCAGGGGCAGTTCCTTCAGTCGTGTGATGGCGCCGGGGCTCCGCTCGATCGCGACGTAATCGATGGGCCCGGCGTCGCCCACGATCTCGAGCAGCATCCGCGCGAGTGTGCCGTCGCCCGCCCCGACCTCGACGACGCGCGCCGGCGAGGGGTCGCCGAGCGCGGCCTGCAGGTCGCCGAGCGCGACCGCCAGCGCGTACGCGAACCACCAGTGGACGTGCGGGCTCGTAACGAAGTCGCCGTCGCGCCCCACGGGCGGCCGTTGGTAGAACCCGCCCTCTCCGTAGAGCGCGAGCTCCATGAACTCCGCAAACGTGATCGGACCGCGTTCGGCGATCGCGGCCCTGATCTGCGAGGGAGCGTCGACCGGCACGCCACAGAGCCTATCCGTGTCCGCGCCGGCCCTGTCCTGCGAGGATACGCGCGTGGGCGAACCGATCCGGAAGGCCGCGTCGGTAATCGCCGTCCGACGGTCGATCGATGGGCCCGAGGTGCTGGTCGTCGAGCGTGGGACCGGAGCGCGGTTCCTGCCGGGCTACGTTGCGTTCCCCGGCGGTGCCTCCGACGACGATGATGCCGGCAGGGCGCAGCGTTGGTTCGGCGATACGGCCGAGGCCGCGCGCGCGTGTGCCGTGCGCGAGCTCCTCGAGGAGGTCGGTCTTGCGCTCACCGCGGATGGGCTCCGGCCGGCCGACGGATCGGGGCTCGCGGCCGTCGACGCGGCACCACCCCGCACCGTGCAACTTTTCCGCATCGCACGGTGGATCGCGCCCGAGGACGTGCCGACGAGGTTCGACGCCCAGTTCTTCGCCGTGCGGGCGCCCGATGGGCTCGTCCCGCTCCCGGACGACGCGGAGGTCGCCGACGCGTGGTGGATCTCGCCGCGCGCGTTGCTCGACGCATGGCGCGAGGGGACGCGCAAGCTGTACTGGCCGACCTGGTACACGGTGAACGCCCTGGCCGGCTGTGAGACGGTCGATGCGCTGTTGTCGCTCGAGATCCGGACGCGCGAGCCCGACGACGACGAGCTGGCGCGGCTGCCGCGTTCGGTCTTCTGGCAGGACTGAGCCCGCATGCGCATCGTCCGCGTCCTGTGTCCGAACCCGGGTCTGCGCGAGCTCGATGGCACCAACACGTGGATCATCGGTGACGACCCCGCGATCGTCGTCGACCCCGGCCCGTCGATCGCGTCGCATCAGCGAGAGGTCGCGGCGACGGCGGGTCGCGTCGGCGCGATCCTGCTGACGCACGACCATCCCGATCACGCGCCCGGTGCGGCGGAGCTCGGCCGGATCACGGGTGCTCCGGTCCACGCCGTCCGTCCGCCCGACGGCGGGGAGCCTCTCAACGACCGTCAGGTGGTCGCGGTTGGGGCGGTCGAGGTCCACGTGATCGCCACGCCCGGCCATTCGCCCGACAGCGCGTCGTTCTTCGTGCCCGCGGCGTCGGCGCTCCTGACCGGGGACACGGTTCTGGGCCGTGGGACCAGCGTGATCGATCCGCCCGAGGGCGACCTGGCCGCGTACCTGCGGTCGCTGGAGCGGCTGCGCGACCTTGGCCCACGCACGATCCATCCGGGGCACGGCCCGCTCGTGCTCGACGGGACGGCGAAGCTCGACGAGTACCTCGAGCACCGGCGCATGCGCGAGGAGCAGGTCCTGTCCGTGCTCGCCGACGGTGCACGGACGGTCGAGGAGATGGTCGCCACGATCTACGAGGATCATCCGGCCGAGCTCCACGAGCTCGCCGCGCGCTCGATCCTGGCGCACCTGCTGAAGCTCGAGGCCGAGGGACGCGCGAAGCGGCGCACCCGCGACGGACAGGAACGATGGTCGCTCGACGAGCCGCGGACGTGCGAACGGTGCGGCCGCCTGGTCAGGGGCCCGGGCAGGCTCTGTGGTCGGTGCAGCCTCGAGGTCCTTCAGGGGTCGGCGCCGGAATAGCCGCTACCCGCGTTCGTATACCGACACGTGCCACCCCTCACCGGTGAACGGCTCGCGCTTCCAGCCGCCCCACCGTTCCCGGAGCCGCAGCCCGGCGAGCCGCGCCATCAGGTCGAGCTCGGCCGGCCACACGAGCCGGATCCCGACCGGGTAGAGGCGGATACCGTCCGCGCGCAGCGCCACGATCTGGGACGCGACGCGCTGGGTCGCGGGGTCGTACCTCGACGCCTCGAGCGTGACCTCGTCGACCTCGACGGAGCGAGCCCCGACGTGTTGGCGGCCGACGAACCGCGAGGGATCGGGGACCATCGCCTGTACGACGAAGACGCCGCCGTCGCGCAGCCGCTCCGCGACGTTGCGGACGCACCGAACCTGGTCGTCCTGCGACCCCAACGCCCAGATCGTGTTCCAGGCGATGAACACGAGTGAGAAAGAACCGTCGACGGGCACGTCCGCGAAATCACCCATCGTGATCGGTAGGTCCGCGCCGCCGGGTTTCTCGCGGAGCTTCGCGACCATCGCCTCGGATGCATCGACCCCGTGCACCTCGATCCCGCGAGCCGCGAGCGGCAGCGCGATGCGACCCGTCCCGATCCCGAGCTCCAGCACGGGGCCTCCGCCGACGATGTCGGCGAGAAACGCGACGGCGTCCCCGGCGTCCGGAGGAACGCTCGGCAGCGAGTCGTAGATCTCCGCGATCCGGTCACCGTACGTGGAGGGCCCGTACCGTTCCATCCGGGGACGAGACCTCATCGGCGCCGAGCTTGTCAACCCCGTCGTCCTCGTGCGCGAGCGCGAGGGCGTCGACGTCGTGGACGATCAGACCCGAACGGTCGGTCCGGACGAGGCCGCGCGCCGACAGCGTCGCGATCGTCCGGTTGACCGACTCCCGCGACGTCCCGGCCATCTTGCCAATCTCGTCCTGCGTCACGGGCAGGCGGACCCGGACGCCGTGCGGCTCCGGCAGGCCGTGACGCGACGCGAGGTCGCTGATCGCCCGGGACACGCGCCCGGCGACGTCGCGGGCCAGGGCGTCCTCGAGCGCCGCGGACGTCCGGTGCAGCCTCGTGGCGAGCATCGTGACCACCTGCGTCGCCGTGGAGGGTCGCCTGGCGAAGACGGCCTCGAGCGCTTCGAGCGAGACCGGGAGGACGTCGGTTGTCGCGACGGCCCGGGCATCGACCGGCGAGGTCGTGTCCTCGAGCAGCGCCGCCTCGCCGAAGATGTCGCCGCCGCCGAGGATCCCGAGGATCACCTCGCGGCCGCTCCGCAGCACGGCCGACAGCCGGACCGCGCCTCGGATCACCACCCAGATGCCCGGGGTCGGCTCGCCCTGTCGGACGAGCGTGATCCCGTTGCTTACCCGGCGGGGGAGGGCACCGGCGACCGCCGTGAGCCGCTCCACGCAGGCGACCCTAGCGCCCCCCGGTGACACGCCGGCCGCGTCGCTTCGACACGGCTGCACGGGAACCGGTAGGCTCCGGCCGACGCTCGGGGCGAAGGAGGCGGAGGTGGCTCGAGGTGCACGGGACGTGCTTGCTCAGGTCCCGCTGTTCGCGTCCCTGTCCACGCGGCATCGCAAGCGCCTCGCCGACTCCATTCGGGAGGCGAGGTTCATGGAGGGCGCGAGGGTCGTGAAGGAGGGCGAGGTCGGCGAGTCCTTCTTCGTGATCGTCGAGGGGGAGGCGAAGGTCGAGAACCGGTCGGGCCGAGTGGTCAACCGGCTGTTCCCGGGCGATTTCTTCGGCGAGATCTCGCTCCTCGACGGTGGTGCACGCACTGCGACGGTCGCCGCCGAGACGCCGCTCGTCACGCTGGAGCTCACGCGGCGTGCGTTCCGCAAGGTGCTCGAGCAGGAGCCCGCCGTCGCGGTGAAGCTGCTCGCGTACACGGCAGGGCTCCTCAGGCGGCTCGAGCGCCCGATCGCCGGATAGATCCTCCGGATGCGAGCCGAGCTGTACCGTCCCGACGCGCCCGACGCCGTCGTCGCGGTCGCGACGTGGAACGGCGGTCGTCCCGAGCTCGACGTGCTGATCCCGACGGAGGGGATCGAGTCGCTGATCCGGCTCGCCCCCGTCGTCACGGAGGACCCCTCGCGGCGCCGCGTGGGGACGCACGGCGCGGTCGTCCTGCAGCCGGCCGACCTCGAGTGGTTCATCGCGGCGCTCGAGACGCGAGCCCCGCCCGTAGGCCTGCGGGCCCGGTTCGTCCCCGGCCCGACCGAGGGCGGCTGGGATCCCGCCGCCCAGTACCGCACGTTCGAGGAGCAGGTCGAGCGCCTGGCCGGCCGCGACGCGGCGACCCGGCCGAGCTAACCGTCGGGCGCCGCGTCCACCCACCGCCGCCCGGCGTCGCAGAACGGCAGGAAATCGCACCAGTGGCACTGGGCGCCGGGCGTCGGCTCGAACCGCCCGCCGACGATCCCCGCGAGCCATCCGCGGACCCGTTCGCGGATCGTCGGGATCGGCTCTGGCCGGTGCGACGCCTCCTCGCCGGTCGCGAGGTACAGGTACGTGAGCGTCAGGTCCTCGGCGCCCCGGTGCCACACCTCGGCGCACGCCAACGCGTACAGGTCGAGCTGCAGCCGTGTCAGGGCATCCTCATCGGGCGGCCGCTTGCCGGTCTTGTAATCGACGACCTCCCACGGACCATCGGGCTCGCCGAAGATCGCATCGATGCGACCGCGGACGGTGAACCCGTCGATCGAGAGCAGGAACGGTCGCTCGACGTACAGCGGCACCATCGACGCGAACCGGCTCTGGAGGAACGACGACCGCAGGGCGTCGAGACGACCGGGCTCGCCGGCGAGCTCCTGGTCCGTCAGGTCGGGGAGCTCGTCGATCTCGAGCAGCGTGGCTTGGCCCCGTGACTGCCGCTCGATCCACCGGTGGACCTCGGTCCCGATCCGTGCTGCCGGACCGCTGAACCGGGGGAGCGGCTGCACGGCACTCCAGTAGAAGCGCTTGGGACAGCGCGCGTAGTCGATCACCGACGCGACCGACGCCGCATCCGGGCTCGCCGGTCGTCGTTCGGCACGCTGCTCCCGCTCGATCAGGTGCTGCGCCGCGGTCCGCCGTTCGGCGGCGAGTCGTGTGAACGCCTCGTGCTCCTCGGGCCAGAGCGATCGCGTGAGGCCTTCGTTCGTTTCGCCGGCGGCTTCGAGCGCTGCCTGTCGCCAGCCGTTCGGGAACAGGTCGTCGCGCTCGCCCGAGCGGAGCGCGGGACCCGGCCATGGACGGACGAGCGACTGCCGGTACCCTTTGAGCGGGTTCTCGTCACCCATCTCTCCCTCGAACGTTACCCTCGCCCTCTTCGAGGTTCTGCCCCACGCCGCGAGCTCCGCGAAGAACGCCCCCGTCTCCTGCGCCTGGATCCGTTCCCCGTACCACAGGGCCGACGACACGAACAAGCGCTGTTTGGCGCGCGTCAGCGCGACGTAGGCCGTGCGCCGCTCCTCGAAGACCTCCTGATCCTTCAGCCCCTTCCAGAAAGCGGACATGTTGCCATCGAACGAGGGAAGCAGGTCACGGTCGCGGCGGAGCTCGACGTCGAGCGAGCTGCCCTTCCGGGTCGGGTTCTGCTGCACGCGGTCGTCCGGGAACAGTCCTTTCGCGAGCCCGGGGACCAAAATGGTGTCGAACTCCAGGCCCTTCGCCGCGTGGACCGTCATGACCTTGACGGAGTCGTCGTCGCTCGGTTGGACGGGGTTGAACTCGCGATCGTCCTCGATCTGATCGAGGTAGGCGAGGAAGGCGCTCAGCGTGAGGTCGCCGCTGACGGGCTGGAACGCATGGACCTGGTCGAGGAAGGCGGCCAGGTTTCGCCGCTTCGCGGCCGCGAGCGGCGCGTCGACCTCCGCATCGAGCTCGTGCAGCAGCCCCGTCCGCCTGATGACATGCGCGAGGAAGTCAGCGACGGGGCGACGGGCGGCGTCGCGGAGCTCGGCCATTTCGACGCCGAACGCCTCGAGCCGGACCCGTGCCTCGTCCGAGAGGCCCTCGACCTCGTCGAGGTGCTCGAGCGCCTCGGCGATCAGGAACGGCTGATCCTCGAGCAGGTCGTCGTCCTCGTCGAGCCGTGACTCGCGGAGCCTCCTCAAGAGCTCCGTGCGGCTCGTGCGCGTCCACGCGGCGACCCGTGCGAGGTCGCCGATCCCGACGCGGTAGCGCGGCCCGGTGAGCACCCGGGCCAGCGCGACGCTGTCCTGCGGGTCGGACGCGACGCGCGCGTACGCGAGGACCTCAACGACCTCTGGGAGCTTCGTGAGGCCGGCCAGCCCGATGAACTCGGCCGGGATCCGACCCTCGAAGGCGACCTGGAGCGACTCGTACAGGCGGTGCGTCCGGCACAACACCGCGATCTCTCGCCACGGCAAGCCGTCCTCATGCAGCCCGAGGATCCGTTCGGCCACGGCCTCGGCCTCGGCGACCTCGTGCTCGTACTGGTTCACCGCGACCGCACCCTCGCCGTTCGGAGGGTGCGGGCGGAGCGCCTTCGACGGGTCCGGGCGCTGCTTGTCCGGGACGCGGCGGATGACCTGGTCGGCGGCCTGAAGGATCCGGGCGCCCGAACGGAAGTTGGTGTACAGGGGCAGCCGTGCAGGCGGGGAGCCGTCTGCGCGCGCGAACTGCTCGGGGAACGCGAGCAGGTTGTGCAGGCTGGCGCCGCGCCACGCGTAGATGTTCTGGTCCGGGTCGCCGACGGCCGTCACGGGGTGGCCGCCGCCGAAGATCGCGCGCATCAGCTCGGCCTGCGCGTGGTTCGTGTCCTGATACTCGTCGAGCAGCACGGCGCCGAACCGCTCCCGGTACGACGCGCCCGCGGCGGGATGCTCGGTCGCGATCCGCACCGCCATCTCGATCTGGTCGCCGAAGTCGATCACGCCGAGCTCTCGCTTGATGCGCCTGAAGACCGTCACCGCGTGCGCGAGCTCGATCCGCTCCAGCGCCGCCCGGTGCGGCTCGTCCGACCGCGCCTTCGCGAGCGTCGCGAGGTTGTCCTCGTTGAAGGCGATCACCTCGTCGGGCTCGCGCAGGTGGTTCTGCAGCTGCTCGTCGAGCAACAGGATTTTCTGCACGATCGATGGCTGCCACCTGGTGTCCTGATGCTCGAACGCCATCTCGTCCAGGACGCGCGCGGCGATCTCGTTGCGTTGCGCCTGCGTCACGACGCGCTGTCCCGGCTCAGCACCGATCCGCATGCCGTGCCGCTCGATCACCTGCGCGGCGAACCCGTGATAGTTCAGGACCTCCGGCTCCTCGCCCTCCCGGAGCCCGGGGATGGATCCGAGGGCCTTGCGGATCCTGAGCGCGAGGTTCTCGGTCGCCTTGTTCGTGAACGTCAGGCAAAGCACGTTTCCGGGCATCACACCCTCGATGCCGCCGAGCATGCCCTGCGCCGCCATCGCGAGGTAGATCACGCGTGCGGCCATCACCGACGTCTTTCCCGATCCAGCGCCGGCGACCAGGACGAACGGCTCGAGCGGGTAGGAGATCGCGTCCCACTGCTCGGGGGTCGGATTCGCGCCGAGAAAGTCGACGATCTGGTCGGGATAGCCCGTCTTCATCGCGCGGCCTCCGCGACGGGCCTGGGCTCGACGGGGAAGACCTCACCACCCTCGGGGTACCGGGGGCAGAGCGGCTGGAACCGACAGAAGAAGCAGGACGCGGCCGTGCTCGCCACGTACTCGCCGGACGCGTCCAGCTCGTGCACGCGACCGATCAGCTCGGAGACGCGCTCGCGGACCCGTGTCACGTAGCCCGCCTCCTCGGCCGGGTCGATCGGCCAGTCGAGGACGCGCAGGTCCTTCTTGCCGCGGGTACCGCCGAGGAACGCGAGCTCGACGCCCGCCACCGGCCGGAACGGCTCGAGGTCGTCGCAGTTCTGGACGGCCAGGTAGTAGATCCCGAGCTGCAGGCTGTCCTCCGGCTTGCCGGCGTTGTCCGCCCTGCCTGTCTTGAAGTCCGTGATGCGAGTCCGACCCTCGGGCGCGGGACCGATCCGGTCGATCTTGCCGCTGATCGTCGTGGCGTCGTCCATCTCGAACTCGAACCTGCGCTCCGTGCCGTCGTCGTATGCCGGTAGGTCTCCGTAGCGCTCGAACCAGTTGGGGATCACCACGCCGAGCGCGTTCTGCAGCTCCGCCTGCGAGATCGCGTACGACGGGAAGCGCTGCGGCTGCCAGGCCTCGCGGACCGCTCGCTCGAACGCCTCGGGCGTGCGATCGACCTCGCCGGCCTCGATCTCCTCGATGATCCGATGCACGAGCTTGCCGACCCAGGCCTGGTGGCCGCCGCCCGGGTCGAGCCCGAGCTCCTCCGACAGGACGAACTGCAGGGAGCAGTTCTCCAGCCGGTCCATCCGCGAGTACGAAAGACGCAGCGCGTCACGCCGGAGCGCGCCCGCCGTCCAGTCGTGCTGGTACCACCATGTCGCGGGATCGACGCGCAACGCCTGGAGCGCGGCGAGAGCCGCGAGCCGGCGCGGTGCCGGCGCGTCGCGATTGGCTAGCTCGCGGCGCCACGTGCCGGCCGCCTCGGCGATCGACACGGGGGATTCGAACGGCGAGTCGGGGACGGGACGCCACTCAATCGACCGTTCCTCCGCGAACCGCGACCGGATCCCCTGCGACTCCTCGCCGTGCGGATGGCTCGCCGTGAGCAGCGCGCGCCGACGGGCCCTGGACAGCACCATCTGGAACAGCCGTCGTTCGTCGGCGGTCCGGGCCCGGTTGACGTCGGAACGCGAGCGGGTGGTGCGCAGGACGTCGAGGTCGAACATCGGCTCGGGTCGGGCGAGGCTGGGGAAGTCGCCCTCGACGGCGCCCGCGATGATGACGGTGTCGAACTCCGTCCCCGCCGCGGCGTGTGCCGTCAGCACGTGGACGGCGTCGCGGCGGCCTTCGGCAGCCGTGACCCCCCCTGCGCCCGTACCGGGACCGCCCTCGCGGGCCCGGAGCGCCGCGACGAACGACGCGACGCCCGGGTCAGGCGAGACGGCGGCGTCGGCCGTCGCCCGCGCGAAGTCCACCGCGGTGGCCAGGTCGGCGGCCCCGTGCTCCGAGCGCTCGGCCTCGGCGACCAGCCGCGACGAGTACGGCAGGCGCCGCCACAGTTCCCGGAAGGCATCCTGGACGGACGCCTGCTTCTCGGCCGCGGCCGCCAGCGCCTCGCGGAGCGCCGCGAGCGATGCATGCTCCTCGTCCGTCAGTCCGTCATCGGTCTCGACGGCGGACGCCGGCGGCTTGCCCTGGGCCCGCATCGCGCGCAGGAGCGTCCGCCCGGTCGCCGGCGTCACGCCGCCGAGCTCCGAGGTCAGCACCGTCTCGACGAGCTCGTCGCGCTCCTGGGGCGATGCGACGAGCCACCTGAGGGCGAGCACGTACGGTCGGGTCGAGGTGGCGAGCGCCGGCGACGGCGTGGCGTCGGTGGTCGCCCGCGGCACGCCAGCGTCGTCGAGTGCCCGGACGAGCCCCTGGAGGTCGGTCCCCTGCCGCCGCACGACGACGGCCAACTCCGACCAGGCAACGCCGTCATCAACGTGGATCCTTCGCAGCTCCCGCGCGATCGCGCGGTGCTCCTCGGAGCCGTGCGCCGCCGACCAGGCCTCGATCGCCGTCCCGTGCGGTGCCCGGTGGCGCGTCGTCAGCTCGACGGACGCGGCGCGCGAGCGCTCTGCGAACCGGAGCAACGGTGCGTCCGTCGTGCCCTGGAAGGAGAAGACGTGTGATGCGGGATCGCCCGCAACGATGAGGCACGGCGAACGGAGGGTGAGCAGCAAGTCCTCGGCGGCGAGCGTGGTGTCGTGGTAGTCGTCGACGAGCACCTCGTCGAGCGGCGGCGGACCCTCGGCCGCGACGGCGGCCGCGCGGCGCAGGAGCCCCGCGAAGTCAACCTCGCCCCGACGCGACAGCTCGTCGAGGTACCTGGCATAGAACTCGGCGAGCTCCGCCCACCCGTCGAGCCTGCGTTCGGCCGCCGCCATGGCGATGTCGTCCGGCGCGAGCGCGCTCTCCTGCGCCCTGGACACGAACTGACGCAGCTCGTCGGCGAAGCCGCGCAGATGCAGGAGCGCCCGATACGTCGGCCAGCGATCCGCGTGCTCGCGCTCATCGACGAGCAACCCCTGCACCCTCGCGAACTGCGCCGTGGCGTCGAGCACGGCCGGCGGCGGCTCGCCCGCCGAGGCGGCGCGTTCGTTCACGAGCTGGAACGCCAGCCCGTGGACGGTCGTGACGCGCAGCGCGGGGAGCGAACGTCCGAGACGCCGAAGCAGCGCCTGCTGCGCGTGCGTGCGCGCCCGCGGACCGGCGACGACCAGGACGATCCGTTCCGGGTCCGCACCCGCCGCGATGCGCTCGGCGAACCTCGCCAACAGGACCGCCGTCTTGCCCGTCCCCGCAGCTCCCGTCACGAGCAGGGGACCGGACGGATGCGTCAGGACACGCTGCTGCTTCGTGTCGGGAGCGGTGATTGAGGGGGCCACGCCGGCGATGCTATCGCCGGCTACCGACACGATCGGCCACCGTTGCGCCGCAGGCCGGCCCGCTCAGCCGCGCGTGGCCTCGAGCCAATGCGAGAACCTCCGGGCCGACAGCTCGCCGACCAGCCGACCGTCGCGGAGCACCAACGCAGGCCCACCCGAAGCCAGCCGACCGGCGACTTCCTCGAGCGTGTCGTCCTCTCGGACGACGACGAGCCGCGACAACGGGATCGTCGCGTCACGGACCGGACGTATCGGATCGCGCATCCCGACCGGACGCGCCGACTCGAAGGTGACGACGCCGATCACGCGACCGCCGTCCTCGATCACCGGGAACCCCTCGCGGTCGCCCGCCGTTGCGAACCGGTCGAGCGCGTGCGCCAACGGGAGATCGGCGGCGATCGCGGGCGGCGGCGGTCCCATCGCCTGCCCGACGGTCGCGCCGGCGAGCCGTCGCCGCAGCCCGATCTGCTGCTCCGATGCACGCGCCCCCTGGAGGATGAACATCCCGATCAGGATCGGCCACAGGCCTCCGCCGATGTCGCCGCGCGCGACCCTGAGCGCACCCCATCCGATCACGGCGAGCCCGACGACGACGCCCGCTCGTGCGGCGATCCGCGTCGCGCGCTCCCTGTTGCTGGTGATCCGCCAGACGATCGCCTCGAGCATGCGCCCGCCGTCGAGCGGGAGCCCGGGCAGCACGTTGAAGACGGCCATGAAGCCGTTGACCCAACCCACGTACCAGAACATGAGGCCGAGCGGGCCGTCGACGGACGCGGAGACCGCCGCGAACGCTCCCGCGAGCGCGAGGCTCGTCGCGGGGCCGACCGCCGAGATCACGAACGATGTCCCCGGCCCCTTCCGATCCGACCGGGCGCTCGTGAACCCGCCGAAGACGACCAGCGTGATGCCGAAGACCTCGATCCCGTTAACGCGCGCGGCGACGGCGTGCGCGAGCTCGTGCAGGAATACAGACCCGAAGAACAGGGCGGCCGCACCCAGCGCGTGCACGATGGCCTCGCCGCCCGAAAGATAGTAGGGGCCTCGCATGAACAGCCCCACGAGCGTGTACGTCACCAGGGCAGCGATCCACACCCACGACGAGTCGAGGTTGACGGGGATGCCTCTGATCGTTCCGATCCGCCACGTTCTGCCGAACACCGGTCGCCTCCTCTGCAACGAGGGTACCGGACCCCGACCCGGCGGCGGGTCCGCGGATCTCTGGGTCGAACGTCCCGCCCCTGCTCCCGATGTTCCGCGGGGTGGCTGCTACGCTTGAAAGTCACCGGAACCGAAGAAGGTGCCGGAGAGCCGGTCTGGCCCGGACTACCCTCCCTTCCACGCGGGTGCGCCCGCGGGTCCGGGCCAGACTTCCCCATTTTGTGTTCGCGTTGTATTCGGCGTTCGGTCACTCCTCGCGCTCGAGCTCGACGCCGAGCAGGTCCCCGAGCTGTCGCGCGTTGTTGACAGCGTAGTCGCGGTAGCAGTTGTTCATCAGGATGTGCGTCTCCCGGGTCTGATCCGAGAGCTCCTTGATCGGCTGGGCCCACTCCTCGAGTTCCGCCTCGGAATACAGGTACCTGAAGCGCTCGGATGCGGAGACGTTCTTCTTGGCCCAAACTTCCGGGTCGCGCCCGTGGAACCGGACCATCGACAGGTCCTTGGCGGTCGCGGCGGTGAACCGCGGGATGCTCGACCTGAACCCTTGCGGCATGTCGACGCAGACGACAGGTAGATCCCGTTCCTCGAGGAACGACAGCGTCTCGTCGCGGTTCCGGTCGTTGAGCCAGCTCTCGTTGCGGAACTCGACGGCCACGCGGAAGTCCTCCAGGCGCTCGCCCGCCTCGGCGACGTAGTCCTTGTTCTTGCGTCCGATCACGAACCACTCGGGGAACTGGAGCAACACCGCACCCAGCTTGCCCGCGGAGTGCAGTGGCATCAAGGCATCGTGGAACCGTCGCCAGACGTCGTCGACGAGCTCCTCGGGGAGGTTCTCGCGGTAGACGCGCGACTTCTCCTTCAGCTCGTCGGGGAGCGCCTCCTTCACCTCGGCGTAGAGGGAGTCGCGCTTGGTTGGATGGTTCGTGAGGAGCGAGTACGCCTTGACGTTGAACGTGAAGTCCGCGGGCGTCCGTTCGATCCACAGGACCGAGTTCCGTTCCGACGGCGGGTAGTAGTAGGTCGAATCGACCTCGACGAGCGGGAACTTCGACGCGTAGTACCGCAGGCGCGCCTCGGCGCTATTCGCGTCGGGCGGGTAGAAGTTGCCCTCCTTCACCAGCGTCGGGTCGGTCCAGCTCGCCGTGCCGATCAGGATCCTGCTCACGGAGGCGAGCCTATCCCCGTTTCCGGCGAACCTTGTCCTTGGCCTGCTGGGCCTTCTCCCTCGCGAAGTGCAGCGCTCGCTGCGCCCAGACGTACTCGGTCGCCAGGACCGCCAGGCCCGCGACGATCAGGACGATGCCCGGGCCGGGAGTCACCATCATGATGAGCCCGACGAGCAGCAGGAACCCACCGACGATCGTGACGGCGATCCGCTTGCCGTTCCGGAAGATGAACCGAACGGTGACGCCGAACGGGTACCAGACGCCGCCGACCAGGCGCCTGAGCAGTGACACCAACCGCGTGATCAGATCCACGGGCCGGATGATACGCCGAGGTCCGTCGGCTTTGCCCGCGGATCTCGTTCTCAGCATTCGGTCTAGGCCCCCTCTCTCTTCGCCACCACGTCCTCGTCGCCCTCATCGTCATCGGAGTCGCTCTGGCGGATCTCACGGGTGAGGTCCCACCAGTCGCCGTCGGGCAGCATCACGTCGAGCGCGACCAGGGTCGGGCGTCCGCGTTCGAACGTCTCGCTCGCCGGAAGCCACGGTCGCGGCAACGGTCGTCGTGAACCCCTCGCGGTCGAGGCTCTCCCCGAGGTTCGGAGAATCGCTTCCTCGTCTTCCACGACGAGGATCCGAGGGTTCATCGCGAAATGGCATCGCCGAGGCCTGCGGCTCAACGCAGCCTTTTGGCGTTCTTGACCTTTGGCCGGGAGTGGTCTCAAGATTCGGGCGCCTTTGGCCGGGGAGGTCAGCCGTGGCTACCGACACCGCCACCGATCGCGTCGCCGACAGGCTTCCCCAGGAACCGCGCGCGCGCCCACGCGAGCCCTTAGCGCTCCGAATCCTCGAATGGGGCACGTTCGTGCCGTTCGGCGTGTTTCTCGTGTTCGCTGCGATCCACGCAGGGTCTCTTCGCGACGTGGACGTAATCGAGGCGGCGATATGGATGGGACTTGTCTTCAGCACCGACCTCTTTCCGGTTCCACTCTGGCGGAACGTTATCTTGTCCCTATCGCTGCCGATTCTCTTGGCTGCCGGATTCCTGTTCCCGCCAGAGTTGGTCGGACTGCTCGCATTGGTTGCGTCCACGGATCCCCGTGAGATCCGAGGTGGCGTGTCTGTTGGTCACGCACTCTTTAATCGCACTCAGGTCGCTGCAAGCGCGAGTCTTGCTGCAATCACCTTCCAGAGTTTGGGTGGTCGAGTGGGTGTGTGGCCGCTGTTCCTTGCTGCAGGGCTCGCGGCGGTCGCGGTGGACGTGGTGACGAATGTTGCTCTCGTAGTGCTCGCGTCCCGCCTTAAGGAGAAGCAACGCGCACGGGATATCTTCGACAATTTGACGTTCGGAGAGCCTGCTGTCTTCTTTGTGTCGTACGGAAGCTTCGGGCTGCTCGCGATCCTTCTAGCTCAAGCGTACGCGAGCGGCGGACCGTGGGCGCTCATGTCATTCGGTATTCCTGCGTTCCTTGCCAGACAGGCCTTCCTTAAAGCGTCGGAGGCGCGCACCCTCGCTGTCGCCGTGAACGACAAAAGCCGCGCCCTTAGGCATGTGACGAAACGGACAATCGACGAGAGGAAGGACGAGCGACTTACCGTCGCCTCTGGGCTGCATGACGAAGTGCTTCCGCCTCTGTTCAAGGTGCATCTCCTTGGGCATGTAATCAAGGAAGACTTGGCGAGTGGTCGTCTTCTTGCACTCGAGGAGGACGTGCCAGACTTGCTCGACGCAGTCTCAAAGGCAACTGGAGCGGCGCGCGAGCTGATCCGTAAACTTCGCTACTCGTCACTTGGCTCTAGTGGTTTGTCGCAGACGCTGCAGTTGCTCGTTCGTCAGCTGGAGCAGGAAACCG
>JBKPHM010000138.1:0-5101 GCA_046729855.1 Actinomycetota bacterium | reverse complement strand
CTGTGCGTTGAGCGCCGGGCTGCGCTTGCCGATCTGACGGAGCGCCCAGTTGACGGCCTTCCACACGTAGTTCCGGTGGTCGTCGGCCCGCGCCTCGATCAGGGGCAGGAACGCGGCGACGCGCTCGTCGTCGACGTCCTTACGATGAACTGCGATCGCCGCGATGAGCGAGAAGCCAGCCCGCGCCACGAACGTCGCGCGCCGGCGGCTCCACGTCTCGGCCTTCGCGAACGCGTGCCGCGTATCGACGAACAGGTTGGCGCACACCTGATCGCACAGATCCCAGGAGTCGAAGTCGCGCGCCCACGCCTGCATCTGGGCGGACGTCACCCGAGCGGGGTCGTCGGCCATGCTCGCGAGGATCCGGGCCTCGTGTACGCCGGTCGCCCAGAGCGCGAGCGCGAGGTCGTGATCGGGACGGAGCCCTCGCGCGATCCGGCGGAGATCCGGGATCGATACGCCGAGCGCCCGGTCGACGTTGATGCCGTACCGCGCCATCCCGGGCAGGCGCGACGCATCCCCGATCCGCCGCAGCTCGACGAGGACGGCCGCGGCGCGATCGCTCCCGTCGGCGCCGGCCGGCCCGGCCGCCTCGGCGGTCGCACGCCCACGTGCCCCCACGCCGAGAGGGTACCGTGCGGCGGTCTGCGAACATGCGAGTCGTGCGTCGCGGCTGGCTCGCGCCGTCGCCCGGGTTCGAACGGAGCTTTTGGCTCCAGGAGGCGCTCGCGGCCGACCCGGGTGAGCGGTGCCCGCCGCTCTCCGCCCGCGTTCGGGCCGACGTCTGCATCATCGGGGGCGGGTTCGCCGGCCTCTGGACGGCGAACGAGCTGATCGAGCGCGAACCGTCGTTGAGGATCGCGCTCCTCGAGCAGGACATCTGCGGCGGCGAGGCGAGCGGGCGCAACGGCGGGTTCTTCTCGTCGAGCTGGTGGGACCTCCCCGCGCTGTGCCGGCTCTTCGGCGAGGGCGAGGGGATCCGGTACGCGACGCGGCTGGCCGACGAGGTCGCCGACGTCGGACGCTGGTGCGACCGCAACGGTGTCGACGCGTGGTTCCATCACGAGGGTGTGCTCGGCGCGCGCACCGGCGCGTGGCAGGAGGGCGGTGCCGCGACCGACGACGTGGCCGCGTTCGCCGCCGATCGCGGGCTGGGGGACCGCATGCGGCGGCTGTCCGTCGAGGCGTGCCGCTCGTACGCGGACTCGCCGCGGTTCGTCGGCGGCGCCTTCATGGAAGACTCGGCGACGGTGCAACCGGCTCGGCTCGCGCGCGGACTGCGTCGCGTCGCGCTCGAACGCGGCGTCTCGATCTTCGAGGGAACGCCCGTACGTTCGATCGGGCGTGGCCGGCCGGCGACGGTCATCACCGACGGCCGCGCCGTTCGCGCCGATCAGGTCGTCCTGACGACGGGTGCATGGGCGGCGGGATGGCCCGGCTTCCGGACGGCGTTCGGCAACATCGCCGACCACATGGTCGTCACCGAGCCGATCCCCGAGCGTCTGAAGGAGATCGGATGGACGACGCACGTCGGGATCGCTGACGGCCGCGACTTGCTCTTCTACCTCCGACGGACGGACGACGACCGGATCGCAATCGGCGGCGGGACGACGGGGGTGGTCTACGGCGGCCACATCGGCCGCCGGGCGACGCACGACCGGCACGTCGCAGACGTCGCCGCGCACGGGTTGCTGTGGCTCTTCCCGCAGCTCGAGGGCGTCCGGTTCACGCATGCCTGGGGCGGACCGATCGACATGACGGCGTCGTTCCTGCCCTTCTTCCAGACGCTCGACGGCGGCAACGTCCACGCGGGGCTCGGGTTCAGCGGCCACGGCCTCGCGCAGACCAGGCTCGGCGGCCGGATCCTGGCATCCCTCGTCCTCGGCTCGAAGGACGAGTGGGCCTCGATGTCGGTCGTCGGTCCGCCGATCGGACGCGCCCCACCGGAGCCGCTGCGCTTCCCGCTCGTCCGCGCCGCGGTCTGGGCACTCGAGACCGGTGATGCCCGGGAGGACGCCGGCCGCCGCCGGGGGCCGCTGCGCGGGCTGATCGGCTACGCACCACTCAGGAACCGCGAACGGCTCCGGGCACTCCGCGACGGGGTTCACGATAGGGGCGTCGTTGGGCTACGCTGAATCGCTGTTCAACGACCTCGGAGGACGACCGTGGCAGACGCGCTGCAGAACTACGTCGACGGCAAGTGGGTCGACGCCGCCGACGGCGAACGCTTCGACGTGTTCAACCCCGCGACCGGTGAGGTGATCGCGACATCGCCGCACTCGAAGGCCGTGGATATTGCGAAGGCGGTCGACGCGGCTCGCCGGACGTTCGACGAGGGCACCTGGTGGCCCGGCACGTCCGCGCGCGAGCGCGGCCGGATCCTCCTGCGTGCCGCCGAGATCGTCCGCCGCGAGCACGACCGGCTGTCCGGGATGGAGGCGCTCGACTCCGGCAAACCGATCGGCGAGGCGCGCGAGGACATCGACGAGGTCGCCTTCATGTTCGAGTACTACGGCGGGTGGGCGACCAAGATCGAGGGCGACGTTCATCACCTCAGCCAGGAGGCGATGTTCATGGTGTGGAAGGAGCCGATGGGCGTCGTCGCCGGCATCACGCCGTGGAACTACCCGATGATGCAGGCGTCGCAGAAGCTCGCCGCCGCGCTGGCCGCCGGCTGCACGTTCGTCCTCAAGCCGCCGGAGCAGACGCCCCTCACCTGCCTCGAGCTGCCGAAGATCCTGGAGGAGGCCGGGCTCCCGACGGGTGTGCTCCACGTGCTCACGGGGTTCGGCGAGACGGCCGGCGCGGCGCTCGTCGAGAACCCGAAGGTCGACAAGATCTCGTTCACGGGCTCGCGCGAGGTCGGCAAGCTGATCATGCGCAACGCCGCCGACTCGCTGAAGCGCGTCACGCTCGAGCTCGGCGGCAAGTCGCCGAACATCGTGTTCGCGGACGCGCAGCTGGACGAGGCGTTCGAGGGCTCGGCGAACGGCATCTTCTGGAACCAGGGCGAGATCTGCTCCGCCGGCTCGCGCGTGTTCGTCGAGAGGAAGGTCTACGACGACGCGCTGAACGCGTTCAGCGGCCGCGTCTCGCAGATCAAGCTGGGCGATGGCCTGGACGAGGACACCACGATGGGCCCGCTCGTGTCGAAGGAGCAGCAGGAGCGGGTGCAGCGCTACATCGACATCGGCAAGGGCGAGGCCAAGGTCGCGGCCGCGGGCTCGACGCCGTCCGACGGCAAGCTCGCGAACGGGTACTTCGTTTCGCCCACCGTGTTCGCCGACGTCGACAACGGCGCGTCGATCGCCCGCGAGGAGATCTTCGGACCCGTGATGGCCGTGATCCCGTTCTCCGACATCGAGGATGTCATCGCGATGTCGAACGACAACGAGTACGGCCTGGCTGCCGCCGTATGGACCAAGGACATCCGCAGGGCCCTGAAGGCCGCGCGATCGCTCCGGGCCGGGGTCGTCTGGATCAACGACACGCAGCCGGCGCCCACGGAGATGCCGTGGGGCGGCTACAAGCAGTCCGGCGTCGGTCGGGAGCTTGGGAAGGCGGGCGTGGACGACTTCCTCGAGAGTAAGTCCGTCTACGTCAACCTGGCCGAGTAGGCCGCCGCGGCGCGCCGGGAGCGATCGCGTCGGAGTTGCATTGAACGGGCACGCAAACGCCGACCCCGATGCGGTATCCTCCGCGCGCGATGGCCGGTGGTGAGGTCCTCCTCGTCGACCTGGTGAAGCGGTTCGCCGACGTCACGGCGGTGGACGGCATCAACCTGGACATGCCCCCGGGCGAGTTCTTCTCGCTCCTGGGGCCGTCGGGGTGCGGCAAGACGACGACGCTCCGGTTGATCGCGGGGTTCGAGCGGCCCGACGAGGGGCAGATCCTGCTCGATGGCGTGGACATGGTGCAGACCCCGCCGCACAAGCGCAACGTGAACACCGTCTTCCAGAACTACGCGCTGTTCCCGCACCTGAACGTCTACGACAACGTGGCGTTCGGGCTCCGGTACAAGGACGTCTCCAAGCAGGACGCCCGCAAGCGAGTCCTCGACGCGCTCGCCCTGGTGCGGATGGAGGGATTGGAGAAGCGCCGCCCGTCGCAGCTCTCGGGCGGTCCGCAGCAGCGCGTTGCGCTCGCCCGCGCGTTGGTCCTGAACCCGGCCGTGCTTCTCCTGGACGAGCCGCTCGGCGCGCTCGACGCCAAGCTCCGCAAGGCGCTCCAGATCGAGCTGAAGGCGCTCCAGGAGGAGGTCGGCATCTCGTTCGTCTACGTGACGCACGACCAGGAGGAGGCCCTGACGATGTCCGACCGCCTGGCCGTCATGTCGAACGGCCGGGTCGAGCAGATCGGCACGCCGAGCGAGGTCTATGAGGAGCCCAACACCACCTACGTCGCGGACTTCCTCGGCGTCTCGAACCTGATGGACGCCAAGGCCGAGGGCTCGGCCGGCGACCGCCGGTGCCGGGTACGACTCGGCGAGTTCGAGCTGCTGGCGGGGCAGGGCGTCTCCGACGCGCGCGGCGACGTGAAGATCGTGATCCGACCCGAGCGCGTGAATCTCGAGGCGATGGGGACGACCGGTGAGAACCGTGTTCCCGGCATGGTCGAGCGCGTCGTGTACGTCGGGTCGACGATGCAGGTCATCATCCACCTCGCGGACGGCCACACCCTCCAGGCGTGGGTCCAGAACCTGGGGGAGGCCCTGCCGTACCAACAGGGGACGTCGGTGAGCGTGCACCTGCCGGCGGATGCCTTACGCGTCCTCCAGGAGAGCGCCGCGGAGATCGCGGTCGACTAGTCAGCATGAAACGGCCGGCTCCGTTCCGCCCGACACCTCGTCGCTCGTGTCGTGCGACGTCGTCGCGTCGTCGGTGATCCCCAAGGCCCGGCGACGGTGAAGACAGACCGTCGGGACTGTCGCCGGCTCGCCAGGCGCACCGGGCCGGCGAACGCGGTGTGGGTTCAAGATATGCTGCGCCGGGTCGATCCGGGAGGGATCGCCGAGATGAGCGCGGATCGGATCGGGCGTCGAGAATTCATCCGTCGCACGGGACTCGCGGCGACGTCGCTTCCTCTGGCGGCCGTGCTTGTG
>JBKPHM010000137.1:0-6026 GCA_046729855.1 Actinomycetota bacterium | reverse complement strand
CCGTACTCCTGGCGCAGCCGCGGCGGAAGAAGACCTGCGGTCGCCAGTCGGTGGGCGGGGACGAGCAGGCGCAGCGGCGGAGGCAGAGGAGCCTCGAGGATCACCGCCGCCACCTCTCTCGCCGGCGGGGTGACCGTGATCCCGTTGCCGGCGAGCTGGGCGGCGAAGTAGTCGCGGAAGTCGGCAAGGGAGCGCGGGATGACGGCGGCGGGCGTGCCGAAGAGGCGGGCGACCAGCGCCATCTCCTGGTAGTAGCGCTCCTGCTCGGCGGTCGAGAGCACGCGGACGAACCGTTGGTAAACCGTGAGCGAGGCTTCGATCAGCGTGGCGTGCACCCAAAGCATCAACTCCGGGTCGGCAGCCGAGTAGCGGGTTCCGGGCGGGAAGCAACCGAGCTGCACGTCTATCCGCCCGTGGATGCGGGCGTGGACGGCCTGCACCGCTTCGGCGGCCCGGTCCGCCTCCTCCTTCGTGCCGTAGGTGATGAGGTAGAGCGCTCGCAGCGTGCGCCCAAGCCGCCGCCAGAGGTCGTGTCGATAGTCGGAGTGCAGGACGACTCCGGCCGCGACAAGCGGGTGGGCGACTTGGAGCAGTGTCGCCGGTCCGCCGCCCAAGAACGGCGTCAGCGGTGAGTTGCCGACCCTTCGGATCACGCTCTCGGGCGCGAAATAGCCGTCGCAACTAGCGAGTCGCTCCGCGTGCGTGCGCACATGTGGTCGCCGAATGGCGGAATGGGCCGTCATACGGAGGCTAACCGCCTTCGACCGTGCGCACACCCGCGGCGGTCGCGACAACGTTGGCCGTGTCCTCCGGCAGGCTGGCCCGCTCACCGTTCACGCTGGCCTCGAGGTTGCTCGGCGCGCCGAGACGGAGCCAGAGGCGTTTTCCAGCGAAACGGAGGGACTGGCCCTCCTCCAGCATGCCCTCGTAGAGATGCCTGCCCGCCGATGAGCCGAGCTGCACGCGGAGCCAGCAGGGCCCGTGCGCAGCGGTCAGGACAAGGGTCGCCGCCCGTGCCTCGCGCGCTCGTCGGGGGACTCTCACCGGGGCCGACGGCGCTTTCCTCGGCGCAGGCCCGCCGGTCGGCGCAGGCTCGGTCGGCTCACCGCCGGTGTCGACCCTCCAGGCGAGTACGGCAACGAGGGCGACGACTATAAGGGCGCCAGCGATCTCGCGCGCCGGGAGCCAGTTCAGCTCGATCCGACGACGCGGGATGAGCTGGGGCAGGGGCTCTTCGGGAGGAGCGAAGCGCGCGTTGTACTCGTCGACAAAGAGGTCCGCTTGGAGTTCGAGATAGTCCGCGTAGGTGCGCAGAAACCCCCGGGCGTAAGCCTCCCCGGGAAGCAGGTCGAAACGGTCGTTCTCGAGCGCCTCGAGATACTTCGTACGGATGTGCGTAGCCGCCTCGACCTGGGCAAGCTCGACCCCGCGGAGAATCCGCGCTTCGCGGAGACTGCTGCCGATCTCGAGCACCCTGCACCTCTTCCTCTGACCTCGGCGCTCGCAGGGATGTGCCTGCGGCGAGTCAGCCGCGCCGCACGTGAACGAGGTTACCGCAAAAAGGAGCAAAAAATGTCGAAATGCGGGGTTTTCGCGCTCGCGGCTCTGTCGCGTTCCGCACCGGAAAGATGCAGGCGTAAGGGCGGAGTTGCCTAGCGGAACCGTCACGCTTCTGATGACGGAGGGGAGGCGAATGATGCGCCTCTCCAGCGAGCTCACACCGGACCTCTTCGACGCGTTGCTCGGCGAGTACCAACGGCTGCTCCGGAGGCTGTTCGAGGAGATGAGCGGGCGCGAGGTGGAGGTGTCCGGCGACTCGTCCCTGGCGGCTTTCCCGACCGCGAAGCAGGCCGCGCATGTGGCGGTTGCCGCCCAGCGCGCCCTCGCAGCCCACGAATGGCCGCAGGGACTGAGACCTGCGATCAGCGTCGGGCTCCACTCCGGGCAGGCGGGATCGGCACGGCGGCCGCGCGTTGCGCTGAGCTCTGCGACGCCGCCGAAGGTGGTCAGATCTTCATGTCGCAGGAGACGGCGAATCTGCTCCAGGACGAGGATCTCGGCGGGCTATCGATTCGCGATCTGGGCGAGCAGCGGACGAGACGGACTCAGCGCGTCGCGCGTGCTCACGAGCTCGTCGTCTCTTGGGTCGCGGAAACGACCTAGAGGACGTCACGTTACTCGCGGGCCTCCGCGCTCAGCGCCGCGCTGAACGAGGTCGTCCGGTGTCACACTCATTACAAGCGATGACCGTCGAGATTGTCGGCAGGGACGAGGAGCTTCGTTCCCTGTCCGCCTTCCTCGACCGCACGGCTGAAGGACCAGCGGCACTCGTGCTCGAGGGCGAGGCAGGGATCGGAAAATCGACGCTCTGGCTCGCCGGAGTAAAGGCCGCGCGCGAGCGCGGGTTCCGCGTCCTCTCCTCGCGGCCGACCGAGGCGGAGCAGGGACTTGCTCACGCGGGCCTAGGTGACCTGTTCGAGGACGTGCTCGAGCTCGTCGTGCCGGTACTGTCCGCGCCGAGGCGCCGCGCGCTCGAGGTCGCGCTGATCGTGGAGGAGGCAGCGGGACGCTCGGTGGATCCGCGCACGCTCGGCGTCGCCGTGCGGAACGCCGTGGAGGTTCTCGCTGCCGGGGGTCCGCTTGTTCTCACGGTCGACGACGTCCAGTGGCTCGACCCCTCCTCGGCGAGCGCACTCGCGTTCGCCGTGCGACGCCTGGGGAACGAGCCGGTCCTGCTCCTACTCGCCCGCCGCGTCGACGAACGAGCGGAGATATCGGAGCTCGAACGTGCGACGGACGCCGAGCGGGTCGAGCGGCTGCCCGTTGGCCCGCTCAGTCTGGGCGCGATCCACCAGCTCTTGCGGTCGCGCCTTGACCGCTCGTTCGGCCGCTCGAGGCTGCTCCAGGTGTACGAGACCTCGGGCGGCAACCCCTTCTTCGCCCTCGAGCTCGCTCGGGCCCTCGAGCAGCTGCCGCGGCCGCCGGCAGCGGGCGAGCCGCTCCCGGTTCCCTCGCAGCTCGACGCCCTGCTCGCGCGGCGGCTCGCCGACCTCCCTCCTCGCACCGTCGAGGTGCTGAGACTCGCAAGCGCCCTCGCCCGGCCGACGCTCGGGCTCGTCGAGGCGGCTGGCGGCGAGGGCGCAGCGTTCCGACCGGCGATCGAGGCGGGGTTGGTGGCACTTGAAGCCGATCGCGTCCGCTTCACACATCCGCTGTTTCCGCTCGCCGTTTCCTCCCGGCTGGAGCCGGACGAGCGACGCGACCTTCACGGACGTCTCGCCCGGGTCGTGGACGATCTCGAGCAGCGCGCCCGCCATCTCGCGCTCGCCGTCGACGGCGCCGATGAGGAGGTCGCCGCGGCGCTCGAGGCCGCAGCCGAGGTCGCCGCCGCGCGTGGTGGGTGCGCAGCCGCAGCCGAGCTCTGCGAGCTCGCGGCCGCGCGGACCCCCACGGCAGCACCGGAGGGGTCACGCCGGCGACTCCGCGCGTCCCGTTTCTGGGACGAGGTCGGCGATGAAGCCCGCGCGTTGAGGCTCGTCGAGCCGCTCGCCACGACGCTGACACCGGGTCCAGAGCGGGCAAGGGCGCTGATCCAGCTCAGCCACCTTGGCGACGACCTCGCCGAGGGCGTCAAGCTTGGTGAGGAGGCGCTGCTCCAGCCGGGGCTCGGCGACGCGCTCAGCGCGGAGTTTCACGATGAGCAGGCCAACAACTACGCCCTGCTTCTCGAGCTCGCGTCTGCTCGATCACACGCGGCCGCCGCGGTCGAGCATGCGGAGAGGACAGACGAGCCGGCCCTGCTCGCCCAGGCGCTCGGGTTCTACCTCCTCCTCGAGCACGCTGCGGGCAACCCTATCTCGGACGAGCTCGCCCGCCGCTCGCTCGCGCTGGAGCACGAGGCGGGAGGACGGCCGTACCTTCACTCGCCCACGTGGGTGGCGGCGGTCCGACTGTTCCATGCTGGCCGCCTCGACGAGGCGCGTCGCTTTTACCAGGACTACCGGCATCGCGCGCAGGACTACGGACTCGATTCCTTCGACGCGTTCGCGGCGTTCCACCTCGTTCAGCTCGAGTGTCGCGCTGGGAGGCTCGACGAAGCAGACCGGCTGCTGTCCGAGTACTCCGGCTTCTTCGGAGAAGAGCAATCGGCCCGCGAGCACGGCCGGCGCGCAGCGGGGGTCGTCGCTGCGTACGCCGGCCGCTTGGAAGAGGCGCAGGCTCTCTTCGCCGAGGGAGCAGAGCTCGCGGCGCGTGAACACCTGGAAGAGCACCGGGTGCGGGACCTCGAGGCCCTCGCGTTCGTCGACCTCTCGCTCGGTGATCCGCGAGCGGCGCTCGACCGGCTGCTGCCGCTCGTGGATCGTCTCGAGGAGCGGGGGTATCGACATCTCACCGCATCTCAAGTGCTGTCAGACGCGATCGAGGCGGCGATCGCGGTCGGCGAGCTCGAGACCGCCGGCGCACTCGTCGACCGGCTGGAAGGCCGGGCGCGCACGCTCGCCGAGCCCTGGCCGCTGGCGGTTGCGGCGCGCTCGCGCGGGCTCCTCGCCGCCGCGACGGGCGACTTCGAGACCTCGTTCGAGGCGTTCGATCGCGCCCTCGCCGAGCACGCGCGAACCCAGATGCCGTTCGAGCACGCCCGGACGCTGCTCGCCTTAGGAGCCGCGCAGCGGCGCGCGAGGCGCCTGGCGGCGGCACGCGCGTCGCTGCAGCAGGCGCTTGGGATCTTCGAGGAGGTCGGGACACCGGTGTGGGCGGAAAAGGCACGCGCCGAGCTCGGCCGCATCGGCGGGCGCAGACGCGTGGAGGGCCTGTCGCCGGCCGAGCGCCGCGTCGCCGACCTCGTCGCCGAGGGGCGAACGAATCGGGAGGTCGCCGCCACGCTCTTCCTCAGCGAGCGTACGGTCGCGACCCATCTCAGCCACATCTACGCCAAGCTCGGCGTGCGCTCGCGGACGGAGCTCGCCCGCCGGCTCCGGTAAAAGATCGGCACCAAGCCGAGCAAAGATCAGAGGTTCTGACCTTTCTCCCGCGGGGGCTGGGTCGTAGCTTCGGCTGCGTGCCGAGCTATCTCGTCGAGACGTACCTCGGTCGCGGAGACGCGCGAGAGCGCGCCGCTCGTGAGCGGCGGGCCCGCTCGGCCGCCGAGGAGCTGACGCGGGAGGGGACGCGCGTCCGCTTCGAGTGCTCGATCCACGTCCCCGAGGACGAGATCTGCTTCTTCACCTTCGCTGCGCCGTCGGGCCGTGAGGCCGCGCTGGTGGCGCAACGTGCAGGACTCGAGCCCTTGCGTGTCGTCGAGGCGGCCTCGTCCGGAAAGGAGTAGACCCATGCACCTGAGAACGACGGTCCGGATAGCGGTGACTGCGCTGCTCGTCGCCGCCGTCTGCGGCCTCTCGACCTCGGCACGGGGCCAGCCTGCCGGCAACGCCGTGACCGAGTGGAACCTGATCGCGACCGGCACACTCGCCGCGATGCCTGGGCCGGCGGGCGGAGCAGGGCCCGCCATTCAGATCAACCTGGCGATGACCCAGGGCGCCGTCTACGACGCGGTCAACGCGATCGGGCCGATCCACTACCGATCGTATCTCCTCAAGAGGCGCTTCCCCTCACGGACCTCTGAGGAAGCGGCGGTCGCGACCGCCGCGTACAGGGTCCTCTCCAACATCGTGTCGACGGTGCCCGCGAGCATCCCGTTCCCGAGCAGGGAGAGCGTGTTGCAGTCACTCGCCGAGAGGTACGCTGCCTCGCTCGCCCTGATCCCCGACTCCCAGTTCAAGACGCTGGGGATCGCGGCGGGGAACGCCGCGGCCGATGCGATGATCGCCGCACGGCAGAACGATGGACGCTTGGGGCCCTCACAGTTCGTGCCGAACGCGAATCCGGGGTTCTTTGATCCGGTGGCGCCGAACGGCACGACGGTGCTAGACCCCACTCCGTGGGTCGGCGGCGTCAAGCCGTTCCTGATGCAGAGCTCGTCGCAATTCCGTTCCGCCGGTCCACTTGCGCTCAACAGCGCCGCCTAT
>JBKPHM010000136.1:0-3427 GCA_046729855.1 Actinomycetota bacterium | reverse complement strand
CGCTCGTCTCGAACACGCGAGCGGCGACCGCCGCGTCGATCTCGGCGATCGCGCGGATCGTCCCGGTGACCACCACCCAGCGACGTCCCAGCATCGTCTCCCAACCGCTTCTTTGGCACTCACCCCGAGCAGCCCGAGGATATCCGCATGTACTTGTCCCTTCCCGGTCGAGCTCGCGAGGACCTCCGACGGCCCACCTCCCTGCCTCGCCGAAGGGGTCGAGACGAGCAAACGAGCCGCTGCACGAGTGTCAAGCATCAGCCGGAGCCACCGTCAAAGATCAGGCGGAACCGGTGTCAAAGGTGTCCCGTAACTCCGTAACACATGGGGTGGCGTCGGAATGTCCAGGATCACCCGGATCACGACAACTCCTCGGTGCACCCAACTGGACAGTACTCGAAAAAATCTCCGCAGGTAGATGGGCATGTGCTCCGTCTCAGCGGTCGTCACGCGAAGCTTCGACGGGAGGGATACCGAAAGCGCGAGCGCTGATGATGGGCTCGATCGCTTCCACGACCGCCGGTCGAGAACGACGAAGCTGCCGGCAAACGGAAGCCATGCTCGTGAGCCGATCAGGCAGCCACCGAACATGGGCTCACCCTGATCGCCAGCGCTCTCCGATGGCTCCACGATTTCTCCCCGGGCGGCCTTCCTAGGCTGAATCTCCGGCCTTGGCTGGATGGTGCCACCGTGCGCCCACCGCGGCTCGTAAGAGCTCCTCGGGTAGGCTTCGACGGAACTTGGAGGACGACCAGGATGCCCTGGAAGCCGTCAGCCCCGTACACCTGCCGCACTTGCGGAATGCCGCAAACCATCGCGTACTCTCTCCCCTCGAGGCCGGACAAGCCGCGACCGAATGCCAGACCTGCTCCAGTGCTCGGTTCGCTGGGTACCGCGCTGCGCGCCGCGAGCGCAGTCCTTTCGCTTCGGGACCGGGGTCCCTGAAGGGGACGAGTTCGAGAGGGACGAGGATGGATGGCGGGACGATGGACGTCCGCGAGATCGGTGGCGTTCGCGAGACCAATAAGGGCCACGCCGTCGAAGGCACTCTCTACGCCTCCACCGATGCCACCGGACGACTGGAGACGGCCTTCCGAAGACGGCCTTCCGAAGCATGCCGGCGGGCGACCGTTTTCGTGCCTGATAGGCGGGGGCTGAAGTGGTACATGTGCTCACACGGTAATCACGACCTTGCCCCGTCCGTGTCCCGCCCCCAGCTCACGGATCGCGTCCGGCACGTCGCTCAGCGGATATCTCGCACCGATCACGGGCATGACCTTGCCGGCCTCGATGAGGTCCTTAAGGATGAGGAGGTCCCTGGCCTTGAGTCGCCCCAGGAAGTTGGTCATCCTTTGACCGACGAACGGTGAGAGCGCCTTCGCCCGCACTACACGTCCCATCCCGAGCCAGCGGCCTCCGCTCTCGCCGCCGGCGAGGACCAGCGTCCCCTTCGGCGTGAGGCCTCGGCGGAGGTATGACACCTCGCGGTTGCCCGCCGTGTCGAAGATGACGTCGTAGCGACGCGTCCCGTCGACGATCTCATCGTGGGTGTAGTCGATGACCTCGTCCGCGCCGATCGAGCGGACGAGCTCGACCTTCGACGTGCTGCACACGCCCGCGACGTGGGCGCCGAACGCCTTGGCGATCTGCACGGCGAACGACCCAACGCCACCGGCCGCCCCGATGACCAACACGCGCTGCCCTGATTGGACCTTACCCACGTCGCGGAGGCCCTGGAGCGCAGTGCAGCCGGTGGTTGGGACCGTCGCCGCCTCCTCTAAGCTCAGGTTCGTCGGCTTGGGCGCGAGCCTGTCGGGCCGAGCGGTCGCGTACTCGGCGAACGCTCCAACGCCCACGCCGAACACCTCGTCGCCCGCCCGGAACCCAGTGACGCTGTCGCCCACCGTCTCAACGGTCCCGGCGAGGTCCTGACCCAGGACGTGCTGCTTAGGTGCGCGTAGCCCCGACACCAGGCGGATCGCGTAGGGCGTGCCGGTCATCAGGTGCCAGTCGCCGATGAATGCGCTCGCCGCGCCGACGCGAATCAGGACGTCGCCGCTTCGAGCGTCCGGCGTGTCGAGGTCCTCAAGCCTCAGGACGTCGGCCGAGCCGTACCTATCCTGAACGATCGCCTTCATGCTGTCCTCCTCACACATACGAATAGGGAACGCCGCCGCTGTGAACCAAGATCAAACGATCAACGCGACGCCCATCGCGAACAGCCAGACGGACCAGGCTATGTAGAGGACCGGGATCGCTGCTCCCGCGAGACTCCATCCCCGCTCCTCGTTCGGACCGAGGAACTCCGCGGAACCGACCACCAACCCCGTGCCGATGACGATCCCGGGCCATCCGAGCCACGTCGGCAGCGCCGTCGTCTGGATGAGACCGACGCCGATCAACACAGACCAGAGGCCAGTGAAGAGGTAGCCGAGGTGCTCGCCGATACCGACTCCCAGGTACTGATGGAGGGCTCTGAAGACTGCTACCTGTACCTCTCGCTGCTCAAGGTCGAGAGACGGGTCAGCGTACGCGCGTGCGAGCGCGGGGACCAAGTACACCCACCGCAACAGGCCGAGCATCTGGACGAGACCGGCAAGAACTCCGATCGCTGTTGCCAACGGGACGATTCCCCCGAACCCGAGGACCTGCCCGAGCAGCACAGCCCCGGCGATCAGCAGGAGTCCTGACAGCATGAACGTCCACCACAGGAGGATCAGGCCGTCGCCCCCGGCCCGGAAGCGCTCGAGGACCTCGGACGTGGGTCGTCGCAGGATGTCCGGGTACTCGAAGCGCTTGCCGAGCAAGGCGAAGTTCGCGTTGAACCAGAGCGGCGCCGCGATGAGCACCACTCCCGCGGCGGTCTCTACGCTCATGCAACAGCTCTAGCAGCAGGTTCCCGGACTGCGGGAGCCGCTCGGAACAGGCGTGCGAGGAGGAGCCAGGTCAGCAGTCCGAAGACGAGCGCCCCGCTCGCGCCGAAGATCGCGAACCGCTCATCGATGTTCCGCGAGATTACGTACGAGCTCACGACCCAGCCAAGCGCCCACGCAGGTGGGTTCGCAACGGCCCACCACACCGCACCCGGGATCCGATCTCGTGCGAGCACCAGCGCCTGCATCGCTCCCACCGCGAGACCGGTCACCGCACCCATGAGGGCGAGGTCTCCTCGGCCGATCCCGTAGTCGACGAGGGCGGCTCCCGAGACCAGGCCGACAGCCATCCCCGCGATCGTCGCCGGGATCCAGCGCCACGAGACCCGGTGCCGCAGAACGAACCACTCCGCCGCACCGACGACTGCCCCAACGATGAGTCCACCGGCGAGCGCCGCTCCAATGGAATCGACGCCGTCCAGGACCAGGTCGGCGATGTATCCCGCGATCGGGAGGCTGACCAGGATCGCCACCATCCATAGCCACATCCGAGG
>JBKPHM010000135.1:0-9348 GCA_046729855.1 Actinomycetota bacterium | reverse complement strand
CACCGCGTTCAAGCCGGTTCCTTCGGTGGATGCGGGCGTGCTTTCCGTGACCAGGCGGGCCCGCCCGCTCCTTCCGGTGGACCAGCGAGGCGACTACCTGGAGCTATTACGCGCCGGCTTCCGACGGGCAGACCTACCCGTACATCGCGCGGTGCGGGGTCGCGTCCCCGAGCGCGCGTTGAAACGCACAGCCCGCGAGCGCGGCATCACGCCGAGCGCAAAGGCAATAGAGCTCGATGTCTTCGACTGGGTCGCGCTCTTCTCACTTACACCTGCCCCCGATCACCGCCAACCGCAACGCCAGAACCGTTCGTGAGAGCGCACCTCGCGGGGCCGCGGAGGCGCCGGGAAGCGGCAAGAACCGGTGATCACCGACGTCTAAGGACCTGGAGCCAATGGCCACGATGATCGCAAAGTCCGGCAGGCTCCGAGCTTCCTATAGACACGACGCAAGAGTAAGCATGTACGGTGAACCCAGGCGATGTCGGCGATCATGTCCGCCACCGGCGCGAGCGAGTCCGCATCACCCGGTCCCCCGTCGCACAATGCCACCGGGCCGACCGGTCCCCTGCGTCACGGTCCAGAGGCGCCCGTCGGCGACCTCGACAAACTCCTCGACCTCTTGTACTTCCATCGCTCTCTGACCGCCACTCGCCTGTCGCTCAAGTTTGCTCGCAAATCAAGCAACCGGCACCTCGTCATGAACGGGTCGTCAGCTGCCGCCTGAGTGCGCGGCGCGTCGACAACCTGGCCGCACGCGGCGGCTATGATGGCCATGCAAGGCGGAGGACTCACCGGGGGCTCGGGAGCATGGCACCGACCAATGACGACCCGCTGATCTTCGCCGGCTCTGCCAGCAGGTCTCTGGGCGCCGAGATCGCCGCGTACCTTGAGCTCCCGCTTGGCCGAGGAGAGGTACTTCGGTTCTCCGAGGGCAATCTATTCGTCCGCGTGCTGGAGAACGTCCGCGGCCGCAACGTCTACCTGGTCCAGGGGACGGTGTTCCCGGCGAACGACCAGTTCATGGAGCTCCTGTTCTGGATCGACGCGCTCAAGCGAGCCAGCGCGGCATCGGTGACTGCGGTCATCCCCTATTTCAGCTATGCCAAGGGAGACAAGAAGGACGAGCCGCGCGTCTCGATCAGAGCCCGGGTCTGCGCCGACGCCATCGAGGCTGCCGGAGTGGATCGAGTGGTGACCATGGACCTTCACGCGCCGCAGGTCCAAGGGTTCTTCCACGTCCCGGTCGACGACCTCTACGCGCTCCCGGTCCTGTGCGAGGCCATCGAACAGAAGGGGTTCCCCGATCTGTTGGTCGTGGCACCAGATGCCGGCTTCGCGAAGAAGGCACGGAAGTTCGCTAGCCGCTTGGGGGCTCCCATGGCCATCGCCGACAAGGAGCGCCCCGATCACAGCGAGCAGGCCGAGATCCTCTCCATCATGGGCAATGTCCGGGAGCAGACGGCCCTGCTGGTCGACGACTTCGTCACCTCGGGCGGCACGCTGGCACAGGCGGCGGTCGCCCTCAAGAACTTGGGAGCCACCGCCGTGTACGCGGCGGTCACGCACGGGGTGTTCACGGAACGCACGATGGAGCTCCTCGACGACAGCCCTATCGAGCGCCTGTTCGTGACGAACTCGGTGGAACCTCAAGCATCCAAGATCTCATCGAAGGTCGACGTGGTCTCGGTCGCACCACTGTTCGGTGAGGCCATCCGCCGGATCGACCAACGGGAGAGCATCAGCGTGCTGTTCGATTGACGGACCGGAGCGGTACCTCTGGCCGGTTCCCTCCCGAACGGCGACGCTCCACGAAGAGGCGCGTTCGGCCCAGTCGTCCGTTTAGACCATACGTGCAGGAGCAGACAAGATTTCGCCTCGGGATGTAACGTCAGGGACCGACAGTGAACCGCCGTCACTCGAGCGCCGCGCCAAACTCCGCACTTCACGCAGGAGCCGGATCATCTGATCCTTGATCTCCTGCAGATAAACCGAGGGCATTGCCCGCGTCGATCGCCACTTCGCTAAAGACCGCGGCGATCCCAAACAAGGCCCCAGCTCTCGTCAAAACCAGTCCTCACGTACATCACTGCGAGCTTGGACCACGTCGCAGGCCGAATGAATGAGAAACTCGAGCGCTCCCTCGTACCAGTCGACATGGGTCGGGACGAGGCTTGGCATCGACGTGATCACCACCCGGTTCTATCTTCGGTGTGATGGATCCCTTCTCAGGCAAGGCCGGGTGGTTCGACGCGCACTACAAGAGCACGCGTGGACGCGTGCGCCTGCAACTCGTCATCGAGCGGCTCCGCCGAAACCTCCCGCCGCCGTCGGCGAGGTTGCTCGACGCGGGAGGCGGAACCGGCACGTTCGCCGTCCCGCTCGCCCAGGCCGGGTACGAGGTGACCCTGCTCGATGCCTCGGACGAGTGGCTCGACCGGGCGAGCGCGAACGCCGAGCAGGCCGGCGTCGCCGTGCGGCTGGTCAAAGGGAACGTGGAGGATGCGACGGCGCTCGTCGAGCCTCCGTTCAACGGAATCCTCTGCCATACCGTGCTCCTCTACGTGGCCGATCCGGCGGCCTGCCTGCGCGCCCTCCGCTCGATCGCCGCGGACCGAGCGCTCCTGTCGTTGCTCGAGAAGAACCGGGATGGCATCGCCTTCCGCCCCGGGATCCAGGGGGACTACCGCGAGGCGAGGCGCCTGCTCACGGAGTCCGTCGCGGCCGGTCGGCTCGGCATCGAGAACCGAGCCCGCACCGTGAGTGAATGGGACGGGATGCTCGCGCAGACGGGATGGCGCCTGACGGACTGGGTGGGCGTTCGCCTGTTCTCGGATTCGGCGCCCGATGAGCTGAGCGACGAGGACTTCCAGGCACTCCTCGTCCTGGAACGGGATGCGGGCGTCCACGACACGTACCGGCGGGTCGCTCGGCTTGTGCATCTCATCGCTCACGCTGAGCCGGACGACCACCGCCCACGCTGAGGGCATCGTCATCCGGCCTGAGTCGCTTGTCGCCTCCAGCACGAACAGGTCAAGATGCGTCGTGGAGGTGCTGGAGATCCACACGCGAAGACGGCAATACGCGTCGCCCCACCGACTCACATCCGAAGCGGTCATCGCAGTGATGCTCGAGTTCCCTCGCTCGTGACCCAGGAGATGCAGACTCCGTCTCGGTCGCGCACCCCAGGCGGCACTAGGTGGATCGACAAGGCGGCGGCAATGCTCGCCCGGTTAGGGGCGGGTCCCGGGGACGACGAGGAGCTGCGTCAGAAGAAGGCGCTCCTCGTGCTCCTCGCAGTCTTGATCTTGCCCGTATCCGTCGTGTGGGGCGCTGTGTACCTCGCCTTCGGCTCGCCGGTAGGCATCGTTCCATACATCTACTTCACGGTCTCGATTGGCTCGCTGGTGTTGTTCGCGCGAACCCGCAACTTCCGGCTTCTCCTCGTCACTCAGCTTCTCGACATCCTCCTCACGACGACGGCCGGGCAGATGTTCGTGGGCGGGTTCCTTCCGTCCGGCGGGGTCGGGCTGTGGGGGATCCTGGCCCCGCTCGGAGCCCTCGTCTTCCTCGAGGTGCGGCGCGCCATCCGCTGGTTCGGTACCTTCGTCCTGGTCTTCCTGCTCACGGGCGTCGCAGGCGAGGTCCTGTTCCATGACGCGGACCTCCCGATCTGGTTCACCAGCACGATGCTGGCGTTGAACATCATCGGCGCCGGCTCCGTCGCCTTCACGCTCCTCGCCTCCTTCGCGGATCAGCGCAATCGGGCGCTGTCGGCGCTCCGAGTCGAGCAGGAGAAGTCCGAACTGCTCCTCATGAACATCCTGCCGACCCCGATCGTCGAGCGACTGAAGGTCGCCACGCAGACGATCGCGGACCACTTTGACTCGGCCTCCATCCTCTTCGCCGACGTCGTTGACTTCACGCCGCTCTCCCAGCGCCTGCCGCCGGCCGAGGTCGTTGGCATCCTCGACCAACTCTTCTCTCACTTCGACGCGCTCGTCGAGCGGCATAGCCTCGAGAAAATCAAGACGATCGGCGACTGCTACATGGCCGCCGCGGGCGTGCCGGATCCGAGCCCGGATCACGCGCGCAGGGCCGCACTCCTGGCGCTCGACATGCGAGAGGCGGTTGCCACCTCGGCCCTCGGCGACGGGTTCGGTCTCGAGCTGAGGATCGGCATCAACTCCGGGCCCGTCATCGCCGGGGTAATCGGCTCGAAGCGCTTCTTGTACGACCTCTGGGGCGACGCCGTGAACACGGCGAGTCGGATGGAGTCCCATAGCACAGCCGGCGAGATCCAGATCACGCGCGCGACGTACGAGCTGCTGAAGGATGAGTTCGTTTGCCGGCGACGGGGAACGATCCTCATCAAGGGCAAGGGCCAGATGGAGACCTGGTACCTGGTTGGACCGCGGTCGGACGGTCGAACGGACGGGCAGCCGAATTTCGGTCCGTAAGCTGAACTCGGTCTCGAAGAAGGAGCTCGAGGTGGGAACGGAGATCTTCCAAGTCGACTCCTTTGCCGATCGCCCATTCTCGGGCAACCCGGCCGCGGTCTGCTTGTTCTCCGGTTCGACCGATGGCGCTTGGATGCAGGACATGGCCCGGGAAATGAGCCTGGCTGCCACCGCCTTCGTTGAGCATGGCACCGAGGCCTTCGCTCTCCGATGGTTCTCCTCCAAGGTGGAGCTGACCCTGTGCGGCCACGGAACCCTGGCCGCCGCACATATCTTGTGGGAGGAGGGCCATGCCGGCCCCGACGACCCCATCTCGTTCGAAACCCTGTCGGGCACCCTCCGCGCCCGTCGTGACGGTGAGTGGATCGAACTGGACTTCCCGTCCGAACGCCCCGAGTCGACGGTCCCCCCGTCCGACCTGATCCAAGCCCTGAATGTGGAGCCCGCCTATGTGGGGGCCAACCGGCTCGACCACCTCGTCGTCGTGGACGACGAGGAGATCGTCCGGGCGGTGCACCCAGATCTCGCTCTCCTTGCCACGGTTCCAACCCGGGGAGTCATCGTCACAGCCTTGAGCGCGTCCAGCGAGTATTCGTTCATCAGCAGGTACTTCGCCCCCGCCGCAGGGATCGACGAGGACCACGCGACCGGCTCAGCCCACTGCTGCCTGGGCCCCTTCTGGGGCGGACGCCTTGGCCTCTCCGAAATGCTCGCCTACCAAGCTTCTCCTCGCGGCGGCGTGGTCCGAATCCGGCTGGTGGGCGAGCGCGTTCATCTCGGGGGGCGCGCAGTGACGATCCTCCGTGGTGAGCTGAGCTGACCGTTGCGCTGCCGACGGACGCGAAAGGTTGCAGCCGCCCGTGATGGCCGATCGCCTCGTCCCTAGCAGTCGGGCGCCCCTCGGATCCTTCTGGTGCTGTCCGAGACGCAGCCGGAGACAATCACAGTGCCGCCGCGCAGGACCCTAACGGCGCCCCCGAACCTCAAATCGCAGAAGGGAAGGCTGTCATTGCTGGTATCACCGTCGAGCTGCTGAGCAGGAGTTCCCCGACCCACCACGAAGCCTGATCGGGCCGACGATGTTGGTGGGCGTCGAGCTTGCGCATGCGTCGACGTCGAGGACCAGGCTAGCAGCATGAGCGAACGCTTCATCCTCAGCTCCGTCCTCCGATCATTCCGCGGAGGGTTACGGCCGACCCATGAAGCCTCATTTCTCTTGGCCCTCACCGGCGGAAGATCTCGTAGATCGCGCCATCTGAGAGCGAGACGACGAACAGGTTCCCGTTCGGTCCGGTCTCGATGTCCGTGACGACACCGAAGTCGCTGCCGATGAGCAGGCTCTCGCTCTCGGTCATGTCGTGGAACGTGAGGTTGTCGGCGACCCGGTCCTCCAGTCTGGGATCGTCAACCGCGATGTTTCTGCGGTTTCCCGTCAGGTCGAAGTGAAACAGGGGCCCGCCGAGCGGTTCGGGAACCGAGAACCCGACGAACAGGTCACCGGAGAACTGCCGTCCCAGCCCTCCCCCACTCACGAATCCGATTCCGGCCGGTGCGAGAACATGCTTCCAGCTGAACTCGGGGTCGCTGTAGCGCGAGCCCGGCAGGGCGAACAGCCGGGAGAGGGCCTCCTGCGGTGAGTCGGCGATGCGCTCCGGCCCCCACCGGAATTGCTGCAGGTTCGGGAAGTCCTCGTGATGCAGCGACGTGGTCTCGATGGCCTTGTACTCGGCGATTCGGTCGACGGGTCCCATGATCTGGATCCACCCGCCGTTCGTCCCGGGCTGGACCCTATTCAGCTCGTCGAATGCGTCCTCCCCATTCTCCTCGGTCCACAGGTGGCCCGCGACCGGGTCGAAGGCCATCCCAAAGCTGTTACGGATGCCGTACGCGAAGATCTTCTGGACGTTGGCCCCCACCTCCCCGCCGATGGCCGCTCCCGCGCTGGAGAATGGGTTGTCGCTCGGCGTCGTGCCGTCCTCGTTCAGCCGCACGATCACCCCGGTGAAATGCGCGTCGTCGGGCTCGGGTCCGCCGAACTGATCGTCCGGGACCGTGGGCCCGAGGCCGGTCAGGGTGGGCCCCGACGGAAGGTTCTGCAGTTGTCCACGTCGGCCTACGTCACCGATCAGGATGTAGAGCTTGCCGTCCGGTCCGAACGCGATCACGCCGGCGTCGTGGTTTCCCCGGGCCGGCTGGCCCTCGTCGCCCTGGCCCGCCGGCTCGGCGGCGCCGTCCTCCTGGATGGCGCGGATGCGAATCAGGTTTCGGTCGAAGGCCAGCGTCGATCCGTTCCAGACGAAACGATCCACTCGGTTGCCCAGAAGGGGGGTCTCCGACAGGACCTCCGTATCAGCACCGGCCGTGCTCTCGGTCCAGTACAGATAGACGTAGGGCGTCGCCGGGAAGTCCGGGTGAAGAGCGACCCCCAGCAGGCCGCGCTCGGACGCGAAGTTCACGGCCAGGTCGAGGACGGGGTCCCGAGGAACGGTACCGTCGACCACCCGAAGGACCCTCCCGGTGTTCTTCTCAAGCACCAGCAGGTCGTCCGTGCCGAGGAACGCGATGCTGGTCGGCGTCACCAGACCGCTGACGAGGGTCCGCACGCCTAGGCGAGGATGAAGAATCGCCGGCCCCGTGAGCTGCGCTTCCGCAGTGCCAGTGGGAACCGGGCCCATCCACGCGGCGAGCGCGATGACGGTGGCCAGCCCGAGGAATGCCTTACCGGAGAAACGCTTCACGGAACCCACCTCCCCCTCGCGGATCCGCGAGGTATACGAGTGGGCGCGTGGGCGGGTTTTCCGCGGCTCGCGCACCGGTCAGCTGGGAGTACCCAGGTCGGCGCTCGTATCGGCGGCAAATCCCAAGTCTGAGACCCTCGCCGGTGCGGCAATGGTCCGTCTTGGTCGACCCGTGGACCGTTGCTGACAAGACGCTCCGCGGTATCACGGACTTGCCGAAGACCGTCAACAAGTCAGGCGCCGGCTACGACGCGTATCAGGCCCTCAAGCGGGTCGCCGAGGCGGATCGAATCGTGGCCCGAGGACCGTCAGGCCGCTGAGGCACCCGGCGCGGTACCGCTGATCGGTCCGACTCGCTCGCCGGTGCACCAGCTGCGGAGTGGAAGGGGGCAGACGCGCCTCAGGGGGCGTCAGTTGTCGAAGAGCGCCAAGGCTCGCTCCGCGGAATCCGAGGTGGAGAACATGTACACGCATGGTCCGCCGGAGCGAACGAAGTCGTCAGCCGCGGCGCGGTCGCCTTCGGCGAGGATCGCTGACGCGAGGCGACGGATCAGGAGCATGCCCGGATGGCGTGCCAGACGTTCGGCGTCCGGGCCGACCGCCAGCAGGTACCGACGAGAGACTGAATCCGCGTTCAAGGTAGAAACGAGTATCAGTCCAACAGGGGTCGCCGTGAATAGCCCCGACGACGTGAATCGCTGTAGCCCGTCTGGGGCCACGACCGGCCGAAAGACCTAGGCCTTGCGGATAGCGGCACCCGGGTTACCAGGACATCCCGCTCGGCGCCGGGTGGCCGTCCGACACGATCTCTGCCGGCAGCAGCCGTCCGTGCATCTCGCCGTCCGGGCCGACGGTGACCTCGGCAACCGCCGTCGCGCGAAGGTCCGGCGCCAGGCGAGGCCACACGAAGTTGCCGAGGCTGTAGAAGATCGGACGGCCTCGGTATGTCTCAAGAGGTTGGAGCGTGTGCGAGTGTGCTCCGAAGATCACGTCGGCGCCGGCGTCAACCAGCCGATGCGCCTCGACCACCTGGTACTTCCGAGGACGAACCTCCATCTCGACACCCCAGTGGATCATGACGACGACCAGGTCCGAGGAAGCTGCTGCGGCCTTGACCGCGCGGACGGCGAGCCCGAAGTCATGCCCGACGGCGGTTCCAGGCTTGTTCGCGCCGGCGACCGCGTCCGGAGGGTCGAGCACCTGATCGAACCCGAGGACCGCGACGTTCCAGCCGTCGAGCGCGAGGGTCGTGGCCCGCAACGCTTCATCCCGATCGACACCCGCGCCGATCGGGACGAGGCCCGCCTCGCGGAGACGCTCCAACGAGTCAACGAGCCCGGCGGGCCCTTGGTCGTAGGCGTGGTTGTTCGCCTGGCTCACGACGTCGACGCCGGCGCGTCGAGCTGCGGGCAGCGCATCGGGATCGCAGCGGAACGTGTATGCCTTCGGGGCCGGCTCGAGGACGTCGGTCGCGGGGCATTCCAGGTTGACGACGGTGAGGTCGTCGTTCCGGAACAGTCCGTTCAGCCCGCTCCAGGCCCAGTCGTAACCGAAGGTGCGCAGGGCCGGGATCTGTAGGGGGTCGAGGCTCACGTCACCCGTGGCGTGAATGACGAGCGTGCCGCGCGTGGCCGACCCGACCGCGGAGCCGCCGGACGGATCCGCGGGCGTCCGGATGCAGGCGGGGGAGGGGCGCCGCCCGCCTCCCTACCAGTACGGCTTGAGCTGTTCCGCGAACGGCTTTCCAGCCTCGCCCGATCCCTCGGCGATCTTGTCGAACACCGGCTTCATCTTCTCCTTCATGGCCTTCAGCTCCGCATCGTTGAGCGCGTAGACGTCGGAGCCCATGCCCTTGAGGTCCGCGAGGCCCTTGTCGGCGACGGCACGCATGTTGGTGATCGCGCGCTGCCGGGCTTCGGTCGAGACGGCGGCGACGGTCGCCTGGTCCTGGGCGGAGATCGACCGCCAGGTGCGCGGGTTCATGACCAAGAGCGACAAGTTCACGGCCTGGCGCAGGGCGGTGAGTTTGGGCGCCACCTCATGGAGCTTGAGCGAGAGCACCAGGTTCGGCACCGAGAGCGCGCAGTCGACGGTCTTGTTCTGCAGTGCCAGGTATTGCTCGCCGGGATCGATCGCGGTCGGCGCACCGC
>JBKPHM010000134.1:0-5225 GCA_046729855.1 Actinomycetota bacterium | reverse complement strand
GCCGACCATCGTGTCGCTCATGCTGGCGAATCCCACGCGCGGATGGGTACAGCGGGTCTCCCCGATGATGGCCGGACTCGCCGTTCAGCGAACGGTCGAGCGCGCGGACAGCGTGCCGATCGGGCAGCTGGCGGGCCTCACCGTTGCAATCGCCTGGGCGATGGCCGCGGTGTTGGTCGCCGCATGGCTCGTCCGAAGGCGCGACGCGTGAGCTGTCCTGGCCGCTCGGCCACGGTGCTGCGCCTTGGCGGGCGGTACGATCCTGCACGTTGCGGATCGGCGTGAAGCCCGGACAGTGGGGATGGTCGTTCGAGGAGCTCGCCCGGTCGTGGGACGCGGCCGAGGAGGCGGAGTTCGATTTGCTCGCGTGCTTCGATCACGTCACCGCGTCCCCGCGGTCGGCGGCGGCGTGGGACGCCCCAACTCTCCTTGCCGCGATGGCTGAGCGGACGGATCGTGTCAGCATCGCATTGCGGGTCGTGAACGTCTCACTCCGCCACCCCTTTCTCCTCGCTGGGCAGCTTGCGGTGGCCCAGGCGACCAGCAAAGGCCGGCTGGACGTAGGCCTCGGGGCGGGCTCGTTCCACTTGGCCCGGTACGACCACGAAGCCCTCGCGATCCCGTTTCCCGCGTTCACGGACAGGGTGGCTCGTCTCGAGGCGATGTGCCGCCTGCTGCCCGCGCTGTGGCGTGGAGAGCGCGTAGACGACCAGACCCTCGGCCTATCGGACGCCAGCCTCGGGCCCATTGGCATCGCCGCGCCGCGGCTCGTGATCGGCGGTGGCAGCGCGCGGGTGGTCGCCATCGCGGCCCGCTATGCCGACGGGTGGAACCTCAGCATCGCTGATCCCGGGGAGTTCGAGGCGGCACGTGTCCGTCTCGAGCGCGCCTGCGCAGAGTGCGACAGGGAACCGCCGATCGCTGCCGAGGCACAGCTCTGGGTCCGGGACCTATGGAACGATCCTCGGTCGCATCTTCGGGCATTCGAGGAGGTGGGCGCCGAGGCAGTCATCCTCGTGTTGGATGAGGATCGAGGACCGGACGAAGTCCGCCCCCTTGCTGACGCCGTCCTCTGACCAGCTACGGGAGTGACGCAGGTCAGAGCATGGGTTGATGCTCGGAGGTGGGGCCGCGTCGACTGTCAACGCTCTCGCGCCAAGACATCGAGAAAGGCAGCCTCAGTCGCGGCTGACGGGGATGGCAGGCTCGCGCTCCTAGCCGTCGTCGACGGCCCTTTCCCGTTCAGGTACACCCGCACGGGACTCTCCAACGTTTCGCCAACCAGGCATCCCTAGTATCCGTCGTCGAAAAGGGGTGATCCCGTGATCAAGGAGGTGCAGTGCGAGTGCGGCTTCTATGCGCGCGGTACGGAAGAGGACCTGGTGCCGGTCGTGCTGGCGCACGCCAAGGCGAACCACGGCATCGACGTCACTCCCGAGCAGGCCGTTGCGCAGCTGAAGCCCTACGACGGTTGAGCGATCGTGGCTACGGCCTCGTGGTGAGTGAGGAACACGATCCGCTCACGCCCGGCCAACCTGTCCGAACGAGAGGAGGCAGCCATGGTTCTGGTCACGATACGGGGACGGCTCCGGGATGATTCCGAGGCCATCCGGGAGATCCACGACGCGGTTACTACGGCCACAAAGGAGATGGCCCTTCAGGCTGGCGATATCTCCCACCGGGTCTACCTGAACCCCGGAGACGGTCGGGACTTCCTGGGCATCGACGAATGGAAGTCCACCGAGGCTGTCCAGGCCTTTTCGGCCAACCCGCAGATCCAGGAGTTCTTCGCCCAGATGTTCGAGGGCGTGCCGGAGGTCACGATCTGGCAGGGGGCCGGCTGGAACGAATGGTGAACTGCCCGGGTGGAGGGGACCCAGAGCTGGCCACGGCTGTCGATCGAGAAGATCCCCAGGCAGACCTCTAGCCCGGAGAGTTCACTCCGCATTTGGATGTGCGCGACTCGAGCATCCGCTTGATTGCGTTCCTGCAGCGGTTGGGGAACTGGTTCACGCGTGCCCTCAGCGAGGGCCTGGCGGATGCCCGCGAATCGCTCGAGTCCGGTGCCACGATGGCGGGCGTTTTCGAGGTCGCCGACCCGGACGCGGAGGCGATCCGGAGGACGCTCGTCGACGCGGGTGTGGACTCGCTTTCACTACTTCGGTGCCTGGACCTATATCTGATTGGTCACGGAGCGGATCGAAGCCGGTCGACACCAGCGCGCTCGCGGCCGGTCAATCGACGACCGGCTGGACGACCTCTCTCAACCTTCTGCCGGTCTGTCGAACCATTGGCCGCCCCCAGACGGCGGTCGGCGGCAACGGCCTCCCAGAAGCCCTTCCCGGACAGTCGAATGCATCTGGTTGGGCCGTCCGCGATGACGTCTGCGGTTCGCGTTCCCGGGTCGAGCAGCGAGATCTCGCCGAAGAAGCCCCCCGGCGTCAGCGTGGCCACCGTTCGCCCCTGGCGGTGAACCGTAGCCCGACCATCCAGGATCACCTATAGGTCCGATCCAACCGAACCGATCTTCACGATCGGCTCGTCCCGGGGAGTATTCGTGCGTGACGGCGGCTTTCGCCAGTGCCTTCAGGCGTCGTCGAGGTATGCCCCAGAACAGCGGGACCCGCATGAGCGTCTGCTCAGTCGTCTCGCGCTCGGGCGGACCGATCACGTGCGTCACCGGCGGATCGACCGAGGAAGTCAATCGCTGCAGTACTTTCGCCTTGAGCCACCTCGAGGTACCCCGGGGTAGCGTCGAGACGATGATCTCGTCGAACTGCTCTTTTGCGACGATTTCCTGAACGGCGACGACCGGGTCCGGGTCGCCGACCTCTCCGTCCGCATCCACTCCGATCTCGGCGAGCTGCTTCAAGCCGCGTTCGAGCCCGTCGCGCGCCAGCAGCTCCGCATGGCTCTCCGTCCAGGTGAGGCCACCGGATCGCGGGGTGGCGGGCATGACAACGAGAAACGATGCGTGGCCCGCCCTTCGATCGCATCCGTGCTGACGCGATGTTCAATCCCTAGACTTACGACTTCAATGAGCGCGACGACCCCAGCGCAAACCGCCTGGGATCGAGCAGCCGACGCGCGAAACTCGCGCATCTCGACGTTCGTCGACGGTCGCGAAGCCTGACCTCGAAGCCTTCAAGAGAGCGCGGCGACCGCGTCCTCTTCCAGGATGCTGAGGTAGGCGTACACCGCGAGGCTCTCGGCCCGGGGGTCGCCCGTAGGTATATCGAGTTCGCTCAGGTCCTCCGGGACGTCGAGGCGGGTCCCCAGCACCAGGCGAAGGTCGTTGATTGACGACAGCCAGGCGAGCAGCTCCTCCTCCGAGAGCCGGTCCGAATCGATCGTTCGCTCCATGACGTCGATCGCCGCCAGCCGCTCTGCCATGAGGTCGTCCCGGACCATCGCGTCGTACTCGGCCGCCTTCTCGGGATCATCGGGATACGCCGACGGGAAGAGCCGACGAAGTTCCCGGTCCGCCGCTGCGTTCTGCCCGGTCAGCAGCTGCCGGAGCTGGGCTGGGAGCGAACGAAGAACGTCGCGCTCGGCCCCGGTGATGCGAAGCGCGAACCGGCCTCCCCGAAGGCGCTTGACCCTGGCTGGCGGCACTCAGCGATCCTTCTGCATGGTGGCCCACAACCCGTGGGCGTGGAGCCGGGACACGTCAAACTCGCGCTTCCCCCGCGCCCCGTGCGACACCGCGGCCTTCCCCTTGTGATGGACGTCGAGCATCAGCTTTGTCGCCTTGTCCCGGCTGTAGCCGAACAGCTTCTGGAACACGAAGACCACGTACGACATCAGGTTGATGGGGTCGTTCCACACGATCACGACCCAGGGAATCTCGCGTTCGACGATCTCGTCGGAGACGGGTTCGTCGGTCTCTACCGGTTGGGTCTCGACCGGAGCGGTCTCGGCGGGAGCGGTGGAAGGCATCGGGAACACGATACGGCGCCCGTCACATCCGGAGCGCGCGCTTGACCTGTGAGGCGCACGTCTCTGGCATTCGAGGCGTGGGCGACCCAGAGCTGCCTCCGCTCTGAGGTCCCGCCGGAAACGCTCGGGCCATCAGGCTCGGGCTCGCAGCGCCGATGGCGGTTCGGAAGCGGGCCGGCGCGGTCGGCGGACGCGACCGCTCCGATCGACCGGCTGAGCGGCTCGCCGATGAGCTCGCACCGTCGATCTGGGCGAGCGTATCCTCACGCGGCCTTCGGCAATCCACCTGTCACGACACGGCGGCGATGCGCAGGATATGGTCAGGCCACGCCGTCAGACGCGGCGGGATGATTGGGGGGAGGATTGCGATGGAACAGGGCACGCGCGTCCAGTTGGTCGAGCGCTACAAGGAAGGCACTCGCGTCTTTGCGGAGGCGCTCGAAGGGATCACCGACGGTGAGCTCGACGCGCGTCCCGGGCCGGAGGAGTGGACGGCCCGGGAAGTAGTCCATCACATGGCGGATAGCGAGATGACATCCGCGATCCGGCTGCGTCGCCTGATCGCCGAGGACGCGCCGACGATTCAGGGCTACGACCAAGAGGAGTTCGCGCAACGCTTGTTCTACGGTGAGCGCCCGATCGAGGCGTCGGTCGAGGCGGTCGACGCGGCGCGGCGGACGACGGCCGAGATCCTCGACCGGCTCGACGAGGGGCAGTGGGCGCGGGCTGGGACGCACACGGAGAGCGGCCCGTATGACGTGGAGGCTTGGCTCGATATCTACGCGGCCCACGCCCACGACCACGCGGATCAGATCCGCCGCGCTCGGGAGTCCGCGCACCTCCGTTGATGGCATTCAGCTGATGGCGGAGGAGTTGAGGCTATGGACGGAGCACTCACGGCCTCGTGGACGCGTTGCTGACGACATAGTCGATGAGCGGGTCCCAGGGCAGCAGCGCGAGCCTAACCTCAACCATTCCTCCGGTGACACAACTTCGGGCAGGCCATCACAGCCTCCTTGCGGACTGGGCCGCTTGGTTAGCGGTGCCGGCGGTACTGCAGCTCGACGATCCCGTTGCTGGAAGCGGTGCTGGAGACCAGGTCGAGTCGGTAGGACTTGGGGACGCCGTCGAACAGCCGGGTGCCCTCGTCCGCAACGTAGGGGAACAAGCTGAGCTGGAGCTCGTCGATCAGGTCGAGCCGCATGAGCGACCGCCAGAGGCTGACGCCGCCCCAGACCACGATGTGGCCGTCGCCGCCTCTTCTGAGCTTGTCGATCTCTTCTGCC
>JBKPHM010000133.1:0-37460 GCA_046729855.1 Actinomycetota bacterium | reverse complement strand
GGGGGGGCGGGGGCCGGTCCGCCGGCGCCCGGGGGGGGCGGCGCCCCCCGCGGCGCCTTCCTGCTGCTGGTGTACTCGGCCGGCCTCGGGGTGCCGTTCCTCCTCGTCGGCCTCGGGGTCCGCCGCCTCGTCGCGGCGTTCGGGGTCGTGAAGCGGAACTACCATTGGTTCACGGGCGTCGCCGGCGTCGTGATGGTCACGATCGGCGTCCTGATCGTGACCGGCGCGTGGAGCGGGCTCCTCGCGCCGATCCAACGACAGATCACGAGCTTCTCCCCGCCCATCTGACGCGCGTCTCGGCCGGGGCGTTCGGCGCGGCTCGGGTAGGATTCGGCTTCCACGGCTTCTACGCGAAGAGCCTCGGATCGCATGCCTTCCTTGAGAACCGTCCACCCCCGCGTATCGCTGCGGGAGTCGCTCGTCCTGGTGTGGCGGAGCCTTCGGTCGATGCGGACGGCACTCGTGCTGCTGCTCCTGCTCGCGCTCGCGTCGGCCGCGGGCTCGCTGGTACCCCAGGTCGGGGTGGCGGACGCCCGCATCGCACAAACCTTCCGCGACCACCCGCTCCGCGCGCAGATCTACGACCGGCTCGGTCTGTTCGACGTCTTCGGGAGCTGGTGGTTCACGCTGCTGTACGTCCTGCTGTTCGTCTCGCTCGTCGCGTGCCTGATCCCGCGGACGCGCGCGGCGATCCGAAACGTCCGTGCCCGTCCTCAGCCGGCGCGCGAGCTCGATGCGATGCGGCACTTTGCGGAGCGACGCGTGCCCGAACCGCCGGCGCAGGTGATCGCGCGGGCGCGCCGCGTCCTCCGACGCAGGCTGTTCCGGGTCGCCGCGTCGCCCGACGCCTCACCGTACGCGCTCGCGGCGGACAAGGGTCTCGCGCGCGAGGCGGGCAGCCTCTTGTTCCACTGGGCCTTCCTGCTCATCCTCGTCGGCGTCGTGTGGGGACGCGGGACGGGCTTCTCGGGCCGCGCGGTGATCGTGGAGGGTCAGACGTGGACCGAGGCGCACGCGAACTACGACGGTCAGATCCGCGAGGGACGGTTCTTCGGCGAGGACCACTCCGGGCTCCGCATCACGGTCGACGACTTCGAGGCCGAGTACCGCGTCCCATCCGGGATTCCCAGGGACTTCGTGACGGAGGCACGGCTCGCGGACGCGGACGGGCGACCGCTCGGGACGGTCGACATCCGCGTGAACCATCCGGCCGCCGCCGAGGGCGTGAAGATCTACCAGTTCGGGTACGGGTGGGCGCCGGTGATCGAGGTGACGCACGAGGGCGAGCCGATCGCCTCGGGTCCGGTCGTCTGCGAGCAGGATCGAGCCCCCGAGGGCACGAGCCAGCTGCAGCTCCCGTGGAACTGCGTCGTGAAGCTGCCGACGCTCGAACCCCAGGTGGGGATCGAGTTCACGCTGTGGCCCGACATCCGTGGCCTCACCTCGCTGCTGGAGAATGGGATCTCGATGCCGATGCTGGTGAAGTTCCAGCCGGTGATGACGTTCGTCGCTTACCGCGGCGACCTCCGGCTCGACCAACCGCAACGGACGAGCGAGCTCGACACGTCGGGCCTCGAGCCGTGGACAGAGGGGGCGATCGGCGCGGGCCGGACGAAGTCGCTCGGCGACGGGATCGACGTCACGTTCGCCGACCTGCGGAACTACACGGTCCTCGAGGTGAAGCGCGACCGCGGGCTCGGGCTGCTTCTCGCGGCGGCTATCCTGATCCTCGTGGGGTTGCTTCCCGCCCTTTACACCTCGCGCCGGAAGGTCTGGGTGATCGCCGAGACCGACGGTGAGGGCAGCCTCGTGCGAATTGGCGGCTTCGCGCTCCAGCGCCGGCCGCAGTTCGAGGAGGAGTTTGCGCGGCTCGCCGATGGGATCGCCGGCGCGCCCGAGACGGTTCCGGAACGGGAAGAGGTGCGGACGTGACGGACGGCGGCTGGGCGAGGACCTCGACGGACGCGTTCAACGTTGCGCTCTGGTCGTACATCGCCGGGATGCTCGCGTACTTCCACTACCTCGCGTTCCGACGTCGGACCGCCTGGATGCTCGGGTTGGCGGCCGCGAGCGTCGGGGTCGTCGCCCACGGGGTCTCGATCGTCGCCCGGGGAGTCGCGGCCGGGCGTCTGCCGTGGGGCAACATGTACGAGTACTCCTCGCTGCTGGCCCTGCTGGTCGTCGCGGCGTACCTCATCGTCGTGGAGGGCGTGTACCGGATTCGGACGCTCGGCGGGTTCGCGCTCGCGTTCTCCGTGCTGACGATGGCGATCGCCGTGCAGTTCCTGTACGTCGGGCCGCAGCCCCTCGTCCCCGCGCTCAACTCCTACTGGCGCCAGATCCACGTGACCTCGATGATCGTGAGCTCGTCGCTGCTCGCGCTCGGCTCGATCGTCACGATCCTGTACCTCGTGAAGGATCGGTCCGAGCGGCGCGCGGGACCGCCGCCGATCATGGGCGGGTCGACCGACCTCGAGCGGATCGAGGATGCGCCCCCGCACTTCGAGGCGGGTGCCGACGAGCCGGCCGCCCGGCCGCAGGGCCGCCGGGGGCTGTTGCCCCCTGCGGCGGTGCTCGACCGCGTTGCGTACCGAACCCTCGCGTTCGCCTTCCCGCTGTGGACGTTCGGCGTCATCACCGGCGCGATCTGGGCCGAGGAGGCGTGGGGCCGCTACTGGGGGTGGGACCCCAAGGAAACGTGGTCGTTCATCACGTGGGTCGTGTTCGCGGGGTACCTGCACGCACGCGCCACGTCGGGATGGAAGGGCCGCCGGGCGGCGGTGATCGCGCTCGTCGGCTTCGTGTCGCTGCTGATCACGTACTACGCAGTGAACCTGTGGATCGTCGGGCTGCATTCGTACGCGGGGGTGTGATCCCCGGCCCGTCCGAACACCATGCAGGTGGTACAGTGCGCCCGCTCCGACGCTCGGTGAGGGGTAGGAGGGTGCGGAACTCCACGCGGGTCGTGCTGGGCGCGCTCGCCCTGGTTCTCCTCGCCGCGTGTTCTCCCGACGCGACCCAGAGCACCCTCGAACCCGCGGGTCCGTACGCGGACACGATCGACAACCTGTTCACTCCCGTGTTCTGGATGGCAGTGGGGGTGTTCGTTCTCGTCGAGGGCGCGCTGGTCTGGTTCCTGATCAGGTACCGCCACCGGAAGACGCGCACCGACGTGCCGCCGCAGATCCACGGCAACACCAGGCTCGAGGTCGGGTGGACGATCCTGCCGGCGGTGATCCTGGTCGTCATCGCCGTCCCGACGGTCACGACGCTCTTCGACCTGGCGCGTAAGCCGTCGGGTGAGGTCCTCCAGGTCGAGGTCCTCGGTCACCAGTGGTGGTGGGAGTTCGACTACCCGGACCTCGAGGTCAGCACCGCGAACCAGCTGCATATCCCCGTCGACACGCCGGTCTACGTGACGCTCTGCTCCGCCGGGTCGGGGTACGAGGCGCAGCCGGCGCCGAACGAGTGTCAGGCCGATCTTCCACTGCCGGCGGGCCTGGGCGGAGCCGTGATCCACTCGTTCTGGGTCCCGGAGCTCGCCGGCAAGCAGGACGTGGTTCCCGGTCGGGCGAACACGTTGCTGATCGAGGCCGACCGGCCGGGTACGTACGAGGGCCAATGTGCGGAGTTCTGCGGGCTGTCCCATGCGTACATGCGGTTCCGCGTGGTCGCCCACGACGCGGGGGACTTCGATGCGTGGGTGCGCGGTCAGCAGGCCGATGCGGCCCCGGCGAGCGGCCTGGCCGCGCAGGGCCAGGAGGTCTTCGCGCAGAACTGCATCCAATGCCATACGGTGAACGGCCTGACCGACGCCCAGGGAGAGCCCGTGGCCGGCGCGATCCAGGGGCCGAACCTCACGCACCTGATGAGCCGGGACTGCTTCGCGGGCTGCATCTTCGACATCAACACCGAGAACCTGACGAAGTGGGTGAGCGACGCGCCGTCGATGAAGTCGGGCTCGTTCATGCCCTCCGGTCTGAAGACGCTCGGGCTGACGCCCGAGCAGGTCGATGCCGTCGTCGCGTACCTGGAGACGCTCGAGTGATGTCGCACGAGAGGAGGCAAACGTGGCGAGCGTGAGCGTGCCCGGTGAGCACGGCCGGTGGTTCACGCGCCGGCCGACCGCGACGGCCGGCTTCTGGAGCTGGGTCACGACGGTCGACCACAAGCGGATCGGCATCCTGTACGGGATTACCGCGTTCGCGTTCTTCCTAATCGGCGGCACCGAGGCACTGACCATCCGCCTCCAGCTCGCGCGGCCGGACCAGAACCTCATCTCGGCAGAGACGTACAACGAGTTCTTCACGATGCATGGCATCACGATGATCTTCCTGGTCGTGATGCCGCTGTCGGCGGCGTTCTTCAACTACCTGATCCCGCTGCAGATAGGCGCGCGCGACGTCGCGTTCCCCCGGCTGAACGCGTTCAGCTACTGGGTCTTCCTGTCCGGCGGTCTGTTCATCTACTCGAGCTTCCTCCTGGGCGGCGCGCCGAACGGCGGGTGGTTCGGGTACGCCCCGCTGTCGACCGTCGAGCCCGGCAACAACATGCTCTTCTACGCGACCGGCCTCATCATCACCGGCGTCGCCTCGACCGTGTCGGCGGTGAACCTCGTGGTCACGATCATCAACATGCGCGCGCCGGGCATGACGATGTTCCGGCTGCCGGTGTTCATGTGGATGGCGCTGGTCGTGCAGTTCCTCCTGGTGTTTGCGCTCCCGATCATCACGGTCGGCCTGTTCGAGATGCTGTTCGACAAGCGGTTCGGCACGCACTTCTTCGACCCGGCCGCCGGCGCCGACCCGGTGCTGTGGCAGCACCTGTTCTGGCTGTTCGGGCACCCGGAGGTCTACGTCCTGATCCTGCCCGCGATGGGGATCGTCTCGGAGGTCCTGCCCGTCTTCGCGCGCAAGCCGCTGTTCGGCTACCAGTTCGTCGTGTTCAGCGGCATCGCGATCGGCTTCATCGGCTTCGGCGTTTGGGCGCACCACATGTTCGCCACGGGACTCGGGCCTGTGGCCAACACGGCCTTCGGCATCTCCACGATGATCATCGCCGTCCCGACGGGCGTGAAGATCTTCAACTGGCTCGGCACGCTGTGGAGGGGCGACATCCGCTTCACGACGCCGATGCTGTTCTCGATCGCCTTCATCGCGCAGTTCATCGTTGGCGGGTTGTCGGGCGTGACGCACGCCGTCGTCCCGGCCGACTATCAGCAGACCGACACGTACTACATCGTCGCGCACTTCCACTACGTGCTCGTGGGAGGCGCGATCTTCGGGCTGTTCTCGGGGATCTACTACTGGTGGCCGAAGATCTTCGGCCGCCTCCTCAACGAGCGGTGGGGGAAGGTCAACTTCTGGATGCTGGCGATCGGGTTCAACCTGACGTTCGCGCCGATGCACGTGCTCGGACTTCAGGGGATGCCGAGGCGGATCCACAGCTACCCGGCGTCGCTCGGCCTGACGTTCTGGAACACGGCCGCGACCGTGGGGGCGTTCATCATCGCGCTCGGTGTCCTCCAGTTCGCGGTGATGGCCGTCTCGAGCTTCCGGCGACCGAAGGACGCGCCGGCCGACCCCTGGGACGCACGCACGCTCGAGTGGACGACCAGCTCGCCGCCGCCCGCCTACAACTTCGAGGACATCCCGGAGGTCCACGCCCTCGATGACTTCTGGCACCGCAAGTACGCGGAGACCAAGACGGGGCGGGTCGTGCCGGTGCCTGCCGGCGGCGCGAACGGGGACCCCGGCGGGCACGGTGAGACGCACGGGCACGGGATCCACATGCCGTCGCCGTCGTACTGGCCGGTCGTCGCGTCGGCCGGCTTCCCGCTCATCGGGTACGGAGTCGTGTTCTCGCCATGGCTCCTCGGCCTCGGCGCGGTGATCCTGATGGTCGGTCTGTACGGCTGGGCGCTCGAGCCGGCGGCGGAGTAGGGGGAGCCGTGGCGGCGCTCGAGCAGCACATCTTCGAGAGCGAGCACGAGGCGACCAGCACCGGCTTGCCGAACACGAAGCTCGCGATGTGGATCTTCCTTGCGTCGGACTGCCTGCTGTTCGGGGCGCTGATCTCGACGTACGTGCTCTACCGCGGCGCGAGCATCAAGCCACCGTACCCGAGCGACGTCTTCGACATCCCGTATACCTCGGTCAGCTCGTTCGTGCTGCTTGCGAGCTCGCTGACGATGGTGCTGGCGCTCGCGGCGATCCAGCGGGGCGACCTGGGACAGCTCCGGGTCTGGCTGCTCGCGACGGCCCTGCTTGGGTCGACGTTCGTCGGCGGCCAGGTGTACGAGTTCACGACGTTCGCGCGAGAGGGGTTGACGCTAACCACGAACCTGTTCAGCACGACGTTCTACGTGCTGACGGGCTTTCACGGGACGCACGTCGCCATCGGGATCCTGATGCTGCTGTCGCTGCTGATGATGTCGTTCACGGGCAAGATCACGCGGGAGAACAGCCTCAGCGTGGAGCTGGTCGGCCTGTACTGGCACTTCGTCGACATCGTGTGGATCGTGATCTTCACGATCGTGTACCTGATCCCGACCGGACCCCCGGCGGGTGCCGCATGAGCGACGTCGAGACCCACGGGACTGGCCTGACCGAGACCGAGGCCTACGCGGCCCGCCGCCACGGCGGCAGGACGGCGCGCCACCCGAGCCCCAAACAGTACATCCGGATCGCGATCGTCCTCGGCGTCGTGACCGCTGCCGAGGTCGCGATCTACTACCTCGAGTCAGCCCGATCGTTGCTGATCCCGATGCTGTTCATCTTCGCGACGATCAAGTTCTCGCTCGTCGTGCTCTGGTTCATGCACCTGCGGTTCGACAGCAGGACCTACGCTCGGTTCTTCATGGTCGGGCTCGCCGGCGCCGTCACCCTGTTCATCGTCGTCCTGGCGACGTTCGGCGTGTTCTCGAGGTAAGCGTGCGGCTCCCGGACTGGCACGCGCACCCCGACGTCTGGCTGATCCTCGGCGGGGTCTGGCTCGCATACATCATCGCGGTTCGCCGGCACGCGGCCGCCGCGCCGCACGAGCGGACGGACGTCGGGCGGCGCGCGACCTTCTTCACGGTTGGAATGTTGACGCTCTGGGTCGCCGCGGACTACCCCATCCACGACCTCGCCGAGGGGTACCTGTATTCCGTCCACATGGTGCAGCACCTGCTGTTCTCGCTGGCGGCGGCGCCGCTTCTGGTGGTGGGGCTGCCGGCGTGGATGATGCGGTCGGTCCTGCGGCCACGACCGGTCGCTGCCGCCTTCGCGTTCCTCACCCGGCCGCTGGTGGCGCTGATCGTGTTCAACGGCGTCCTGCTCTTCACGCACTGGCCCGACGTGGTGAACGCGTCGGTCTCGTCGGAGGCGTTGCACCTCACGCTGCACGTGCTGATCGTCGGATCGTCGGTCGTGATGTGGTGGCCGGTGCTGTCGCCACTGCCGGAGTCGCCGCCGCTCGCGCCGCCGGGACAGATGCTCTACCTGTTCCTCCAGTCGCTCGCGCCGACGATCCCGGCGTCGTTCCTCACGTTCGGCCACACGGTGCTGTATGTGCGGTACGCGACCTTCTCGCGGATCTGGGGGATCTCCGCGTTGACGGACCAGCTGATCGCGGGGCTGATCATGAAGCTCGTGGGCGGCGCGATCCTGTGGGCGTTCATCGCGGCCATCTTCTTCAAGTGGCATGCCCGTGAGGAGCGCGAGGGCTGGGACGCCCTGAAGTGGCACGGGATCGAGCGTGACATCCGAGCGAGGAGCGTCCACCGGTGAGGGCGCGAACGCGGGACCGTGTGCTGCTTCCCATCCTCATGCCGGTCGGGATCCTCGCGGTCCTCGCGCTCGTGCTGTTCGCGTTCTCCCGGATCCTGCTATCGCTCCCGGCGAGTGCCGCGACGGCGACCGCGGTGGTGGTCGCGACCTCGATCCTCGTCGTCTGCGGGATCGCGGCCAACCGGCGCGTCGTGCGGTCGGCCGTCCTCGCCTCGATCGTCGGCGCCGTCGCGGGGGTCGCGATGTTCGCCGGCGGCGTGGCGCTGATCGCAACCGCGGGGACCGAGGAGGGCGGTGAGCACGAGGGCGGCCCTCCGCCCGGCGGCGTGACGGTCGTGGCCCAGAACCTCGCGTTCGATACCGACGAGATCCACCTGGTAGCCGGGGGGCCGTCGACGATCACGTTCGACAACCAGGACGCCGGGCAGCAGCACAACATCGCGATCTACCCGAGCGAGGACGAGCTGACAGACCCGCTGTTCAAGGGCGACATCGTCACGGGCCCGGACTCGACCACGTATCAGATTCCCCCGCTCGAACCGGGGAAGTACTTCTTCCACTGCGACGTGCATCCGGAGATGAGCGGGACCGTCGTCGTCGAGGAGGCGCCGGCCGGCGGCGGCGGTGGCCCGGGCGGCACGACCGTGACCGCGCAGAACCTCACGTTCGACACGGACTCGATCGAGCTGCCCCCGCGTCATCCGTCGACGATCACGTTGAACAATCAGGACGCCGGGCAGCAGCACAACCTCGCGATCTACGCGAGCCCCGACGACCTGTCCGAGCCGCTGTTCCGGGGTGACATCGTGAACGGACCCGGCTCGGCGAAGTACAACATCCCGGCACTGGATCCCGGGGAGTACTACTTCCAATGCGACGTGCATCCAGACATGAACGGGACCGTCACGGTCGGCTGAGCGACGCCGACGCCGGTCGTAGCATCGGGTCCGTGAGACGGCCGACTTCCCCGACGCTCCCGTTCGTCCTCGTCGCCGCTTCGGTCGTCCTCGCGTTTGGAATCCCCGCGTGCACGTCCGGCGAACCGGACAGCGTGGTCGTGACGGAGCTCTCGGGGGCCATGCCGGCGCTGCGCGGCGAAGGGCTGCTCGGCGACACGCTGTCGCCGGCGGACTACCGCGGGAGGCCGGTCGTGGTGAACTTCTGGGCGACGTGGTGCGGCCCGTGCCGCCGCGAGCAGCCCGTCCTCTCGGCCGCCAACCGAAGGGCCGACGGCGACGGCCCCGTCTTCGTCGGCGTGAACTTCCGCGACGACCCCGCCGCCGCCCGCGCGTACCTCGAGGAGTTCGATGTCGCGTACCCGAGCCTCGAGGACCCGGCGGGCAGTCTCGCCTACGACTTCGACGTTCCGTTCCTGCCGGCCACGATCTTCATCGACGCCGACGGCGAGATGCGCTACCGCGTGGTGGGCGCTCTCGACGAGCATCGTCTCCAAGAGATCCTGACCGAGATCTCGTGAGGTGAACGGCGACGACAGGCAACATGACGGTGGCCGGCACTACGCGGCGAGCAGGCCGTCGATGGCGACGGCGGTGAACAGCAGTGCCAGGTAGACGATCGAGAACCTGAACAGGCCGACGGCGTGCGCGGGGACCCGCTCCCGGTACAGCCGCAGCGCGCGCCACACAAACATCCCGCCGAGGGCGATCGCAGAGGCCAGGTAGACGGGGCCCATCCGTCCGAGCGGGTAGAGGGCGAGCGTCGTCGCGAACAGCACCAGCGAGTACAGCAGGATCTGGCGACGCGTCTCCTCCTCGCCACGAACGACCGGCAGCATGGGCACGCCGGCCGCCCGGTAGTCGGTCTGATAGCGCAGCGCGAGCGCCCAGAAGTGCGGCGGCGTCCACACGAAGACGATCGCGAACAGCACCCAGGCCGGCAGTCCGACGTCGCCGGTCACGGCCGCCCAGCCGATCAGCGCGGGCGCCGCGCCCGCCGCACCGCCGATCACGATGTTCTGCGTGCTCGTGCGCTTCAGCCACAGCGTGTACACGAAGACGTAGAACGCGATCGCGGCGAGCGAGAGCGCGGCCGCCAGCACGTTGACGGCGATCGCGAGGAAGAAGAACGCGACGGCACCGAGGACGTACCCGAACCGCAGCGCGTCGTCGGGCGTCACCGCGTGCGCCGGCAGCGGACGGCGCCGCGTCCGGCGCATGATCTCGTCGATGTCACGGTCCAGATAGCAGTTGATCGCGTTCGCCGAGCCGGCGGCGATAGACCCGCCCACCAGCGTGGCCAGGATGAGCCACACCGACGGGATCCCTCGCTGGGCCAGCACCATCGCCGGTACCGTGGTGATGAGAAGCAGCACGACGATCCGCGGCTTGGTCAGCGCGAAGTACGCCGACGCCGTCTCGCGGAGCGAGCGGTCCCGGTCCCCCTCGCGGGGCGCCTGGCCGTCGCCCGACGGCGTCGGGAGCGGCGCGACCGGGGTCCAGCGTGCGAACGCGGCGAGCGCCACCAGCGCGCTCCAGATCGCCGCCGACAGCGCGACATGCGTCGCGCGCGCCCAGACGTCGAGCCCGCTCAACACGTTCGCGGCGCCGACGAGCACCTGCGCGACGAACAGTGCCAGCGCGGCCGACGAGAGCCAGGTCAGCACTCGTGGCCGACCGGGCAGCGTCCGCGCGCGGATCGCGACCCACAGGACGAGGAGCGTTACGAGCGCGGCCAGGACCCGGTGGGCGAACATAACGCTGGCGGCGCCACCGAGCGTCGGCACGAGCCGCCCGTCCATCAACGGCCAGTCGTCGAACACCAGGCCCGCGCTCTCGGCCCGGACGTACGTCCCGAACAGCAGCAGCGCGAACGTCCCGGCCGCCGTCCACGCCGTCAGCCGGGGGAACCGGCGGTCGGCGCCGCCGCGGCGGCCCTCGGTGAGCACGGCGACGAGCATGACGACCGGCACTGCCATCGTGAGCATCGCGACCGCGAAGTGCGCCGTCACCCACGACGGATCGAGGCCGGTGCTGACGACGACGGCGCCGAGCGCCGCTTGGAAGAAGAAGATCGGGAGGACCAGCGCGGCCGGCCAGACCAGCTCGGGGCGGCTCCGGTACCGCAGGAACACGACGGCGGCCTGCACCGCGAGCAGCCCGAACGCGATCACGGCTAGCGATCGATGCGTGTACTCGATCACCGCGTGGTACTCCAACGGCGGGATCCATCGTCCGAAGCACTTCGGCCAGTCCGGACAACCGTCCCCAGAGCCCGTCGCCCGCACGAGGCCCCCCCACGCCACGAGCGCGGCGGTGGCGACGGTGCTGGCGATGGCGAGCGCGCGGAAGCGTCTCATCGAGTTGGCCGCGCGGCCGGGCCGGCGGTCGGAACATGATAGTGCGGCCCTTGCGATACTGGCCGCGATGGTCGTCGGACCCGCGGTCGCGTCGCTCCCCGATCTCGATCTGATGCGTGGTCGCGTGGACGGCATCCTCCGCGCATTCCTCGACCGGCGTCGGCACGACCTGGTTGCCGCGGATCCGGAGGCGGGCGCCATGATCGACGAGCTCACGAGGCTCCTCGACGCCGGGGGCAAGCGGCTCCGGCCGCTGCTGTGCGTGCTCGGGCACCGGGCCGCCGGCCGGCTCGATCCGGCGCCGGCCCTGCCGGCCGCCGCCGCCCTCGAGCTGTTCCACCTGTTCGCGCTGATCCACGACGACGTGATGGACGAGGAGCTGCAGCGCCGGGGCGTCGCCTCCACGCACCGCCGGTTCGAGACGGAGCCCCCCGGCGGCGAGCGGTACGGCCGGTCGGCGGCGATCCTGGTCGGCGACCTCGCGCTTGTGCTGTCGTACGAGCTATTCGCGACGACGCCCGTCCAGCGCGAGCGGCTCGACGCGGCAACGGCGGTCTTCTCACGGAGCGCGCTGCTGACGGCGGCGGGCCAGCTCGCCGACGTCTCGGGTCGCCGGAGCGACGCCGAGCGGCTCGCGCGGCTGAAGACCGGGTCGTACACGGTCGAGGCGCCGCTTGCCATCGGGGCGATCATCGGGGGAGGCTCGCCTCGGCTGGTCGCCGCGCTCGAGCGGTTCGCCCGGCCGCTCGGCGTCGCGTTCCAGCTCCGCGATGACGAGCTGGACGCCAAAGACGAGCCCGGCGTCGAGACCGGCGACGAGACTCGCGGTGCCCGGATCGACGCGCTCGTCGGCGCGGCGGTGGATGCGCTGGAGCACGCGCCGCTCGACCCGGGCGCCGCCGCGGCGCTGCGGCACGTCGCGTCGCAGTTCGCGTCCCGCGGCTAATGGACGTCGCGTACGCCCGGCGGATGTTCGGCGGCCTGCCGGTCGTGTCCGTGGCGACGATCGGTCCGAAGGGCGAGCCCCACGTCGTCCCGCTGTGGTTCGTGTGGCCACAGGACGCCCTGTACGTGTCATGCCGACACCCGAGCCGGACGTGGGCGAACGTCGGGCGCGATCCGCGCGTGTGTGTCTCGGTGGATCTCGGCCGGAGCTGGACCGAGCTCGCCGGCGTCTCGATCGAGGGGAGCGCCGAACGGCTCGTCGCCGAGCACCCGTCGATGCGCGGCCCGATCTCGGCGTGGCACGAGAAGTACCGTTCGCTGCTCTCGGGCGACGGGTTCCCGCGGTTCGCGGAGCAGGTGCCGGGCCTGGGGTTCCTGCGGGTGAGCGCGGAGCGCCTCCGCGGCTGGGACCACGCACGAAGCTGACCCCGAGACGTTTGTCGCACGTTCGGGACCCCGACTAGGCTCTCGTGAAATCCTTCACAAGGTGGGGGACTCGTGAGCGAAGCGCGCAGCGACGGTCGTCACGCCGACGTCCTGATCGTCGGGGCGGGACCCGGGGGCTCCACCACCGCCTACCACCTGGCCCGCGCCGGCCTCGACGTCATGGTCGTCGAACGCTCCGCCTTCCCGCGAGAGAAGGTCTGCGGCGACGGCCTCACCCCTCGGGCGGTCAACGCGCTCGTCCGGATGGGCATCGACGTCGACGACCCGGGCTTCGAGCGGCACGGAGGTCTCCGCATCTACTCGCGGAGGGTGACGTTGGAGCTTCCGTGGCCGACGCTGCGAACCTACCCTGGCTACGGGCTGGTCCGGACGCGGGCCGAGTTCGACGAGCTGCTCGCGCGCCGCGCCGAGAAGGCGGGCGCGACGCTCCGCGAACGAACCGAGGCCGTATCGCCGATCCTTGACGGCGGCTGGGTGAGCGGCGCGCGGGTGCGCAGCGTCGACGAACCCGACGCCCCGCCGCAGGAGGTTCGTGCCGGGTTCGTCATCGCCGCCGACGGCGCGTCGTCCCGGTTCGCCGCGCAGGCTGGCGTCCGGCGGAACGCCGCCCGGCCCCTCGGGATCGCTGCGCGCCGCTACTTCCGTACCGACCGTCACCCCGGTCCCTGGCTCGAGGTATGGATGGACCTGTGGGACCGCGACGTGCTGATGCCGGGGTACGGCTGGCTGTTCCCGCTCGGCGACGGCATGGTCAACGTGGGCGCCGGGCTACTCAACACCTTCAAGAGCTTCAAGGACGTCTCGGCCCAGCGGGTGTTCGACGCGTTCGTCGGGATGCTGCCGCCGGCGTTCGGCGTGAGCGAGACCTCGGCGCAGGGCCGGACGTTGTCGGGGCCGCTGCCGATGGGATTCTCGCGGACGCCCGCCGCCGTTCCGGGGATGCTGGTTGTCGGGGACGCCGGGGGCCTTGTCAACCCGTTCAACGGCGAGGGGATCGCCTACGCGATGGAGTCCGGCGAGCTCGCGGCGGAGCTGATCCACGGCGCGCTCGTGAACGACCGGCCGGGCCTGGCCCATGTGTATCCGGCGGTGCTCCGCGAGCGGTACGGCCGCTATTACTCGGTCGGGCGCGTGTTCGTCAAGATGATCGGTGACCCACGGGTGATGCGGATCCTCACCGACTACGGCCTGTCGATCCCTCCCCTGATGCGGTTCCTCGTCCGGCTGATGGGCAACCTGACCGACGGCAAGCGGGGCGACGCCCATGACAAGCTGATGTACGCCCTCGAGCGACTGGCGCCCGTGGCGTGACCGAGAACGGCTCCATGCTGTCGGAGTACCTCCCGATCCTGATCCTCGCCGTCCTGGCGCTCGTGTTCGCCGTCGTGTCGCTGCTGGTGTCGTCCCTGTTGCGTCCGAGCCGGCCGACGCCTGCCAAGCGGTCGCCGTACGAGTCGGGGATCGTGCCGGAACGGCTGCAGAGGTCCTCGCGGTTCAGCGTGAAGTTCTACGTGGTCGCGATGCTGTTCATCATCTTCGACATCGAAACGATCTTCCTGTTCCCGTGGGCGGTCGGGTTCCGCAGCCTGGGGCTGTTCGGTCTGGTGGAGATGGCGATCTTCATCGGGCTGGTATTCGTCGCGTACGTCTACGTCGTCAAGAGTGGCGGGCTCGACTGGGGCCGGCCGCGCCCGGAGCCGATCGAGCGCGAGAGCGTCTCGCCCGCGATCCCGCAGCCGCGCGAGGTGATGCACGATGCCGGTTGAGCGGATCCCGGGCGTCCAGGCGGGGCGCGAGGGCACCCCCGAGCAGGCGGAGGAGGAGGTTCGGCGCGGGATCCTCCTTTCCACGCTCGATCGCGCGGTCAGCTGGGCGCGCAAGCAGTCGATGTGGCCGGTCACGTTCGGCCTGGCCTGCTGCGCGATCGAGATGATGTCGACGGGCGCGGGGCACTACGACCTTTCGCGATGGGGGATGGAGCTGTTCCGCGCGTCGCCGAGACAGGCAGACCTGATGATCGTCGCCGGCCGGCTGTCGCAGAAGATGGCACCGGTCCTGCGGCAGGTCTACGACCAGATGCCGGATCCGAAGTGGGTCATCTCGATGGGCGTGTGCGCCTCGCAGGGCGGCATGTTCACGAACTACGCGATCGTCCAGGGAGTGGACCAGATCGTCCCCGTCGACATCTACGTCCCCGGCTGTCCCCCGCGGCCCGAGATGCTGATGTACGGCATCCTTCGGCTGCACGAGAAGGTCCGGACGGAGGGACGCTTCCGGTGAGCGTCGATGCCCTCGCGGACGCGCTCCGTACCAGGCACCCCGACGTCGTCCTCGCGCGGGACGAGGCAACGATCGCGGTGGAGCGCTCGGAGCTGCTCGACGTCCTTCGCGCGCTCCGCGACGCCTCGGACATCCGTCTTGACTTCCTGTCGAGCGTGACGGCGACCGACCGGCCCGGCCGGACGCCGCGGTATTGGGTCGTGTATGAGCTCTACTCGACGACGTATCGGCACCGGCTGCGCGTCAAGGCGGGCGTGCCTGACGGCGACGAGCGGATCCCGTCCGTGACGTCGCTGTTCCCGACGGCGAACTGGCACGAGCGCGAGGTCTTCGACCTGTTCGGCATCGTGTTCGAGGGGCACCCGGACCTGCGGCGGATCATGTTGCCCGAGGGCTGGGAGGGCCATCCGCTGCGCAAGACCGAGGAGCTCGGCGGCGTGGACACGCCATACAAGGGCGCGTTCATCCCGCCGGTCGACGAGAGGGTCCGATGAACGAGCCCGTCTCCCGCGTCGGCGTGGAGTCGCTCGACCCGGCGGCGGCAGCCGATCTCCGCGAGGAGACCATGATCATCAACATGGGGCCGCAGCACCCCTCGACGCACGGGGTGCTCCGTCTCCTGCTGGAGCTCGACGGCGAGACGGTCGTGTCGTGCCGCCCGATCGTGGGGTACCTGCACACGGGGATCGAGAAGAACACCGAGTACCGGACGTGGCAGCAGGGCGTCACGTTCGTGACGCGGGCCGACTACCTGGCGCCGTTCTTCAACGAGCTCGCGTACTCGCTTGCCGCCGAGCGGCTGCTCGGCATCGAGGCGCCGCCGCGCGCACAGGTGATCCGCGTGCTGCTGTGCGAGCTGAACCGCGTCGCATCGCACCTGGTGTGGGTGGCGACCGGCGGGATGGAGCTCGGCGCCGTTTCGGTGATGCTGTACGGCTTCCGTGAGCGCGAGCTGATCCTCGACATCTTCGAGGCGATCACCGGCCTGCGGATGAACCACGCGTACATCCGCATCGGCGGGCTCCCGATGGACCTGCCCGAGGGCACCGAGGACCGGATCGGCGAGCTGGTCGGCACGCTGCGTGGGCGGATCGGCGAGTACGAGGCGCTCCTGTCCGACAACCCGATCTGGCTCGAGCGGAACCGCGGCGTCGGAATTTTGTCGGCCGACGACGCGCTCGCGTGGGGCGTCACCGGCCCGCTCCTGCGCGCGGCAGGCATCGCGAAGGACATCCGCAAGGACGAGCCGTACTGCGGCTACGAGACGTACGACTTCGACGTGCCGACGCGGACGGCGTCCGACTGCTATTCGCGGTTCGAGGTGCGGATCGAGGAGATGTACCAGGCGCTGCGGATCGTCGAGCAGTGTCTCGAGCGTCTCGAGCCGGGTCCGGTCATGGTGGAGGACCCGAAGGTCCGGTGGCCGTCGCGCCTGTCGGTCGGGCCCGACGGGATCGGCAACTCGCCGGCGTACGTGAAGCACATCATGGAGGAGTCGATGGAGGCCCTGATCCATCACTTCAAGATCGTGACCCAGGGCGTGTCGGTGCCGGAGGGCGAGGTCTACCAGGTCGTCGAGGCTCCTCGTGGCGAACTCGGGCTGTACGCGGTCTCCGACGGCACCCACATCCCGTATCGGATCCACATTCGCGACCCGTCGTTCGTCAATCTCCAGGCGCTTCCGCGGATGATCGAGGGCGGCCTGATTGCCGACGCGATCGCGGTGATCGCGAGCGTCGACCCGGTGATGGGCGGGGTCGACCGCTGATGCCGGTGCTGACGCCCGAGCTGCGGCAGGAGGCCGACCGGATCAAGGCGCGCTACCCGGCCGGCCGCGAGCGCTCGGCGATGATGCCGCTGCTGTACTTGATGCAGTCCGTCGAGGGGCGAGTCACGCGCGACGGGCTGCGCGAGGTGGCGGAGATTCTCGGCGTCACGACTGCCGAGGTCGAGGCCGTCGCGACGTTCTACACCATGATCCGGCCGCGCCCGACCGGGACGCACGTGTTGTCGGTGTGCACGAATCTATCGTGCGCCCTGCGCGGGGCGAACGAGGTCTACGCCCGGGCACACCAGGTCCTCGGGCCGGGGTCCGAGGACGCGACGGAGGACGGCCTGTTCTCCCTGCACGAGGAGGAGTGCCTGGGCGCCTGCGACGCCGCACCGGTCGTCCAGCTCAACTACGTCAACTTCGACCGCGTGACGCCCGACGGCGTCGCGGAGCTCATCGACGCGCTCCGCCGCGGCGAAACGCCCGTGCCCGCGCGCGGGACCGTGCCGCCGGACTTCAAGGCGGCGTCACGGATCCTCGCCGGGCTGGGGGGTCCGGGGGGCTCAAGGAGCGAGCGCGAAGGCGCGAGCGATAGCCCCCCGGGCGGGCTGGGGGGTCCGGGGCAGGAGGGCGGCCGCAGCGAGGAGACGCGGTGATCGAGGGCCGGATCATCACTGCGCGCTTCGACGAGCCCGACACCGTCTGGATCGATCGGTACGAGGAGCTCGGTGGGTACCGCGGCCTGCGCGCCGCGCTGCGGATGACGCCGTCGGAGGTGATCGACGTCGTGAAGGCGTCGGGGCTTCGCGGGCGCGGTGGCGCCGGGTTCCCGACCGGCGTGAAGTGGTCGTTCGTGCCGCAGGACACGGGCAAGCCGCAGTACCTCGTCGCGAACTTCGACGAGTCCGAGCCGGGGACGTTTAACAACCGCGAGCTCGTCGAGCGGGACCCGCACCAGTTCCTCGAGGGTGCGATCATCGCCGCGTACGCGGTCCAGTGCCACACCGCGTTCATCTACACCCGCGGCGAGTTCCTGTACCCGGGACAGATCGTGGAGCGGACGGTCGCGGAGGCCTACGACAAGGGCTACCTCGGCCGGGACATCCTCGGCAGTGGATACGACCTGGACGTCGTCCTGCACCGCGGCGCCGGCGCGTACATCTGCGGCGAGGAGACCGCGCTCCTGTCCTCGCTCGAGGGATTCCGGGGCCAGCCCAAGCTGCGCCCGCCGTTCCCGGCGGTCGAGGGGCTCTACGCGAGCCCGACGGCAATCAACAACGTCGAGACGCTCGCGAGCGTGCCGCACATCCTCGACAAGGGCGTCGACTGGTTCAGGGGGTACGGCACCCAGAAGTCGCCCGGGACGAAGGTCTTCTCGGTCTCGGGGAAGGTCGAGCGTCCCGGCAACTACGAGGCGCCGATGGGCACGCCGGCGCGCGTCGTGATCGACGAGATGGCCGGCGGCGTCCTCGAAGGCAAGCGCCTGAAGGCCTGGACGCCCGGCGGGTCGTCCACCCCGTTCCTCACCGCCGACCACCTCGACGTCGGGCTGGACTTCGAGTCGATCCAGGCGGCCGGATCGCTGCTCGGGACCGGCGCGCTGATCGTGACCGACGAGCGCGACTGCATGGTCGACGCCACGCACAGGCTGCTCCGGTTCTACGCGCACGAGTCGTGCGGCAAGTGCACCCCGTGCCGTGAGGGGACATGGTGGGTCGTGCGGGTCCTGTCTCGGATCGAGAACGGTGACGGGCGGATGGAGGACCTGCCGCTGCTCGGGGAGGTCGGCGACAACATGCTGTTCAAGTCGTTCTGCGCGCTCGCCGACGGCGCCGTCTCGCCGATCTCGTCCACCCTCGAGCATTTCCGCGACGAGTACGAGGCGCACGTCCGCGAGCGACGCTGCCCCTTCTCCGACCGTCCGGCGGTCGCAGAGCCGGCGCCGCCGCCCGAAGAGCGGGCGGCGGAACGGCGTGCCGTCGTGCCGAGCGCCGCCCAGGGCGAGCCGGCGCCCGTCCCGCTCTCGGAGGTCCTGCCGTGAGCCGCCCCGAACGCCCCGGGACAACGCTCACGATCGACGGCAAGGAGGTCACCGTGCCTGCCGGCACGCTGATCATCCGGGCCGCCGAGCAGCTCGGGATCGAGATCCCGCGGTTCTGCGAGCACCCGCTGCTCTCGCCGATCGGCGCGTGCCGCCAGTGCTACGTCGAGCTCGAGGGGCAGCGAAAGCTGCTCACCTCGTGCACCACGACCGTAGCCGACGGGATGGTCGTTCGCACGCAGAACACCTCGGACGAGGCGCAAGGCGCCCAGGTCGCCAACCTCGAGTTCCTGCTGCTGAACCATCCCCTCGACTGCCCGATCTGCGACCGCGGCGGCGAGTGCCCGCTGCAGGACCAAGCGCTCGCGTTCGGGCCGGGGGAGAGCCGGTACGTCGAGCCCAAGCGCGTGTATCAGAAGCCGATCGCTCTCTCGCCGCTGGTCAACCTCGACCGCGAACGCTGCGTGCTCTGCACGCGGTGCACGCGGTTCTGCGACGAGATCTCGGGCGACCGGTTCATCGAGCTGTTCGCGCGCGGCGCCGGGGAACAGGTCGCGATCTCGGCCGGGGAGGACTTCCGGTCGCCGTTCTCCGGCAACACGGTGCAGATCTGCCCAGTCGGCGCGCTCACGTCGACGCCATACCGGTTCGTCGCGCGGCCGTTCGACCTGCGGAGCGTCGACACCATCTGCCCGCACTGCGCGAGCGGCTGCAACCTGAAGCTCGACATTCGACGCGGGCAGGTCGTCCGGCACCTCGCCCGAGACAACTATGAGGTGAACGACGCGTGGCTGTGCGACAAGGGCAGGTACGCGTACCGGTTCGCCGACGCGCCCGACCGCGTCACGACGCCACTGATCCGCGACCGCGGCCTCGAGCCGGCCGGGTTCGGCGAAGTCCTGTCGACGATCGCCGGCTGGGCGAAGGGCCGGCGTGTCGCGTTCCTGACCGGTGGTCGGCTCACGGACGAGGACCACTATGCCCTGTCGAAGCTCGCGCGGGTCGTGTTCGGCACGAACGACCTGGACCACCGGCGGACGTTCAATGGCGGCCACGCCGAGGAGGCGGCCGCCGCGTCGGCGATGCAGGTGACCTACCGGGACGTCGAACGTGCGAAGGTGATCCTGCTCGTGGGGCTCGATGCGGAGCAGGAGAGCCCGATCCTGCACCTTCGGGTCCGCAAGGCCGTGCGCCTGGGCGCCAAGGTGTTCGTGATCCACCCGCGCCGGACGCGACTGCACGACGTCGCCGAGCACGTCCTGGCGCGGCCCGGCCACGAGGCGGCCATCCTCGAGGAGGTCCTCGACGCGGCCGCCGGAGACGGCGCGCCCGTCGGTCGGATCGCCGATGCGCTCCGGGCAGCATCCGGCGACGCCGTCGTGCTGTCCGGCTCGTCGCTCACTGAGCACCCCCTCGCCGCCGACGTGTCGATGCGGCTGGCGAACGCCTTCGGCGCGCGGTTCTCGCTCGTCCCGCGCCGCGCGAACGACCGGGGCGCGCTCCGCTGCGGCGTGCACCCGGCGCTGCTGCCCGGCGGCCGCCGGATCGACGACACGGGCGGCCGGGCCGAGGTCGAGCGCGTCTGGGGCGAGCTCCCCAACGCGGTGCCAGGGCGGAACGCGCACCAGATCCTTCGTGCGGCCGCGAACCGCGAGATCGACGTGCTGTTCCTGATCGGCGTGGACCCGCTCCGCGACTTCCCCGACGCGGTTGCCGTCCGGCACGCGCTCGGCAACGTGGAATACAAGGTGGTCCAGTCGCTCGAGCTCGGCTCGCTCGAGCCGTTCGCCGACGCCGTGCTGCCCGCGGCGGGGTTCCTCGAGAAGGACGGGCACTACACGGACTGGGAGGGTCGGTCGCAGCGCCTGCGCGCGGTCCGGGGCCCGGCCGGGATCGCGCGACCCGACTGGGAGATCTTCGTCGGACTGGCGGACGCGATGGGCATGTCCCTGGGCTTCCGCGATCTCGAGGAGCTCCAGGAGGAGATGGCGAGGCTGACGGCGCCGCGAGACGTACGGATCCGCTCCGACGCCTACGTGGGGACCGGCCGCCCGCAATACATCGAGAACCTCACGCTGTTCACGTACCCACTGCTCGTCGACGAGGGCCGGCTGCTCGAGGGCGCCGCCGAGCTGAAGGCAGCGCTGGAGGCCGACCCGTTCGTCGAGGTCAATCCCGAGGATGCCGAGAAGCTGCGTCTGGCCCACGGCGGCCGTGCGCGGCTCACGACCGAGGCCGGCAGCGCCGAGGTCCCGGTCCGGGTCACGCCGCACGTGGCCGCGGGCGCGGTCTTCGTCCCGTTCAACCAGCCTGGACTCGCGGCGAACGCGCTGCTGTCGGGGCGGTTCTCCACCGCCGTCACTGTTGAGCGGGCGGAGGCGAGCGCCTGATGGACTGGCTCGACTGGCTGCTGCTGCTCGCGCAGATCGTGGTCGTGTTCTTCGCGCTGCTCCTCACGGTGCTGGTGCTGATCTGGGTCGAGCGCAAGGTAATCGCCGACATGCAGACGCGCACCGGGCCGCTGCGCGCCGGCCCTCGCGGGATCCTCGTCACGCTGGCCGACGGGATCAAGCTGTTCTTCAAGGAGGGCATCATGCCCGCGCAGGCCGACCGGTGGGTGTTCAGGATCGCGCCGGTCGTCTCGGTGTTGCCCGCGTTCCTCGCCTTCGCGGTGATCCCCTTCGGCACGCACGTCACATTGTTCGGCCGCGAGATCCCGTTCCAGATCGCCGACCTCAACGTGGGGGTCCTGTGGGTGCTGGCGATGAGCTCGCTCGCCGTGTACGGGGTCATCCTGGCCGGCTGGTCGAGCGGCTCGAACTATCCGCTGCTCGGCTCGGTCCGCAGCTCCGCCCAGATGATCAGCTACGAGGTCGGGATGGGTCTCGCGCTCGTCGCCGTGCTGATGTACTCGGACGCCCTGAGGATGAGCGAGATCGTCGAATCGCAGGCGCGGATCTGGAACGTGGTCCCGCAGTTCCCGGCGTTCTTGATCTACCTGATCTCGGGGCTGGCCGAGACGAACCGGCCACCGTTCGACCTGGCCGAGGCGGAGACCGAGCTGGTCGCGGGGTTCCACACCGAGTACTCGGGGATCAAGTTCGCGCTGTTCTACCTGGGCGAGTACATCAACGTGGTGACGGTCGCGGCGATCGCCACCACGCTGTTCCTCGGTGGGTGGCGCGGTCCCGCGCCCGATGTGCTGCCGTGGCTTTGGCCGCTGCTGTGGTTCTTGCTGAAGGTGTTCCTGATCGTCTACCTGTACGTCTGGATCCGGGGAACGCTGCCCCGCGTGCGGTACGACCGCCTGATGGCGTTCGGGTGGAAGGTGCTGATCCCGTTCGGGCTGTTGTGGGTCCTCGTGACCGGCGCCATCGTCGTCATCCCGGACCGCTACAGCCTCAGCCGTCGCGAGATCCTAATCGGCGGAGCGATCGCCGTCGGCGTCGTGCTGGTAGTGACGCTCGTCTGGCCGATGCTCTCGCCACATCGCGAGCCACGGGAGGACACGGCATGAGCGAACGTCGACCGGGCGCGATCGGTGCCATCGCGAAAGGCATGGCGACCGTCTTCAAGCAGATCTTTCGCGAGGACGTCACCGAGCGGTACCCGCAGGAGATCGTGCAGCCGCCGCCGCGCTCGCACATCGGGCGGCACCTGCTGAACCGGTATGAGAACGGGCTTGAGAAGTGCATCGGGTGCGAGCTGTGCGCCTTCGCCTGTCCGGCCGACGCGATCTGGGTCGAGGGCGCAGACAACGATCCGGAGAACCCGGTCTCACCCGGCGAGCGGTTCGCGAAGAACTACCAGATCAACTACCTGCGCTGCATCATGTGCGGATTGTGCGTCGAGGCGTGCCCGACGCGGGCGCTCACGCTGACGAGCTACTACGAGCTGGCGTGGTTCAGCCGCGAGGACGCGATCTACACGAAGGAACAGCTGCTCGAGCCGCCGCTGCCGCTCGGGTCGACGCCCGGGACGCAGGAGGGCTGAGTGGAGCCGGATCAGCTCATGTTCTGGGTCTTCGCGCCCGTCTCGGTGGGCTCCGCCGTCGCGATGCTGTTCCAGCGCAATGCGGTCTACGCGGCGCTCTTCTTGATCGTGAACCTCTTCACGCTGGCGGTCTTCTTCCTGCTTCTGAGCGCGCCGTTTCTGTTCGTCGTGCAGCTCATCGTGTACGCGGGCGCGATCCTGGTGTTGTTCCTGTTCGTGATCATGCTGCTCGGCGTCGACCGCGATGAGAGCCTGGTCGAGCGCCTGCGGGTACAGCGGCCGCTCGCGATTGTGCTCGGGCTCGCGATGGCCATCGAGCTGATCGTCGCGATCCGCGCCGGCGTCGGGTTCACGACGAAGGGCCCGGCCAACTTCGACCAGGCGGCGAACGGCGGGGGAAACATCCCGGCGCTGTCGCGGCTGCTGTTCCGCGACTATTTCCTGCCGTTCGAGGTGACGTCGGTGCTGCTGATCATCGCGGCGATCGCGGCGATGGTGCTGGCGCAGCGGGGCCGTGCGGCGCCGAGCGAGCAGGACGACGAGGCGTGAACGTGCCGATCGCCTACTTCCTGGTCGTCTCGGCGATGCTGTTCACGATCGGCTCGGTCGGGGTGCTCGTCCGGAAGAACGCGCTGATCATCTTCATGTCGATCGAGCTGCAGCTCAACGCCGTCAACCTGGCGCTGGTCGCGTTCAGCAGGATGCACGGCCGGCTGGACGGGCAGGTGCTGGCGTTCTTCTCGATGGTCGTCGCCGCGGCCGAGGTCGTGGTCGGGCTCGCGGTCATCGTGACCGTGTATCGCCGGCGCCGGAGCGCGGACGTCGACGACGTGAGCCTGCTGCGGTGGTGAGCGGATGATCGATGCCGTCTGGCTGCTCCTGGCGCTGCCGTTCGCGGGCGCCGCCGTGAACCTGTTCGTCGGGCGACGGCTCGGGCGCCTCGCCGGCCTGCTGGGTTCGGCGGTGCTGCTCGTGTCGTTTGCGCTTTCCGTCTGGATGCTGGCCGATCTGGTGGCGCTCCCGGGCGAGGAGCGGGTCGCCGTCCGCCACGTCTTCGACTGGATCGCGGTCGGGAGTCTGCGGGCGGCGGTCGACCTGCGCGTGGATCCGCTGTCGGTGACGATGGCGCTCGTGATCACGGGGGTCGGATCGCTGATCCACGTGTACTCGATCGGCTACATGGAGGACGACCCTCGCTTCGGGCGCTTCTTTGCCTACATGAACCTGTTCGTCGGGTTCATGCTGCTCCTGGTCCTCGCGGACAACTTCCTGCTGCTGTACGTGGGGTGGGAGGGCGTGGGTCTGTGCTCGTATCTGTTGATCGGGTTCTGGCACGAGCGCGTCATCGCCGCGAACGCCGCGAAGAAGGCGTTCATCACGACGCGGATCGGCGACACGTTCATGCTGGTCGGGATCGTCCTGATCTTCCTGCGGCTCGGGTCGCTCGACTTCGGCGATGTGCTCACCGAGTCGATCGCGCAGGCGCAGCCCTCCGGCGTCTTCACGGTCATCTCGATGCTGCTGCTGGGCGGCGCGATCGGGAAGTCCGCGCAGGTGCCGCTCCACGTGTGGCTCCCTGACGCGATGGAGGGGCCAACGCCCGTGTCCGCGCTGATCCACGCCGCGACGATGGTGACCGCGGGCGTATACCTGGTGGCGCGGGCGCACGTCTTCTTCTCCGCATCAGGCGTCGCGCTCACCGTCGTGCTGATCGTCGGGCTCGCGACCGCGCTGTACGCAGCCACGGCGGCGCTCGGGCAGGACGACATCAAGCGCGTGCTCGCTTATTCGACGATCAGCCAGCTCGGGCTCATGTTCTTTGCGCTCGGGCTGCGCCAGTACGGCGCGGCGATCTTCCTGCTCGTGACGCACGCGTTCTACAAGGCGCTCATGTTCCTCGGCGCGGGGTCCGTGATGCACGGGCTGCACGGCGAGACCGACATGAGGAAGATGGGCGGACTCTGGGGGCCCATGCGGATCACGTCCGTCACGTTCATCGTCGGCGCGCTCGCCATCTCCGGTATGCCCCCGTTCTCGGGGTTCTTCAGCAAGGACCAGATCCTGAACGCCGCGAACCAGACCGAGCACACGACCGCGTGGCTGATCGCGCTCGTCGCTTCCTTCTTCTCTGCGCTGTACATCGCGCGGCTGGTGTTCATCACCTTCTACGGGCCGTCGCGCACCGAGCGCGAGCCGCACGAGTCGCCGCCCGTGATGACGGTCCCGCTCGTGGCCCTCGCGGTCGGCGCGTTCGCTGCCGGCGCCCTGTCGTTCAACACGGCCACCGGGCAGCTGCCGGTGTTCCTGCAGCCGGTGTTCGGTGAGGTGGCCGAACCTGTGCACGGGCTGTCTGAGGGCGTCCTGACCGTCATCTCCGTCGCCGTCGCGCTCGCGGGCGTCCTGGTCGGCTGGTTCATCTGGGGGTCGGGCCGAGTGGACTGGATGGCGCTTCGTGCGCGCTTCGCCGACGTCCAGCGGTTCCTCGCGAGCGGGTGGTACATCGATGAGCTGTACGCCCGGACCCTCGTGCCGGCCGGACTGCTCGTCGCCGGGTTCCTGTCGTCCGGGGTCGACCTCCGCACGATCGACGGTGTCGTGAACGGCGTCGGCGCGCTCGTCCAGCGGCTCGCCGCCGTCGGGAGGCGCGTCCAGACGGGCCTGGTGAGGAACTATGCCCTCGGGTTGCTGCTCGGGGCGGTCGCGCTGTTCCTGTACATCGGGGCGAGGCTCTGATGCCCTGGCTCACGGTCGTCACGTTCCTCCCGCTCGTGGGCGTTCCGGTGCTGCTCGCCTGGCGCCGGGTACCATCCGACGTCGCCCGCTGGATCGCGCTGGCGATCGCCGTGGCGACGTTCATCGTCTCCCTCGGGATGCTCGGCCGATTCGAGCCATCGGCGAGCGGGTTCCAGATGGTCGAGCAGGCGGGCTGGGTGGGCCCTCTCGGGATCCGGTACCTGCTCGGCGTTGACGGCGTGAGCCTGTTCATGGTCCTGCTCACGACGTTCCTGTTCCCGGTTTCGCTCCTCGCCTCGTGGCGCATCGAGCGGAACGTCCCGGCGTTCATGGCGTCGATGCTGGTGCTCGAGACGGCGGTGATCGGGACGTTCCTCGCGCTCGATCTGCTGCTGTTCTTCCTGTTTTTCGAGGCGATGCTCTTCCCGATGTACCTGATCATCGGCGCGTGGGGGTACGAGCGCCGCGTCTACGCCGCAGTGAAGTTCTTCCTATTCACGATGTTCGGGTCCGCGTTCCTGCTCGTCGCGATCCTGTGGGTGTCGTCGCAGGCCGGGACGTTCGACGTCCGGCAGCTGACCGATCTCGACGTCTCGGGCACGGCGGCGCGCTCGCTGTTCCTGGCGTTCTTCGTCGCGTTCGCGGTCAAGGTGCCGGTCTTCCCGCTGCACACCTGGCTGCCGGACGCGCACACCGAGGCGCCGACGGCGGGCTCGGTGATCCTTGCGGCGTTGCTGCTGAAGATCGGCGCGTACGGCCTGATCAGATTCAACCTGACGATGTTCCCCGAGGCGTCGCGGTACTTCGCCGACGGCATCCAGATCCTGGCGCTGATCGGGATCGTCTACGGAGCGGTCGTCGCGATGATGCAGGCCGATCTCAAACGGTTGATCGCCTACTCCTCGGTCTCGCACCTGGGGTTCGTGGTGCTGGGGATCTTCGCGTTCACCGACGAGGCGGTGGCGGGCGGCGTGCTGCAGATGGTGAACCACGGTCTCTCGACGGGCGCGCTGTTCCTGCTGGTCGGGATGGTGTACGACCGGACGCACACACGCCGCCTCGACGAGATGGGGGGGCTCGCGAGCGTGACGCCGTGGCTGGCGGGCGCGTTCCTGTTCGCGGCGCTGTCGTCGCTGGGGCTGCCGGGGCTGAACAACTTCGTCGGTGAGTTCCTGATCATCCTCGGGTCGTTCGCGGATGACGCGGTGTTCGCGTCGATCGCCGCGGTTGGCGTCGTGCTCGCCGCGATCTACCTGCTCTGGTCGTACCAGCGGATGGCGAACGGGCCGGTCCCCGAGGTCCATCGGCACCATCCAGACATGTCCCTGCGTGAGCACGCTCTGGTCGTCCCGGTCCTGGCGGCGATCCTCGTCCTCGGCGTGTACCCGAAGCTGCTTCTGGACCGGATCGAGCCGACGACCGGTCGCGTGGTCCAGCAGGTCGGTGGGGCGGACGCGCTGACGACGGCGGGCGGCGTCGGCACGGTGGAGACGGCGCCGTGACCGTGCTCCTCGCGCAGACGACGCCCCGGATCGACCTGGCGCCGATCGGGCCGGAGGTGTTGCTGCTGGCCACGGGGCTGCTTGTTCTGGTGGGCACGGTGATGCTGCCTCGATCGCACGGCGCCCTGCTCGCCGCGTCCCTGACCGGGCTGGCGGCGGCCGCCGTCGCGTCGTTGTCCCTGTGGGACTGGGACGGCGAGCTCACGGTCTTGGGCGGCATGGTCGCGACCGACCGCTTCTCGGTCATCATCCGGCTGGTGGTGCTGGCCGTCGCCGCGCTGGGGCTGGTCCTCGGCCACCACTACTTCGCCCGAACGGGGGAGGCGCGCGGCGAGTTCTACGCCCTCGTGCTGTTCTGCGCGCTCGGCATGACGTTGTTCTCGGCATCGGCCGAGCTGATCACCGCGTTCCTCGCGCTCGAGATCCTATCGCTGTCGCTGTACGTGCTCGCGGCATCCTCGCGCCGGCTGGCCGCGTCCGAGGCGTCGATGAAGTACTTCCTCCTCGGCTCGTTCAGCTCGGCGTTCTTCCTGTTCGGCGTGGCGATGGCGTACGGCGCCACGGGCACGACGCGCCTGTCCGACGTGGCGACCGCGCTCTCTGGGCAGACCGGCAGCCGGGCCCTGGCGCTCACGGCGATGGCGCTGCTGGCCATCGGGTTCGCGTTCAAGGTGTCGGTGGTCCCCTTCCACATGTGGACGCCTGATGTGTACCAGGGTGCGCCGACGCCCGTGACGGCGTTCATGTCGGCGGGGACCAAGGTGGCGGCGTTCGCGGCGCTGATCCGCGTGTTCGACACGGCGTTCCAGCCGCTCGTCTGGGACTGGACACCGCTGCTGTGGGGGCTCGCTGCCGTGACGGTCGTCGTCGGCAGCGTCCTCGCGATCGCGCAGACCGACATCAAGCGGATGCTGGCGTACTCCAGCATCGCGCACGCCGGATTCATCATGATCGGGCTCACGGCCGCCGATCAGGACGGGATCGGTGCGGCGCTGTTCTACCTCGTGGCGTACGCCGCGATGATCGTCGGCGCGTTCGCGGTGGTGATGCTGGTTTCGGAGCGGGGCGAGGAGCGAACGTCGCTCGCCTCCTACGCGGGCCTCGGCCGCCGCAGCCCGCTGCTGGCCGGGCTCATGACGGTGTTCCTCCTGTCCATGGCGGGCATCCCCCCGGCGGCCGGGTTCATCGCCAAGGTCGAGGTCTTCCGCGCGGCGATCTCGGCCGGCCACTGGGAGCTGGCCCTGATCGGCGTCCTGGCGAGCGTCGTGGCCGCCTTCTTCTACATCCGGGTGCTCGTGCTGATGTACATGCGGGAGCCGCGGGGCGACGCCTCGCCGGACCGCTCCGTCGCCCCCGTCCTGGGAGCGGCGGCCGCGGCCGCGCTCACGCTGGTGCTGGGCGTGTTCCCGGGCCCGCTCACCGAGCTATTGGACGCGGCGTCGGTGCTGCGATGGTGAGCGTCCCCGCACGACCGATAGAGTCAGCGCCATGAGCCGGCGCGTGATCCCGGGCCTCGAGGCGCCCGACCCGACGCTCGAGACACAGCTCCGGCGCCGGCTCGACGACGTCGAGCGGGCGCTCGAAAAGGCCGTCCGCGCCGAGTCCGACATGCTCGCCGAGACGGCGTCGTACCTGCTGGCCGCGGGCGGCAAGCGCTTCCGGCCGATGCTGGTCCTGCTATCGGGCTACTTCGGCGATCCGGCCGACCCCCGCCTGGTGCCCGGCTCGGTGGCGATCGAGCTGGTGCATGCGGCGACGCTCTACCACGACGACGTGATCGACGAGGCCGAGTCGCGACACGGCGTCGTCAGCGTCAACGCCCGCTGGAACAACACCGTCGCGATCCTCACGGGCGACTACCTGTTCGCGCGCGCGTCGGAGATCTCGACGGAGCTCGGCACGGACGTCTGCGCGCTGCTCGGGCGGACGATCGCGACGCTCTGCGACGGCCAGATCCGGGAGGTCGAGGCCGCGGGACGCGTGGATCAGACCGAGGCCGCGTACATGGAGATCATCCGCCGCAAGACCGGCGCGCTGATCTCCACGTCGTGCCGGCTGGGCGGGATGCTCTCGGACGCCGCGCCCGAGCACGTCGACCTGCTCGAGGGGTTCGGCGAGGCGCTCGGCATGGCGTTCCAGCTCTCGGACGACGTGATGGACGTGACCGCGAGCCACCGCGAGCTCGGCAAGGAGCCGGGCGTCGACATGAGGGAAGGCGTGTACACGCTTCCGGTGCTCGCCGCCCTGACCGACGGGCCGCACGCGGGCGAGCTCGAGGACCTGCTGTCGCCCGGCCCGCCGGACGGCGAACGGCTGGGTCGCGCGCTCGAGATCGTCCGGTCCGAGACGACGCTCGATCGGGCCAGGGCCGCGGTGACGGCCGAGGTCGGCCGGGCCGAGCTCCTGGCGACGTCGCTTCCCGACGGCCCCGCGCGGGCCGCCCTGGTGATGCTCGCACGCTTCCTCGCCGCGCGGTGCGGCGCGTGATGAGGATCGCAGGGCCGTTGCTAGGATACGAACGCTTGAGAAGGCGTTCACAAGCGTGAGCTACTACCAGTCCTACGGCGTGGTCCTCGCGGTCCTGATCGCGGGCATCGGCCTGGTGGCCGTCGCCTTCGCGTTCGGGAGGCTGATGGGACCCCACCGGCCGCTCGCCGCGAAGCTGACCACCTACGAGTGCGGGATCGACCCGGTCGGCGAGGGGTGGTCGCAGAGCCAGGTCCGTTACTACGTCTACGGGTTCCTGTTCGTGATCTTCGACGTCGAGTCGGTGTTCCTGTTCCCGTGGGCCCGCGTGTTCGAGGGCCTCGGGTACACCGCCGTGGTGGAGATGGTGATCTTCATCGGGATCCTCGGCGTGGGCCTGCTGTACGCGTGGCGCAAGGGGGTCCTGCGGTGGGCCTGATCGAGCGGACGCCACTGCCCGAGATCCAGCCGATCAAGTTCATCCTGAACTGGGGGCGCAGGTACTCGCTGTGGGTCTTCAACTTCGGGCTCGCCTGTTGCTCGATCGAGTTCATCTCGGCGACCGCGTCCAAGCACGACTTCATCCGGTTCGGCGTGATCCCGTTCGCGCACGGGCCGCGGCAGGCCGACCTGATGGTCGTGGCCGGGACGGTGACCGACAAGATGGTGCCGGTGATCAAGCGCCTGTACGACCAGATGCCCGAGCCGAAGTACGTGATCTCGTTCGGGTCGTGCTCCAACTGCGGCGGCCCGTACTGGGACTCGTACTGCGTGACCAAGGGCATCGACCAGGTCATCCCGGTGGACGTCTACGTCCCCGGCTGCCCACCCCGGCCCGAGGCGCTGCTCGGGGGGATCATGCGGCTGCAGGAGAAGATCGGCCGGGAGGACATCAAGGAGAAGTGGAGTGGCGTCCGTGCCGCTGGCACCTCCTGATGTCGAGGAGCGCCTGCGGGCGCAGTTCGGCGACGACATCGTGTCGTTCGCAGATCAGGCGGCCCACGCGGTCGTCGGCGTGTCGCCCGAGCGGTACCGCGAGGTCGTCCGGTTCCTCCGCGACGACCCGGCGTTCGCGTGCGACTTCCTGGACTTCGTCGGCGGGGTCGACCACGCGGAGGAGGGCCTCGAGGTCGTCGCGCACGTGGCCTCGACGACGCTCAAGCACAACGTCCGCGTGAAGGTGCGGCTGCCGACGGACGACCCGGTCTGCCCGAGCGTCTCGGACATCTATGCCGGCGCCAACTGGCACGAGCGGGAGACGATGGAGATGTTCGGCATCGACTTCGAGGGGCACCCGCTGCCGGTCAAGCTGCTCCTCTCCGAGCCCTTTGACGCGCATCCGCTCCGAAAGGACTTCGTCCTGATGTCGCGCGAGGCCAAGCCGTGGCCCGGTGCCGTCGAGGGTGAGGAGGAAGAGGAAGAGTGATCGCCGAGACGGGCGTCAGCGTCTTCGACACCTGGTTCTCGAGCTTCTGGCTCGTCCTCGTCGTGAAGGCCGCGCTGGTCCTCGTCTTCTTCCTCACGGCGCCGCTGATCGTCGGCTACATGGAGCACAAGGTGCTCGCGCACATGCAGCACCGGCTGGGGCCCATGTACGCGGGGCGGTTCCACGGGTGGGCGCAGCTGCTCGCCGACGGGGTCAAGTTCATCCAGAAGGAGGACATCGTCCCGCGCGCCGCCGATCCGTGGATCTTCACGATGGCGCCGGGCGTCGTGCTGGTGCCGTACATCGTCACGCTCGTCGTGATCCCGTTCTCTCCGGAGATCTTCGCGCTCAACCTCGACGTAGGGATCTTCTTCGTCCTCGCGATCAGCTCGGTCGGCGTGATCGGCACGTTGATGGCCGGATGGGCCTCGGCGAACAAGTTCTCGCTGATGGGGGCGCTCCGCGCGGCCGCGCAGCTGATCGCGTACGAGCTGCCGCTGGTGCTCGTGGCCGCCGGGATCGTCATGCAGGCGGGGACGCTCTCGCTCGTGGGGATCGTCGAGGCACAGCGCGGCGTGTGGAACGTCGTCTACCCCTGGCACCTGATCGGCTTCGTGATCTTCATGGTCGCATCGCTCGCGGAGCTGACGCGGCCGCCGTTCGACATGCCGATCGCGGACTCGGAGATCATCTTCGGCGCGTTGACGGAGTACACGGGGCTGAAGTTCGCGTTCTTCCTGCTGGCCGAGTACGGCGGGATCGTCGTGCTCTCCGCGATCGCGTCCGTCCTGTTCCTCGGTGGCTACCTCCCGCCGCCGGGCCTGTCGTTCATCCCCGAGCCGTTGTGGATGGTGGCGAAGATAGGTGCGCTGTCGTTCGTCGTGATCTGGCTGCGGGCGACGTACCCGCGCCTACGCGAGGACCAGCTCCAGCGGATGTCGTGGTTGACGCTGATCCCGGTCGCGCTGGCCGTGATCGTCGTCGTGGGGTTCTGGAAGGTCGCGACCGGATGAGGGCCTGACGTGGCGATCGACGAGCGGGGCGTTCGCAGGCCGGACGGCGAGCCGGCGCGGAGTGGCCTCGGGCTGCTGAAGGGCCTCGGCGTGACGCTGAAGCACCTGCTTCAGCCGTCGATCACGCAGGAGTACCCCGAGGAGAAGCCGGACCTGCCGCCCCGCACGCGCGGCGTGATCGCGCTGAAGGAGGCCAACTGCACGGTCTGCTACAAGTGCTCGCGCGAGTGCCCGGACTGGTGCATCTACATCGACGCCCACAAGGAGACGCACGAGCCCGCCGGCGGCGGCCGGGGGCGCTCGATGAAGGTCCTCGATCGGTTCGCGATCGACTACGCGCTGTGCATGTACTGCGGGATCTGCGTGGAGGTCTGCCCGTTCGACGCGTTGTTCTGGAGCCCCGATTTCGAGTACGCGGAGTACTCGATCATGGAGCTCACCCACGAGAAGGAGCGGCTCGAGCAGTGGACCTACACGGTGCTGCCGCCACCGGAGCTCGAGGTGGGCGCGGAGCCGCCCGCCGAGGAGATCACGCAGGTCACCGGGACGCAGGCGCAGCCGGCGGTGCTCGATACGGCGCCCGCGGCATCCGAAGGGGCACCGCCCCCCGAGGCGGCCGCGCAGCCGCCCCCGCCCCCGTCGATGCAGGCGGCTGCGGCCGGCCCGACGCCCGAGCAGGCGACCCCAAGCGTGGCCGAGGCCGGCGAGGTGGCGGTGCAGCCGACCGCACCCGGACCGCATGGGGAGCGTGTCGAGGTCGAACCGGACCAGGAGACGTTCGACCGGGTCCTGGCCGAGCAGCTCGCGAAGGGGACCGACCGCCGCGTCGCGGAGGGACAGGCCCGGCGGGCGGCGATCATCGCGGCCCGCACGAAGGCGCAAGAGGGATAGGGGCTGGTCGTGACCGCGCAGGAGTGGATGTTCGTCGCGCTCGGGCTGATCGGGACGGTCGCGGCGATCCGGCTGGTCACGACGAGCCAGATCGTCCACGGCGCGCTCTACCTAGTCGTCGCGCTCGCGGCGATCGCCGGCGCGTACCTGCTGCTGGCCGCCGAGTTCGTCGCCTGGGTGCAGGTCCTGATCTACGTGGGCGCGATCGTGATCCTGTTCCTGTTCGGGCTGATGCTCACGCGCGCCCCGATCGGGCGGGCGGCGCTCGACAACCAGCAGCGTGGGATCGCGTTCGTGATCGGACTCGCGGTGCTGGGAGGGCTGGCGTACCTGATCCTCGAGGCTTTCCCTTGGGACGGGCCCGACCGCATCGCGGCCGACCCCGTGGGCGGCACCGCCGGCGCGCTCGGCGAGTCGCTGTTCCGCGACTACGTGCTGCCGTTCGAGGCAGTGTCGTTCCTCCTGCTGGCCGCGCTGATCGGCGCGATCGTCCTGTCGAGGAGGGACGACCGCACGTCATGATCCGGCTGGCGCTGCCGCTGCTGTTCTCCGCCGCGCTCTTCTCGGTCGGGGTGTACGGGGTGCTCGCGCGCCGGAACGCGGTCCTGGTGTTGATGTCGATCGAGCTGATGCTGAACGCCGTCAACGTCAACCTGGTCGCGTTCTCGCAGCAGATCGGCGAGATGGCCGGCCAGGTCTTCGCGCTCTTCGTGATCGCGGTGGCGGCCGCCGAGGTCGGGATCGGCCTGGCGATCGTGATCCTGATCTACCGCAACCGGGAGATGATCAACGTCGACGAGGTGAACCTCCTCAAGTGGTGATCGCGTCCACGATTCATGAGGACGCCGGCTTTGCGCAGTATGCGTGGATCATCGCCGTGCTCCCGTTCGTCTCCGCGGTGCTCACCCTCTTCTTCGGCAAGCGCACGCCCGGCAAGGGCCCGGTCTACGGGATCACCGCGATCGGCGTGGGCCTCGTGCTGTCGCTGCTCATCTTGTGGGACTTCATCCAGGACGGGCAGGTGGTCGAGAGCTCGATCGAGTGGTTCCGGGTCGGACCGCTGCGCGTGGAGCTCGGTCAGTACGTCGACGGGCTGACCGCGGTGATGCTGGTGGTCGTCACGACCGTGTCGCTGTGCGTTCATGTCTACTCGATCGGCTACATGCACGGTGACCGGCGATACACGTGGTTCTACGCTGCGCTGTCGCTGTTCACCGGCGCGATGCTGACCGTCGTGGTTGCGAACGATCTCTTCCAGCTCCTCGTCGGCTGGGAGGTGATGGGGTTCTGCTCCTACGTGCTGATCGGGCACTGGTGGGAGGAGCACACCAACTCCAGCTCAGCGATCAAGGCCTTCCTGGTCACGAGGGCAGGCGACATCCCGTTCCTGTTCGGGATCTTCGCGCTAATCTCGGCGACCGGGCTCAGGACGACGCGCATCTCGGAGATCTCCCACATGGCCGCCGACGGCGAGCTCACGACGTTCTGGGTCACGGCCGGTGCGCTGCTGCTGTTCGGAGGCACGATCGGGAAGTCGGCCCAGTTCCCGCTGCACGTGTGGCTGCCCGATGCGATGGCGGGCCCCACACCCGTGTCCGCGCTGATCCACGCGGCGACGATGGTCGCGGCGGGCGTCTACCTGCTCGGTCGGATGTTCGAGGTCTTCATCAACGCGGAGCCATTCGTCCTGACGTTCGTGTCGACGATCGCCGGCATCACGATGCTGATCGCGGCCTTGCTCGCGATGATCCAGGACGACATCAAGCGGGTGCTGGCCTACTCGACGGTGTCGCAGCTCGCGTACATGGTCGCCGGGCTCTCGCTGGGCGAGGCCGGGTACACGGCGGGCCTGTTCCACCTGTTCACCCACGCGTTCTTCAAGGCGCTGCTGTTCCTGGGTGCGGGGTCGGTGATCCACGCGGCCCACACGAACAACATGAGCGAGATGGGCGGGCTGCGGAAGCCGATGCCGCGGACGTTTTGGACGTTCGTGATCGGGGCGGCGGCGCTGTCGGGGATCCCGCCGCTGGCCGGGTTCTGGTCGAAGGACGAGATCATCTCGACGGCCTTCCACGAGGGCAGCTACGCGCTGTGGGGTATCGCCGCCTTCACCGCGATCGTGACCGCGTTCTACATGACGCGTGCGGTGCTGCTGACGTTCTTCAGCCAGTACCGGGGGCACGGGCACCCGCACGAGTCGCCCGCCGTGATGACCGCGCCGCTGGTCGCGTTGGCGACGCTGTCCGTGGTCGCGGGGTTCCTGAACGCGACGGCGTTCAACATCTTCGAGTTCTCGGAGTGGGTGCACATCGGCGAGGGGGAGCACGCGCCGTTCAACTACGGCTTCGCCGCGCTGTCGGTCGTGGGCGCCGCCCTCGGGATCGCGGCAGGGTACCGGGTCTACTCACGGTACCGCGAACCCGAGCCGCTGCGGGCGTTCGGGCCGCTGTACGTCGTGCTGGAGAACAAGTACTACCTCGACGAGATCGGCTGGCGCGGGATCGTCCGGCCGGTCCGCGATCGGCTGTCGGCCGCTGCCTACTGGACGAACCAGCACATCCTCGACGGCGCCGTCAACGGCGCCGCCGGGGTCACACGCAAGGTCGCGGCCGCCCTCAACGTCTTCGACCGCCGGGTGATCGACGGCGCCGTCAATGCGGCGGCCGGAACGGCGGGCTTCACCGGTGGGCTGCTCCGCTACCTGCAGTCGGGCAACGTCCAGCGGTACGCGGCGTTCCTGTTCGCGGGCGTCGTCGTGCTCGCGATCGTGTTCACGAGGGTCTGAGAGGAAGGGATCGATGAACGACGCGTGGGAGGACTGGGCCATCACGGTCGCCACGTTCCTGCCCCTCGTGGGCGCGATCGTCATCGCGCTCGTCCCGCGGGAGCAGGAGCAGACGGTCCGTGGCCTGGGCATCGCCATCACGGGCGCGGCGATGGTCGCCGCGTTCGCGATCGCGATCGGGTTCGACTACGGAGCCGGAAGCGGGCTCCAGTACGAGGTGGACGTCGAATGGATCCCGGCGATCGGGGCCCGGTACCACGTCGGGATCGACGGGATCAGCATGCCGCTGTTCGTCCTCACGTTCGTGCTGTCATTCCTGTGCGCGGTCTACACATGGCGGTTCGTGCCACAGCCCGGCAAGACCAAGGCGTTCCTGGCTCTGCAGCTCCTGCTGGAGACGGGCATGGCCGGCACGTTCATTGCGTTCGACCTGGTGCTCTTCTTCATCTTCTGGGAGCTCGTGCTGGTACCGATGTACTTCCTGATCGGGATCTGGGGGAGCGCGAACCGCGAGTACGCGGCGATCAAGTTCTTCCTCTACACGCTGTTCGGCAGCGTCTTCATGCTGCTGGGGTTCCTGGCGATGTACTTCGAGGGGCCAGTGGTCGGCGGGTCCCGGACGTTCGACATCATCGCGCTCCAAGAGTTCGCGGCGTCCGGCGACGCGTTCAGCCGCGGCTTCCAGCTGGTCGTGTTCGCGGCTGTCTTCCTCGGCTTCGCGATCAAGGTGCCGATGTGGCCGTTCCACACCTGGCTCCCGGACGCGCACACCGAGGCGCCGACCGTCGGGTCCGTCCTGCTGGCCGGGATCCTGTTGAAGATGGGCACGTATGGGTTCGTGCGGATCGCGCTCCCGATCCTGCCGTACGCCGCGCAGAAGTACGCGCCGTGGATCGGCGCGCTGGCGGCGATCGCGATCATCTACGCGGCCCTGTGCTGCCTGGCGCAGCGCGACCTCAAGCGGCTGATCGCGTTCTCGTCCGTCGGCCACATGGGGTTCGTTATGCTCGGCATCGCGACGCTGACCGACATCGGGATCAACGCCGCGATCTTCGGGATGGTCGCGCACGGCATCATCACCGGGATGCTGTTCTTCCTCGTTGGCTCGATCTACGACCGGTACCACACGCGGATGATCGCCGAGATCGGCGGCGGGCTGATGCAGAAGCTGCCGTACCTGGGCGGCGTGTTCGCGTTCGTGGCCATCGCGTCGCTTGGGCTCCCGGGTCTCGCGGGCTTCTGGGGCGAGGTCATGGCCCTGCTGTCCGCGTTCAACCCGTCGGCGGTGCTGGCCGACCAGACGTGGTGGTTCCGCGCGTTTATGGTCGCGGGCGGCATCGGGACGCTGCTCACCGCCGGCTACTTCCTGTGGATGCTGCAGCGCGTCAACATGGGCACGCTCCCGGACCGGTGGCAGGAGGCGGTGCTCCCGGACGTCCTGGCCGTCGAGTGGGTGTCCTGGGTGCCGCTGCTGGTCGCGACCGTCGTGCTCGGCCTCTTCCCGCGGGTGATCCTCGGCGTGACCGATGGGGCGGTGTCCGGGCTGATGGGGCTGTTCGCGGGCTGAGCGGGGACCGGGCGATGATCGACTACCACGCGATCCTGCCGGAGCTGATCCTGTCCGGCACGATCGTCCTGGTCCTGATCGCGGACGCGTACCTTCGACCGGGTCGGAAGTGGTGGTCGATGCCGCTGTCGCTGCTCGGAGTGCTGGCCGCGCTCGTCGCCGCGCTGACGCTGATCGGTGAGGAGCGGACGACGTTCGGCGGCATGTTCGTCGTCGACAGCTTCGCGTTGCTGTTCAAGGTGTTCTTCCTGTCCGTCGCCGCGATCGTCCTGATGGTGTCGCTGCGGTATTTCCGCGACGGCAGGTGGTACCAGGGCGAGTACTACTTCCTCCTGCTGACGTCGTTCCTCGGCTGCCTGCTGATGCCGTCCTCGCGTGACCTGCTGATGCTGTTCATCGCGCTCGAGCTGGTCTCGGCGCCGGGCTTCATGATCGCGGCGTTCCGCAAGACGGACCCCCGGTCGAACGAGGCAGGGATCAAGTTCTTCCTGTTCGGCGTGCTGTCGTCGGCC
>JBKPHM010000132.1:0-3277 GCA_046729855.1 Actinomycetota bacterium | reverse complement strand
ATCAAGGGCGGTTCGCACCTGTGCGCGCCGAACTACTGCCTGCGCTACCGCCCCGCGGCGCGGCAGCCGCAGATGATCGACACGTCCATGGCGCACCTCGGCTTCCGCTGTGTCGTGCGCGCGTCCTCGACCGCGAACGGAGGGAATGCCTGATGGCCGACAAGCCGAACATCCTCGTCATCTGGGGCGACGACATCGGGATTACCAACCTAAGCTGCTACAGCGACGGGCTGATGGGCTACCGCACGCCGAACATCGACCGGATCGCGAACGAGGGCATGCGCTTCACCGATGCCTACGGCGAGCAGAGCTGCACGGCCGGCCGGTCGTCGTTCATCACCGGACAGAGCGTCTTCCGCACCGGCCTCAGCAAGGTGGGGCTCCCCGGAGCGGCGATCGGCCTTCGCGGCGAGGATCCGACTATCGCCGAGCTCCTCAAGGAGCAGGGCTACGCTACGGCCCAGTTCGGCAAGAACCACCTTGGGGACAAGAACAAGTTCTTGCCGACCGTGCACGGGTTCGACGAGTTCTACGGGAACCTGTACCACCTGAACGCGGAGGAGGATCCGGAGGACCCCGACTACCCGTCCAAGCACGGCTTCGAAGAGTTCCACGAGCGTTTCGGCCCGCGCGGCGTCCTGAGATGCAGAGCGACGAACAAGGACGACCCAAAGGAGCATCCGCGCTGGGGCCGCGTCGGTAAGCAGAGGATCCAGGACACGGGCCCGCTGACGCGGAAGCGGATGGAGACCTGCGACGACGAGTTCGTTGAGGCTGCTGCCGACTTCATCCAGCGCCAGCACAACAGGCGCAAGCCGTTCTTTTGCTGGGTGAACACCACGCACATGCACCTGCGGACGCACACAAAGCGGAGGAGCCTCGGGAAGGCCGGCCGCTGGCAGTCGCCGTACCACGACACGATGCTCGACCACGACAGGAACGTCGGGCAGCTCCTGGATCTGCTGGACAAGCTCGGCATCGCCGAGGACACGATCGTCATGTACGGGACCGACAACGGTCCGCACATGAACACGTGGCCGGACGGGGCGATGACGCCGTTCCGTAGCGAGAAGAACACCAACTGGGAGGGCGCATTCAGGGTGCCGCTGATGGTGCGCTGGCCCGGGACGATCCCAGCCGGCGTCGTCTCCAATGAGATCGTCCAGCACCACGACTGGCTTCCGACATTCCTTGCGGCCGCCGGCGAGCCGAACATCGTCGAGAAGCTGAAGCAGGGCTACGAGGCCGCCGGCAAGAGGTTCAAGGTGCACATCGACGGCCACAACCTGCTGCCGTACCTGACAGGCGAGGAGGAGAAGAGCCCCCGCGAGGGGTTCATCTACTTCTCGGACGACGGCGACCTCGTCGCCCTGCGCTTCGACAACTGGAAGCTCGTCTTCATGGAACAGCGGGCACGCGGGACGCTCGAGCTCTGGGCCGAGCCGTTCACGCCACTCCGAGTGCCGAAGCTCTTCAACCTGCGTACCGACCCGTTCGAGCGGGCGGACACGACCTCGAACACTTACTGGGACTGGTACATATCCAAGGCGTACATGATCATGGCCGCCCAGGCGCTCGTGGCGCGGTTCCTGGAGACGTTCGAGGCGTTTCCACCGCGCCAGAAGGCGGCGAGCTTCACGATCGACCAGGCGCTCGAGAAGATGGCGGACGCGACGAGCGGCGCGCGCGACTGATGGGCCTCGCGTCGTGGCGAGACACCCGAACGCGCAGTGCGATCGTCGACTTCGTCGAGACCGCGGCGAAGGACGTTCCGCCCGAGGATCGGATCGCTGTTTTCGACAACGACGGCACGCTCTGGTGCGAGAAGCCGATGCCGATCGAGCTCGGCTTCGTCCTGAAGCGGCTCGCGGAGATGGCAGAGAAGGACCACTCGCTCCGCGACAAGCAGCCCTGGAAGGCTGCGCACGAGAAAGACTACGCGTGGCTGAGCGGGGTGATCACCAAGCACTACGCGGGTGACGACACTGACGTCAAGGTGATGCTGGGCGGGATTCTCCAGGCGTTCGCCGGATGGACGGTGGACGCGTACGGTGCTGCCGCCGGCGCCTTCGTCCGCGAGGCGGCGCATCCCACGCTGGAGCGCGCGTTTGCCGCCTGCGCCTACCTCCCCATGATCGAGCTGTTGCGCTATCTGGAGTCCAACGGCTTCACGTGCTACATCGCCTCGGGCGGCGACCGGGACTTCATGCGACCGATCACCCGGGAGCTCTACGGCATTCCCTCAGAACGCGTCATTGGGAGTTCGAATGCCCTCGAGTACCGAGATGATGAGCAAGGAGGCTCGATCGTCTACCTCGCCGAGCCGGATGTCTTCGACGACGGGCCGGTGAAGCCGGTGAGGATCTGGAGCCGGATCGGGCGCCGGCCGATCCTCGCGGTCGGCAATTCGAACGGCGACATCCACATGCTCGCGTGGGCGGACGGACTGAAGCTGCTCGTCCTCCACGACGACGCCGAGCGCGAGTTCGACTACACGGCCGGGGCGGAGCAGTCACTGGAGCGTGCGAACGCGGAGGGCTGGACGGTCGTCAGCGTCAAGAACGACTGGGCAACCGTCTTCGCGGACTGATCGCACCGCGGTCCGGCTGTGAGGCGCGCTGCGGCTCGCCGCGGTGAGGGCACTGGCACTCGAGCTTCTCCGCCGCCGCGGCCTCGTTCCGCGCGTCAAGATCGAGCCAAAACTGGATACGGCACCTCGGTAATCGAGATCATCCCGATCGCATGATGAGAGCACTCGAGGCTGCGGCGAAACTCGGTTACCCCACCCCAGGAGGACCGATGCCGCTCGCAGCTGACTATCCCTTCCTCGAAGTCCTCGCGACGTTGCGCTTCTAGTTACTAGTGGTGTCGGTGAACGGGTTGTTGTTCATCTGGATAGGAGTCCGCTTCCGCCGCCACGACATCGGGGGCTGGAAGAAGGTCGCCTGGCTGCTCTTCCTTCTGTTCGTCCCGTTCTTCGGCGTCTTTGCCTACGTGATCGTGAACAGCCATGGGATCGCCCTCCGCCGGGCCGAGCGAGCACTGCCGGACTACGACCAACGGGCCCCTCTGGATGCGGACATCCCCCGCACGCACGGAGGCCGCCCGCCGCTGGAGACGGACACGACCTAGCGATTGCCGGCTCGGCAATCTCGACCGAGCCACTCTCTAGACTCCTCGAATCACGCCCAACTCATCAGGAGGATCCATGCCTCTCGCAGCTGACTATCCGTTCCTCGAGGTCCTTTGGACGTTGCTCATCTTCTTCGTCTGGGTG
>JBKPHM010000131.1:0-6474 GCA_046729855.1 Actinomycetota bacterium | reverse complement strand
CCCGTGAGGCGCGTGTACCCGGTGATATCGAGAAAGCAGATGGCCGGCGGTCGCGGGTCGGGCCTCAACAGTCCCGCATCGGTCAGGGCCTTCTCGAACCCACCGATGATGTTCGCGGTCCAGGAACGCGCCTGCTGCGCGTGCCAGATGGCCAGCACTGGCGACCTCGGCGACGTCACGAGATGGATCCAGCACTATCGGCGTCAGTGGGAGGGGGCGTCTCAATCGGCTCGAGGCGATCGTCGAGCGGCGGAAGGGAGCGACGTCGTGGTGCACGAGCTGAGGCTCCAGCGAATCATCCAAGCGCCACCCAATCTGGTGTTCGACACGATGCTCGAGCGGGAGTCCCACGCGGAGCTCTACGCGCCAGAGGGATGGACGCTCGTCGAGGATGAGATGGATCTTCGGGTTGGCGGTACCTGGCGCATGGTCATCGGCGGTCCCGACGGGCAGCGGTATCCGATCTCCTACGTGTTTAGCGAGATCGACCGGCCCCACCGTCTCGCCGCGACGATGACGATGACCGAACGCGGCAGGACGGTCACCAGCACACTCGTGCTGACCTTCGAGGAGCACGACGGCGCGACGCTCGTCACGCTTGTGCAGGGTGGGTTCGAGACCGAAGCAGACCGCGACGCGTACATGAGTGGCGCGATCCCCTTCCTCGACACGCTTGAACGACTCGTCGAGTCGAGGATCGCGCGATAGCGATGTCGCGCGCTCGGACCATCGTCCGGGATCGGAGGCCGGGGAGGGCAGCGGAACGCACGGGGGGCGCAACTGCCCGAACCAGATCCGGCGCGAATCCCGACCGGACCGGTCGTCGGGAGCTGAAGCCAGGGAGGGGGTCGCCTCGAAGCGGACGGAGGGCATGGGGACGAACGAGACCCGGCCGTAACGGTTCCCACCAACCGGTGCGCGGTGGAGCGCACGGCTCGCGTCTGATGTCGCGAACCCGGAGCCGCTCGGATCCATGGATCAAGACCAGGTCGAGCCGCCGACGCGGCATCACCGAAGGAGGACCATGATGGCGGACAACATGCAGGCGCAGCTCCCGACGCCCGATCCGGCCCTGAAGCGGCTGGATCGGTTCGTCGGAACCTGGAGCATGGAGGGGCATCTCCCAGGCTCGGACGAGATCGTCATCAAGGGGGAGACCACGTTCAGGTGGCTGCCCGGAGGCTTCTTCCTCGAGCAGCACGGCACGATGAACTTCATGGGGATGCAGCTCGATAGCCTCGAGCTCATCGGCTACGACCCCGAGACCGGGACGTTCCCGTCCACCGTCTTCACGAACATCTCCCCACAGCCCCTGCCGTACCGCTGGGAGATCGAGGGCGATTCGCTGAAGATCTCGGTGTCGTACGGCCCCCTCGACGCGACGTTCACAGGCAGCTTCTCCCAGGACGACCAGAGCTTCGGTGGCAGCTGGCGTCCCAATCCGGGTGCCGATGAGACCGTGAACGTCCCGTACGACATCGGCGGTCATCGCCTGTCGTAGTCGAAGGAAAGGAGGGGGCGATGACGAGCGGGCTCGAGAGTTTCGATATGGTCCTTTCCCGCACGTTCGATGCGCCCAGGGAGCGCGTGTGGCGGGCGTGGAGCGATTCCGACGAGGTGATGAGGTGGTGGGGGCCGCAGGGCTTCACCTCGCCGACCTGCCGCATGGACTTCCGAGAGGGAGGCACCACCCTCGTATCCATGCGATCGGCAGACGGCTGGGAGCTCTTCAACACCTGGACGTATCGATCCATCGAGCCGATGGAAAGGATCGAGTTCGTCCAGGGGTTCGCCGATGAGCATGGCAACAAGCTCGCGCCGGCCGAGCTGGGGCTCCCTCCCGGGATCCCCGAGGACGTCCGGCATGTGGTCACTCTGACGTCGATCGACGACGCGACCACCGAGCTGACGGTCCATGAGTTTGGCTACCCGGACGCGCAGACCGTCGAGATCTCACGGGCCGGCATGGAGCAATGCCTCGACAAGATGCAAACGAGCATCACGACGTCCTGATTCGTCGCGCCGGCCTCACTCACCGTCAGTCTGGCCGCAGGGCGGCACGTGGCAGGTGGTGCGGCGTGCTCGCTCGTACGAACGTCGGGCCGGCAGGGTGACCGCGCCGAGCTCAGGCGTCGTCACGTTCGAGCCCATCCGAGCTAGAGGATCGGTGGTGCAGTTCCTGCGGCGTGTGGGCGGATGAGCACGAGAGGTAGCCCTGCATCGTGATCGACAGGGGCCGGGGGACGGCGGCGGAGGATACAGTTGCCGGGTGCTCGAGATGCTCCATCCGGCGGTCCGCACCTGGTTTGAGCGCCGGTTCCCTGACGGTCCGACCGCACCGCAGGCGCGCGGCTGGGTCGAGATCGCTGCCGGCCGCGACACGCTGATCTCCGCGCCGACCGGGTCCGGCAAGACGCTTGCGGCATTCCTGATCTGCATAGACCGGTTTTACCGAGCTCGGGCTCCGAGTGTCGGTCTCATCAACGGGCCAGAGGTCGTGTACGTCTCCCCGCTCAAGGCCCTTGCGGTGGACATCCACCAGAACCTCGAGGCTCCACTCCGAGAGATCGGCGAGGTGGCCGCCGAGCTGGGGCTCGTGCCACCTGAGGTCCGTGTGGCCGTTCGGACTGGGGACACGGCGGCCTCAGCGCGGGCGGCGATGCTGAGACGCCCACCTCACTTCCTCATCACGACCCCGGAATCCCTGTATCTCCTGGCGACCGCCGAGCGCAGCCGAGCGATGTTGGGTGGTGTCCGGACGGTGATTGTCGACGAAATCCACGCGGTCGCCGGCAATAAGCGTGGATCGCATCTCGCGCTCACGCTGGAACGGCTTGCCCACCTCGCCCACGGGGCGCCGCAGCGGATCGGGCTCTCGGCCACGCAGCGACCGATCGAGACTGTGGCTCGACTCCTCGTCGGCGCCGGGGCAGACCGATCGAATCTCGACGGATCGCCGCGATGCTCGATCGTAGATGTCGGACATCAGCGCGGCCTCGATCTCGCCCTCGAGCTTCCCGACGACGAGCTCGGGGCGGTGGCCTCCGCGGAGCAGATGGGGCAGATCCTCGACCTGATCGCCGAGCACGTGAAGGGCCACCGGACGACGCTGGTCTTCGTGAACACCAGGCGGATGGCCGAGCGCGTGGCCCACCAGCTGGGGGAACGCCTCGGCGAGGATCAGGTGGCCGCCCATCACGGGAGCCTGTCGAAAGAGCGCCGGCAGCGAGTGGAATCCCGCTTACGGGCCGGGGACCTCCGAGCCCTGGTGGCCACCGCGTCCCTGGAGCTTGGGATCGACATCGGGCCGGTGGAACTCGTTTGTCAGATCGGCTCGCCCCGCAGCTTTGGGACGTTCCTGCAGCGGGTGGGCCGCTCGAACCACACGCGCTTCGGGACTCCCCGAGGCGTCCTGTACCCCACCAGCAGGGACGAGCTCGTGGAGTGCGCGTCGCTGCTTCGCGGGACCCAGGCCGGTCGCCTGGACGCGATCATCCAGCCCGTGGCGCCGCTCGACATCGTGGCCCAGCAGATCGTGGCCGAGTGCGCCGCGGAGGATTGGTCGGAAGACGATCTCTTCGGGCTGGTTCGTCGCGCCGCCCCGTTCGCCAGCCTCTCCCGAAACGACTTCGACGACGTCGTCGAGCTCGTCTCCGAGGGGATCCGCACTGGCAGGGGACGGCGGGGCGCGTACCTGCATCGAGATCGCGTGAACGGACGCCTCCGCGGCCGCCGCGGCGCCCGGCTTGCCGCTCTGACCTCCGGTGGAGCCATCCCCGAGACCGGCGACTACCGAGTCGTGGCCGAGCCCGACGAGACCTTCGTCGGAACCGTGAACGAGGACTGGGCCATCGAGAGCATGGCCGGGGACGTCTTCTTGCTCGGCACGACGTCGTGGCGGATCCGCAGGGTCGAGCCGGGGACGGTTCGCGTCGAGGACGCCCGGGGCGCGCCGCCGACCGTGCCCTTCTGGTTGGGCGAGGCGCCGGGTCGGACGAAGGAGCTATCGGCGGAGGTATCGGACCTCCGGGAGACGGTGGGGGAGCGCATCCTGGCCCGCGACGCCGACGGCGCCCGCCGCTGGCTAGAGGACGAGTCGGGAATCGATCAGGCCGCCGCGGACACGATCGTGCGATACCTCGGGGCCGGGCTGGCCGCCCTGGGGGCGCTCCCGACCAAGGACACGATCGTCCTGGAGCGGTTCTTCGACGAGAGCGGCGGGATGCAACTCGTGGGGCACGCCCTCTTCGGGGCGCGCCTCAACCGGGCGCTCGGCCTCGCGCTCCGCAAGCGGTTCTGCGTCACGTTCGACTTCGAGCTCCAGGCGGCGGCGAGCGACGACGCGATCCTGCTCTCGCTCGGCCCCCAGCACAGCTTCCCGCTGGAGCGGGTCCCCAAGTTCCTGGGGTCGAAGGCGGTGGAGGGCGTCGTGCGGCAGGCCGTGCTCACCTCCCCGATGTTCGCCGCGCGCTGGCGGTGGAACCTGAACCGTGCCCTGGCGGTGCTCCGGATGCGGGGCGGCCGGACGAACCCAGCCCCGATCCAGCGCATGGAGGCCGACGACCTGATGGCCGCGGTCTTCCCGACGCTCGCGGCGTGCCAGGAGAACGTCGCGCCTGGCCCGCTGGAGATCCCCGATCATCCCCTGGTCCGGCAGACGCTCGATGACTGCCTACACGAGGCCATGGACATCGACGGCCTTCGGGAACTCGTGGCGAGGATCGAGTCCGGCCACGTGCGGGTGGTGGTGCGAGACACGACGGAGCCATCGGTCCTGGCGCACGAGATCCTGAACGGGCGTCCCTTCACCTACTTGGACGACGCTCCGCTGGAGGAGCGGCGCAGTCGGGCCGTCCAGCTCCGCCGGGGCCTGCCAGTGGAGGCGCGGGACCTCGGGCGGCTCGATCCCGATGCCCTCGAGCGCGTCCGCCAGGAGGTGCTGCCGGACCCCCGCGACGCCGACGAGCTGCACGACGTGCTGATGACGGTCGTCGGGCTTCGGCCGGTCCAGGACTGGCGCCCATGGTTCGAGGAGCTGGTCGAGGACCACCGCGCCCTGACGGTGTCCGAGGCGGGAGCGGAGCTCTGGTGCGCCGTGGAGCGGCGCCCCGCGCTTCAGCTCCTGTTTCCCGACGCTGAGGTGACGCCCGACCACCGCTCGCCGATCGCTGCTGCGCCGATCGATCGGGATGCCGCGGCGGCCGAGCTCCTCCGCGGACACCTCGAGTACCGAGGCCCCTCGACGGTCGTTGAGCTTGAGGAAGCGACGGGGCTTCCGCGATCGGAGGTCGAGACCGCAGTCGCACGGCTCGAGGGAGAGGGATTCGCCTTCCGGGGGCGATTCACCTCGCCGGATGGTCCCGAGCAGTTCTGCGCCCGGCGCCTACTCGCCCGCATTCACGCCTACACCCAGCAGACGCTCCGGCGCGAGATCGAGCCCGTGACCGCCCAGGATTTCACGCGGTTCCTCCTTCGATGGCAGCACGCCGCGCCCGGGACCCGACGCGAAGGGCGGATGGGTCTGCTCGCGGTGATCGAGCAGCTCCAAGGGTTCGAGCTGGCGGCCGGGGCTTGGGAGGAGGCCGTCTTGCGCTCTCGGATGGAGCACTACCGGGGCGAGTGGCTCGATGAATTGTGTCTGTCGGGAGACGTGACCTGGGGGCGGCTCTCGGTTCGAAACGGCGACGCGGACGAAGGTCCTCGCAGAAGCGGCCTGACGCCGTCGCGAGCAACCCCGATCACCCTGGCGATCCGCGATGATCTCCCGTGGCTGCTGCAGGCGGCGCGCGGCGACCGCACCCCACCGGAGCCCGGGCCCGGCCGCACGGCCGACGTGCTCGCTGCTCTGCAGGGCCACGGCGCGCTTTTCCAATCCGACCTCAGAACGCTCACCCACAGGCTGCCAGGCGAGGTGGAAGAGGGATTGTGGGAGGCCGTGGCTCGAGGGCTCGTCACGGCCGATGGCTTCGAGGCGGTGCGCTCCCTCCTGTACGGGCGGCGCGTCGCCAGGGCGTCGGACCGCCGCCGGCTTCGAAGGGGGAGCGGAGGGGTTGCTTCCAGATCGGCTGGGCGGTGGTCGCTGCTCCCTCAGGTGATCGCCGCTGAGGATGCCGACGAGCTTGCGGAGGCTATCGCCGAGCAGCTGCTCGCTCGGTGGGGCGTCGTCCTCCGCGATCTGCTGATTCGGGAGACCGTTTCGGTGCCTTGGCGCGAGGTTCTGTGGGCGCTGCGTCGGATGGAGGCCCGGGGAACGATTCGAGGCGGTCGGTTCGTGAATGGCTTCTCCGGCGAGCAGTATGCGGTTCCAGAGGCCGTCGATGTGCTCCGGTCCGTGCGGAAGCTGCCCCACACCGGCGAGACCATCGTGCTCTCGGCGACGGACCCGCTGAACCTTGTGGGGATCGTCTTGCCTGGCTCCCGCGTGTCGGCGGTTCCGACGAACTCGATCACCTACATCGACGGTGCCCCGGCTCC
>JBKPHM010000130.1:0-51483 GCA_046729855.1 Actinomycetota bacterium | reverse complement strand
CCCCCACGCGGCGTCGCTGCGTCAGGCTTTCGCCCATTGCGCAAGATTCCCCACTGCTGCCTCCCGTAGGAGTCTGGGCCGTGTCTCAGTCCCAGTGTGGCTGGCCGTCCTCTCAGACCAGCTACCCGTCGTCGCCTTGGTAGGCCGTTACCCCACCAACAAGCTGATAGGCCGCGGGCCCATCCCAGACCGTCGGGGCTTTCCCGACCGGATCATGCGACCCGATCGGAGTATCTGGTATTAGCTCCGGTTTCCCGGGGTTATCCCAGGGTCTGGGGCAGGTCGCCCACGTGTTACTCACCCGTTCGCCGCTCTCCCCTCGGATGGGTTACCCCACCCGAGGTTCCCGCTCGACTTGCATGTGTTAGGCGCGCCGCCAGCGTTCGTCCTGAGCCAGGATCAAACTCTCCGTAGAGATGGACGAACCGGCCACTGGCCGGCTTCGCTTGCTTCCGTTGGAGTCGGCCTCACGGGGCTGGCATCGTCCCGATCGGCCTGCTCGGATCCTGACGGATCCAGTGATGTGTACGACCGTCGCGTGCTCGGACGCGGCTGACCGCGACCTCTCACGTGACGGGAACGCACTGGCTTTTGGCACACTGTTCAGTTCTCAAGGTGCGAGCAGCACGCGACCCGAGGAGGAACCTCCGGAAGGAGTCGCGCCAACCGCCTATATTACGGCCGCGCCCCAAGGCCGTCAACCGATCCTCGCAAGATGACGCGACAGGCGCACTCACTCATTGACAACGCTATCACGGCCCCCGGCATTCCCGGCCTCAGACGAGGCGCACGAACCGCCGTCGCCCGACCTGCAGCACCTTCCCGCGCAACGCGTCGGGGCTGAGCTCCGCGGACGGATCGTCCAGGACCTCGCCCCCCAGCCGCACACCGCCCTGCTCGATCCGCCGCCGCGCCTCCGCGTTCGAGTCAGCCAGCCCGAGGGCGTGCATCAGCCGCGGCACCCAGATGGCGCCGTCGTCGGCGAGGTCTGCCGGGATCGGCACTTCCTGGATGTCCTCGGGCAGCTCGCGGTCCCGGTGCACCCGGTTGAACCGCTCCTCGGCCCGGTCCCCCGCTCCCACGCCGTGATAGAGGTCGACGACCTCCCGCGCCATGCGACGCTTCGCGACGTCCGGCCGCAGCAGCCCCTCCTCGAGCCCCGACCGCACCTCCGCGACTTCCTCGGCCGGCACGAGCGTGCAGAGCTCGAGGTACTGGACGATGAGCGTGTCGGGGATCGACATGAGCTTGCCGAACATCTCTTCCGGTGGCTCGGTGAGGCCCACGTAGTTACCGAGCGACTTCGACATCTTCCGCTCCCCGTCCGTACCGAGGAGCAGTGGCACCGTCACGACCACCTGGGGCTCCTGCCCGTACGCTCGCTGGATCTCGCGACCGACGAGCAGGTTGAAGGTCTGGTCGGTGCCGCCGAGCTCGACGTCGGCCCGGACGGCGACCGAATCAATCGCCTGCATCAACGGATAGAGGAACTCGACGACGCTGATCGGCTGGCCGCTCGCGTAGCGTTTCGCGAAGTCGTCCCGCTCGAGCATCCGGGCCACGGTGTAGCGCGAGGTCAGGCGGAGGACGTCATCCATGCGCATCGGGGCGAGCCACTCGGAGTTGCGGCGAACCTCGGCACGCTCCATGTCCACCACCGCACCGGCCTGCTTTATGTAGGTCGCGGCGTTGGCCTCGATCTCCTCGGGCGTGAGCATCGGCCGGGTCTCGGACAGGCCGGAGGGGTCGCCGACGAGGCCGGTGAAGTCTCCGATGATCAGCACCGCCGTGTGTCCCGCGTCCTGGAACGCACGGAGCTTGCGGAGCACGACGGCGTGCCCGAGGGTGAGGTCGGGCCGTGAGGGGTCGACGCCGAGCTTGACCCGGAGGGGACGGCCGAGCGAGAGCTTGCGGTCCAGCTCGTCGGCGGGGACGACCTCGGCGACCCCGACGAGCAGGCGCCCACGGAGGTCAGGGTCGGTCATCGGAACGCCGATGCTACCAGTGCAGATGCGGACGCCCGGATATCATCGCGCCGTGAAGGCCCCCCGGCTGCGGGCCCTGTGGGTCCTGGTTGCGGCGACGGCGCTCGTTGCGACGGCGTGCGAACTGCCGGACCTGGCGGAGGAGCGGGCGGACGCTCCCGAGCTCGCGCAGACTTCGTTCCTGTACGCGGCGGACGGCACGATGATCACGCCGCTGCACGCCGAGGTCGACCGGGTCGTCGTTCCGTCGTCGAAGATCCCGGACGTCCTGCGAAACGCCGTGATCGCGATCGAGGACAAGCGGTTCTATGAGCATCGCGGGATCGACCTCAAGGCCCTGCTCCGGGCCGCGTACGTGGACGCCACGTCCGGTCGGATCGTCGAGGGCGGCTCCACGATCACGCAGCAGTACGTGAAGCAGGCGTACGTCGGGGACGAGGAGACGCTCGTACGCAAGCTCAGGGAGGCGTACCTCGCGTGGCAGCTGGAGCACGAGCTGTCGAAGGACGAGATCCTCACGAGCTACCTGAACACGGTGTACTTCGGGAACGGTGCGTACGGGATCCAGTCGGCGGCCGAGACGTACTTCAGCCGCCCGGCCAAGACCCTCACGCTCGCGCAGTCGGCCCTGCTCGCCGGGTTGATCCGTGCGCCGAACGACTATGACCCCGTCGCGCACCCCAACATCGCCGGGCGCCGACGCAATCACGTGCTCGGCACCATGCTCGACCTAGGCATGATCGACGACCAGCAGTACCTCCAGGCCTCGAGCAAGCAGGTACGGCTGCGGTTGCACCGCGACACGGAGCAGCGCTACCCGGCGCCGTACTTCGTCGACTACTTCAAGCAGTGGTTCCTGTCCAACCGGAGGTTCGGCGAGACGGTGCAGGAGCGGTACGACCTGTTGTTCTATGGTGGCCTGCGGATCACGACGACGCTCGACCCGCACATGCAGCGCGAAGCCGAGACAGCCATCTCGTCGATCCTGCTGTACCCCAACGACCCGTACGCCGCGCTGACGGCGATCGACCCTCGTACGGGCTACATCCGCGCGATGGTCGGCGGTCGGGATTTCTGGGCCGAGGACGACCGGTACGCGCGCGTGAACCTGGCCACGGGCGGATCGACCGGACGCCAGGCCGGTTCGGCCTTCAAGGTATTCGCGCTCGTGGCGGCGCTCGAGCACGGGATCTCGCCGCGCGCCTTGTTCAGCGGCTCGTCGGTCGCGGTGCCGCTCCGCGAGGGCACGGTGTGGACGCCGGAGAACGCCGAGGGTGCGGGCTACGGGACGATCTCGATGGAGACCGCGACGGTGAACTCGGTGAACGTCGCGTACGTCAACATCGAGAAGGCAATCGGCGGCGGCAACATCTACGCTGGCGCGGAGCGCGTCGTCCAGACCGCGCGGCGGATGGGGATCCGCTGCTGCACGCGCACGACGTCCCCGGACGACCCGCTCGCGCCGGTCCCGTCGGCGGTCCTCGGGACGAACGAGGTCAACGCGCTCGAGATGGCATCCGCGTACGGGACGCTCGCGTTCGGAGGTCAGCGCGTCCAGCCGACGCCCGTGATCGAGATACGGACGGCGTCGGGCGACCTCCTGTACCGGGCTCGGCCGAACCCGCGGCAGGTGGTCGAGCCGTCGATCGCGACGACCGCAAACGAGATCCTGCAGAAGGTCGTCCTGTACGGGACCGGTCAGAACGCGAACATCGGCCGGCCGCAGATCGGCAAGACGGGCACCGCGCAGAACTACAGCGACGCCTGGTTCGTGGGCGCGATCCCGCAGCTATCGGTCGCCGTCTGGGCGGGGTTCCCGCAGGGCCAGATCCCCATGTGCTGCGGCCGGACCCGGATCAACCCGGTGTATGGCGGGACGTGGCCCGCGCAGATCTGGCGCGCGTTCATGGTCAAGGCGACCACGGGCATGCCGGAGAGGGAGTTTCCGACCTCGGTGGTCCGATACGTGACCCTCCGCGTGGATGTCACCCGCGGCTGCCTCGCCAACCAGTTCACGCCGCCGCAGGACATCCAGGTGCAGACGTATCTCGTCGGGACCCAGCCAAAGCTCAGGGTCTGCAAGGAACCGAGCTCGTACCCGCTGCTGACGATCCCCTCCGTGGTCGGGCTCAAGGAGGGTCCGGCGGGGACGGCGCTGCGCAACGCGGGGTTCAACGTGCGCGTCGTGTACGAGGTCCTGGCCGACCAGACGCCCGGCGTGGTGATCGGCCAAGACCCGGCCGGCGGCGAGCGCGCCCCGATGACCAGCGTCGTGCGCATCACGGTCGCGACCCGCGGCGAGCGGGACTCGGTTACCGTGCCGAACGTGATCGGGCGCCGCCGACGAACGGCCGAGGCCAGGCTCGAGCGGGCTGGCCTGTCGGTATCGGTCGTCGAGGACGCGGAGTGCGACCCCGCCGAACCATCCTGCGACTACCGACCCGGCATCGTGTGGGCGCAGTCGCCCACCGCCGGCGTTCGGGCGGACGCCGGGGCCACGGTCACGATCGTCGTGAACCCGTAACGGCGCGCGCCGACGTGAGGCCGGCGGCGCGCGACACGTAGCGATCGCCGTCGATCAGGAACCGCCACGGTCGATCCGTCGCGTGCCGGATCCCGATCCGAGCCGTCGCGACGATCCGGTCCGCCGCGACGGGCGCCCCCTCCCCGATCCACAGGGCAGCGGCACCGACGAGGTCCAGGCCGTTCTCGTCGCGGGCGACGCCGAGCGCCTGACACAGCCGGGAGGGTCCGGAGCACAGCAGCCGCTTGTCCTCCACCCCGCGCAGCCGTCGCATCGTCCCGAGGCCCTCGATCGGCTCGGCCGCCCGCAGGAGCACCGCGCTTCCCTCCCCGTCGCGGCCCGTCACGACGTTCATGCAGAAATGCATGCCGTAGGTGAAATACACGTACAGGTGTCCGGGCGCGCGGAACATCACATCGGTGCGCGGGGTCCGTCCGCGGTACGAGTGGCTCGCCGGATCGTCCTCCTGGTACGCCTCGGTCTCGACGACCCGAACCGCCAGACGATCACCCGTCGGCAGCTTCCGGACCAGGATCCGGCCGAGCAGGTCCGGCGCGACGACCGGCGATGGACGGGCGAAGAACGTACGAGGCAGCGATGGACCGATCCGGCTCACCGCCCAGCGATGGCGTCCTTGCGCAGGAAGCGGCGGAGCTTGGCGAGCGGCCACGCGTTGATCACCTCGTCCTTGGTGAGCCAACCGCGCTGCGCGGTCGCCACGCCGAAGCGCATGTTCGGTAGGTGGACGGCGGCGTGCGAGTCGGTGTCGACGGCGAACCGGACGCCCTGCCGCTTGGCCCACAGGATGTGCTCGTCGCGGAGGTCGAGCCGGTCGGGGAAGCCGTTCACCTCGAGCGCCGTCCCAGTGCGCGCGGCCGCCCGGAACACCTCATCGAGATCGAACTCGATCGGCTGCCGCTTGCCGATCATGCGACCCGTCGGATGCCCGATGATGTGGACGCGCGGGTGCTCGATCGCACGCACGATCCGACGCGTCATGTCGTCCTTCGACTGATTGAAGTGCGAGTGCACCGACGCGACCAGGACGTCGAACCCACGCAGGAATTCCTCCGGCCAGTCGACGCTGCCGTCGGGGTCGATGTTGAGCTCCGAGCCGTGGAGCAGCGTCATCTTCGGGTACTGGGGTTGCAGCTCGGACAGTCGCGCCCGCTGGGCGAGGATCTTGTCGTCGGTCATCCGCTGCATGTACAGGTTCGGCGCGTGGTCCGTCACCGAGCAGTAGGCGTAGCGGAGGGCCGACGCCGCCTCCAGCATCTCCTCGAGCGGTGCGAGGCCGTCGGTCAGGTTCGTGTGGGTGTGGAGGTCGCCCTTGATTTGCCGGAGCTCGAGGAGGGGCGGCAGCTCCCCGTCCAGCGCGGCCTCCACCTCGCCGCGATCCTCGCGGAGCGTCGGCGGGATGAACGGGAGGCCTAGCCGCCCGTAGACCTCCTCCTCGGTCTCGGCCACGATCAGCTCGCCCGAGGCCGCGTCGAACAAGCCGTACTCCGAGAGCTTCAGACCCTTGCGGACCGCCAGCTCGCGGATCCGGATGTTGTGCGCCTTCGAGCCCGTGAAGTAGATCAACGCGGCACCCCAGACTTCCGGAGCGATCACGCGAAGGTCGACCTGCAACCCCTTCGTCGTGATGACGGACGACTTCGTCTCGCCGTGCGCGAGGACCCGGTCGACGGCGGGCAGCGACGTGAACCGCTCCATCACGGGACCCGGGTCCTGGCTGGCGACGAGCAGGTCGATGTCGCCGATCGTCTCGGCCATCCGCCGCAGGGAGCCGGCGTACGTCGCTCGTCGGACCTGGCGCATCGGCTCGAGCTCGGCGAGCACCTCCTCGGCGAGGTCCATCGCCAGGCTGATCAGGACGCGACCGCCCGACTCGCGGAGCTGACGGACGCCCCTGAGCACGTTCTCCTCCGTCTTGTCGCCGAAGCCCCGCAGCGACCCGAGCCGGTGCTCCTGGACCGCGTCCAGGAGCTGGTCGACCGAGGCGATCCCGAGTTCGCGATAGACGACCATTGCCTTCTTCGGGCCGAGGCCCGGGACGGACAGGAGCTGACGGACGCCCTCGGGGATCTGCTCCCGCAGGTCCTCGAGCGCCTGGATCTGCCCTGTCTCGAGGTACTCGTGGACCTTTTCGCCGATCGACCTGCCGACGTTCGGGATCGCCAAGATCCCCTTTAGATCGAGGGCCGCGATGTCCGCGTGATACCCGCCGATGGCCCGCGCGGCCTTCTCGTACGCGCGCGCCTTGTAGGGGTCCTTGGAGAGGATGGACAGCAGGTCGGCGTACTCGAGCAGCACGCCCTCGACGACGTCGTTCGCGCGCGGCATGGGGTCGATGCTATCGGACGGCCGTCACGCCGCGCCGAGCAGCCACAGCAGCAGCGCCTTCTGCGTGTGCATCCGATTCTCCGCCTGGTCCCACACGGCCGAATGCGGGCCGTCGATCACCTCGTCGGTGATCTCCTGGCCACGGTGTGCGGGCAGGCAGTGCAGGATCGTGACGTCGTCCTTCGCGAGCGAGACCTTGCGCCGATCCAGCTGGTAGGCCGGGAAGATCAGGGCGCGCTCGCCGGCCTCGGCCTCCTGGCCCATGCTCGCCCACACGTCGGTGTAGAGCACGTCCGCGCCCTCGCACGCGGCCAACGGGTCGTTCATCACGTCGATGTCGCCGCCCGTGCCGAGCGCGATCTCACGCGCGCGCTGGACGACCTGCGGGATCGGCTCGAAACCAGGCGGTGTCGCCGTTCGGATCCGCATGCCCGCCGCCGCACATCCCAGCAGCAACGAGTGCGTCACGTTGTTGCCGTCGCCCAGATAGGTGAGCGTGCGGCCGGCGAGCTCGCCCTTGATCTCGCGGACGGTGAGCAGGTCGGCGAGGCACTGGCACGGATGCTCGAAGTCGGACAGCCCGTTCACGACCGGGACCGACGCGGCGCCGGCCAGGACCTCGAGCCGCTCCTGCTCGAAGGTGCGGAAGACGATCGCGTGCACGTACCGTGACAGCACTCGTCCGGTGTCCTCGATCGTCTCACCGCGCCCGAGCTGCAGCTCCGACACGGAGAGCGTGAGGGCATGACCACCACAGGACTCGACCGCGACCTCGAAGGCCACGCGCGTCCGTGTGGAGGGCTTCTCGAAGATCAGAGCGACCATCTTGCCGCGCAGCCGCTCCGCGAAGTCCTCCGGCGTGGCCTTCGCCTTGGCCGACAGGTCCAGTAGCAACGCCAGCTCGGCGGGCGTGAGGTCGTCGATCGAGAGGAAGTCGCGCGTCACACGCCGCAGTCTATCCGGGCCCTTCGCCGCGCGCGCGAACGCTCAGCCCGCGCGCAGCTCGCCGCCGAAGCGACGTCTCGCCACGTCGACGATGGCGCCGACGGCGGCATCCGCCTCGGCATCGGTGAGCGTTCGGTCCGGCGCCCGGAAGTCGATCGCGAAGGCCATGCTCTTGCGGCCGGCAGGGATCGGCGGCCCCGTATGGAGGTCAAACAGGACGCACCGGTCGACGAGCTCGCCACCCGCGTCGACGATCGCGGCCCGGAGCTCCTCGGCGGGGAGAGCGGCGTCCACGACGAATGCGAGATCGCGGCGGACCGGTGGGAATCGCGGTACGTCGGTGAACGGCCGGTACGCGCCGAGTGCCGGACCGAGCGTCTCCACGTCGATCTCGAAGAGGCCGACGCGATCGGGCAGGTCCAGCCGCGCCGCGACCGCGGGGTGTAGCTCACCGACGATGCCGACCTGGACTCCGCCCGCCCGGACGACGCTCGCTCGCCCCGGATGGAAGGGCCCGTCGGGTACCGCGCCGAGGTCCCAGTCCACGACGCCGAGCCCCCCCAGCAGGGCCTCGAGCGCACCCTTCGCGTCGAGGACGTCGAACGCGCGGCCCTCGGCCCACAGGCCCTCGCCGGACTGTCCGGCCAGCGCGCCGGCGACGTGCTCGCGTTCCGTGACCGGATCCCCGAGCGCGAAGACGTGGCCGACCTCGAACAGGGCGGCGCTCCGCGCGCCGCGGTCGACGTTGCGAGCGATCGCGTGGAGCAGCCCGGACAGGAGGCTCGTCCGCAGGAACGGCTCGTCGGCCGACGGGGGGTTTGCGACGGTGACAGGCGTGCCTGCGGGAACGAGGTCGGCGTCCGCCCGTGAGGCGAACGAGAGCGACGACGCCTCGCGGAACCCGGCCCGCACGAGCAGCTCGCGGATCCGTCGCCGCAGCGCGTAGCTCGGCTGCTCGCCGCCCGGCTGTCGGCTCGGTGGAACGGTCGAGGGGAGGCGGTCGTAGCCATGCACGCGGACGACCTCCTCGATCACGTCGACCTCGGCGGCGATGTCTGGCCGGAACCCGGGCACCTCCACATCGACCGAGCCGTCGTCGGCGATCGTCGCCGATACCTCGATCGTCGCGAGCGCCTCGACGACCGATGACGCGTCGACGTCGTATCCCAGCAGCGCCGTCGCCCGCGTCGATCGCGCTCGGACGATCCGCCTCGCGGGTGCGCCGCCGACGTCGATGGCGCCGCGGAGCACCGCCCCGCGGCCGCTCCACTCGACCATCAGCCTCGCGGCGCGCGATGCCGCGGCCGCCACGCTCTCGGGGTCGGTCCCGCGCGAGAATCGGATCGACGCATCGGTGAGCAGCTGGAAGTGGCGCGATGTGCGCAGCACCGACCGTGGATCGAAGTACGCGCTCTCGAGCAGGACGTCCGTCGTCTCTTCCCCGACCTCCGACGTCGCGCCGCCCATCACGCCGGCGATCGCGACCGGTCGTTCGACATCGCAGATCAATAGGTCCTCGTCCCGCATCGTTCGCTCGACCCCATCGAGCGTCGTCAGCGGCTCGTTACCGCGCGCGCGTCGAACGACGATCCCCGGTCCCTCGAGCCTCGAGAGGTCGAAGGCGTGCAACGGCTGGCCGAGCTCGAGCATCACGTAGTTCGTCGCGTCCACCGCGGGCGAGATGGGGCGGACGCCGGCGGCCGTCAGCCGGGCCTGCGTACGGACCGGGGTCGACGGGCCACCGAGGCCGCGAATCACGCGCGCGAGGTACCTCGGGCACCCCTCGGTGTCCTCCACCCGGACGGTGGCGACGTCGGCCGCCTCGTGCGCGCCCTCGACGACAGAGGTGTCGGGCACCGTGAGCGTGAGGCCGGTGGCGGCGGCCACCTCGCGCGCGAGCCCCAGGACCGATAACAGGTCGGAGCGGTTCGCCTCGATCTCGAGATCCAGCACGACCTCGTCGAGCCCGAGCGCTCGCTTGAGGTCCGCGCCCGGCTCGAGGTGATCCTCCGGCAGGACGAGGATCCCGCCGTGGTCCTGCGAGAGCGCGAGCTCGCGCGGGGAGCAGAGCATCCCGTTGGAGACGACGCCCCGGATCTCGCGAGCACCGAGCGGCTCGGGCAGCGCCGGCACGCGCGCACCCGGTGGCGCGAGTGGCACCAGGTCGCCCGGTCCCATGTTCCGAACCCCGACGACGACCTCCTGCTCGCCCGAACCGGTCGCGACGCGGGCGAGGCATAGCTTGTCCGAGTTCGGATGGTCGCGGACGTCGGCGACACGCGCCACGATCACGCCCTCGAGCCCGCTCCACGGTCGCTCGAGCGACTCGAGGTGCGCGCCCTTCATCGCGAGGAGTTCGGCGATCGCTTCGGGTTCCATCTCGACCGGGACGAACTCGCGGAGCCACGACAGGACCAGGCGCACGCGCTACCCTCGCGTTTCGAACTGCTCGAGGAACCGTACGTCGCTGTCCCACAGAAGCCGGATGTCGGGGATGCCGAACCGGATCATGGCGAGTCGGTCGTAGCCGCCTCCGAACGCGAACCCCGTGTACCGCTCCGCGTCGTATCCGCAGTTCTCGAGCACCTTCGGGTGGACCATGCCCGACCCCATCGCCTCGATCCAGCCGCTGTACGCACACGTCCGGCACCCCGTCCCGCCGCAGACGAAGCACGACACCTCTGACTGCGCACCGGGCTCCACGAAGGGGAAGAACGACGGCGAGAAGCGGAGCCGTCGCTCTTCACCCAGCAATGCTCTATAGAACGTCTCCAGCGTGCCTTTTAGGTCCGCGAACGTGATGCCCTCGTCGACCGCGAGCCCCTCGACCTGGTGGAAGACCGGCATGTTCTTGGCCGTCACCTCTTCGTTCCGGTACACGCGTCCGGGGACGACGACGTACACGGGCGGCGGCTGGCTCTCCATGATGCGGATCTGCATCGGCGACGTGTGCGTCCGGAGCACCAACTCCGGGTGCCCGGGTACATCGACGAACGTGGTGTCCATCGACGTCCGGGCCGGGTGGTCCGGCGGGATGTTGAGCGCGTCGAAGTTGTGCCACTCGTCCTCGACCTCGGGACCCTCCACGACGCGGTAACCCATCCGCTCGAAGATGGCGGTGATCTCGTACTGGATCAACGTGAAGGGATGCAGCGAACCCGGCCGAGGTCTGCGTCCCGGGAGTGTCACGTCGACGCGGTCCGCCTCCACGAGCCGGTCCTCCTGCGAGGCCCGAAGCTGCTCCCGGCGTTCGTCGAGCGCGGCCTGGAGTGCGTTGCGAAACTCGTTCGCGATCTGGCCGACGCGCCGGCGGTCGTCGGACGAGAACGAACCGAGCGAGCGCTGCACCTCGCTGAACGGCGCCTTGCGGCCGAGCACGGCGATCCTCGCCGCATCGAGCTCGTCTACCGTGGTGGCGTCGCGGATCAACGAGAGCCCGCGGGCGCGTTCAGCCTCGAGGGTCGACAGCGCCTCCTGCGGCTCCATGGGTCGGGAAGTCTAGCAAGGGGTATTCAGCGGGCTTCCGGTTCCATCGGCACCGGGATGTCGAGGCGGAACGTGAGCGCACGCCCGACCGACACCGATGCGTCACCGCCCTGCGCGTTCGCGATCCCGCGCGCGACGAACAGCCCGATCTTGCTGCCGGCGCCTGCGCCGGGCGCGCGCGGCTCGAACAGCTCCGACGCACGTTCGGCGTCGAGCTGCGTCCCGTCGCGTTCCACCTCCGCGCGCAGGATGCCGGCGCGCACCGACGCGCGCACCCGGACGGCGCCCTCGGTCGCCCACCACACCACCGCCTCGATGAATGCCTCGATCACCAGCTGCAGGCGCTCGGGGTCGGCGAGCACCTCGACCCGACCGCTCTGCCATTCGATCTTCGGGTGGTCCGGGTCGACGCCCCTGGCCTCGGCGATCCGTCGCACGAGCGCGCCCACGTCCACGCGCTCGGGGAACAGCTCGAGCCGGCCAGCGGTCACTCGCGCGGCGTCGACCAGCTGCCGCAGGATCATGTTCAACCGGTCCGTGTCGTAGACGATCCCCCGGAGCATGAGTGTCCGCTGGTCCGCGGTCATCTGGTCCCAGCGGGTCGAGAGCGCATAGCCGAAGCCCTTCATCGCGGTGAGCGGGGACCGGATGTCGTGCGCGGCGGACGAGATCACGGTCTCGAGCGCCGCCCTTCGCCCCTCGCGCCGCTGCCGCGACCACTCGAACAGGCACACCGCCGCCGCCGCCGCGAGGTTCAGCGACTCGGACCGCTCCTGGATCGGGACGCGAACCGTCGCCTCGGCGAGCTTGGCGACCTCGGCCGGCAGGCCCCACGCCTCGTTCCCGAACAGGAACGCGACGCGCGACGACAGGTCCAGCTCGTACAGGTCGACGTCGCCGTCGGCGTCCATCGCGAGGATCCGGTAGCCGCGGTCGCGGAGCCCGCCCACCACGCCGGCGGTCCGCTCGTCGCGCACGACCGGAAGGTGGAACAGCGACCCGGCTGAGGCTCGGACGGTCTTGGGGTTGTAGACGTCGACCGACCCACGCGAGAACACGACGGAGTCGGCTCCGGACGCGTCGGCCGAACGCACGACCGTGCCGGCGTTGCCGGGATCGCGGACGTTGTGAAGCAGCGCGACGCAGCCGTTCGTGCGGCCGACGTCGCGCAGCGGCACATCGAGGAACGGGACCACGGCCACAATGCCCTGCGGGGTGACGGTCGACGTCAGCCGCTCCATCACCTCGGCCGACACCTCGACGACCTCGACGCCGCCCGCCCTGGCGCGCTGCGCGACGGGGTGGACGGGGTCGCAATGGAACAGCACGTCGGGCGGGGCCGTCGAGGCGAGCGACTCGGAGACGGCCTGACCGCCCTCGGCGAGGAAGCGACGTTCCCGCTCACGGTAGGCCCGCTTCTTGAGCCGGACCGCCGCCTGGACCTTGGGGTTCTTGATCGAAGTGATCACGGTCACTCCGGAGGACCGCCCGATGCTACGGCGGCCGGGTTGCCCGCGCGACCACCCGGGCTACCGCTCGAGGGCGTCCCTGGCGGCCTGTGCGAGCCGGGCGAAGGCGGCGGGGTCGTTCACGGCGAGGTCGGCCAGGATCTTTCGGTCAACGTCCACGCCGGCCACGCCGAGCCCGTGGACCATCTGGGAATACGACAGCCCGTGCTGTCGCGCGCCGGCGCCGATCCGGGCGATCCAGAGCCGGCGGAACTGGCCCTTGCGGTCGCGACGGTCCCGGTACGCATAGTTGCCCGAATGCATGACCTGTTCCTTGGCCACGCGCACCCGGCGCGAGCGAGAGCCGTAGTACCCCTTGGCCTTGGACAGGATCTCCCGGCGCCGCTTCTTCGAATGGACCGCTCGCTTGACCCGCGCCATCTGGCTACTCCCCCAGCATTCGGCGGACCGTCGTCCGCTCGGCGGAGACCTCGCTCATCCCCTCGACGCGGCGGCGACGGCCGCTTGTCTTCTTCGTCAGCATGTGGTTGCCGGTCGCCTTGCGGTGCAGGACCTTTCCGGTTCTGGTCACGCGGAAGCGCTTGGCGGCTCCGCGGTGCGTCTTCATCTTCGGCATCTCTTCACCTTTGTTCGGTCGTCGGTCCGCCCGGCCGCGGCCGGTGCGGGCTGCGCCGCCTTCTAGGTCGTCGCCGCGGTCTTCTTGCTCGGCGCGATCACCATCACCATGTTCCGTCCGTCCTGCTTGGGCGAGGCCTCCACGACCGCGAGGTCCGACAGGTCCCCCACCAGCCGATCGAGGATCCTGCGGCCGAGCTCGGTGTGAGCCATCTCGCGCCCGCGGAACATGATCGTCACCTTCACTCTCGCGCCCGCCTTCAGGAACCGCTCGACGTGGCCCTTCTTGGTCGCGTAGTCGTGGGGGTCGATCTTGGGGCGGAACTTGATCTCCTTGACCTCGACCCTCGCCTGCTTCTTGCGTGCCTCCTTCTGGCGGATGTCGCGCTCGTACTTGAACTTTCCGTAGTCCATGATCCGGGCGACCGGCGGGTTCGCCTGCGGCGCCACCTCGACCAGATCGAGGTCCAGCTCCTTGGCTCGACGCAGCGCGTCGGAGGTCGGGACGATACCGATCTGCGCGCCGTCGGGCCCCACCAGACGGACCTGCGGTGCGCGGATCCGTTCGTTTATCCGCGGATCGGCCGAGACCCCGCATCACCTCCTACGACGAAAGCGCACCGGGCATCCCGGTGCGCGTACGAGCACTGTTGAGCACGCCGGCCAGAGTATAGGTGCAGGTCGGGGCGGTGTCGACGGTCCTCACCAGTCCGGCTCGAGCGGGCGCCCGTAGTCGTCTTGTAGGCGCAACGTGTCGTCCTCGGTCGTGTACCCGTAGGCGATCTCCAGGACCCGGCCGCGAGCCGCGCCCCGGTTCGCGATCCGGTGCGCCGTCTCGGCGCTCACCATGAACTCCTCGCCGGGCAGGGCGTCCACCGTCCGGTTCCCGATCTGGACGCTCAGGCCAGGATCCAGCACGACCCACATCTCGTCGCGCATCTGGTGGTAGTGGACGCTCGTCTCCTGGCCCGGCTCGACGCTGATCACCCGAACCGACGACGGCTGGTTGAGCGCGTACGTCACGACCTTGCCCCACGGCTTGTCCACGATCATCGCGCGCCTCCCCCGATCGGCCCGGCGATCGGCAGCGACGACATCACCGAGACCATCTCCATGGCGGCCATCGCGGCGTCCCACCCCTTGTTCCCGTGCGCGCCACCCGCGCGCTCCATCGCCTGCTCGAACGTGTCGGTCGTGAGCACGCCGAAGACGACCGGGATCCCGGAGTCCTCGGCGGCCCGGCGGATCCCCTCGGCCGACTGCCCCGCGACGTGCTCGAAATGAGGCGTCTCGCCCCGGATGACGGCGCCGAGGCAGATCACGGCGTCGTAGGCGCCCGACGATGCCATCGTCCGCGCGACGAGTGGAAGCTCGAACGCGCCCGGGACCCAGGCGAGCGTCACATCGTCCTCCGCGACGCCCTTCGCCCGAAGGCACGACATCGCGCCGTCCACCAGCCGTGTGACGACGACCTGGTTGAAGCGCGAAGCCACGAGGCCGAACCGTCGATCGCGAGCGTGTGCGGCGCCGCGGATCTCGCTCACGCCGGGTCGGCCGGGACGCCCGCGCCGAGCGCCTCGGGGTCCAGGTGCTCCAGCAGGTGTCCCAGCTTCTCTCGCTTGGCCCGCAGGTACTCGAGGTTCTCGGCCCTCGCCGGGGTCTCGAGGGGCACGCGCTCGACGATCGACAGGCCGTACCGCTCAAGCCCCGCGCGCTTGGCCGGGTTGTTGGTGAGCAGGCGCATCGACCTGACCCCGAGGTCGGCGAGGATCTGGGCACCGATCCCGTACTCGCGAGGGTCCGGCGCGAACCCAAGATCCAGGTTCGCCTGGACGGTGTCCCGGCCCTGCTCCTGCAGCCGGTACGCGCGGAGCTTGTGCGACAGGCCGATCGCCCGGCCCTCGTGACCCCGCACATAGAGGATGACGCCGCGACCCTCCTCGGCGATCAGGTCCAGCGCCCGCTCGAGCTGGTCGCCGCAGTCGCACCGCAGGGAACCGAAGACGTCGCCCGTCAGGCACTCGGAGTGCACGCGCACGAGCACGTCGCGACCGTCGCCCACCTCCCCGAGCACCAACGCGAGGTGCGAGACCGCCTCGAGCTCGCTCTCGTACGCGTACGCGTCGAACACGCCGTGCCTCGTCGGGATGCTCGCTCGCGCCACGCGGCGGACCATCTTCTCGCTCCGGCGGCGGTAGTCGATCAGGTCCGCGATCGAGATCAAGCGCAGGCCGTGTTCGCGCGCCACGCGGAGGAGCTCGGGCAGGCGTGCCATCGTGCCGTCGGGGTGCAGGACCTCGCACAGGACGCCGGCCGGGTACAGGCCGGCGAGCCGAGCGAGGTCGACGGTCGCCTCCGTGTGACCGGCCCGGCGCAGGACGCCGCCGGGTTGGGCCATCAACGGGAAGACGTGCCCGGGCATGCGGACGTCCTCGGCGGTAAGCGTCGCATCCGCGATCGCTCGGACCGTCGCCGCGCGGTCGTACGCGCTGGTGCCCGTCGTCGTCCGGTCCTTGACGTCGATCGACACGGCGAACGCGGTGCCGTGGCTCTCGTTGTTCTTGGAGACCATCAGCGGGATCCGCAGCTCTTCGAGGCGCTCGGCCCTCACCGGCATGCACACGATGCCACGTCCGTGCGTGACCATGAAATTCACCGCTTCCGGCGTCACCTTCTCGGCCGCCATGATGAAGTCACCCTCGTTCTCGCGATCCGCGTCGTCGACCACGATCACGATCCGGCCTTCCCGAATGTCGTCGAGGGCGTCCTCGATCGGCGAGAACACGGACCGGTCGACCAGCTCCTCGGTAGCGCTCACGTGCGTGCTCCCTCCACCATGCCCTTCACGTAGCTGGCCACGTACTGCGCCACGTTCTGGGCGACGTACTTCGCGATCACGTCGACCTCCAGATTGACCGGATCGCCCTCCCGCGCGGATCCGAACGTCGTCACTGCGAGGGTGTGCGGGATCAGCGCCACGGCGAACGCGTCGTCGTCGAGCGCGGCGACGGTGAGGCTCACGCCGTCCACCGCGACCGACCCCTTCTCGACGAGGTAACGCATCAGCTCGCCGGGCGCCCCGATGCGCATCCAGGTCCCGCCCACCTCGTCGGGTCGGACGTCGAGCACCTCGCCCACCCCGTCGACGTGACCCTGGACCAGAGGCCCGCCCAGCCGCGTCGCCATCGTGACCGGGCGCTCGAGGTTCACGCCGGCGCCGATCCGAAGGCGCCGGAGCGCCGTGCGCCGGAGCGTCTCCTCGGAAAGGTCGAACGCGAGGAACCCATCTCCGCGCTCGACCACGGTGAGGCAGACGCCGTTCACCGACACAGAGACGCCCGGTTCGGCGTCGGCCGCTACGGCCGCGCATGACACGGTCAGCCGCGCGCGGTCGAGGTCGTGCACGAGCCCGAGCTCCTCAACGATCCCGGTGAACATCCGCCTCCACCTTCAGATCGTGACCCACGAGATCGAACGAGCGGATCCGCAGCGCGAGCGCGTTGGCGATCGGCGCGAACCCGCGGCCACCAAGCACCGTCGGCGCGTCGCGACCGCCGATGAGCCTGGGCGCGAGGTAGATGATGAGCTTGTCGACCACGCCGTCTTCGACGGCGGACCATGCGAGCGTCGGTCCGCCCTCGAGCAGGACGGACTGCACGTCGCGCTTGCCCAGGTGCTGCAGCAGCGCGTCGAGCGGGACTCGGTCCCCCTCGTTCTCGAACTCGACGACCTCGGCGCCGGCGTCGCGCCACGCGCCGCGGCGCTCGACGGACGCGGCGGAGGTTGTCGCGACGAGCGTGGGGGCCGCGTCGTCGAACAGGTCGCCGGTCGCCGGCACGCGACCGCGAGCGTCGACCAGGACGCGCAACGGCGGACGACCCGCATAGCCCGGAGCGCGCACCGTGAGCGACGGATCGTCGGCGAGCGCGGTCCCGGCCCCGACGACGATCGCGTCCGACGCGGCGCGGAGCCGATGCACGTCGCTTCGCGCGGCCTCGCCCGTGATCCACCGCGACGTCCCGTCGCGCGCAGCGACCTTGCCGTCGAGCGAAGCCGCCATCTTCCACGTGACGTACGGGACGCCCGTGCGAACGTGCTTCGCGTACGCCTCGTTCTGCCGTTCGGCTTCCTCGGCCAGGACGCCCGCGTGGACCTCCACGCCCCCGCGGCGGAGCGTCTCGTACCCGCGGCCATCGACGATTGGGTTGGGGTCCGTCATTGCCGAGACAACGCGCGTCACACCCGCGTCGATGATCGCCTCGGTGCACGGGCCGGTCCGCCCGAAGTGGTTGCAGGGCTCGAGCGAGACGTACAGCGACGCGCCCGTGGCGGCCTTGCCCGCCGCGGCGAGCGCGACGACCTCTGCGTGGCGCCGTCCAGGGCCCTCGTGGTACCCCTCACCCACGATCCGGCCCTCGCGGACGACCACCGCGCCGACCATGGGGTTGGGGGAAACGAGGCCCCGGCCGCGTTCGGCAAGAGCGATCGCCCGTTCGATGTACGTCACGTCGTCCACGGTCACCCCTCGACCGGGACGGGAGGCGGGAAAGGGCAGGAGGCGGCGCGGCAGAGCCACGACCGGCACCGCCCGTCCTCTCCCATCCCGACTCTTACGGTCGGTCCCGGAGTTCCACCGGGTCCACCCCCGCGTGGTGCGCGGGGGGTCGCGGACTCTCACCGCCGGTGGGGAATTGCACCCCGCCCCGAAGACGAGCTGTCGCCTGAAGTATAGGCGCGGACGTGGGCGACGTTCCACCGAGCGCGGGGCGCCGGCTCGGCGGTCGGGCGGCTCAGGTGGCGCCGCGGCGGTCGATCGCGTACGACGAGCCGACGTCGCGCTTGGCGAACTGCTTCATCTCCGTCGCGACGGCGACGGCCTCACCGTAGTGCGCGAAGGCCCGCTTGGCCGTGGTCGCGACGCCGACCGACACGCCGACGAGCGGAACCTTCTGCATCTGGCCCTTGCGGTCCTCGACCTCGACGAACCCGCGCTCCAGATCGGCTTGGTCGTAGAACTCGCCGATGTGCGCATCGAATCGCTCGACGACGCGCTTGGCGGCGTCCTCGGCGACCCCCGGCGGCACGATCGCGACGAAGTCGTCGCCGCCGACGTGGCCGATGAACCCGTCGGTGCCCGCGAACTCGACGACCGCGTCCTGCAGCGTCCGAGCGGTGTGCTGGATCAGCCGGTCGCCGCGGACGAACCCCTTCTCGTCGTTGTACGCCTTGAAGTTGTCGAGGTCGCAGTACAGGACGGCGAACGGCCGGCCCTCGCGGACCATGCGTTCGATCTCCTCCTGGATCCTGATGTTCCCCGGCAGGCCGGTCAGCGGCGAGAGGTTGCGCATCTCCTTCGCGCGCCGCAGGGTCCCCTTCACCCGCGCGAGCAGCTCGATCGGGTCGAAGGGCTTGATGATGTAGTCGTCCGCGCCAGCGGTCAGTCCGAGCACCTTGTCGGTCGACAGTGCCTTGGCGGTCAGCATGATGATCGAGGTGTTCGCCGTCTGCGGGTTGCGCCGCAGGCGCTGGGCGACCTCGAACCCGTCGATCCGCGGCATCATCACGTCCAGAAGCACTAGGTCCGGCCGCAGGTCGGCGGCCTTCTCGAGCGCCTCCTCGCCGTCCGATGCGACCGACACGTCGTAGCCGGCCGAGCGGAGGTTCACCTCCACGAACCGCGCGATGTCCGGGTCGTCGTCGACGACGAGGATCGTCTCAGGCATCAGCGCGGCCCCAGCATGGTCGGTGGCGGGAACGCGAGAGCAGCCCGCTCCGCCACGATGGGCGGTCCCGGGTTGGCGGCCACGGCGTCCCCATCATTACGTCGGCATGCCGCGTGACGCGCTTTACCGCCTGGGCGGGGCCCCTCACGGCCAAGCGGCCGACCAGGGCGGAGAGCCGGCTCACCAGCGTATCCTAGCCGTCCGCCCTCCCCGTTTCTCGAAAGGTCACCCCAGCCGCTCCCCCGTCCGCGGCCGGAATCCGTTGACGAACGAGCCGCCGGACATCCGCTTGCGCCCGGCGGGCGCGACCTCGAGGAGCTGGACCGAGCCCTCCCCTGCCGCGACGACCGGGCCCTGCCGGTCGACGCCGATGATCGCGCCCGGCTCGCCGCGATCCTCTCCAGTGGTCGCGCGGAAGATCTTCAATCCCTCGCCCCGAAATGTCGTGGCCCCGGCGGGCGAGGGCGACAGGGCGCGGACGAGGTTCACGATCGCCGTGGCGGGCGCCGTCCAGTCGATCGTACGGTCCTCCGGCCCGATCTTGGGTGCGAACGTGCCGAGCGCGTCGTCCTGCGGCATTGGGTGCGCCCTCCCGTCCGCGAGCGCGTCGATCGACGACACGAGGACGCGCCCGCCGAGCTCCGCGAGCCGCTCGCCGAGCGATCCGGCGTCGTCGTCCGGTCGGATCGGCGCCTCGACCCGGTGCAGGATCGGCCCCGTGTCGAGGCCAGCGTCCATCACGATCGTCGTCACGCCCGTCTTCCGCTGCCCGTGCAGCAGCGCGGTCCGGACCGGGCTCGCCCCCCGGAGCCTCGGCAGCAACGAGAAGTGCACGTTGACCGGCGCGAGCCGTGGGATCGCCAGGACCCGCGGCGGCAAGATCTCCCCGTACGCGACGACCGCGAGCACATCCGGTTCGCTCGCGGCCAGCCGGTCAAACCCGCCTCCCCGCGTCACGGTCTCGACCTCCGCCAGCGGGAAGCGGAGCCGACGAGCGGCGGCAGCGACGGGCGTCGGGACCGGATCGCCCCCCCGCCTGGCCGGGCGTGGCGTCCGGGTCCCGACCAGGACCACCTCGTGTCGCGACGCGCGGAGCGCCTCGAGCGAGGGCACGGACCAGTCGTCGTTGCCAAGGAACGCGACGCGGACTGACCGGCGCGCGACCACTCGGCGAGGATATCGACAGGTCAGGCGTCGACGCCGCTCTGCGCGGCCCGCGCCTCGTGCTCGCGGAGCTGCCGCATCACGTCGCGCCGGCCGACGTCGTCGAGGCGGTCGATGTAGAGCATGCCGTTCGTGTGGTCGGTCTCGTGCTGGACGATTCGGGCGAGCAACCCCTCCGCCGACAGCTCGATGGGGGAGCCATCGACGTCCTGGCCTCGGACGCGCACGCGCATCGCGCGGGTCGTGGGGTAGAACGGCCCCGGGATCGACAGGCAGCCCTCGTCACGGGTCTCCTCGCCCTCCAGGTCCGACAGGACGGGGTTCGAGACGAACCCGCGGTGGCCCTCGCCGTCGTCGTACACGAAGAACCGGGACGCGACCCCGACCTGTTGCGATGCGAGGCCGACGCCGGGAGCGTCATACATGGTCTCGAACATGTCCTCGACGAGCCGGAAGAGCCCGTCGTCGAAGCGCTCGAACGGCCGTCCCGGCTGACGCAGGACGGGATCGCCCAGCGTGCGGATAGGGATGATCGCCATCGACGGACGTCTCCTACAGGTGTGGTTCGGCCTCGACCCGGGTCACGATGCCGCGTTCGGCAAACGCGCGCATCGCGCGTCCGAACGCCGGGACCTCGACCGGATCGAGCGCGAGCAAGCATATCGTCCCGCCCTCGACGTCCGTGACGAGGCACGTGACGGACGGGATCGATCCGATCTCAGACCGGAGCTCGGTCGTGCCGACGACACGGAACACCGGGCACCCCGCGGGGAACCCGGCGTGCGCTCGCCTGGCGATCTCCGCGCGATGAAACCGTGCGGGGTTGTTGGCCACGAGCGCCTGCACCGCGGGATCGTTCGCCGACCGAGTCTGCACGACGACCCGTCCGGACGGCCGGGCCCACGCCGCCGACTCCATCCACGTCGCGAGCGAGCGCTCCTGGGCGGCGAGACCCAGGCGTCGCGCGGCCAGATCCGCGTCGAGGATCCCGACGAGGTCGAGGGCGAGCGGACCGAAGTCTTTGACCGCCTCGACCCCGCCGACGACGACCTCGCCATCGGAGGACGGAGGCGAAACGTCGTCCGCGTCTCGGACCCGCCGGACGGGAACCATCGCGGCGCGGCGCGCCCAGGCCTCCACTCGCTCTGCGCCCCCAGGCGCGACGCCGAACGACGTCCCCCCGCACCGCGCGCACCGGCCCTTGGCTCCACAAACCGCGCAGCGGACCGCCCCCTCCTCGGCGCGCAGGACCCCCCCGCACGCCGCGCACACGGCCGGCTCGCCGCAGGAGCGGCACACCCTCGCGATCCCGGCACCGGGAAGCGGTGCGTACACGAACGCTCGTCTCGCCGCCCGCAACGCCGACACGAGCCGCGGCGCGCGCCCCTCCGGACCGGGGCGGACGACCTCGACGGGGGGCCACCACCGACCGGCCGGTGCGACCTCGAGGAGCCCGCGCGAGGCGACCTCCGTGGTCGGACACAGCGCCGAGGCGACGCACACGGCGTTCGCGATCTCGGCGCGTGCCAGCCCGACGTCCCTGACGTGGTAGTACGGCGTGCGCTCCTCCCGGTGGCCGGCGTGACTCTCGCGCGAGACGTACGCCAGACCGAGCCGACGCACGGGTGCGAACACCGCTGGACGGGTCCCGACCACGACGTCGAACCGTCCGGAAGCCACCCGCAGCCACAGGCGGTAGCGCACGCGCGGTGACCCGCCCGCGAACAGCACGGCCCGGTCCCCGAACGCGTCCAGCACCGCGGCCGCCGTCGACGGCAGGGGGTCGAGCTCCGGCACGAGGACGATCGCCGAGCGTCCGCCGTCGAGGGTCCGGCGGACGGCCTCGACGGCGATCCGCTGCTCGTCCTCTGGGGCCGGCCGCAGCACGAAGCCGCCGGCCCCGCCCGCGAGCGCGTCGGCCAGCGCGTCCCCGCCGCGGTACGCGGGGATTCGGTCGTCGGCCGGCCTCGGACCGTCCGATGAAGGGCGCCTGCCGGGTTCTGGCCGGACCGGCGCCTCTTCGTCCTGTCGTTCCGCCTCCTCCGAGGCGACGCGCGGGGGCGACGACCGTTCGATCACCGCGGCGAGTGGCGCGACGTACCGCTCTGCCACCCAGCGCAGGAGCTCGAGCATGTTCTCGTCGAACGACCGGACCGGCGACACGAGCTTGCGAACCGACAGCATCCGCTCCGGCAGCTCGTCGGTCGGCCCGAGCACCCACCCGCGGACCAGCCGGCCGTGGAACGGGACCTGGACGAGCGACCCGATGCCGGCGGCCAGCTCCGCGGGCAGGTCGTAGGTGAAGGGTCGGTCGAGCGACAGGACGGGCCGGTCGACGCAGACGGCGACGGGACCGGAGAGCCGGGTGACGTTACGCGAAGGCGCGGCGGAGCTCATCCGCGCGGTCGGTCGCCTCCCACGGGAACTCCTTGCGACCGAAGTGACCGTACGCGGCCGTGTCCTGGTAGATCGGGCGCTGGAGCTCGAGCCCCCGGATGATCGCGGCCGGGCGGAAATCGAACGCGTCCCACACCGTGTCCACGAGGCGGCCGGGATCGACGTGCTGGGTGCCGAACGTGTCGACGGCGAGCGACACCGGGTGCGCGGTCCCGATCGCGTACGCCACCTGGATCTGCAGCCGGTCGGCGAGCCCCGCGGCGACCAAGTTCTTCGCGACGTAACGGGCCATGTACGCGCCGGAGCGGTCCACCTTGGTCGGGTCCTTGCCGGAGAAGCAGCCGCCGCCGTGTGGCGCCATCCCGCCGTAGGTGTCGACCATGATCTTGCGGCCGGTGAGCCCCGTATCGGCCTTCGGCCCACCGATCTCGAACCGGCCGGTCGGGTTGACCATCACGCGGACGGAGGCGGCGTCCAGGTCGAACTCTCGCAGCACGGGATCGATCACTTCGGCGGTCACGTCGGGGGCAAGGAGCGTCTCGACGTCCACCTCCTCCCGGTGCTGCGCCGAGATCAGGACCGTGTCGACGCGCGTCGGCGTCCCATCCCGATACTCGATCGAGACCTGGCTCTTGCCGTCGGGACGCAGGTACGGGATCACGCCGGCCTTGCGGACGTCTGCCAGGCGCTTGGTCAACCGATGCGCCATCGCGATCGGCAAGGGCATCAGCTCGTCGGTCTCCTGGCACGCATAGCCGAACATCATCCCCTGGTCGCCGGCGCCGAGAGTGTCGAGGTCGTCGTGCGAGCTCCCCTCTCGGTGTTCCAGCGAGTCGTCCACGCCGCGAGCGATGTCGGCCGACTGGTCCTGGATCGACGTGATCACACCGCACGTCGCGCCGTCGATCCCGAAGTTGGCGTCGGTGTAGCCGATCTCCAGGATGGTCCGGCGGACGATCGCCGGGATGTCGACGTACTCCGACGTCGTGATCTCGCCGGCGACCATGACGATGCCGGTGGTCACGAGCGTCTCGCAGGCGACTCGTCCTTTCCGGTCGACGTCGAGGATCGCGTCGAGCACCGCGTCGGAGATGCGGTCGGCGAGCTTGTCGGGGTGGCCCTCGGTGACGGATTCGGACGAGAACAGGTAGCCCCGCGACATGTGGGCCGGAGTATATCGGCCGGGCCGCACCTACCCGGCCGCGACGAGCAGCGCGGCGATCCGGTCGCAGATCTCCGCGGCGAGCTGACGCTTGGTCCACTCGCGCGGCGGCTCCGCGCCGTCGGCCGACACGATCGTCGCGTGGTTTGTCTCGGAGCCGAACCCCGTCCGTGGCCGTCCGACGGCGTTGACGACGACCAGGTCGACTCGCTTCGACGAGAGTTTCGCGCGGCCGGCCGCGACGAGGTCGCCATCGGTCTCCGCGGCGAACCCGACCAGCACGCGGGCGCCGCGTTCTCGCCCGAGCTCGGCGAGGATGTCGGCGGTCGGGACCAGCTTGAGCTCCGGCCGTCCGGCCTCCTTCTTGACCTTGGTCGCCTCCAGGTGCTCCGGGCGGAAGTCGGCGACGGCCGCGGCCATCACGACGGCGTCGGCGTCCGCCGCGGCCACCAGGACCGCGGAGCGCATCTCGTCCGCCGTCGTGACGTCGATCACCGTCGGCCCGGGCGGTGGCGGGCCCGTGCCCGGCCCGACGATCAGGGTCACGTCCGCTCCGCGCGCGAACGCCTCGGCGGCGACCGCGAAGCCCATGCGACCGGTGGAGCGGTTGCCGATGAAGCGCACGGGGTCGATCGGCTCCCACGTCGGTCCGGCGGTGACGAGGACGCGACGGCCCGACAGCGGACCACCCTGCCCGGCCGCGCGCCTGACGGCGTCGAGGATCTCCTCGGGTTCGGCGAGGCGACCCGGACCCTCGTCACCCGCCGCGAGCGCACCTCGGACGGGACCGACGAAGGCGACGCCTCGCGCCCGCAGCGTCTCGACGTTGGCGGCCGTCGCCGCATGCTCCCACATGCCGGTGTGCATCGCCGGCGCGACGACCAATGGGCACCGCGCCTCGAGAAAGGTGGACGTGAGCAGGTCGTCAGCGATGCCGATCGCGAGCTTGGCGATCACGTTGCCCGTCGCGGGCGCCACGACGGCAACGTCGGCGTCGTGCGCCAGCCGCACGTGTAGTACCTCGCCGGGTCGCTCCCATAGGTCGACGTGGGCGGGACGACCGGTCAGCGCCGCAAAGGTGGCGGGTCCGACGAACCGCGTCGCGGAGCGGGTCATGACGACCTGGACGCGAGCGCCGTCCTGCCCGAGCAGGCGTGCCAGCACGCAGGCCTTGTACGCGGCGATGCCGCCGGTGACGCCGAGCAGGACCCGGCGCCCCGCGAGGGGGCTACTTGATGCCAACCCCCTCCGGGAGCTCGGACTGGATCTTGCCCTCGGCGATCTCTTCGAGGGCGATCGAGAGCGGCTTGTTCTTGAGGCCGCCGGTCTCGACGAGCGGCGGCACGTACTCGCCGCGGCCCTCGCCGAGCTGGTTGTAGTAGGAGTTGATCTCTCGCGCGCGCTTGGCCGCGAGGATCACGAGCGTATACTTGGAGTCCACCTGGCCCAGCAGGTCGTCGATCTTGGGCTCGATCATGGGGCGTCTATCCTTCGGTCGGATGGCGGGATGCCCGAATTATACCGGCTACCTCCGCGGCGGCCCTGTCGGCGTCGTCGTTCACCACCACGTGGTCGAACCAGGCCGCCTGCTCCATCTCCCAGCCGGCCTTCTCCAGGCGCCGCGAAAGGAGCTGCTCGTCCTCGGTACCCCGCTTCCGCAGCCGGCGGCGCTGCTCATCGGCCGAGGGCGGTGACAGGAACACGAGAATCGCATTCGGATCTCGTTTGCGGACCCAGCGAGCGCCCTGGACGTCGATCTCGAGCAGGACGTCTCGGCCGCGATCGCGCATCGTCGTCAGGAACGCGGCGGGCGTGCCCGACCGGTGCCCGTAGATCTCTGCCCACTCCAGCAGCTCTCCCGCGTCGGCCATCCGATCGAACCGCTCGTCCGAGACGAAGAAGTAGTCGACGCCGTCCGCCTCGCCGTGTCGCGGCCGGCGGGTCGTCACCGAGACCGACAGCACCAGATCCGGGACGAGCTCGAGCAGCCGACGGGCGACCGTTCCCTTGCCGACCCCGGACGGACCGGAGATCACGAAGAGCTCGCCGCGACGCGTCGGCGAGGCGCTACTTCTTGGAGAACTCACCGAGCAGCGCGTCGCGCTGCTTCGCACCGAGCCCGCGCACCCGACGGCTGGCCGAGATGTCGAGCTTCTCCATCAGCTTCCTTGCCCGGACCTTCCCCACTCCGGGCAGGGATTCGAGGACGGTGGACACCTTCATCTTGCCGACGGTGTCGTTGCCCTGCTGGGAGAGCACGTCGTGCAGCGTGAGCTTCCCCGACTTGAGCTGACCCTTGAGCTCGGCGCGCTTGCGACGAGCTTCGGCGGCCTTCTCGAGGGCCTCCTTCCGTTGTTCCTCGGTCAGGGTGGGTAGGGGCATCGCAGCGCTCCTTTGGTCGCACGGGGTCCGAAAGCCTCGCGAGTATAGACAGGGCCGCGATGGCCCAGCAACGCGCGTTCATGCGTGCATCCTGCGGTTTTCCTCCTGGTCGCACCGATGTCCGATGGATCGTGTGAACGAGGGGCGGTTCCTCTTACGGGCGTGCGCGACGGTCGTTACCGGATCGTCGACGCGATCGAACGCGCGACGGCGATCGGATCGGACGCGTGCGTGATCGGTCGGCCGATCACGAGGTAATCGGCGCCCGCCTCGATCGCGCCGCGTGGCGTCAGGATACGGACCTGATCGTCGCCGTTTGACCCGGGCGGTCGGATGCCGGGAACCACGAGACCGAACTCCTCGCCCATCGCCTCGCGGACGACCGGCACGTCGTCGCCCGACACGACGGCCGCGCGGGCGCCGGCCGCGCGCGCCTCGAAGGCCAGCGACGCCGCCGACGCGATCGCGCCCTCCGACAGGCTCGACAGCACGGTCACGGCGGCGACCAAGGGAGCCTCGACGCCGGCGTCCTCGCTCCCTTGCCGTACGCCGCGGACGGCGGCTCGCACCATCGCCTCGCCGCCCAGCGCGTGCACCGTGAGCATCGCGATCTTCAACCGGGCGCAGTTCCGTGCGGCTCGTTCAACCGTGGTCGGGATGTCGTGGAGCTTCAGGTCGAGGAGGACCGGCGCGAACGCCCGGGTCCGCTCGACGGCCGACGCCCCGTGCGCCGTGAACAGCTCGAGCCCGACCTTGAGGAGCCCGACATGCCCGGCGAGCGAGTTCGCGAGCGCGCTGGCCCCCTCGAGTTCCGACGTGTCCAGCGCCACCACGAGCGGGTTGGTCGGCCGCGGGATCACGTCGGAGCACCGAGCGCGGGCGCGTCACGGACACGGCCGCGCAGGCCCGCAGGCGATCCGATCCCCTTGTCGTGCAGATACGCCTGGATCTCCTTCGCGACCTTCACGGGAGCATCGGGGTCGACGAGCATCGCCGTGCCGATCTGGACGGCCCACGCGCCGGCGAGCAGGAACTGGACCGCGTCGTCTCCGGTTGCGATCCCACCGGCGCCCATGAGCGGCACGTGGGGCATCGACCGGGCGACGCGGTACACGGCCGCGAGCGCGATCGGCAGGATCGCGGGCCCGGACAGCGCGCCCACTACGGATCCCAGCCGGGGCCGCAGGTGGTCGGTGTCGATCAGCATCGCCGGGACGGCGTCGATCAGCGTCAGACCGTGCGCCCCTACGCGCACGCACGCGTGCGCCGCGTCGATGAGGTCGGGCAGCATCGCCGGGAGCTTGGCGAACACCGGCAACCGCGAGACGCGCGACACGGCCCCGACGACCTCCGCCATCCGCTCGATCCGCTCGTAGAAAGGGTGCCCGCCTCGCTCCTCGTCCGGCCCGGACAGGTGCACCTCGAGGGCGACGACGCCGGTCCGGGCCTGCAGGTGGTCGGCCGCGTGGACGTACTCGTCGAGCGCGCGGCCCGCGACGGACGCGATCACCGGCGCTCCGTGCCGGGCCAACCACGGCAGGTCGTGCACGACGAACCCCTCAACCCCCTCGTTCTGCAGCCCGACGGCCGTCACGATGCCGGAGGCCGCCTCGGCGACGCGCGGCGTGGGCGCACCCCTGGACGGCCCGTATGTGAGGCTGCGGGTGACGACCGCCCCCAGCCGGCGGATCTCGACGAGGCCGGTGCCGTCGCGCCCGGGGCCGATGCATCCCGAGGCGGCGATGACCGGCGAGGCGAGCACAACGCCGTTGAGATCGACTGCGAGCGACGGTGTCACCCCGGCCACGACCGCACCGCCGGAAACCCCTCGGGTGGCGTCGCGGGGACGCTCGGGACCTCGCCCATCCACCGATCCCAGTACACGCGCGCCGTGTTGAACACCGGACCGTCGATGCACGAACGGACGCTGTCGTACCCGGAGCCGTCCTTTCGGATCACCGGGACGACGCACGTGAAGCACATCCCCAGGCCGCACGCCATCGACTCCTCGACGGCGATCTGCGAGGGGATCCGCCGCTCGAGGCAGAAGTCCGCGATCGCGCGGAGCGTTGGCCGCGGTCCGGCGGCATACACCACCTGGGCGCGAGTTTCCTCGACGACGCGCGGCAGCACGTCGGCCACGGAGCCGGCCTCACCCATGCTTCCGTCCTGCGTCACGATCGCGATCGTCTGCGACACGCGCTTGGCCTCGATGGGCTTGAACACACGGTCCTCCGAGGAGGCCGCGACGATCATGTCGACCCGCTTGCCGCGCGCGCGGAGCTCCTGTGCGAGGAACAGGATCGGTGAGCCGCCGTGGCCATCGCCCACGAGGAGGCAGGTGTCGAGCCGCCTCGGGTACGCGAACGCCTTGCCCATCGGTCCGATCACGTCGAGGAACTGGTGCGCGCGCGCCTCCGTGAGCCACGACGACCCGACGCCGCGCGGATCGACCACGAACTCCAGCGTCCCGGCCCATCCGCCGCGCCGCGACGCCTGGTGCACCGAGAAGTGCCGTCGCAGGATCAGACGCTGGTCCTCCGGCATCGCGACCGAGACGAACTGTCCGGGACGTGCCCGGTCGGCGATCTCCGGTGCGACGAGCGTGAGCGAGTGGTACACGCCGGCCCGGCGCACGTTCAGGATCTCGGCGCGAAGGCGCCTCACGGGACCGCCTCGAGCGTCGGCTGGAGCGGCCACGCGGCGCGCGCCGCGGCGTGCCACTCCTGGATGCTGCGCGGGGCCGAGACGCCGGAGCGCAGCGCCTCGATCCCCCGAAGGGCCGCCATCGCGCCCTGCACGGTGGTGACGCACGGGATCCCCGCCTGCGCAGCGGCCGTTCGGATGTAGTACCCGTCCGTCCGCGCGCCGCGCCCGAACGGCGTGTTGATCACGAGGTCCACGTCGCGACGTTGGATCAGTTCGACGATCGACTCGCCGCCCTCGGAGACCTTCGCGACGCGCGTCACGGCGATCCCGGCTCGCTCCAGGACGCCGGCCGTGCCCTTCGTGGCGAGCAGCCGGAACCCAAGCGCGGCCAGCCGGCCCGCGGCGAAGGCGATCGCCCGCTTGTCGCGGTTCGCAACGGAGACGAACACCGTGCCCGAGGTCGGGAGGCCGGCACCGCTGGACGTGAGCGCCTTCGCCAGGGCCGCGCCTGGGTCGGCGTCGATCCCCATCACCTCGCCGGTCGACTTCATCTCCGGGCTCAGAATGGTGTCGGCGCCGGGGAACCGGCCGAACGGGAGCACGGCGGCCTTGACGCTCGTGTACGGCAGGTGACGGTGGTGCCGCGGGTCGCTCGGCAGCGCGCCCTCGGCGATCAGGTCGGCGATCGATTGCCCGATCAGGACGAGCGTCGCGACCTTCGCGAGCGGCACGCCCGTCACCTTGGAGACGAACGGCACGGTTCGCGACGCGCGCGGGTTGGCCTCCAGCACCCAGATCCGCTCGTCCTTGACGGCCAGCTGCACGTTGAGCAGCCCGCGGACCTCCAGGCGCCGCGCGAGCGTGACGACCAAGCGTTCGACCTCGTCGAGCTCGTCGTCGGACAGCGTCGGCGCCGGGATCGCGCACGACGAGTCGCCCGAGTGGACGCCGGCCTCCTCGATGTGCTCCATCACCGCACCGATGAAAACGTCGGTTCCATCGCTGACGGCGTCAACATCGACCTCGATCGCGCCTTCGAGGAACCGGTCGATCAGGACCGGATGCTCCGGCGAAGCTTCGGCCGCGGTCGTGACGAACCGCTCGAGCTCGTCCTCGGCGTACACGATGTCCATCGCGCGGCCGCCCAGGACGTAGCTCGGCCGCACGAGAACCGGGTAGCCGATCGGCGCCGCCACCTCGCGTGCCTCGCCGACGTCCCGCGCCTCGCCGTGCGGCGGCGCCGCGATACCGAGCTCCGCACAGAGCGCCGCGAATTTCCCCCGGTCCTCCGCGAGATCGATCGCATCCGGGCCCGTCCCGAGCACCGCGAACCCCTCGGCCTCCAGCGTACGGGCGAGCTTCAGCGGCGTCTGACCGCCGAGCTGCACGATCACGCCCGCCGGCCGCTCGGCCCGGCACACCGCGAGGACGTCCTCCGCCGACATCGGCTCGAAGTAGAGGCGGCTGCTCGTGTCGTAGTCCGTCGACACCGTCTCCGGGTTGCTGTTGAGCATCACGGCCTCGTACCCGGCCTCGCGGAGCGCGTACGAGGCGTGGACGCACGCGTAGTCGAACTCGATCCCCTGCCCGATCCGGTTCGGACCGGCGCCGAGGATGATCACGCGAGGGCGTTCGGCCACCCGCACCTCGCTCTCGTCCTCGTACGTCGAGTAGTGGTACGGGGTGCGCGCCGCGAACTCGCCGGCGCACGTGTCGACGGTCTTGAACACGGGCTCGACGCCGAGCTCGGTCCGCCTTTCCCTCACCTCCCCCTCGCTCGCCGCCGTCAGCAGGGCCACGCGCGCATCGGACAACCCGACGCGCTTCGCACGCCGAAGCTCCGCCGCCGACAGCTCATTCAGTCGCCGCCCCCCGAGCGCTTCCGCCGCCTCACCCACCTGCGCCATCTGGTCGACGAACCACGGATCGATCCCCGAGGCCGCGGCAACCTCATCCACGGTGGAGCCGGACCGCAGGGCCCGCTCAACGAGCTGCAGCCGCCCTTCCGACCCGTGCCCGAGTTCGCGTAGGACGCCCGGGCGACCCGCGTCCCCCCAGCCCGCGTCCCCGCCAAGGTCGAACCCGGGACGCTCGAGCGAGCGCCACGCCTTCCCGAGCGCTTCCTTGAAGGTCCGGCCCACGGCCATGACCTCGCCCACGGACTTCATCGTCGTCGACAGCGTCGCGTCGGCCTCGGGGAACTTCTCGAACGCGAACCGCGGGACCTTGACGACGACGTAGTCGAGCGTCGGCTCGAACGCGGCCGGCGTCTCGCCGGTGATGTCGTTAGTGATCTCGTCGAGCCGGTACCCGACCGCGAGCAGCGCCGCGATCTTCGCGATCGGAAAGCCTGTCGCCTTGGACGCCAGCGCCGACGAACGGGACACGCGCGGGTTCATCTCGATCAGGACCTGACGACCGTCGCGCGGGTCGACAGCGAACTGGATGTTCGAGCCGCCCGTCTCAACGCCGATCGCGCGGATGCACGTGAGGGCAGCGTCGCGCATCCGCTGATACTCGCGATCCGACAGGGTCTGCTGCGGCGCGACCGTGATCGAGTCGCCAGTGTGGACGCCCATCGGGTCGACGTTCTCGATCGAGCAGATCACGACGGCGTTGTCCGCGCCGTCGCGCATCACCTCGAGCTCGAACTCCTTCCATCCCTCGACCGACTCCTCGACCAGGATCTCGGTCGCGGGGCTCGCCGCGAGCGAGCGAGCGGCCAGGGCCTCGAGCGACCGCGGGTCGGACGCGAAGCCGCTCCCGCCGCCGCCGAGCATGAACGACGGGCGGACGATCACCGGGTACCCGATGTCCTCGGCGACGTCCAGCGCCCCGTCGACCGTCGTGGCGGTGTCGGCGCGCGGGATGGGGAGCCCGGCGTCCTGCATCGCGCGCTTGAAGCCGCTCCGGTCCTCGGCGCGGCGGATCGCCTCAAGCCCGGCCCCGATCAGCCGTACCCCCAGCCGGTCGAGCTCGCGGGACTCCGCCAGCGCGACCGCAACGTTCAAAGCGGTCTGCCCCCCGAGCGTCGGGAGCATCGCATCCGGGCGTTCGCGTTCGATCACCGAGCGGACGGAGGCCGGCGTCAGCGGCTCGAGGTAGGTGCGGTCCGCGAACTCGGGATCCGTCATGATCGTCGCCGGGTTGGAGTTGACCAGGCAGACCTCGTACCCCTCGCCGCGAAGGGCCTTGCACGCCTGCGTGCCGGAGTAGTCGAACTCGCACGCCTGGCCGATCACGATCGGGCCCGAGCCGATCACCAGGATCCGCTGGATGTCCGTCCGCCTCGGCATCAGGCCTCCATCAGCTGCCGGAACTCGGCGAACAGGTGCCCCGAGTCGTGCGGGCCCGGCGCGGCCTCCGGGTGGTATTGCACGGAGAACGCCGGCACGTCGAGGCAGCGCATCCCTTCGAGCGTGCCATCGTTCAGGTTCCAGTGCGTCAACGCGGCTCGGCCGAACGACGTCCGCGCGACCGGCGGCGTTTCCGCGTTCGCCTCCACGTCCCACGACACCGGATCGACCGCGAACCCGTGGTTGTGGCTAGAGATCTCCACGCGCCCCGTCCGAACGTCCTGCACCGGCTGGTTCGCGCCACGATGTCCGAACTTCATCTTGAACGTCCGGCCGCCCATCGCGAGCCCGAGGAGCTGGTGCCCGAGGCAGATCCCGAGCACCGGTACGGCGCCGAGCAGCTCGCGGGCGACCGCGATCCCGTACCTCGTCGCCGCCGGATCGCCGGGTCCGTTCGAGAGAAAGGCGCCGTCGTACCCGGCCGCCAGGATCTCGCTCGCCGGTGTGGTTGCCGGGTACACGGTCGTGGCGCAGCCGGCGGACCCGAGCCAGCGCAGGATGTTCGTCTTCAGCCCGAAGTCGAACGCGGCGACCCGAAGGACCCGCCCGACGTCGGCGCGCGGTGGACCGACGACGGCGTCGGCCTCGTACGGTTCGGCCGTCGTCACACCCGTCGCGAGGTCCGCGCCGGCCATCCCGGGTGCGCCGCGGGCGCGCTCGACGAGCGATCGCACGTCGAGGTCCTCGGTCGACACCGCGCACCGCATCGCGCCGTGCTCGCGCAGCCGCAGCGTGACCGCGCGCGTGTCGATTCCCTCGATGCCCACGACGCCCGCGGCCTCGAGGTCCTCGTGTATCGACCGGCGAGCCCGCCAGCTCGAGGGACGGCGCGCCGCCTCGCGGACCACGAGCCCCGCCACCCGGACCCGAGCCGACTCCGGGTCGTCGTCGTTCGTGCCGTAATTTCCCTGGTGCGGCGCCGTCATCACGACGACCTGGCCGGCGTACGACGGGTCCGTCAGGACCTCCTGGTAGCCGCTCATGCCCGTGTTGAACACGGCCTCGCCGAACGTCTCGCCGGGCGCCCCGAGCGCCTCGCCGAGGAAGGCGGACCCGTCCTCGAGCGCGAGCAGCGCGGGACGTGCGCTCACCGCTGCGGCTTCCCGTCGGCCATCACCAGCTCGCCGCGGAACAACGTGTGGACGACGCGCCCCCGGAGCGACGACCCGAGGAACGCCGAGTTGCGGCTCCTCGAGGCGAACGGCGGCTCGACCACCCATTCGGCCGTGGGGTCGAAGACCACGAGGTTAGCCGGACGGCCCGGCTCGATCGGGCCGCCGTGGTCGGAAGCGCCCAGCAGCCGCGCCGGCGCGGTGGACATCGTCTCGATCGCTCGGTCGAGCGGCAGCGTGCCCGGCTCGACCAGATGCGTGAGCACCGCCGCGAGCGCGGTCTCGAGGCCGATCGTCCCCGGCGGTGCCTGGTCGAACTCCGCGTCTTTGTCCTCCACCGCATGCGGGGCGTGGTCCGTCGCGACGACGTCGATCGTCCCATCGGCGAGCGCGGTGCGCAGCGCCGCGCGGTCCTCCGAGGTGCGGAGCGGCGGGTTCATCTTGAGATTCGTGTCGTACGACGACAGGTCGTCGTCGGTGAACACCAGGTGATGCGGCGTCACCTCGGCCGTGACGCGGAGACCAGCCGCCTTGGCCCGCCGCATAAGTTCGACCGACCCGGCCGCCGACAGATGGCAGAGGTGGAGCCGGCCGCCCGTCAGCCGCGCGAGCGACAGGTCGCGAAAGACGACGATCTCCTCTGCCTCGGCGGGCGACGCGGCGAGCCCAAGCGTGTAGGAGGCGTATCCCTCGTGCATCTGCGCCCCCTCGACGAGCGACGGCTCCTCGCAGTGCTCCGCGATCACCGCGTCGAACGCCTTCGCATACTGAAGGGCGTTGCGGAGGGTGCGCGCCGCGGGGACGGTGTGGCCGTCGTCGCTGAACAGCCGCACGCCGATCTCCGCCATCTCGCCGATGGCCGCCATCTCCTGTCCCGCAAGCCCGCGCGTGATCGCTCCGACCGGAAAGACATCGCAGAGGCCGGCTCGCGCCGCCTGCGCCCGGACCTCGGTGATCACGGCAGAGGTGTCCGCGACCGGGTCCGTGTTCGCCATCGCGGCGACCGCCGTGAACCCGCCTACCGCGGCCGCACGCGAGCCCGTCTCGATCGTCTCCGCGTCCTCGCGCCCCGGCTCCCTCAGGTGCGTGTGGATATCGACCAGGCCGGGCGCGAGGATCAGCCCATCCGCGTCGACGACCGTGGCGCCATTCGTCCGCGCGGTGACCGACCCGACGACCGCGATCTGGCCGTCCTCGATAAGCACGTCGGCGCGCTCGTCCCTGCCGCCCGCCGGGTCGACGACCCGCGCGCCCGTGATCACGATCCGCTCAGGCATCGGCGACAACCCCCTCGCCGGAGGAGCCGAGCAACAGGTACAGCAGCGCCATCCGGATCGCGATCCCGTTCGTCACCTGCTCTTCCATCAGCGCCTGTGGCAGGTCGGCGACGTCCGAGTCGATCTCGATGCCGCGGTTCATCGGTCCGGGGTGCATGATCACGCACCCCTCCGGCAGCATCGCCACGCGCTCGCGCGTCAGCCCGAACAGCCGCGAGTACTCGCGAACGCTCGGGAAGTACTGCTGCCGCTGCCGCTCGCGCTGGACGCGGAGCATGTAGCAGACGTCCAGCTTGGGCAGCACCTCGTCGACGTCGAACGAGACGCCCACGCCCCACCCCGGGGCCTCGGGCGGGATGAGCGTCGGCGGCCCGACGAGCGTGACCTCGGCGCCGACCTTGACCAGCCCGAACGTCAGCGATCGCGCGACGCGCGAGTGCAGGACGTCGCCGATGACCCCGACGCGCAACCCCTCGAACCTGCCGAGCTTCTCGCGGATCGTGTACAGGTCGAGGAGCGCCTGCGTCGGGTGCTCGTGCGTGCCGTCGCCCGCGTTCAGAACGCTGCCGTGCACCCACTTCGTGAGCGTGTAGGGCGCGCCGCTCGAGGAGTGCCGGATCACGATCGCGTCGGCGCCCATCGCCTGGAGCGTCAGCGCCGTGTCCTTCAGGCTCTCGCCCTTGGCGACCGACGTGCCGCTCGTCGTGAAGTTGATCACGTCGGCCGACAGTCGCTTGGCCGCAAGCTCGAACGAGATCCGGGTCCGCGTCGAGTTCTCGTAGAACAGGTTCACGACCGTGCGCCCGCGAAGGGCGGGGACCTTCTTGATCACACGCGTTCCGACCTCGCGAAGCGACTCCGCCGTGTCGTGGATCCGGACGATGTCGTCCGCCGAGACGTCGTCGATCGACAGCAGGTGCTTCTTCATGACCGGTCCCCCGTCGTCTCGGGCGCGCGAGCGCCCGCCGGTTCCACGAACACCGCGTCCTGCCCGTCCAGCTCGCGGAGGGCGACGCGAACCTCCTCGTCCCTGCGCGTCGGGAGGTTCTTGCCGACGAAGTCGGCTCGGATCGGCAGCTCGCGGTGACCGCGGTCCACCAGGACCGCGAGCTGGATCGCGGTCGGCCGTCCGAAGTCGACAAGCGCGTCCATCGCGGCCCGGATCGTCCGGCCGGTAAACAGGACGTCATCCACCAGGACGACCGTCCTGCCCGTGATGTCGCCCTCGATCCGCGTCTCGTGGACCTCAGGCGCCTCCGCCCGCAGGCCGATGTCGTCGCGGTAGAAGGTGATGTCGAGCACGCCGACCGGTGGCCGGGTGCCCTCGATCCGCTCGATCTCGGCGGCGAGCCTGCGCGCGAGATCGTCGCCGCGAGCCGCTATGCCGACCAGCATCAGCGACTCGGCGCCCTTGTTCCGTTCGATGATCTCGTGCGCGATCCGGGTGACGGACCGGCGGATCTCGGCCTCGTCCAGCAGCCGACCGGGCGCCGTCACGAAGAAGCGCCCCGCCGCAGCTGCGGCCGGGCGCACATGGGTCGGACCATCTGTTCGCCTCCTTCCCGGCCTCACCGGACCGGATTAAAGGTGGGGAAGTTCCGACGTAGGATACGCACGACGGGCGACGGGTTCAACCAAAGCGGAGGCTTCCAATGTTCAACATCGGTCCCGAGTTGCTCATCCTCCCGTTCCTCGCGCTCGGCATCGCCGGCCTCGTCGTGTGGATCTGGACGTTGGTCGATGCCATCCAAGTGCCCGACGACTCGATGTTCAGGGCCGGCAACAAGCTGATCTGGGTCATCGTGATCGTCTTCGGGCAGATCATCGGCTCGATCCTCTACCTCGTGATCGGGCGGCCGTCCAGGTCGGCGCCGTCTCGCCCCCCGGCGACCTCGCCGCCGCCCCCGCCGCCGCCGTCTGGCTGGAGCGCATCGTGAGCGACCGGCTACACTGACCTCGAGCCGAACCGAGGAGAACGCGATGCTCGCCTACAGCCCGGGACCGGAGCTCCTCGTGGTGGCCGCCGTCTTCGTGCTGCTCTTCGGGGCGAAGAAGCTCCCCGAGCTCGCCCGCTCCGTCGGTCGGTCCGCCACCGAGTTCAAGCGCGGCATGAAGGAAGGCGCCGACGAGGCCGACGAGGACGCCGCGCAGCCACCCGCGGACGAGCCCGCCGAGAAGCGCGCCGAATAGCAGGGAGTTCGCGGAAGGCGGTCGCTCAGGCTACGTGGGCTCGACGGCCGCGCCTCCCGCTTCCCGGGCGATGTGACCAAGGATGCCGTTGACGAACGCGCCCGAATCCTCCGTCGAGAGCTCCTTCGCAGCCCGGACGGCCTCGTCGATCGCGGCGGCGGGCGGCACGTCGGGGCGGTGGAGCAGCTCGTAGGTCGCGACGCGCAGGATCGTCCGGTCGACGCCGGCCATGCGGTCGAGCAGCCAGTGCTCCGAATGCGCGGACAGCAGCGCGTCGACCTCCTCGCGCGCCGACGTGACGCCCTCCACGAGCTCCTCCGCGAACGGGTCGACGCCGCGGCCGGCCGCGTGCCACTCGGCCAGGATCCGGCGCGCGTCGGCACCCGTGAGGTCGGCCTGGAATAACACGTCAATCGCCTGGCGGCGGGCCTCGTGACGGGAGGCCACGGCCGCCTACTTCACCCGCTCGATGTACGTGCCCGAGCGCGTGTCGACCTTGACCTTCTCCCCGGTCTCGACGAACAGCGGGACCTGGACGACGTAACCGGTCTCGGTGGTCGCCGGCTTCAGCACGTTGGTCCGCGTGTCGCCGCGGACGGCGCCCAACGTCTCCGTGATCGTGAGCACCACCGACGCGGGAAGCTCCACGGCGATCGGCACGCCCTGGTGCATAGCGACCTGCGCGGTCGAGCCCTCGGTAAGGTAGCTCGCCGTGTCGCCGGCGATCTCGGCGGGCACCTGGACTTGGTCGTAGGTCTCCATGTCCATGAACACCAGGTTGTCGCCGTCCCGGTACAGGTACTGCATCGCCTTGCGCTCGACGATCGCGAGGCCGACCTTCACGCCCGCGTTGAACGTCCGCTCGAGCACCGCGCCGGTCCTCACGTTGCGGAGCTTGGTCCGGACGAACGCCCCGCCCTTTCCGGGCTTCACATGTTGGAACTCGACCACCTGGAACAGCGTCCCGTCGAGATCGAGCGTCATGCCGTTCTTGAGGTCGTTGGTCGACACGCTCACAGCACGATCAGCTCCCTGGGCGTCGTCGGGATGACGCGGCCGCCGTCCGCCGTGACCTCCACCATGTCCTCGATCCGGACGCCGCCGACGCCCGGAATGTACACGCCGGGCTCCACCGTAACGACGGCGCCGGCCGGCAGCACCCCGTCCGCGTCCCAGCGCAACATCGGCGCCTCGTGGATGTCGAGCCCGACTCCGTGGCCCAGCCCGTGCGGGAATCGCTCGCCGTACCCCGCGCCCTCGATCACGGCGCGGGCCGCGCGGTCCACGTCGGCCGTCTTCGCACCGGCCTGGACCGCCTCGACGCCCGCGCGCTGCGCCGCCGCGACGACGTCGAACACCTCCCGCAGCCGCGCGTGCGGCGGGCCGAACGCGACGGTCCGCGTCATGTCGGAGTGGTACCCGTCGACGCGGGCGCCCAGGTCGACCTTCACGAGGTCGCCGCGGCGCAGTGCACGGTCGGTCGGGTCATGGTGCGGCTCGGCGGCGTGCTCGCCGAAGGCCACGATCGTGTCGAAGCCCGGGCCGTCGGCGCCAGCGCGGTGCATCGCGACCTCCAGCTCGAACGCCACCTCGCGTTCGGTGATGCCCTCGCGCAGCGCGGACAGCACGACCCGCTCGAACGCCTCCTCCGCGAAGGCCTGCGCCCGGCCGATCCGCTCCAGCTCCTCGGTGTCCTTCACCATCCGGAACTCTTCGACCGCGGCCGGCACCGCGACCAGCTCCAGGTCCGGCGCGCGCCCGCGGAGGCGATCCCATGCGCCGTAGGTGAGATCGTCGGGTTCGAACCCGAGCCGCGCGACGCCTTGGTCGGCGGCGGCCGCCGCGACGTGCTCGGCCAGCGCGCCGCGATAGATCCGTCGGTCGACGTCGGGCACCTCGGTGCGTGACTGCTCCTCGTAGCGCCCGTCCGTGAGGAAGATCGAGGCGGTCCGCCCCACGACCACCTGTCCGTTCGACCCGGTGAAACCGGTGAGGTACCTGACGTTCGAGGAACGGGTGACGAACAACGCGTCGACCCCGACATCGCCGAGGCGTTCGGCCAGCCGGCCCCGTCTCAGGGCGTGATCCACGCGAGCGCCTCGAGCGCCAGGTGGTACCCGCCCGCCCCCAGGCCGGCGATCGTGGCGCGGCACACCGGCGCGATCACCGAGCGTCGCCGGAATCCCTCACGCGCGTAGATGTTCGACATGTGGACTTCGAGCACCGGTACGCCGGACGCCTCGATCGCGTCGTGGAGCGCGTACGAGTAGTGCGTGAGCGCGCCCGGGTTGATCACGACCGCTCCGGCGCCCTCCCCGCGCGCGCCCAGGAGCCACCCGATCAGGTCGCCCTCGTGGTCGGACTGCCGCCAGACCACGTCGTGGCCAAGCTCGGCACCGTGCTTCTCGACCTCAGCCATGATGTCCCCGAGCGTCTCGGAACCGTAGGTCGCCGGGTCACGCGATCCGAGGGCGCCGAGGTTCGGCCCGAATAGGAACATGGCCTTCATCCCTCGGCCCCCAGCTCCTTCAGCGTCGAGACGACCACCTCGTCCGGGACCGAGCCGACCACTCGAGGGCGCCCGACGTCCTCGAGCAGCACAAACCGCAGCCCCGTCCGGTACTTCTTGTCCATCCGCATCGCCGCGACGATCGCGTCGCTTGCCGGCAACACGCCGTCCGTCTCGAGTCCAAGCGACTTCAGGAGCCGCACGTGCCGCGCCGCGGTCCCGGCGGGCGCGATCTCGAGGGCCTCGGCCAGCCGCGCCGCGAAGACCATCCCCACGGCGATCGCCTCGCCGTGGGACCGCCCGCCGAACGCCTCCATCCGCTCGAGTGCGTGGCCGAGCGTGTGCCCGTAGTTCAGGACGAGCCGCTCGCGGGCGTCGCGCTCGTCCCGCGCGACGACGGACGCCTTGGCGCGCACGCTCCGTTCGACGACATGCTGCAGGACCTCCGGCTCGCGCGCCAGCAGCGGCGCGGGGTCGCGTTCGAGCAGGTCCAGAAGATCGGTGTCGAGCGTCAGCGCGTACTTCGCGACCTCCGCCAGCCCGCTGCGGAAGTCGCGGTCCCCAAGCGTGGCGAGCGTGCCGACGTCGGCGAGCACGACGACCGGGTGATGGAACGCGCCGACGAGGTTCTTGCCCTCGGGTAGGTTCACCGCCGCCTTCCCACCGATCGCGGCGTCGACCTGTGCCGTCAGCGTCGTGGGCACGTGCGCGAAGGGGACGCCGCGCATGTACGTGGCAGCGAGGAACCCGGCGAGGTCCCCCGTCGAGCCGCCGCCGAGCGCAACGACCAGGTCGTCGCGGTGGGCCTCCTTTGCCGCCAGCAGCCGGTACAGCGCATTCAGCGTCGCCAGCGACTTGGCCTCCTCGCCCGCCGGCACGCCGAGGTGGATCGGCTGCCAGCCGGCGTCGGCGAGCGACGCGGCCAGCGGCGCGAGGTACCGCCCGGCGACGTCATGATCGGCGACGACGAACGCCTTCTCGGTCGCCGCCGGCGTCGGGATGTGGCGACCAGCATGTCCCAGCAGCCCGAAGCCGATCACGACGTCGTAGGTGTGGCCGGAGACGTCGACGGTTACGCCGACCACTGGTACAGCTCCTTCTCGATCGCGGCGGCGACATCCTGCGGGTCGCCGGACGCGTCGACGACGTGCGCGGCGAACTCCCGGTAGAGGGGCTCTCGCTCGGCGAACAGGCGGTCGAGATCCCGCTGCTCGTGGATCAAGGGTCGGTCGGCGGCCGGGATCACGCGCGCGCGGAGGACATCGACGGGGACCGACAGGAAGACCACGAACCCCGTCGCGCGGAGCGTCACGCGGTTCGCCGGCTCGAGGACCACCCCGCCGCCGCACGACACGACGGAGGGATCAGCCGTGGCGGCTTGTATCAGCGCGGCGGCCTCGAGCTCGCGGAAGCGTGCCTCGCCCTCGTCCGCGAAGATCCGCGGGACGCTCTTGCCGGTGGTGTCCTCGATCCGGGCGTCCAGCTCGACGAACGGCACGCCGAGCCGGTCGGCCAGCACGGGTCCCACCGTCGACTTGCCCGAGCCCGGCATCCCGACCAGGTAGACGATCACTCGAGGCCTCCGAGGGAGTCGACGTACGCGCGGAGGTTCCGCTCGGTCTCGCCGAGGGAATCGCCCCCGAACTTCTCGAGCACCGCATCGGCGAGCACGAACGCGACCGCGGCCTCGCCGACGACGCCGCCGGCCGGAACGGCGCACGCGTCGGTCCGCTGCTTGATCGCGGTGTCGGCTCGTCCCGTCGCGAGGTCGACCGTGGCGAGCGGCTGCGGGACCGTCGAGAACGGCTTCATTGCGGCGCGCACGCGGATCGGTTGCCCCGTCGTCATGCCACCCTCGATGCCGCCGGCCCGCGAGGTCTTGCGGTCGAGCCTCCCCGCCCGCACGACGATCTCGTCGTGCGCCTTCGACCCCGACCGCGCGGCCGTGGCGAACCCGTCGCCGACCTCGACGCCCTTGACCGACTGGATGCTCATCAACCCGAGCGCGAGGCGCGCGTCCAGCTTGCGGTCCGCCTGAACATAGGACCCGAGCCCCGGCGGGCAGCCGTAGGCCAGGACCTCGAACACGCCGCCGACCGTGTCACGGGCCTTGCGCAGTTCGTCGATCTCCTCCACCATCCGCCGCGAGGCCTCGGGATCCAGGCACCGGACTGGCGAGGCGTCCACGGCGTCGAGGTCCGCCGGCGTGGGGACGCGACGACCGCGGGAGGCGACGCGACCGATCCGGACGACGTGCGACACGACGTGGATCCCGAGCTCCGCCAGGAACGCCTTCGCAAAGAAGCCGGCGGCGACGCGGGCGGCGGTCTCGCGCGCGCTCGCGCGTTCCAGCACGTTCCGCACGTCGTCGAAGCCGTATTTCTGCACGCCCGCCAGGTCAGCGTGGCCGGGGCGCGGCTTCGTCAGCCGCTCCCGAGGGTCCGGCTCGCCCTCGACAGCCATCACGCGCGAGTACTTCTCCTCCCACTCGGCGTTCTCGATCGCTACCGCGATCGGGCTGCCGAGGGTGCGGCCGTGTCGTACGCCGGACACGATCTCGAACCGGTCCGCCTCGAGCTTCTGCCGTCCGCTCCGACCGTGCCCGTGACGACGGCGAGCGAGCTCGCCGGCGAGCTCCTTCCGCGAAACCGGCACGCCGGCCGGGAGTCCCTCGAGGATCGCCACGAGACCCCGGCCGTGCGACTCACCGGCCGTGAGCTGCCGAAGCATGGCCCCATCATAGGGGCCCCTTCCGCGCCCCCCAGACGCGCCGACGCCGTCGGAGGTCGTGGGGGAGGGCGGTCCCGATGCCGGGACCGCCCTCCGAGCCGGCGACCGCTCCCCCCGTGGCGCGGACCGCCGGAGCCTACTTCTGTGCGTTCACGCAGAGCGTGAAGGACTCGTCCCCGTAGACCACGGTCGCGCAGCTGCCCGAGATCGACGTGAGCCGGAAGTTCTGGGCGAAGCGCGACCCCTCATCGACGGTGTAGACGGTGCCGTCGACCTCGATCTGCGCCTTCGTGCCGTGGTCGAACACGTCCAAGAGGACGACGGTGTGTCCGTCGATCGTGGTGCTCGCCCCGCTGCCCGGAGCGGTCGGCGGCGGCGGGTTCTGGGTAGGGCCCTGAGTCGTGCCCGTCCCCGAGCTCGTCGGGCTCTGCGTGGGGCCGACCCCGCCGCCCGGGCTCTGGAACGGCGGGATCGAGAACGGGTCTCGGTCGCCGAGCAGGTGCACGGGCGGCAGGGTCTCGCGGGGCGTCCGGCTGGGGGTGGGTGACGGGATGGGCTGCGGGCTGGTCGTCGAGATCGGCGGTGGAGCGGCGACCTCGTCGCCTCCCCCACCGCCGAGCACCGAGGTCACGAGGAAGAAGACGCTGGCCACACCGACGACGGCGCCGAGGAACGACAGCGCGCGCTTGTCGCGGGCGGTCATCGCCATCCCAACCCTCCTCGGTCACCCGGTCGGGCCGGGCTCGGAGCCCGGGCCGGCGGACAGGTCGGACGTGTAGAACTCGACCGTGAGCTGCATCGACAGCGTGTTCGACGTGGTGGCACCCTCGCCCGAACCCTGGGGGGCAAGCGTGATGTTGGTGACCTTCGCCGCCCGCGTCAGGGTCTCGAGCCGGAACAGGAACGTCTCGACGGCGAAGTAGCTCCCCGTCACGTTGACCGCGGTGCTGATCGTCGAGAACTGCCCGGACGGGTCCAACACCGGCGCGTTCGGCGAGAACTGGAACAGGTCCACGGCGGCGCGATCGGCGGCGTCGCGGAGCAGCCGGATCAGGCCGGGCAGGTCGGCGACCGGCGGCACCTTGTTCTCGACCTCGGTGATCTGCTGCCGCGTCTCCTCCGCCTGCGCCTGGGCGTCCTCGAGCGCTCGGAGTTGCACGAGCAGCTGCTCCTCCTGCGCCTGCGCCTGGACGACCTCCTCCTCCTTCGCGCTGACGGCGGACATCGTCGGCAGGACCCCGAGTACGACGACGGCGGCAACGGCCACGGCGCTCACCACGCCCGCGATGATCGGCGCCCGTCGGCTCACGCCTCGACCTCCCCGCGACCCCGCCGGGTGAGGACGTCGGCGCTCAGGTCGACGCCGCTCTGGAACTGGTAGATGCGGGTGAACGGGCCCGACTCGCTGGCGGAGTTGGCCCACGCGTTGACCCAGCCGTCGACCTGCTCGAGCCTGGTCAGCCAGGCGGCAAGCGTGTCGGCGCCCTTGACGTTGCCGGTGAAGCTGAGCGTCCCGACGATCCCGGCGGCCGTCGCTTCACCGGTCGTCTCGCTCGAACCGATCGATCCCGTGAAGTTGGTCAGGTACGCCTCGCTCGGGATGACCCTCGAGACGTCGAGCAGGATGCCGGACCAGGACACCTCGTTGCGGTAGACCTCGCCGATCAGCTGCTCCTTCGTTGCGAGCTCGTTCTGGAGGTCGCCGTACCTCTGCAGCTCCGCGATCTCGGCGCTCACGCGAGCGTTGGCGTCCTGCTGCGCGGCCAGGTCGTCCTCGGCCTGCTGGAGAGCGGCCTGTTGGAGGAACGCGAAGAACACCGCCAGCGCCACCGCCGCAGCGCCGAGGAGTGCCACGAGCAATGTCGTTCGTTGCGTGGCCTGACGCTGGCGGAGCTCGGGGGGAAGGAGGTTGACCTGCGTCATCCCTTCCTCCCCATCGCGAGCCCGATCGCCACGGCGAGGAGCGGTTCCGCATCCTCCTGCTCCTCCTCCGAGGCGTTCAGCCGCGAGCGGACACGGTCGAAGACGTGCCCACGCTCGACCGTGACCGGGATTCGGTCCCGCAGCAGCTCGAGGAACCCGCCCAGCTTCGAGCCGCCACCCGTGACCACGACCCGTCCGATCCGCGCGCCCGGGACCTGGGCCGTGTAGAACTCGAGTGACGATCGGATCTCGTCGACGAAGCTGGCGGCGCGCTGGATCGCGACACGTTGCGCGTCCCCGGGCTCTGGGTCGCCCTCGACCATCTCGCCGCGCTTGAGCCGTTCCGCAGTCTCGTCCTCGATGCCGAGGCCGCGGGCGATCGCGAGCGTGATGTCGCGGCCACCCGAGGGCAGGATGCGGACGAACCGCGTCAGCCCGCGGTCGTGCACGCAGATGTTCGTCACGTGCGCGCCCACGTCGACGACGGCTTCGTCGCCCTCGATGTCGAGATCGAGACCGTCCGACGCGCCGACGGCGCGCACGAGGGCGAACGGCGTGAGGTCGATGCCGACGGGGTCCAGCCTGGCCACCTGGGCGGCGCCGACGAGCGACCCGATCATCCCGCGCTGGGCGGCGACGAGCAGGATCCGCAGCAACCGGCGTCCCTCCTGCTGGATCTCGCCGATCGGATCGTAGTCGAGCACGGCCTCGTCGACCGACATCGGGATGAACTCCTGGACCTGGAACGAGAGGGAGCCGCGCAGCTCCTTGTCCGGAAGCCAGGGCAGGGCGATCTCGCGGACGACGACCCGCTGATTGCCCACGCCGAGCAGCACTTGCCTCGCCTTGAACCGGCCGCGGCCCCACAGCTCGCGGAGCGCGTCGCCGACGACCTCGGGCCGTCGGACCTCGCCGTTCTCAACGGCGCCGGGCGGCAGCGGCACCTGGGCGGCGCGCACGAGCACGGCCTGATCGCCGGGCACGACCTCCGCCGCGCGGACCGCCGTCGATCCGATATCTACGCCGATCCTCGTCTTCGCCACCTGTCTCGCCTCCGCCTACACCGACCGCGCGGAGAGGTACTTCTCGACGTCGGACTCGCGGACCCGGTAGTTCTTGCCGACGCGGAGCGCCGGCAGGTCTCCGGCCTTGATCAGGCGGTACACCGTCATGTTCGAGACGCGCATCCTCGCCGCGACCTCCGCAACGGTCATGAGGTGGTCTGAGCCGAACCCGCGCGCGCCGGACAGGGCCATCCTCAGTCGCCCTCGCTCTGCACGGAACGTTCGGCCAGGTACCGGTCGATCTCCGACTCGCGGATCCGGTAGTTCTTCCCGACCCGGATGGCGGCGAGCTGGCCGCTCTTGATCAGGCGGTACACCGTCATGTTCGAGACGCGCATCGTCGCCGCGACCTCGCCGACGGTCAGGAGCCGGTCGCCCACGAGCGGCCTTCGCTTACCCATCCACTACACCTTTCTCATCCGCCGCATCTGCCGCATCTGCCGCATCTTCAACATCTGCAACACCCTGCACAAGATGCTCATATGACACATCTATATGAAAGGGCTGCGACGGTAACTCTAGCCTCATATCGTGTCAATACTCCCTCGTGCCTACATTCGGCACGGAAGGCTAAATTACGTAGATGTAATTAGCTCTTTTTTTCAAGAATCACAGGTTGAACGTGCGTAAGAAGGGAAGCATTGCGCCGCAAGGATCTCCAGCGGGCTTAAAAGGCGGTGCGGAGGTAGGCGTCGGCGATCTCGGGCCCGAGGAACGCCGCGATCGCCGCGCCGGCGGCCAGGAATGGCCCGAACGGGAGCGCGCTCTTCCTCCCCTTCCCGGCCACGAGGGCGCCGATCGCTGCGATGCCGCCGAGCAGGAAGCCAGAGCCGGCCGCGACCCACACCGACGGAAGGTCGATGGCGCCGAGGACGAGCCCGATCAGCGCCGCGAGCTTGACGTCGCCCATCCCCATCCCCCGTGGCGAGACGATCGCGACAAGCAGGATCGCGCCGCCGTAGGCGAGGAAGCCGATCACGGCGTCGAGGACGTCGACGCCCCCACCGGCGAGGGCGGCCGCCAGGATGACGACTGGGAACGCGACGAGCGCCGGGTAGATCAGGCGGTTCGGGATGATCTTGTGCCGGATGTCGATCACCGCGAGGGCCGCCAGCAGGCCCAGGAACGGCGCCATCATCGCCGCCACCCAGACCCGCTCGAACCACAGGGCTGCGGCCACGAACAGCGCTGCCGTCGCGAGCTCGGTCAGCGGGTAGACCGGCGAGATCCGGGCTCCGCACGACCGGCACCGGCCGCGAAGCAGGAGCCACGAGAAAACCGGGACGTTGTCCCGCCCCGTGATCGGGGTGCCGCACCCGGGGCAGCGGGAGCGGGGACGAACGACGGATCCGCCCGCCGGCACGCGGTGGATCGCCACCGTCAGGAAGCTGCCGAAGGCGAGCCCGAGCGGCAGCGCGATCGCGATCCGGACCCACAGCATGTCGGCGTGACCCTCCCCGCCCTACCCGATCTCGCGCTTGTACTGCACGTCCTGCGTGAACCCGGTGACGTCCGCGACACCGGGGACGAGGACGGGCTGGAAGTTCAGCGTCATCTGGTTCTGGACGTTCACCGTCTTGGCCATGACCTGGCCGTTGAACGCGTTCTGGTTCGCGAGGTTCACCGCGCAGGGCGAGTACATGAAGACGGACAGGATCGGCGATTGGGAGACGTTCAGGAAGTCGGTGTTGTTGGACGTCGAGATGTCGTACGGGCCTGGCGTCGGCGGGTTGCAGACCAATCCGCTTCGGTAGATGCTGATCAGGAAGACCTGGGCATCAGCTCCGGTGGCGAGCAGCTTCGAGCCGTTGGCATTCGTTGCCTGCCACACGACCTTCTGGCTCATGCTGATGCCGCCCTTGGTCATGACCGCCAGGCTTCCCGGCAGGTTGACCGTCGTATTGTTTCCGAACGAGATCGTGCACGGCGTGGCCACGTTCACATACACCACGTAGTCCTTGGTGCCGTAGACGTTGTTCGTCGCGCTCGGGATGCTCAGGATGAAGTTCTTCGCGCTCGTGCAGTCGGTGTAGGTCTTGATCTCGAAGCCCTTCGCCTGCCACGCGGCTTGCTCGGTGGCGTTGAAGGTGATCTGTGGCAGAGTCCGGCTCGGCGGCGGGTCCAGGACGGCCTCGGGCGACTTGGTGCCGCCGATCCGGCTCACGTCGGAAACGGTCCCGGCCGCGGCCGCATCGCCCGCGATCCACGCCGGGTTCGTCACCGAGATCGAGCCCGCCGAGGACTTCACGCTCCCCTGCACCGTCGCACCCGTCGACAGCGTGACGTTCCCCGTCGCCCACACGTCGCCCGAGACGTACACCGAGTTGGACATCGTCACGGACCCCTGGACGTAGAGGTTCCCGGAGATCACCTGGTTGTTGTTGAGGGTCAGGGAGCACGGGGATGACGGGCAGCTCACCCACACGTCGCTGTCGTCGCCGGTCAGACCGTTCAGTGTGATCTTGTTGCCGATCGTCGTCGGCGACGTCGTGAGCATCGCCTGGTTGAAACCACCGTAGATGGGCGAGATCCGCATGAACGACTCCATCGTCCTCAGCAGAGCGTTCGTGGGAGACCGCCCGATCGAGGTGACCTTGGCAGCGTCCGGGATGACGCTCGCCGGAGGCGGACACGAGATCGGCGTATAGACGCCACCGGAATAGGAGTACAGCGTCAACGTCGACGTCCACGTACCCTCGTTGGGACCTGTCGTGACCTCACCGTCGCGCGCGCAGTCGATCGTCGTGAGGGTCGAACCAACGGTCACGAAGTCCGCGAGGTAATGGTAGTAGTCGTCGACGCCCGCCTCAGAGGTGTCGACGGCGATCGTGCGACGGCGGTCGTACGCACTCGACGTGCTGCTGTGGATCGACAGCTGCACGATCGTGACGCTCAATACAAGCACCACCATCGTGACAAGGAGCGCGATCACCATCGCGGCTCCGCGTTCCTCGCGGATGCGGATCATCGTGGCTCTCCTCCTATACGCACGCGGTCGAGAGGCCCACCGATGTGTTGCGCGCCGTGAGGGCGGCCTGGATCTTCACGGTCTCGTTGGGCCGGACGCCGTACGCGACGTTCATGAGCAGGACGACGTTGACGGTCCGCCCGCCCTTCAGCGGGTCGCTGTCGATCACGAAGAGCTGCTCGTTGTTCGGCGCGCTGTAGTTCACGACACCGGTCGCGACCTCGCGCCACCCCGTCGTGTTCGGTGCGCCGACGACCCCGGTCCAGTCCCCCGAGTACTGGGAGCGCCACCATCTGGTCTCGAGCGCGATGCCGTTCACTCGCCACTCGACGCACCGGCTCCCGTTCCACGAGGCCGTCTCAAAGTGCGGCGCGCTCGCCTGGGTGTAGACGATCAGCTCCGACCCATCGTTCGTGGGCGGGTACAGCAGGCCGCCAGAGCGGATCTGTCGGTCGATCGTCTCGAGCGCGACGCGGGCCTGGTCGTTGTTCTGCTGCCACTCGGTGGTGCGGACGACGTCCCGCTGAACGGACACGAGCACGCCTACGAACACGGTCGAGACGATCGAGAGGATCGACATGGCGACGATCAGCTCGGCGAGCGTCATCCCCCGCTCCTCCTGCCGCAGACGGCGCAGGTGCCAGGCGAGCATCGTCATCCCCCTGTCGGCGCCGGCTTGTACGTCGTCTTGACCTGCACGGTGCCGAGATCGACGTTCATCGTGAGGTCGACGACCGGGACGAGGCTCGGCGTCGCGGGACAGGTCGCGCCTGGGTTGGTCGCGAGAACGTCGACGACGTAGCGTACGCTTCCCTTCAGCGGGGAGCCCATCGACGCCTTCGACGAGACGACCGGCGTGCCGAGCGCGAGCGTGTTGGCGCCGTCACGAGTGAACGATCCCGCCGGGATCATGTACACGCACACCCACCGTCTGCTCGCACCGGTGCCGAACTGCTGGGGGCCGGCCGTGAGGTTCCCGACGGTGATCGACCCGGCCGCGTTCAACGTCGCGCCGGAGACGCTCGAGAAGCCGGAGCCGTTCCAGTACGTGATGGTCGGCGAGCCGGTGACGCCGGCGTTCGGGGCCAGCGTGGACGCGCCGGCCTCGGACGACACCTGGTCGGCGTAACTCGTGACCCTGATCAGGTACGTGCTGGTCGTCCACCCGCTCGGCAGCCCCGACGTCAGGGCCGACGGCGTGCCGAGCAGCTCGATCGTCCCGAACCTGCGGGCCGCGACGGCACTCAGCGAGTCCTGCGCCGAGGCCTTGCGGTCGATGAACGCCGAGGCTGCGGGCGTGGATCCGGCCGGGACGCCGAGCTGTGCCATGTTCGCCGTGCCGAGGCTCGGCGTCAGGGCCGTGAGGTTGAGCGTCGACATCATCGCGGCGCCAGGCCGCGAGGTCGCCGCCGCACAGGACAGCGCGTCCGTCTGCTGCGCGACCGCGAGCCCCGAGACGAGCGGACACGGGTTCGTCCCGGTCGAGGTGGGCGCGGTCGCCCCGACGACCGACCCAGTGGCCCCGCTCCCGTTCGCCACCGTGAGGGTCGTGTTCGTCCCCGGCGCGACCGACCACGTGCCGTTGGTCGGCGTAAGTGATGGGACCGCCGCGTAGGCGCCGGCCGTCGTCGTGGGGTTCGTGTCGGCGGCGGTCGAGATCGCGACCTCGCCGAACTTGCTCGTGACGCCGCTGACGAGCTTCTCGACCCCACCCTGGGTCGCCGTCGCGTTGATCACGCTCGCCTGCTCCATGCCGGCGCTCGCCGTCGCCGACTGCGGTACCAGCGAGACGCTGTCGAAGCTGTTGCCCTGGAGCGCCGTCAGGTTGCTGCGGATCGTGATCGCACCTGCCGTCACGGTCGTCGATCCCTCGTGGTAGGCCGTACACGGCCCAGCGAACGGGTGGACGTTGACGCCGCCGCACCCCTGGGGGTTGTAGATCATCGTCTCTGTCTGGATGAACTTCGCCACGCCGTTCACGCGGCCCTTCGTCCAGCTGACCAGGACCGTGGCGACGTACGGCTGCCTCTTCGGGTCCTCGTTCGTCAGGTACGCGGACCACGAGAACGTTGTCGGGTACCCCGAGCCGGAGACGGTCCCCTGGTGAGGCACGAGCGGACATGCCGGCCCGGTCGAGCACTCGTTCGGGAGGTTCGGGGTGTGGACGATCTTCGACCCGACCGCCTGGACCGTCCCCGCAGGCGGTGGCGTGCACGACTTGAATCGGTAGACCGCGTCCTCCCCCGTCGGGCACACCAGGATGTTCGGGTCCGACAGGTCCGAGCTGGACAGGCCCTGCGTCAGCCGCACCCACGCAAGCGCCCGGATCTGCTCGATCAGTTGGTTGGCGATCCCGGTCGCCGCCTGACGCTCCCGCGCCAGCGCGGTGTAGCCGAACCCCGCGGACACGGCGTACGTCAGCGCAGTGACCGACGCGAAGATGACCGTGATCGCGATGACGGTCTCGAGCAGCGAGAAGCCGCGCTCGTCGGGATGCAGACGAGCGCGCAGCAGCCGATCGAGCCTGCGCGACATCAACCCCATCTTTCCTACGTCATCGGCAGGACACGGCCCCCGCTTGAAAGACCTCACCACCCGTTGTTGCACTCGGCGACCGTGTCCACCTGCGCAAACGTCTGCCCCTGACCCGTGTCCGTGGCGGGGCTCGTCGCTACCTGCGCGAGGCAAAAGTACGTGTGGCTGCTCGACAGGCCGACGAGCAGGAGGTCCTGGTCGGAGTGGACGTGGATGGACACGTCGCCGCGAGCGGGCGCGCCCCCGTTCACCCACGTGAGGCGGGGCTCCTCTCGAGCGGCCTGAGTCGCGTCGAACCCATCCCAGGACGCCGTCTCGGAGTAGTACGCGAGGGCGGCGGCCAGGCCGGTCCGCATGTCGGTCTGGATCGCCCTGTCGGCAGCCCGTTGACGCGCGCCCAGGTACGTGGGCAGGGCGATCGCGATCAGGAGCGCGATGATGAGGATCACGGTCATCAGTTCGACGATCGTGAATCCCGCCTCACCCTCTCGGTCTCGGATACGCATCGTTCCGTGGTCCTTCGCTCTGTCCGCCGTCTCGGTGAAGGCCGGACGTGCACGTTCGGCCATACGGAGATATGTGGAAGAGGGCGGCCCGTGGGCCGCCCTCGTTCCGCCAGATCCGCGTCCGGCTTACCAGCTGGTGCCGGTCTCGTCCTGCGCCTGGGTTCCGGTGCAGTTCGCGGCCGTCGTGGTGCTTCCGTAGAACGTCCCGGCGCCGGGATCCGTGCTGTGGTCGTCGATGAAGTAGCACGTTCCGGAGTCGGACATCGAAGCGGCCGCCCACGCATCGTCGGTGCTGTTGTCGTCGTAGCCGCCGTCGGTGATGGAGACCTGGGTCGGCCCGGTCGAGGCGGCCGTCTGGAACGTCAGCGACGGCTCGATCGCGGTCAGGCCGCTGGTCGTAGCGGCCGAGTAGTCGTCGTTGTCCGTGAACGCCGTCTTCGCGGCAGCGAGGGCGTTCCGGAGGCCC
>JBKPHM010000129.1:0-17318 GCA_046729855.1 Actinomycetota bacterium | reverse complement strand
TCGCCGACAGGTCGAACCCGATCACCATGCCAACGATCACCGCAGAGGCAACCAGGAGGCCGACGGAGACTCGGCCGCCCAGCCTCCGGCCCAGGAGCGGCGGGAACTGACCGATCGATGCCAGATGCTCGCAGAGTCCGGGTGCCGGATAGAGTCCGGCGTTCGTGGCCCCCGCCGTCGCGAACAGCGCAGTCACGCTCATGAGCCAGAACCCCGCCCGTCCCAGAACCGGTTGCGCCGCAACCGCTATCGCCGTCGGTCCGGACGAGATCACCTTCTCGACCGTCAGGGTCCCGAATACGCCCAGGGCGATCGCCACGTACACGACGGTAGCGATCCCCAGAGCCAGGTACATCGCTCGTGGCAGCTGACGAGAGGGGTCGGCCAGGTCCTTAGCCGTGAACGTCACGATTCCGAACCCGAGGAACGCGAAGAACGTCAGGGCGACGCTCGAGACGATCTCGCTCAGCCCCGGATAGCCGGACGGAGCGAGGAGCGACGGATCCATGTTGACAAGCGTCACGATCGCGAAGAACCCCAGGATCCCGACCACGACGAACACGATCGTGGTCTGAACCTTCGCGACGACGTGCGAGCCGACGATGTTCACCGCGGTCATCACGACGACGACGAGCACGGCGAAGAACTTTGCCCAGGCCGCGTTCTCGCTGGCGAACATCGAGCTCGCGTAGCTCCCGAACGAGACCGCCACCATCGCCGTGACGATGGCGTTCGCCGAGTACACGAGCCACGCCGTGATCGCCGAGACGTGCCCCAGCCCGAACCCCCGGCCGACGTATTCGAGCATGCCGCCGGCCGAAGGGTAGGTCGCGCCGAACTTGGCGAACGAGTACCCCTGGAGCATGGCGATCCCGCTGGCGATCAGGAACGAGACCCACACCGCGGCGCCAGCGACTTCCCCAGCGGCCCCGAGCAGCGAGAAGATGCCCGCGCCCACCATCGCGCCCACGCCGATGAAGGCGGCCTGCCGAACGGACATCGAACGCGTCGACGTACTCAACGACACCTCCTCGTCACGGGGCCCGACCCGGGGAGCGAGGATCTCGATCGCCGTCCATGCAATACGCCTCCTGCCCGAGGAGGGTTCGCCACACGCTCCTCACCTAAGGCGTTGAGCCCTCCTGCATCGCCTGCATGTTCTTCATCATGACACCCTCGGCCGTGCGCAGCTCTTCACTGGGGCTGAACCACAAGATCTCGGTGCCGGGCTCGTTCCTTACCGGGATGTGGCCGGGCGGGATGTAGACGGCGTCGCCGGCCTCGAAAACCTCGTCACGGTCGGCGTACCGAGCGGTCATCTTGCCCTTGAAGACGTAGCCCCAATGCGGGCACTGGCAGCGGTCATCCGGAAGCCCCTTCATGAAAGGCGTGGCGTCGATGTCCTCGGAGAGCGACGTGAAGCTCACGGTGTACCCGTCGAGCTCGTCGCGCAGATCCACTACCGGGCCAGCCTCCTGGCGTTGTGGCGCGCTCTCCTTTGAGACCTTCGGCATCCCCCTCGCCTCCTTCGTTTGAGTCGTGGCGCGCTAGACGCCGAGAGGTTACGTCCTCAGGCGAGCGTGAGGATGGAGAAAAGAGCACGGATCGGTCCCGGGATGACCCGAGCGCTCCCCCTCGGTCCGAAGACCGACGCAAGGGTGGTTGTAGTCCTCCGCACGCCGTTGATCCCATGAAGATCCCGCATGACGTCGAGAATCGAGGGGTAACGACGAGAACCGACCCGGAACTGGATCCCCAGGTCAGCGGCTCTTTCCGCCTCCACCGCAGGTCACAGAATCGGCCTGGCTCAACCTCTCAAGGTGGAAACACGGGTTCAAATCCCGTTGGGACTGCGAACGAATTCGCAGGTCACGATCGCATCGAAGGCCAACTACGCCTGCACCGCGAGAACGGCGGGCGCCGCGATCCCGAGCGCCATCCCGGCGAACCGGCGTGGAGCCGGCGCACCTTCCAAGCGCCGGCTCCACCTTGCCAACTCAGATCGCGGCGTTCGCTACGCGTTCGCGAGCCGTCGCCTGCCGGCGCCGTCCCGCGACCATCGCGACCAGGGCCGCGGTCGCGGCCAATGCGGCGAGTGCCCAGGAGGGAAGGAACGTCCCTGTGGGGTCCTGTCCTGCAGGCAGCCCGTCCGTGGGCCGGGCGGATCCGTAGCCACCGGTCGCCCTGACCGTCGACGCCGAATCCATCACCGGCTCCTCGCCGTAGCCCGCGGTGGCCTTCACGATGTCCGCCGGGCTCGCCGGGCCGGCGACCGACCCGTAGCCGCCGGTCGCCTTGACGATCGTGTCCTGGTCGCCGGTCGCCGAGGCGGTTCCCGACACCGTCGTGAGCATGCTCGCGACCGCGAGGGCGAAGACGGCTCTCCCCGCGATCCTCCGGATGGTGTTCATCACTCTCCCCCCTCGGGCCGGGAGCCCGTCTCCCTGGCCACGACCGGAAGGCGTGAGGAACCGATGAACGGCCGTACGGTGAGCCGTTCGGCCGGAGCGAACGGGCCGTTCAGAGTCGCCAGGACGCATCGACCCGCGGGTCCGGCTCGTAGGCGCAGAACGTGCCCGTCCGCACGGTTGCCCGGAGGTGTTCCGCGAGCTTCGGTGCGCTCTCCCCGAGGCGGTCGATCGCCGACCTGATCGCGCGGGTGACGTTCACGCGGGCGCGTTCCGATGCGGAGGCGGCCCTCCGGTCCCGTCCACCGATGCCGACGGCGCCCGCGAGCTCCCTCGCGAGGAACTCGAGCTCTTGACGTGCACGGGCCTCGCGCTCCGGGTCGTTCCAATCGCGTGCCTCCTCAAGGTCCTCCTCGAGGTCACGGACGCGGCGCCGGTATTCGACCTTGGCCCGCTCGTCGAGGACCTCGCCGGCGTCTCCCCAGCCGTGCGCCGCGTCTATCGCCGCGGCGGAGACGGATCGTCCGTCTGCGGTATGGACCGTTCTCACGAGGTCGAGCGCGTGAACCTCGGTCCCCGGTCGCTCGAGGAGCCGGGCGAGGCAGCGCAGCCCCTTCGAGTCGCGCAGCTTCGTGCGCTCGTCGTCGAACCTCACCTCGAAGTATTCGCCCTCCCGGCGGAGCTCGTTCGCGGACGCGGCAACGCCGACGGGCTCCACGCCTCCGTGTCGAGCCAGAAGCGCATCCACCTTCGCGCCCAGGGCCGTCATCCCGAGCGCCTCGCAGGTCTCAAGGGCAGCACCGAGCAGGTCTCGAGCTCGGTCTCGGTCGTCGGCTCGATCGCGAGACAGGAGCAGGTCAGCGAGATCGTGCTGGCCGTGGGCCGCCCAGGGACGCGCTCCCATCCGGGCATTGGCCTCGATCGAGGCCGTCAGGTGTCGCTCCGCGTCATCGAGCCGTCCGAGGCATCGCTCGAGGAAGGCCAGGTAGCGGTCGACGGCGCCGAGGCTCCCTTCGCCGTGGCCAATCGCGTGCGCACCCTCGAACGGCGAGAGCAACCTGTGCAGGATCCTCGCCGGTTCCTGGTTCCCGAGCCGCCCGGTCGCCTCGGCCAGCAAACAGACGGCGGCGAGCCACTCGTTGTCCCGCACCAGCTCGAAGCCTTTGCGATCGAGGTCGGCCAGCGCGGCCGCTGCCTCGTCCGGTCGTCCTAGGTCGAGGAGGAGGCAGGCGAGCGCGCCCCTGAACATCGGGTACCAGGGGAAGGCTTCAACGGCCGACCGGACCGCGTCCTCGACCTCACCCGGCCGTCCCTGCTCGCGTCGCAGCAGGAACGTCTGGAAGGTAGCCACCGACACGTGATCCCGGACCAGGGATGGCAGCCCCTCGCCGAAGGCGTCCTGGATCAGCTCGTCGGCTTCGTCGAAGCGCCCTTCCAGCAGCGCAAGCTGGGCCCGGAGCGCCTTGGCGAGCCACTGCTGCGGCGGCTGTCGGAGCTCCCCCGCGCGTCGCGCCAGGTCGCGGAGGACCGAGCGCGCCTCGACCATCGCACCCAGATCCGCGAGCGCCATGTATCTGGCCATGAGGCTGTCGGCGATCCGCTCGAGATCGCCCGTCTCCTCGGCGACCCGCACCAGCTCGTCGGCGATCTCTAGGCGATCATCCGGATTCTCCGGCCACCAGGTCGCGGCGAATCGCGTGTCGAGGGCGTACGCGAGCGCTGTGGGATCGTCGAGCTTGCGCGCCATCTCGACCGCCTGCTGGCTAAGGGCGGCGCTGCGGTCACGGTCGGGAGAGTTCCTAAGCGCGCATGCCAGCCGGCCGAGCAGGCGGACACGGAGCCGGTCGTCCTCTCCTCCCAGGAGCGCAAGCGCGTCCTGGAGCATCGGCACCAGATGTTCGTCGAAGCCGGCCCGCGTCCAGACGAAGCGGCCTCCGTACCCGAGCGCGGCGCGGGCGAGGTGGTTCGCCTCACCGGTCCGGCGCGCGATCCCGGCAGCGCGCAGGAACGTCCGCCGCGCGGTCAACAGGTCCCCGGTCCTGGCCTGTGCCTCGCCCAGCGCCAGCAGCAGCTCGGTCAGTGCGCTCTCGTCCGATGTCTCCTGGGACTCCAGCGTTTGGATCGCCATGCCGTACAGATGGACTGCGTCCTCGTAGGCGAGGGAATCGGCCGCCTGGTCGGCCGCACGCCGCGCGTAGTCGACCGCCGGTCCGATCGGCCCGCCCCCGACGGCGGCCTCGAAGAAGTGGTGAGCGAGCTCCGCGAGATGTGGTCCGGCGTCGCGCCCATAGAGATCTTCGAGCGCCTCCGCCGTCCGTTGGTGGAGTGCCACCCGCCGGGTCGCCCCGAGGTCCCCGTAGAAGGTCTGCCGGATGACATCGTGCGCGAATCGGAAGCGCCCCGGTTGTCCGGTGATGGGCTGCACAAGCCCGGCCCCTTCCGTCTCGGCGAGGAGATCGAGAAGATCGGTCGAGGACTCGTCCACTCGTCTGAGGGCCTCGGTCGAGAACTCGGGACCGAGCACCGAGGCGACCTCGAGCATCGCCCGGACGCCTCGCTCAGGTGGCCCGCCCGCCGCGAGATGACGTCCCGGATCTGACGCGGCACGGCGATGCGCAGCGCGGCGAGATCCGACAGCTCCCCGAGTCGCCCCTCCGCCTGCAAGAGGCGAACGGCCTCGCCGAGGAACAGGGGGTTCCCGTTGGCGGAGCGTCGGAGGGCCGCGGCGAGCGAGCCCTTCGGCGTGACACCTGTGACGGCCTCGATGAACCGCATCACCTCCTGGTCGTCGAGTCCCGTTAGCTCCAGCCAGCGAGTAGCGGGCTCCCGGGCGAGCTGCGAGATCGTCTCGGTCAGCGGATGGTCGGGCGTCAGCTCCACGTTCCGGTACGTGCCGAGGACCAGGATGTGGCTGTCGGACAGCTGTGCTGCCAGGAAGCGGAGCAGCAGCATCGACGGTGTGTCGGCGGCGTGCATGTCCTCGAGCAGCAGGACCAGCGGCATCCCCGCCGCCCCCGATCGGAGGAACGTTGTGGTCGCGTCGAACTGCCGGAACCGGGCGGACTCGGGGTCGAGGGTCGGGGGTTCGCCGACGTCGCGGACGAGCTCGCGCACCTCGGGCAGCATCTGCGCGAGGTCCCCGGCCACGGAGGCAACCTCGGATCGCATCGCGTCCGGCTCCTTCGATCGGAGGTAGGCCCGGAGGATCTGCACCCACGGCCAGTAGGGCGGGGCGCCGCCCGCCTCCCAGCACCGCCCGGACAGAACCCGGGCGCCGGCGTGCCGCGCCCTGGTCAGGAACTCGTCCGCGAGCCGGCTCTTGCCGATGCCCGGCTCACCGGCCAGCAGGTAGAGCCGTCCTCGTCCCGCAACCGCTTCGTCCAGGCCGGTTTGAAGGGCGGCGAGCTCTCGTTCGCGACCGACGAAGATGCTCTCGGCAAGGCCCTCGTGTTCCATCGCCGAGTTTGTACCCCGCGTGACGGTGTGGGTCCATGGCAGCCCGGGGACGAAACGGAGGCGAGAAGGGACGAAGACCCCGGTCGCGGCCTCTCCTCTGGTAGCCCGCGGTGAAAGTCAGCCGGGTAGTCACGCCTTGAGCCCGCGCCTCGTATGCGATTCAGCTATGTGCTCCACTGCTTGCCTGGACCCCAGCCGCACAAAGCCGTTGCGATCCGGAACGTGGCCGATGTGCTCGGACCGGCGGCGTACTGTTCGGTGGCACCGTCTTGGGGAGCCCCGAACGACATACACCACAAGCGCGTGCGATCCTCCGCGCCTTCAACCGGCAAGGCGGGCGTCCATCCCAGCCACACGGCCGAGCGTAGCGTCTGACGCCGCGCCGCAAGGTTACGCCGATGAAGGATGATCACTGGCTCGCTGTGACCGCCTCCCGGTGCTCGGATCCCTGGCTCGTCGGATCAAGGTGGCCGGGTGCCGGGGTCCTCGCCGGACGCCGCCGATGTCGCGCGACGCGCCTTGGTGAGCTCGCCGCCCAGCAGGAACAGCCACATCGCAAGGTAGAGGAAGGCGAAGAGCCCGAACAGCGCGCCGATCGCTCCGTAGAGCGCGCGCGAGCGGGCGACGACGTAGTCCACGTAGACGGCTCCGAACCGCTCGAGCCCGAGAAACGCGATCGTGAAAGCCGTGCCGCCGACCATGTGATCGCCGAACGAAGGCGCCGCCCTCCCGGGAGTCATCCACCGGTACACCGTCGTCCACACGAGCACGCCGGCCGCGAGCAGAGCGAGGTACGCGAGAAAGCCGATCGCGAAGCCGATGAGCCCGGTGGCATCGCGCGTCCTCAGCCAAGACACAGCAGAGGTGTACGCCACCAGCAGTAGTAGCACCGGCACGCCGCGCGAGGCGGCGCTGAGCCGGCCTGTGACGAGGCCGAGCAGCTCGGTCCGGAACACGGCACCGAGGGCGTGACGGAGGCGAACTGCGAACCCGGAAGCCGCCCAGACGAGCGCCGCGACGCCGAAGATTCCGGCGCCGATAACGGTCTCGGGCCTCAGCCGAAGACCGCTCTCGATGAGCTCGCCGAGACCGGGGAGGATCGACTCGGCGCGGGCGATGAGGCGCTGTACGGCGTCGGCTCGGTTGGAGAAGAACACGTCGACTGCCGCGACCACGAGCAGCAGCAGTGGAGGGATCGATAGGAAGGCACCGTAGGTCATCGACCCAGCCTCGACGCCGACGTGATCCACCCTCACCGCCTGGACGACGTCGACGGCCGGTCGTCCGACCGATCGCCACAGCCGCGGGAACCTGTCCTCGACTCGCAGCGCCAAACGGGACGGCTCGGGTGGTGAGTCCAAGCTCGGCTCCGGCGACGTGCCCGACGACTCCACGACAGAAGCGTAGACGGTGGGGGTTGGCCCACGGACGCATAGGTTCGAATGGATCCCTTTTCCCCGCGATAGGCTGCACGAACGACGATCAAGGAGGTCGCCGATGCGGTGCGCGCACACGGGGTGCAGGTGCGACGTCGGCCAAGGCGAAGACTTCTGCAGCGAGTACTGCCGGGACCACAGCGCCGGCGCCGGGCACGAACAGCACGCGTGCGGGTGCGGACACCCGGCCTGCGCGGCGCCCGAATGAGCTGACGCGAGCGGGATCGCGATCGCAACGTTCGGCGCCGACCATGAGATCTCGAGCCCTCCGGCCACCCTCGCGGGGGCGGAGCGGCGCGGGCGGTCGCTCACCGCCCTTGCTGCGTCACCTGCCACGCGCGGAGGTTCTCGACGTGCGAGCGCGGCTCGGCCGCGTGTTGGCACGTCAGGGGATCGTCACACGGCGGGTTGCCCTCCATCGTGAAGAAGTTGAAGCGGCAGGAGTCGCAGAGGACGTTCAGCTCCTCCGGCAGGTAGGGGCAATCGCCCCAGCTGCAGGACCGCTCTCCCTCCCCCGTCGCGAAGTCCAAGCCGCATCCGGGACATTGCCGGAACGCCTCCCATCGGGCCATGACCATCGCCTCCGGATCCGTATCTACGGGAGAAGGCCTCGCGCCGTGAGGGCTGGACGGCCCGTCGCGAGGGGACGTTCGGCCCGATCATCGGATGGCCCGACCCCCCCCACATCCTCAAATAGATGTGGGTCATAAGTCCAGTTTCGGCGGGCCGGTCGACCCATGCACCAGCCTGGGTTTCCGCCCAGGCTCGCATGAGGGAGGTGCCCAGCCATGATGACGACGCACGAGGTTCGACACGACGGTCCGTATCTCCATGTGACCCTCCCCGACGTCTTGCCGCCGGACTGGGTCTCGCTCTGGCACGACGTCGATCTCGAGATCGAGGACGGCGTCGAACGGGCGTTCCTCAACATCCCGGGCGACCACTTGGCGGTGGACGACGAGAACGAGCTCGACTCGTTCGAGCGCACGCTTCGCGAGCAGGGCGTTGACGTCCGTGTGCGGCGCGCGCGGCCTTTCGCCGAGGTGTTCCTCGGGTAGGGCCTCGACGCGCCGACCGGACGGTTGTGACCGACGAACTCATCCGGCCACCGGGCGCCCGCTCCGTAGGCGTTCGCCGATCCGATCCAGGAAGTCCTTGATCGTGGCTTCCGCGACCCGATGCAGGAGCGCGCGGTCGACGACGCGGCCCAAGATGGCCATCGGCGGCCGATAGCGAGCGCTGATCGAGAGCTGGGTCCGGCTCGGTCCCATGGCCGCGAGCTCGATGTCGGCGTCCAGTTCGGGGAAGAGCCGTTCCGAGCGCATGGCGCGCCACGTCATCGGGAGGACCGTCCTCGTCGGGATCCGATAGGGCTCTCCCAGCCGGATCTCGACCTCGCGATCGATCCGGTGCGTGTCGACCGAGAACCCGACCTCGGCGAGCAGACGCTGGCCTCGGTCCTCCGCCTCGAGCAGGAGTCCGGGAACCCAGGTGTCGGCGCGCTCGACGAGAACATGGTGTACCTCGGCGTACGGCACCTCGAGGTCCAGGTAGTAGCGCAGGAACATGGGTTCAGAATCGGCACGGGTCGCGCGCATACGCAGGGTCGAAGGGCCCGGCGAGCGCGGTACGCTCGGCCGAGCACCCGCGACTGTGCTCGGGCTAGCCTCACCCCTCCTGCACGAAGGGGAGGACGCCATGCGGCAGATGGTCAGGATCGGCGGTTACCTCGCGAGCGCGGTGCTCATCGCCTTCGGCATCGGGGCCACCGTCGTTGGCACACTCGCCTTCTTCGAGGTCCGCGACACCATCGAACGCGAGAACATCACCGCGACGCCTGATGCCCAGGAACTCGGTGTCGATCTCGAGCCGGGGGAGCCCATCGACACGGGCGCCGAGGCCAAGGAGTTCGCGAACATCATCCGGGCCCACGCACTCGAGGCGACCGGCGGCCGGGCATACGCCGAGATGGGTCGGTTCCTTACGCCCGAGGGCGAGGAGACGAGCGACGAGGCAGAGGCTGCCATCGAGAACGGACAGCCCGTGGAGAATCCCGCCCGCAACATCTGGGTCACGGCGACCGGGTTCACGACTGCCCTCAATACGGCGTATCTCGCGGAGAACGTCGTGCTGTTTTCGATCGTCATGGGCGTTGCCCTGGTGCTGACGGGCGTGGGTTTCCTGCTGCTCACGGCTGGAGCGTTGCGGCTGCCGCAGCGCTGACAACGAGCAGAAGTCCTCCTATCCGGCATCACCAGGCGGAGGAGGCGCGGAGCGCGTCAGCGAGGGGAAGCAAGCGATGCTCGAGCGCGTGCGCGAGCGATCGAGACGGACCGTATTCGAGGACGAGACAACGGACAGAGTTAGCGCTCAGGGAAGTGCTAGCAAGGGTGTTCTCACCGGGGCCGGCGGCGTAGCATCGGCCGCTTGATGGCCGTCGGGACGCCGGGTGGTCAAGCGCCGCTGACCTCGGTGCACGTGTCCTCCCTGCGGCGTCGACCGACGGGTGAGCCGCCGCCGTTGCCGAGGCAGATCGGTCGCACGGGACGCCTACTCGTGGCGCTCATCGTGTTCGGCGCCACCATCACGATCGCAACGGTGTTCGTCGGATCGGGGACGGCGATCCCCGACCGATCCGACGGCCGGCTCCTCGCCTGGCTGGCGCGCACCGAACCGGCTGGATGACGTCGGTGATGCAGACGTTCGACGGCATCGACAGCCGGTGGCCGTTTCGCGTTCTCCGGTGGCTGACGATCCTGACGCTCGTGGCCTTCCGAAGGTGGCGGCATCTGCTCGTGTTTCTCGGCGTGCTGATCTTCGTCGAGCTCCTGACGTACCGTTTGGCTGCCTGCTGTTGATCGAGGAACTCACCGGCCTGGGGAGGCCTGATCCCGACCCGACCGCTCAATCGCCGTCGTCAAGGCTTTAGCGCTGCGGCTCGTAGTGGAGGAACACCACGCCCGTGTCGTAAGTCCGCACGTTCACGCGGTTGAACCTCGCGTAATCGCGAAGGCTGGGGAACAGCGGTCGTCCGCCTCCCACCAGCGTCGGGCAGAGCTGGAAGTGATACTCGTCGATGAGATCCGCTGCGATGAGCTTCTGGGCCAGGGAGAGGCTCCCCCACAAGACCATGTGCTTCCCATCTTGCGCCTTTAAGCGTTCGATCTCGGTGACGCCGTCTCCGTGGACGACGCGCGCCGGGGGCCACTTCCCCCATGGCGCCTCGCTCAGCGTATTGGAGAAGACGAGCTTGGGGATAGCGTTCAAGCGGTCGGCGATGATCTCCTTGTCCGTCGTCGCCGTTGGCCAGAAGTCCACGAACAGCTCATAGGTCCGTCGACCCAAGAGGATTGTGTCAACGCCATCGAGGAACTCAAGCTGGTCCCTGTCCGAGAGCTGGTCCGACTCGCTCGCGGGGAAGAAGTCCAACGTTCCATCCCTGTCTACCGCGTACCCATCGAGGGACAACCATTCCTCGAGGATCAACCTTCTCATCGGCGCTCACCTCCCGTGGAACACGGATCACCTCCGACCATCTGGTTACCAACGCTAGGTCTTGTCCGGGAACGAACGGTGCTCGTGGGGACACGACCCAGCGTCCGCCGTCTCTCCGCAGTCCTACGGTCAGGCGCAGCCGATTGCCCGGATCCTTTCGAAGGTCATCCTCCTTCCCGCAACGAAGCAGCGCCCACGCGTAGGCGACGTCGTCGCCGGCCGTGACGTCCAGCTCGACAATCTCGAACGAGGATCCGGACCGCAACCATCCGAAGATCGGCGGCCACGTCTCGCGGTAGGCGTCGATACCGCGCACGCCGTCGTCCGGCGGCGGCACGTCGAACATCACGATGTCGTTGGTGTGGGCTGAGAGGACGCCCTCGAGGTCGCCGGCACGGACCGCAGACGCCCAGGCATGTATCACATGGGTGATCTCCTGCTCCTCGCCTCGCATGGTTCCCTACTTAGCTGCCAGTGATCGTAGAGACCGCTCTCGCGTCGGAAACTCATCGGATCACGCGCTTAGCGTCAGGGCGCGGTGAGGGCCACACCTCAGACGAGCGCGACCAGAGCGTCGAGCGGCCGAGGCACCCTGTCGAGATCGAGCGCGTCGACCAGAACGCGCCCGGATCGGACCTTCCGGCCGCTGTGCGTTCCAAGAAAGCGTCGATGCAGCTCCTCGTAGGTCTGGCCTCGCCACGCCGGCTGTCGCTGGAAGGTGCGGAACGCCCCGAGCTCAGCCTGCGCGTCGAGAACGCGTTCCACGGCGTCTGCACCGAGCCCGCGGATCAGCTCGTCCACGTGCTCGAGCGGTTCCACCGCAGCGGGACACGGGGCGGGTCCTCGCACGGCGGGTTCCCTTCCATCGTGAAGAAGTTGAAGCGGCACTGGGGGCAAAACGTCGAGCTCCGCGGGGAGGTAAGGGCACTCGCCCCACGCGCACGACCGCTGTCCCTCCCCGGTACGGATATCGAAACCGCACCCTGGGCACTGCTCGAATCTCTCCCGACGAGCCATCGCGATCGCCTCTCGCTTTCATGAGACGGCGAGCGACCGCCTGGGACAGGAGCCGGGCCCCTCGGACGTGGCCTAACGACCGCTCCGGTAGCCGCCTCGGCCATAGCATGAATCGCGAGGACTCCTCGCGGTGGAGCGACGATCGACCCGTGTTCGAGCAACTCGGGGGGATCAGGGCCGGCACTGACGGCGGCGTCCACTCGATTCCGAGCACCGGGTACGTTCATCGCTCGACGGTCACTCTGTCGACGACGACTCAGACCGGGTGTAGCCGTGTTGTCAGTCGCGCTCCATCGGGACAGCGACGACGCGCACCGAAGCGTGATGGAAGATGTAGTGGGACAGCGCCGTGCGCTAAGGCACGCCGCCATCGTAAATGAGGAGCCCGAGCGACAGACCGGCGGCCCCGGCGAGGACGATCGCCGCGAGGATCCACCGGAACTCGACTATTTCCGTGTACAGCAACGTCGCGACGATCGCGACGACCATGCCGATCTCTCCGACCCGGACGCTCGCCCTAAGATCCCGGAGCACCATCGACGGAGCGCGGCCTTGACGCCCTCGCGCGACTTGGCGTTTGCTGGTCGACGGGATGCGTGCCCCATTCCCGGCTCGAGCCCCACCATTCACCGATCGGGGGCAGTGGTCCGCCGTGCCCGCTTGACGCAACGGGGGAGGGTCATGCTCACGAGACGCAGCTTCCTGAAGGCGAGTGCGGTTACCGGAGGTTCCCTCTTCGTCCTGGGAGGTAGGGTGCTCCCACGGGCCTGGGCCCAGATCCCGGGTGGATCGCTGCACCCGAGCGATATCCCGAAGTACGTGACGTCGCTCGTCGTCCCGCCCGCCATGCCGCGGACGGCAACGATCCAGAAGGACTCGATCGACTTCTACGTCATCGCCGTCCGCCAGTTCCGACAGCAGATCCTTCCGCCCGGCCTCCCTCCGACTACGGTCTGGAGCTACGGGAACCAGTCCAGGCGCGGGACCTTCAACTACCCCGCCTTCACGATCGAGGCGAGGGTCGAGCGTCCGGTCCGGGTCAAGTGGGTCAACAACCTGGTCGACGGACGCGGGCGCTTCCTCCCCCACCTGCTCCCGGTCGATCCGACGCTCCACTGGGCGAACCCCCCGGGCGGGACCGTGGGCCGGGACATGGAGCCCGAGTTCACTGCCACCCCCGGCCCGTACCGGGGGCCTGTCCCAATCGTCACCCACCTGCACGGGGGCCACAGCACCGAGGAGAGCGACGGCTTCGCGGAGGCCTGGTACCTGCCCGACGCCACCGACATCCCCTCGGGCTTCGCCACGGTAGGCACGTACTACGATCAGTTCAAGGCCAAGTTCGCCGTCGCCACGGGTGAGGTGTGGGACCCGGGGACGGCGGTGTTCCAGTACGACAACGATCAGCCAGCCTCCACGCTTTGGTACCACGATCACACCCTGGGGATGACCCGGTTGAACGTGTACGCGGGACCGGCGGGGTTCTACCTGGCGCGGGGTGGGGTTCACGACCTGCCTCCGGGGGTCCTCCCCGGACCCGCACCGGGTGTGGGGGCCGACCCCTTCGGCGTGTTCTACGAGATCCCCCTGGCCATCCAGGACCGATCCTTCAACGCTGACGGGTCGCTCTTCTACCCGGACAGCCGAGCGTTCTTCGACGGGTTCGAGGGCCCATACATCCCGGGAAGCGACGTCCCGCCGATCTGGAACCCCGAGTTCTTCGGCAACACCATGGTGGTAAACGGGCGCGCCTGGCCGTACCTGGAGGTCGAGCCGCGACGCTACCGGTTCCGGATCCTGAACGGATGCAACGGGCGGTTCCTGATCCTCTCCTTGGAGGGGTCGCTCCCGATCTGGCAGCTCGGCTCGGAGGGCGGGTTCCTCCAAGCCCCGGTCGCCCTCGAGCGGCTGCTCATCGGGCCGGCCGAACGGGCGGACGTGATCGTGGACTTCACCGGGCTCGAGGGCCAGACGATCCGGCTCCTCAACCTCGGACCGGACGAGCCGTTCGGCGGCGGAGAGCCAGGCGTCGACTTCGAGCCCGCCGACCCGGGAACGACCGGCCAGGTCATGGAGTTCCGGGTGAAGCGTCCGCTGTCCGGAACCGACACCAGCATCCCGCCGCAGCAGCTGTCGCTCCCGGCCCCGCCGGCGCCGCCCCCCGCGACCGGCACCCGCCGAGTCTCGCTGAACGAGGAGGGCTCGACTTTCCCGGGGTTCGACGGTCCCGTGGAGGCGGATCTGGGAACGCTGAACCCGGACGGGACCGGAAGGGCCCTGGGGTGGGACGAGCCGATGACGGAGAACCCCGACGTGGGCAGCACGGAGATCTGGGAGATCCACAACTTCACGGAAGACGCGCATCCCATCCACATCCACGAGATCCAGTTCAAGGTGGTGAACCGGCAGCCGTTCGGGGGTGGGCCGTACGATCCCGGCCCGGAGGAATCCGGTCCGAAGGACACGGTGATTGCGTACCCGGGCGAGATCACGCGGGTCCGGTCCCATTTCGATCGGGCAGGGCTGTTCGTGTGGCACTGCCACATCGTCGAGCACGAGGACAACGAAATGATGCGGCCCTACCGGATCGGGCCGGGGTCCATGCGGATCTGAACGCGTCCAGAGCCGCGACGCCGTGCCGCGTCGAACCGCCCGACGACGGATCGCCGCGTCCAGGCCCCGTGCGCGGAGGAGGGCGAGGACGCGACGGTGATCGTCCGAAGTGGCCGGCAGGCCGAGCTTCGTGAAGATGCCTCGGACGTGGCCTCCACCGTGTCGGCGAGAGGAACAGCCTCGCGGAGATCGCCTGGTTCGACCAATCCCCGCCATGAGCGCGAGCACGTCGCGCTCCCGGCTCGAGAGCGCGTCGGCGGCCGGCGGTCCGTGCCTCGTTCACCAGACGCGACACCACGTCTGGGGTCGATGACCGAGCGCCGGTGCCGACGCCGCGGACGGCGTCTGTGAACTCCTGCGGGTTCGCGACGCGATCCTCAAGAAGGGATCCCAGGCGCCGGCCGCTTGTGAATCGGCTTCATCGAACGGCAAACGTCACCTCGAAGTCGTCGAACACCATCCGCCTGGGTCACCAGCTGGTGCGCCGTCCCTACGGCAAGGTCGAACCCGATGCGGATCCCTCCACGGCGACGAACTCGATTTGAACAGGAAGGCGCGGCCACGGTGCCGGCTGGAACCCCAGGCTGTGAAGCATGCCCACGTGCGTTGATCGCAGATCACGCTAGCAGCGGCGTGATCGAGATATGCGGGCGAACATCCCTGAACGGGCAAGTCCGCCGATTCGTACGGCGCCGATGCGCGGCCGTCGCCGTGGCCGTGGCGTCAACCTTCGTTCGGCATGACCACGACCGGCCGGTGAGCGTGATGCACGAGCTGGTGACTGAAGCTGCCCACGACGAGCTCCGCGAACCTGCCGCTATCTCACGTCCGACGACCAGCATGTCTGCGTCGAGCTCGTCGGCGAGCGTGATCGGCGCCTCGGTGTTGCCGTTGACGGTTTCGGCCCGGAACCTGACGCCCATGCCCTCGAGAGGCCGGCACCACTGTTTCTCCAGCGTCTCCCGAACGTAGGCATCCCACTTCTCCACGCCAGTTGCCAGTCCTCGTCGACTGGCGCCGGCGACGAAGAACCCGTCCGCGAACACCGGTGTTCCCATCGCGTGTACGGCGACGACCTCAGCACCCGTCGACCGCGCCATACGGGCCCGCCCACACGACGGCATATGCTCTGCAACCTGCGGTTCGCTCGTCGCGGGGACGGGATTTGAACCCGTGACCTCTGGGTTATGAGCCCAGCGAGCTACCGGACTGCTCCACCCCGCAGAACGATGCTAGCAATCGTCCCGCAGCTTCGGCAAGGCGTTCCGGGCTCGCCACGTCAGCCTGTCGGCGTGGGCGTGACCGAGGGCGTCGGCGGCGGCGTCGGCGACGTTGGGGGCAGCGCCTGGCCGCTTCGCCCCGCCAGCGCCGCGGCCTCCTCGATCGCCGCCTGGGCGTCCTCGATCTCGTCCTCGTAAGTCGCGAGATCGCCCTCGCGGAGCGCCGTCTGCGCGGCGTCGAAGTGCCCGAGGGCCTGGGCGATCAGCGCCGCGACCTGCTCCCGGACGTTCCCACCGCCCGTCGGGGGCTCCTCTCCGCCGGGAGGCGGCGGCGGTGCTTGGCCGAGCGAGTCCGCGATCGCCTCCTGGATCGTGTCTCCGAGACCCACGACGCCGCCGTTGACGACGACGACGCGCGTCAGCTCTGGGATCGCTCCGCGGACGGACTGCACGTACATCGGAACCACGTACAGGAACGCGTCCCCGAGCGGGATGACGAGGAGGTCCCCAAACAGGACGTCAGACCCCGCCTGGCTGAGCAGCGTCCGCTCGCTCGAGAACTGCGGATCCTGGTTGATCCGAGCGAAGGCCTGCGACGGCCCGTCGATGCTCGCGCCCGCGGGGAACTCGAAGCTCAGCAGTTGTCCGTAGTTCAGCGGATCGGAGTGCGCGGCCATCCACCCGACCATGTTCGGGCGCTCGGCGGGCGTAAACGGCATGACCAGGACGAAGTTCTCCTCTTTCTCGCCGGGCAGGCGCATCAGCAGGTAGTAGGGGCGGATCGCCGCCCCGCCGGTCTCGTCGTCGCCATCCTGCGTCGGGTCCTCGGGCACCTGCCAGAACTCCTGCTTCTGATAGAAGACGTTCGGATCCGTCACGTGGTAATTGACGAAGTGCGCGGCCTGGACCTGGAAGAGGTTCTCCGGGTACCGGAAGTGCGCGCGCAGGTCTTCCGAGGCCTGGTCGAGCGGCGTGAACAGGTTGGGGAACGCGTTGCGCCATGCGAGCGCGATCGGGTCGGTCTCATCGACAAGGTAATACGCGATCGTCCCGTCGTACGCGTCGACGACGACCTTCACCGAGTTGCGGATGTAGTTCACGGTGCCTGACAGCGCCGGAACATCGGCGGTCGTCTGGGACGCCACGTCAGACATCTCGAGCGGCTGTGAGTACGGGTACTGGTCGCTCGTGGTGTAGGCGTCCCAGATCCACTTGATCCGGCCGTCGACGATCGCGGCGTAGGGGTCGCCGTCGAACCGCAGGAACGGCGCGGCGCGCGGGACGCGCTCGATGATGTCCTGGTAGATCATGATCCGGCTGTCCCCGTCGATCACGCCCGAGATCAACAGGTTCACGTCCCGGAAGCGCCACGCGAACAGCGCTCGCCGGACGAGGCCCCCGATCGGGATCCCGCCATCGCCCGTGTACTCGGTCGTCACCTGCTCGGCCTGGCCTTCGAGCTGGTAGTCGAGCTCCTGCGCCTTCGTGCCGACGATCACGTAGTCAACCTGATGGCCCTCGCCGAAGTACACGCGCGGCTGCGGGAGCTCCGTCGCGAGCGGACCGGTGGGCGGGATGTCCTCGAGGACGAACACGGGTGCGCCCTCGCTCGTCGCCGTGTTGACCTGCGCCGCGATCGCGCCGTACCCGTGCGTGTAGATGAGGTGCTGGTT
>JBKPHM010000128.1:0-2322 GCA_046729855.1 Actinomycetota bacterium | reverse complement strand
GGGCGCTGCCATCGGCACCGCCATCGTCGCCACCGTCGCTGTCTCCCAAACCGACGACTACCTGGCTTCCAACGCCGATGCGAGCCCGCTCGTCGCCCTGACCGAGGGGTTCCAGTCGGCGTTCCTCGCCACGGCTTTCCTCGCCGGGATCGGCGCCGCACTCGCTCTCCTCCTGCTCGGGCGTCCGCGCGCTGCCGCGCGGGAGCAGGTCGAGCTCGAGCCGGCGCCGGCACCCGCTGGCGACTAAGAGACAACCAACGAGAAAAGGAGAAGAACGATGACTGATCACACGATCGCAACCCGCGAAGAATGGCTCGCCGCACGCGAGCAGCTACTCGTCCGCGAGAAGGAGCAAACGAGGCTCGGCGACCAGCTCGCACAGCAGCGACGCGATCTGCCCTGGGTGCGGGTGGAGAAGGAGTATCGCTTCGACACGGACGACGGCGAGAAGGCGCTCGTCGAGCTCTTCGACGGGCGCTCCCAGCTGCTCGTCTACCACTTCATGTTCGGCCCCAGCTACGAGGCGGGGGACGCGGTGAACTCGTCGATCGCCGACGGCGTCGACGGGGTGCTCCCGCACCTGCACGCTCGTGATGTCACGTTCGTCTTCGTCTCACAAGCACCGCTGGAGAAGCTGCAGGCCTACAAGCGCCGCATGGGCTGGAGCTTTCCCTGGGTCTCGTCCGCGCGCACCGACTTCAACTTCGACCTCGGCTTCTCGCACACGGAGGAACAAGGTCGTCAGGTTGTGGAGCAGATGATGGGGGGCGGGCTGCCGCCGATCGTCGAGCAGAACGCCCGCGCGTCGGGTACCGATGCCGCCGGTTACATGACGGAGAGCCCCGGCTTCAGCGCGTTCGTACGAGACGACGACACCGTCTTCCACACGTACTCGACGACGTGGCGGGGATTGGAGTTCGTCATGGGCTATTACCCGATCCTCGACCGCGCACCGAAGGGCCGCAACGAGGGCGAGGCGTGGCAGCTGTGGCTCCGCCGCCACGACGAGTACGAGAGCGAGTGAGCGCGGTGGCGCCTGTCCCGAGACGAGACGTCGGCGGTCTGGCCGAACGGGCGGACGCGCTTCGCCGGCTCCACACGGGCCCACGACCGTTGGTCCTGCCCAACGCGTGGGACGTCGCGAGCGCCCGGTTGGTGGTGACGACCGGATTCCCGGTCGTGGCCACGTCGAGCGGCGCGATCGCGGCGACCCTCGGCTACGAGGACAACGATTCGATGCCGGTGGAGGAGGCGTTCGGCGTCGTCGCCCGGATCGCGCGGAGCGTGCCTGTCCCGGTAACCGCCGACGTCGAGGCCGGCTACCGGCTCTCGCCCGAGGAGCTGGTCGAACGACTCCTGGACGCGGGCGCCGTCGGCTGCAACCTCGAGGACACCGATCATCACCACACCGGCGGCCTCGTCGACGCCGGCGAGCACGCCGAACGCCTCCGCGCCGTCCGGCACGCGGCGAGCGAGGCGGGCGTCGATCTCGTCCTCAACGCTCGGATCGACGTGCTGCGCCTCGAAGGTAATCGCCGCGAGCTGTTCGAGGAGGCTGTGCGACGCGCGCGCATGTACCGTCAGGCGGGGGCCGATTGCGTGTTCCCCATTCGGCTCGCCGACGACGAGCTGATCCGCGAGTTCGTCCGGCGTGTCGAGGGCCCGGTGAACGTCGTCGCGGCCGGCGCTCCCCCGCTCGCGCGCCTGGCCGAGCTCGGGGTTGCGAGGATCAGCTTCGCGGGTTTCCTGATGAATCAGCTCTACGGCGCGCACGACGCGAAGCTGTCCGAGCTCGCAGCCGAGGCCGCCGCGATCGCTTGACTGCACGCGCTCACACCGCGCCGATCGTGTGCGACCGGCGTGCCCCGGCGGGAATCGGTGATCGTCGCTGGTCGTCCACCTCTGGTACCTGATCGGCTTTCAAAATCGGCTGCTCGTCCTCATCCGCTGGTCGTTCAGCTTCGCAGCCCACGGGCGTGGTGCGCGACTCATCACAGGCGCTACTAAAGCGGGCGAACGGCGTGACGGCTGAGCAGCCGCGGGTCTCAGGCCTCAGGCCACGGTCCGGCACTGGCGAACCTGACGGGTTGACTCCGGCACCACAGCGCGGCGTGCAGGCGTTGTCTCTGAAGACAAGATTCCGTGGCCCACTCGTGGTCGTGCGCGAGTTCATCCGCCGACCCGAAGCAGTAGGCCCGAAACGGCATCGAGCCGGCCATTCCCCCCTTGCTGGCGGTGTCTCAAGCAGCGGACGCGCGAAGCGGCGACCGGAAGGACGCATGGCGACGAGCGATAGGCCGCGGTGGACGTCGGCGCAGCGAC
>JBKPHM010000127.1:0-6700 GCA_046729855.1 Actinomycetota bacterium | reverse complement strand
GGCTGAAGGAGCTAAGAGATCTTGCGTTGATCACATCTTTCGCGCCGAGAAGGGGCTTCGCGGAAGGAAGGCCCCCGGCGTGCTGGTTCCTCACCAAGACCGGCCTGAGCGAGATCGCCGATGCGAAGGGCGTCCGACCCTCGGACCTTGCCTGGGTTCCGGACGAGAGCTACCGAGGAAGCCGCAACCTCGCCCATCGCCTCGGGGTCAACGCGTTCTTCTGCGCCCTCGTGGAGGCCTCCAGGGCGCACAAGGACCACTGCCTTGCTACCTGGCGTCCTGAGCGCTGGGTCCGGACCAGAGCCGCGGAGGTGAAGCCCGACGGGTTCGGCCGGTATCTGCATCCGGCCGGGGCGTGCGAGTTCTACCTCGAGTACGACCGCGGGACCGAGGCGGCGGGCGCCCTCTCGCAGAAGCTCGCGGGCTACCTACGGCTCGCAGCCGATTGGACCAAGGAGCAGGACCTCACGGGATTCCCGAACCTCCTCATCGTCGTCCCGGAGGGGGTGCGCGAGGGGGAGGTCGACTCCGCCGTTCGCCATGCGATCGGGCGTCTGCACGTTCCCGGATCGCTCGCGGCGTCGTTCCCGCTGTACGTGGCGTGCGAGGACGCGCTCATCCAACACGGCGTGCTCGAGCCGGCGTGGAACCACCCGCTCACGGGGAGCGAGCGGTTATCGCTTCTCGAGCTGCCGGCCAGACCCCGCGATCCCCATAGGGCGACGCGATGCCTCGGCCGCCACTTCACCGATGCCGTTCGCGACCGACGGCGTCGCATCTCGCCTGCGTCCACTCCCCCACGCTTCGCCGTGCAGCCGCCCCGGCTGCCGCCGTGACGCGAGGGCGGTCGGACGAGACACGGGCTGTCGGTAGGCTCACCCGATCGCCAGAGACAAGTGGGCGCGCGGGAAGATCTCGCGAGCCGGGTCTGAGCGAAGCGTCGGAGGACGGGCGGGCGAGGCGAGCCGGAGAGTGCGATCTCGAGCGGGTGGCTTCGGTGCTGATCGAGGTGGCCCTGCGCATCGTCCAACGAGGCGAACGGAGGTGACCAGGGGAATGCTGAACGTCGCGTACTGCCGCGTGTCGACGGAGGAGCAGGCCGCAGAGGGCTTCTCGATCGACGGTCAGGCGGAGAAGCTCCGGAGCTACGCGGAGCTCCACGACCTGGGACCGGTGACCGTCATCCAGGACCCGGGGCGTTCGGGCAAGGATCTTGACCGGCCGGGTCTTCAGCAGGTCCTCGCGATGGTGGAGCAGGGGCACGTGGCCAACGTGCTCGTCTGGCGCTTGGATCGCCTGTCCCGCAGCCTCGGCGACCTCATCCTCCTGGCCGAGGCGCTCGGCAAGCACGGGGTGGGCCTGCACTCGTTCACCGAGAAGCTCGATCTGTCCTCGGCCACGGGGCGCATGTTCTACAACATCCTCGGGGCGTTCGCGCAGTTCTACCGGGAGCAGCTCGCCGAGAACGTGCGCCTCGGCATGCATCAAGCCGCCCGGCAGGGCAAGTGGACGAACCGGCCGAAGTTCGGCTACGACCTCGTGGGCGGGGAGCTGGTCCCCAACTCCGACGCGTCGACGGTCCGCAGGATCTTCGAGCTCCGGGCCCAGGGCCTCAGCTACCCACGCATCGAGGAGCTCACCGGCGTGAAGTACTCGACGGGCCGAACCGTCGCGTGCTCCCGCATCTACCTCGGGGAGGTGCTTCTCAACGGCCGGTGGTACCCCGGCAACCACGAGCCCTTGGTCACAGCCAAAGAGTTCGCGGCGGCGCACCGCGGTGAAGTGCCGTGGCGGCGACGGAGCCGTGATGTTCTCGCCGGACGGGTCCGATGCGGCCTCTGCGGTCGGGTGGCCACGATCCGGTACGGGCGCGAGGGACGCCCCCTCTATCGATGCCGACACCGGGGCGACGGCTGTTCCCAGCCGTCCCGGTCGGCCGTCGGCCTCGTCCGCGCCGCTCTGCTCGGGCTGCGTCTTGTCGCCGACGACCCGGACCTGCAAGCGGCGATCCGTCGCGAGCTGAAGAAGGCGATCGGCACCCGAGAGGAGCGTCGACAAGCCGGTGCGAGGAGCCTCAAGCTCGATGACCTGATCGAGCGTCGCCGCAAGCTCCTGGAGCTCTACTACGCGGATCGGCTGAGCGCGGAGCTCTTCGCGGGGGAGGAGGCTCGCCTCAGCACGCAGATCGAGGCTGTCCGCCGCGAGCGGGAGGAGCGAGAGGCCGAGCATGCTCGGCTCTCAGACGTCGCGGCGAGGTTCGAGGAGGTGGCTCGGATCCTTGGTGAGATGGACGTGGGCCCGCTCTGGGAAGAGGCGAGCGACGCCGAGCGGCGTGTGCTCGTGGAGGAGCTGCTGGACGCCGTCGCAATGTATCCCGACCATCTGGAGGTGACCGTCAAAGGCGCTCCACGGCTCAACGTGACACTCAAAGAGGCTGGTCTCGGGCCTGGAGGGTGGCAGTTCTGTGGTGTCGGAGGGGGGACTTGAACCCCCACGGGCTATGCGCCCACTAGGCCCTCAACCTAGCGCGTCTACCTAATTCCGCCACTCCGACGGGAGCCAACCGATTATACGGAGCCCAGGCTCGGGCGCTCGGAGCCCGCGCTGGCGGGCGCGGAGCGGGCGCCCACGACGTCCCGCACCTCGGAGAAGTGGCAGGCGTCGGCGTGCGGGCGGCTGCGCGGGATCAGCGCCGGCTCCTCCTCCGCACAGATGTCCTGCGCCTTCCAACACCGCGTCCGGAAGCGGCATCCGGAGGGCGGGTTCGCCGGGCTCGGCACGTCGCCGGTGAGGATGATCCGCTCGCGCTTGCCGCGCATCCTGGGGTCGGCGATCGGCACGGCCGACAGCAGCGCCTGCGTATACGGGTGCGCGGGATTCTCGTACACCTCTTGCTCGTCGCCCGTCTCGATCATCTTGCCGAGGTACATCACGGCCACGCGATCGGAGATGTGCCGCACGACCGACAGGTCGTGCGCGATGAAGATGTACGACAGGCCGAACTCGTTCTGCAGGTCCTCGAGCAGGTTCACGACCTGCGCCTGCACCGAGACGTCGAGCGCAGACACGGGCTCGTCGCAGATGATGATCTCGGGGTTTAGCGCCAGGGCGCGGGCGACCCCGATCCGCTGGCGCTGTCCGCCGGAGAACTGATGCGGGTAGCGGTTCGCGTGGTCCGGGTTGAGCCCGACGCGCTCCAGGAGCGATTGCGCCCTGACCCGGCGTTCGCGCTTGCTCGTGACCTCCCGGTGGATGTCCCAGGGTTCGGCGATGATGTCGCCGACCGTCATGCGGGGGTTCAGCGAGGAGTACGGGTCCTGGAAGATGATCTGGATCTGCCGGCGTACCCGGCGCATCTCCCTCTTGTCGAGCGTGAAGATGTCCCGGCCGTTGTAGAACACGTGACCCTCTGTCGGCTCGTACAGCCGGAGGATCACGCGGGCGACCGTGGACTTGCCGCACCCCGACTCCCCCACCAGGCCAAGCGTCTCGCCCGCGCGCAGGTCGAAGTTGACGCCGTCGACGGCCTTGACGTCGCCGATCTTCTTCCGGAACAGGATGCCCCGCGTGAGCGGGAAGTACTTCACCAAACCCCGAACCGACAGCAGCGCGTCGGGGTCCGGTGGCGCCGTCGGGTCGATCACGGGACGGCCGCCTTCTCGTCCGCGAGGACCTCCTCCGCGTAGTGGCAGGCCGACAGCCGGTCCTCCGCGACCTGGCGCAGCGGGGGGACCTCGTCGCGGCAATGCGGGACCCGGGCCCTGGGACAGCGTGGGTGGAACGGGCAGCCGGACGGGATGTGGATCAGGCTCGGCGGCGAGCCCTTGATTGGGTCGAGCCGTCCGCCCTTGCGGTCCAGGCGCGGGATCGAGTTCATCAGCCGCTCGGTGTACGGGTGCGCGGGGTGGTCGTAGATGTCCCAAACGGTCCCCTGCTCCATCACCCTGCCGGCGTACATCACGGACAACCTATCCGCGACGTCGGCGACCACGGACAGGTCGTGCGTGATGAGGATCAGCCCCATCTTGGTCTCCTCCTGCAGCTCGCGCAGGAGATCCATGATCTGCGCCTGGACCGTCACGTCCAGGGCGGTGTCGGCTCGTCCGCGATCAGGATCTCTGGGTCCAGCGAGATCGCCATCGCGATCATCACGCGCTGCCGCATCCCGCCCGAGAACTGGTGCGGGTAGTCCCGCAGGCGCTCCTTGGCCGACGGGATCCGCACGCGCTCCATCAGCTCGAGGGCTTTGACCATCGAGTCCTTACGGGACATCCCGCGGTGGACCATGAACATCTCGGCGATCTGGTCGCCGACCGAGAACACCGGATTCAGCGCCGACAGGGCATCCTGGAAGACCATCGCGATCTCGGCGCCGCGGATCGCCCGGCGGTCGGAATCCGCGAGCGTGAGCAGGTCGATGCCCTTGTAGACGATCTCGCCGCTCGCGACGCGCCCGGGCTTCTCGATCAGCCCCATGACGGCGAGGGCGCTGACGGTCTTGCCCGAGCCCGACTCGCCGAGGATCGCGAGCGTCTCGCCGTGGTCGAGGGTGTAGTTGATCCCGTTCACGGCATGGACGTCGCCGTAGTCGGTGTTGAACTCGACCGTGAGATCCCTGACCGCGAGGAGGTGATCGGCCGTCGTGGAACCGCGCTCGAGCAGGCCGAGCGCTTCGTTCTTCCGCCTCAACGCAACCTCGGGTCGAGCGCGTCGCGGAGGGCGTCGCCGATGACCATGAAGCACAGCACCAGCAGCGACAGCGCCGCGCCGGGGAAGAACAGCAGGTGCGGGCTGTTCAGGATCCGGTTCTGTGCGTCGCTGATCATCAGGCCCCACGAGATCGCCGGCAGCTCCAGGCCGACGCCGAGGAAGGAGAGCGCCGCCTCGGCCGAGATGATGATCCCGACCGAGATCGTCGCGTAGACGATCACGGGGGCGATCCCGTTCGGCAGGATGTGGACGCGCATGATTCGCCAGTCGCCCGCCCCCAGCGCTCGAGCGGCCTGGACGTAGTCGGATTCCTTACCGGAGAGGACCGACGAGCGCATCAGGCGCATCAGCGTCGGCCACCCGAGGAAGATCAGCACGAACGAGACCTGGAGCAGGCCGCGCTCACCCATGACGTTCAGGAAGACGATCCCGGCGAGGACCGTCGGCAGCGCGAACCAGATGTCGGCCATTCGGGAGATGACGCTGTCGTACGCACGACCGTAGAACCCGGCGACGCTTCCCAAGACGATCGCCAGGACGACGTCGATGCCGACGACGAGCAGGCCGATGATGAGCGAGACGCGCGTGCCGTAGAGGACGCGAGCGAAGTAGTCCCTGCCGAGGATGTCGAATCCGAACCAATGCCCGCGCTCCGGGCCCTGGACGGTCCTCGACAGGTCCTGGTACGCGGGGTCCTGGTTCGTGAAGAGCCCGGGCGCGATCGCAACCACGGTGAACAGGATCAGGAGCAGCGAGGCGATGATGAACAACGGCTTGCGCCGGAGCTGGCGCCACGCGTCGCCCCACAGGCTCGCCTGATAGACCGAGGCGGCGCCTTCGGCGGCGGTGCTCGCGGCGATCGACCCCTCCGCTTGGACGCCACCGGAGGAGCCGAGGACCATCGCGTCTTCGGGGCGTGCCTCCTCGTCGGGCTCGAGCAGATCGCTGCCACCGGGGCGCTGTGTGTCACTCATACCGGATCCTCGGGTCCAGGACCGCGTACAGAAGGTCGACCACCAGGTTCATCACGATGAAGATCAGGATGCCGGCGGTCACGATGCCGACCACGACGGCCCCCTCCTGGCCGCGGATCGCGAGGAAGATCTCGCGGCCGATCCCGGGAATGTTGAAGATCCCCTCGGTGATGATGGCGCCGGCCATCAGCGTTCCGAGGTCGACGCCGAGGAACGTGATGACCGGGATCAGCGAGTTGCGGAGCGCGTGTCGGCCGACGACCCGGCTGCGCGGCAGGCCCTTGGCCTCGGCCGTGCGGATGTAGTCCGACCGCATGTTCTCGACCAGGCTCGTCCGCGTGAGCCGCGCGATGTACACGAGCGACAGCGACCCGAGGACGATGGACGGCAGGACGTAGCTGATCGGTCCCTCGTGGATCCCGGCGATCGGGAAGATGCGAAACTGGATGCCGAGCATGATCTGCGCCAGGAACCCCAGGACGAACACCGGGACCGCGGCGATGAACATCGTGGATATGAGTAAGAGGTTGTCCATGAACGAGCCGCGTTTGAGCCCGGCGAGGATCCCGGCCAGCAGCCCGACGAACGCTTCGAAGACGAACGCCCCGAGCGCCAGCTTGGCGGTGACGGGGAACTTCTCTTTCATGATGTCGACGACGGGGTAGCCACGGAACGTCTCCCCGAAGTCGCCGTGGAGGATGCCCCAGATGTACTTTCCGTACTGCACCATCAAAGGGTCGTCGAGGTTGTACTGATCACGCAGGGCGTTCATGGCGCTCTGCGAGATGGGTCGTTCCCCGTTGAGCGCCCGGATGGGGTCCCCCGGGATCGCATAGACCATCGCGAAGACGATGAACGTGGCCCCGAAGAAGACCGGGACCGCCTGGAGCAGCCTCCGTGCGATATATCTGCCCACGCCGCCCTACCTGTGACGATGCGGTGGAGGGGGGCGGGGGGGCGCCCGCCCCCCCCCACGGTGTGCGACACGAACACCCCCCCAGCACGCCCCCCCCCCC
>JBKPHM010000126.1:0-15985 GCA_046729855.1 Actinomycetota bacterium | reverse complement strand
GGACTATTGACCCTTGCCGTGAGGAGGGGCGACTGGGACGAGGCGGTTCGCCTCGCCGATGAGACGGCGGCCCGAACGCCCGACGACGACTACGCGGGCAAGCACGAGCTGGCCTATGAGCTCCTGCACATCCCGAGCCGTTGGCAGGAAGGCCTCTCGTTGCTGCGCCCGATTGCCGCCGACTTTCGAGAACCGGGACCAACGCTGCTGCTCGTCGGAACGGTCCTCGAGAGGATTGGCGACCCGGAGGCGACGAGGTTCATCGATCAAGCGCGGAAGGCATGGGATGCGCCGATCCCGTTCGAGACGGCGCTGGCCGAGAGACGCAGTTACCTGGAGGAGCATCTCCCAGCCTGACATCGATTCGTCGCGCATCCCAGGACTCGATGAGGGCACTGTTGCGTTAGTGGCGAGCCCGAAGGGCACAGAAACCCTGACTGTTGCGCGACCAGTGCGTTTGTACGATCGGGCCTCCGTATCGTGGGAGGTTCCGCTCGTGATCTTCGTGGTTGCGTATCTGTTGTTGTGCCGGCTGGTCCAGTGGATCACTGGCTCACCCAATGAAATGCTTGCTGTTCGCGATCCACATCACGACGCGTCGGGTCATCGTCCTCGGGGTGACCAGGAACCCGGACTCGCCGTGGGCGACCCAGCAGGCCCGCAACCTGGCGGTGGGCGAGCGGCTCGACGGGACCGCTTCGCGATCCGAGACCGGGACTCGAAGTTCTCTCGTCCCTTCGACGAAGTGCTCGAGTCCGAGGGCGTGAAGATGGTGAAGACCCCGATCCGAGCTCCGAGGGCGAATGCTCACGCCGAGCGGTGGGTCCGGCCGCCCGGGCGGAATGCCTCGACTCGATCCTGATACTCGGCCGCCGCCACCTCGAGCGAGTGCTCAAGACGTACGCCTGAAGGGTGCATCTATTCGGATCATGCCGCTGACCTGGGAGCTGCTCGTTCTACTCGTGAGGGATAGGCACCCCTGGGCTTACGATCTGACTGGTTCAACATTAGGTCAGCGGCGAGCCTTGGTATCCTCAAGACTTGAGTGCTTAAGACTCAAGAATCGGGCATTGAGGCGCGTCTCGGACATGCTCGAGCCGCTTCGGGTTGTACGTGGTCCGAACAAGGACCGATTCGTGAATGGGAAGGTCGCGGGCCTTATTAGAGTTTCTGTGCCCTTCACGATCCGGAGCGGGATGGGCATCACGATGAGGCCGAGCGTCTGAAGTCGGAGCTGGTCGAGATCGCCGCCCGGATCCGACGACAAGTGTCCCACCTGGAGGCCGTGGAGGCCGATACAGACGCCGGCGCTGAGATCCGCAGCCGCCTCCGCGAGCTGGCCGCGTTGAAGGCACGGCGCGAGCGCGAGCTCGAGACGGCCGAGCGGGCACTCGCGATGAAGCCAGATCGCGAACAGGCCCAGGAGCTCGTCGACCTACTGCCGCAGGTGGACGTTGATGACACCCTTCTGGGGGAGGAGTCGTTCCGGGAGATGCTCGCCGCTCTCGACTTCCGCGCCACCTTCGAACCGGCTCGGAACGAACTCAGGATGCGGGCGACGCTCGCTCCGGAACTCCTGCCCGTGAACGGGGACGGCATGTCGTCCCCTTTGTCAGTGCCCCCGGCCGGAACCGGACGAAAGGCACGAACGCTCTCGGGCGCGTTCGTGCAGGTAGAAGCAACCTTCAGCCTCGGGGCATGAGCGAGGTTTCGATTCTCAATGGAGGAGGCGGAAGGAACAGCGCTCGAACCACAGGGCGCCCAGGTCGGCCCAATATGGGTGGGTGGCCGCGGGCGGGGTCGGCTCGCATGACCACACCGGTGGGTGCATGGGCCTTGACGAGCCCCGGGATCTAGGAAGCCGCCGCCGAGCACGCAGCGGGGGCGTCCTCCGCGGCACGAGGGTGAACCGGCCGTCGACGACGACGGCGTGTCACGCGTGTCTCCCTCCGGGAGAACGGTCGCGCGAGGGTGCAGGGGTTTCCATCGGAGGCCACGGCCTATCCGACTGGTTCGCGCGTCACCGCCAGTCGCTCAAGCAGGTCGGCGGCCGTGACGCGCCCCGGGTCGCCTCGGATCGCGGCGGCGTTCTCGCGCATCGTCACCGCGAGGTCCTGGTCGGCGAGCAGTCCGCCCACGGCATCGACGAGCTGTCGTTCGACCCAATCGTAGGTGGGAAGACGCACGCCAAAGCCCGTCTCGTTCAGCCGCTGAGCGTTGTCGTACTGATCCCAGAACAGGGGCAGACCGATCATCGGCAGCCCGAAATGGAATCCCTCGCACATGGTGTTGTTCCCGCCGTGCGTGATCAGCAGTTGGCACTGGGGCAGGATCGAGGGCTGCGGCAGGAACCGGTCACCGTACATCGTCGGACCGAGGGTCATCTGGTCCTTCAGCGGTCCCATCGACACGACCGTCCGGCGCCCGGCCGTCGCGAGGGCGTCGATGAGGCGCTGCATCAGCTCGACGTCCATGCACCCGAGCGATCCGAGCGATAGGTACACGACCTTGCCCGTGCCGGGGACGTGCTCGTCGACGTCGAACGACGCCTCGCCTTCGCGCACCGTGGATTGCAGTCGGTGCCACGTGGCATCGAGCGAGACGGAGCGCTCGTAGTCGACCACCCTGGGGAACAGGTACATGTTCAGCCACGGCGAGTGCATGTTGAACTCGTCGGGCGGGCACGGCGCGACGCCGACCGATGCCCTGAACGCGTTGTGCTCGGCGAGCAGATCCTCGTGTACCCGGTGATACTCGTCGACGAACGCCCGCCACTCGGTTCGATCCGAGACGGGCAGCCCCGAGAGCGGCGGTGGCAGGTCGGGGTCACGCATCTCGAGCGGGTTCGCCGACACGAACCGGGCCCACGGACAGCCGGCGAGCTCGACGGCGGGGAAGCCGGTGACGTTGTCGGTGCACACGACGTCGGGGCGGATGTCGTCCCAGATCTCCACCAGCCGGTCGTGCGCGTACCGCGCGCCCGCGACGAGCGCCTCCCAGATCGGCCTCGTCACGGTCGCCTGCTGCTCGATCGTCGGCTTTCGGAACTCCGGGGCGGTGACCCGGATGAACTCGGCCCACGGGTCGGCCGCGGGATCGGTGTCCTCCTCGGGCGGCGCCATCCGCATGACCCGCTCCTCGAAGCCCTTCCCCTCGAGCACGCCGTCGAAGCTAGCGTCGACGACGAATACGGCGCGGTGGCCACGCTCGCGGAGCACCTCGGCGATCGCGACGCAGTTGTTGGTCGGTCCCCACGCACCCGGCTCGGGGAAGAAGACGATCGTCTTGCGGTCGGTCACGGCAGTCCCTCGCACCTTCGTCGTCCGTGGCTACAGTAGCCGCATGGCGGCTCCGAAGACCGGCGTCCACGTTCGCTTCCATCAGGTCGTCATCGACTGCGCCGATCCCCGACGGTTGGCGGAGTTCTGGATGGGGTCACGGGCTTCGAGGCGAGTCACGTCGGTGACGATTGGTTCTCGATCCGGGCTCCCGATCACAGCGTGCGGATCGGGTTCCAGAAGGTACCTGAGGGCAAGGTCGTGAAGAACCGTGTGCACATCGACTTCGTCACGCAGGACGAGGATATGACGGCGCGCCAGATCGAGGCGCTCGGAGCGACCCGCCGATGGGTCAGCGAAGACCCAGAGGATCAATTCGTCGTCCTCGCCGATCCCGAGGGCAACGAGTTCTGCATCGTACGGGACGTCTCCTAGCATGTTCCGCGGCGGCCCGGCATCGTCGGTCGCGCTCGCCACCTTCGCCTGCTCGCGCGAGCCGCTCGAGACGGGCCCGAAGATCTTCTCACGGACGACGTGTCACTCGGGCGTCGCGCGGCCAGCCGGGATGTCCTTCTCGGGATCGATGAAACGGCAATCGCACGACGGTCGCTTTCGCCGGTTCGCCGAAGGGCCACTCGACCTGCAGCGTCGTTCCCTCCACCGCGAGCTCGATCGGCACCCACGCGTACCTGATGTTCTTCTCAAGGCGCCGCGACCAGACGGCGTTCGTCACGTATCCCACCTCGCGTCCGGCGGCATGGATCGACCAGAACTCCTCCATCTCCTCTGGCACGCGCTCGTGGCCGATCTCGACCCCTGGCTGGATTATCCACGTGACCGAGGTCGGGGCGAATGAACCTGCTTTCGGTCGGCGCCAGATGCCTTCCGACTGTGACCATTGCCGAACTTGCGGAGCCCACATCGGCACGGACGCGTGGGCTGGCCGGAGGAGGTGGCGGAGTTCGTCGCCTACCTGCTATCGCCGAGCTCGAGCTTCGTCAACGGCGGTCGTGCCGGTCGACGCTGGGCGCCGTGCTCGTTCAGGCGTGAGGAGCAAGCCCGCTCCCGCGGAAGAAGTCGAGCTGCTGAGGTTCGAGCATCACGTGCGAGAGGTCCACGCCTTCCACGTCGCATCGGCGACGGAGCGCATCCAGCGTCGCGAACGGTGATCGGTGGTTTGGGTGGCGCTCGTCGGCAGGCCGACCCGTCCCGCAAGCCAAGTGAGTGTCTTGGGTGTGTTACACCGTCCCTACTCCATGCACTTGCTTCAGTTCGTGAGCCAGAAGGTGGCTGTCGCCGCTTGCCCGGCGCCCGGGCGCTCCTCAGCGAACTCGACCAGGTCGAAGGTGCCGCGGCTCTCTACTAGAGTGGCCTGCCGATGCCGAATTTCCGCATCCGACAGGCGGGCGTCGGATCACATGACGGTCGAGGCCTCGGCCGCTCGAGGCGGCCACACCACGGCCTTGACCCCGTCCTGCCATTGGACGACCAACATCTCGTGTTCCGCCTGCCGACCGTCGGCGTCGAGCCCGAATGCGCCGAAGAACGTCGTGCAGCGGAGTGCTCGGGCGGTTGCCAGCAGGGCGTCATCCTCCAGGCTTGCCGCCTCCTCCACGCAGTGCATGGCAAGCAGGCCAGCCGCATAGGCCTGGGCCGTGGGGTACTCGACATGGACGGCCCCCGCCCCGGCTCGAAGCGTCGGGAAAACGATGGCCCGGAGGCTCCGTATCGCCTCCGCCTGCCGGGGCCCGACATCGATCGGGAAGCGCAGACCCTCCTCCCACTGGGAGGGTCCCAAGATGCCTTCGGCCATGCGCCAGAGCTCGGCCCCGAACATGCCGAGCCCGGCCGCCACCGCTCCGATCGCGGGGGGTCGAGCGCGGAGGCGACGGACGAGCTCGAGGTCCTGCGCGAAGGTCCCGGCCATGAGCAACGCATCTACGTTGGGTGCCTCCGGCACCTCGCCGTGGGTCATGATCCCAACGATCCTCATGCCGAGACGCTCCGCCGCTTCCCGCGCACCATGTGCAACGCTGCGGCCAAATGCCCCCCGTCCGACCGCGACCATGACCCGAGCTTCCGGGAGGTGAACAGTCACCGCGTCGAGGACCGGTGGGAGGTACCGGCTCGCAGGCGTGCCAACCGACACCACCCCGGGGAGGCGCTGCACATCGTCCGCGTTCCCTCCGTGGTTCCAAAGCGTTCTGCCCCGGTCCGCCGCCCACCGTGCTGCCCCGGCGACGAGATCGCTGCCGTAGGGGCCAACCAGGAGATCGGCTTTCGATACTCGGTCGAGCGAGCGGCGAACGCCCTCTCGCGTGCTCCCGTCATCCAGGATCACAACGTCCGGGACGAGGTGTCGATGGGCCAGGCGCACCCCTCCCCGGTTGCGGACATCCTGCACGGCCTGGTGCAGGCCGGCCGCGGCGAGTCGACCCTGTGGTGCGTACCGCCCAGTGAGCGAAAAAGGTCCGGCCATGAGAAGGGTGTCCGCCGCCATGTTGCGCTGATCATGACCGGCCGGCCTCGGTCTTGTGGGCGTTGGCGTAATCCCTCGGTCTTCGGCGCCGTCTCGATCAAAAGGGGGGAGCGCGCCGGGCCGGACGGGTCAGAGGGCCTTCGCCGACTTGCCGCCGGAGTGGGCGCGGTGGCCGCCGCCCGTCGCACCGAGCTCCTGTTCTTGACGTCTCCCGGTCGTTCGCGGGACGAACGTGGCCAGGCATCGCGGACGGGACGTGCCCTCGGAGGTGACGCCCTGTGCCGCGCTCAAACGGCACTGGTTGGTTCATCGCCTGCACGTGCGGAGTCACGGGTGGACAATCGCCGGCGCACCTGCTCGGAGCCGCCTCGAATGAGGCCGCCCCTACGAGATCGGGCTCTCGGGGACGCGGTGCTTCGTCGCGCCCATCACACGCAGGTGCAGAGCACGTCGGCCTGGTCGCACCCGGCGCACCGGATCGTGCAGTAACGATCGGAGCCCACGTGCAGATGTGCGGCGTCGTGCTCGCGCGCCAGCGATCCACAGATGGCACACTTCCATCCGTCACCTGGCCCTCCACACTTCGCGCACATCAGCGTCTCCATCTGTGCCATCCACGGATCACCCCTTCTGGATCTCGAGACAGAAGGCAGGCGGCGAGCCCCATCGTCGCGACCACGCCGCCTGCACCAGTTCAGCTGCTGCGCGCCGCGACGATGCCCCGCAATGACACGAGCGCGCCGACCACGAAGATCACCACCGCGAGGTAGATGAGTCCCAGGTGACCGAGCGTGTCGAAGCCGTTCGGGTAGTGCGCCGGCAGGGCCACCGCGAGCCCAAGGACCGGGGCGACGACCGCTCCGATCCACGCCCAGAGCTGCCCCTGCCGGACCCCGTACGCCACGAGGAACAGCACCGCGAGGCCCGTCGCCGCGATGAATCCGGAGACCGCGAGGTGAAGATGGCTCACGTACTCGAACAGCGACGGGCTGAACTGCTGGATCTCGTCCTTCCCAACGTTCACCTCGTTGGGGCCGATCCCGAGCTCTAGGAACGAGTCCGTGAAGTTCCGGACGAAGAAGATCACCGCGTAGCCGATGAACCCCGCGGCGGCGATCCCCATGAGCCAGGACCCCGTTCGAAGAGCGGTCGCCGAACTGTCGGCCCTCGTGTGCTCCACCGTGATGCTCGTCATGTCCCGCACCTCCTCTCGACCATGACAGACGCCGGACCGGCGACGCCGATTGCACCTTCCTGGCGATGCAATAAGGTCGGCCACCCAAGCGTCTTGAAAGGTGAGCACGCATGTGCGACGGGCCGACGGGATGACGGACATCGGGGTCCAGGACCGGACGAAGGAAGCGTTCCAGAGCATGGCCGTCGGCGAGCTGCCGGCCATCTACTCGCTGGCCCGGCGGCTCGTTCGGGACGGTGCGGAGGACCTCGTGCAGGAGACGCTGATACGGGCGTACCGGTCGTTTGGGGCGCTGAAGGAGGACGAGGCAGGCGCCCGGTGGCTGAAGAGCATCCTGGTGAACGTGTTCCGGGATGAGCTCCGCAAGCGCGCCCGCTCCGTCGAGGAGCTTCCGGTCCAGGAGGTCGAGGACTTCTCGCTGTACCGGACGCTGGTGGAGGTGGATCCGCTTCCGTACTCGGATACCCTGCACCTGGACTTTCTAAGAGCCTTCGGCAAGGACGACGTACGCGAGGTCCTCATGCGTCTGCCGGTGCTCTACCGAGCGCCGCTGGTACTTCGGTACATGGACGGATTCGCAACCAAGGAGATCGCCCGCATGCTCGACACACCGCTCGGAACGATCCTGGCGCGGCTGCATCGGGGTCGAAAGCGGTTCGAGATCGAGATGTGGGCGTACGCGGAGGAGATGGGACTCCTGATAGGGGAGGCGGACAGATGACCGGCCAGCAGAGCTCGATCCCATGCTCCGAGGCTGTGAGGCAACTCTGGGATTACCTAGACCATGCGATCTCGGCCGAGGATCAGGACAGGGTGGAGAAGCACCTGTCGTTCTGTCGCGCGTGCTGCGGGGAGCTGGAGTTCGCCAAGGAGCTCCGAGGGTTCCTCGCCTCCGGTGAGGCGGAGGAGATCCCACCGGACGTGAAGGCCCACCTCCAACGGTTCGTTCAGGAACTCTAGGAGGACCGGTGGCCAAGGACCTGATGTTCCAGCAGGAGATCAAGGACGCCGTCCGACAAGCGTATTCGGCGATCTCGACCGGCGGCGGCGAAGCGGTGGCCCGCCGCGTCTACACGGACGACGAGCTCGCCGAGGTCCCGGCCGGCGCCGTCGGGTGGTCCCTCTCGGTCGGGAATCCCGTTCGCTACGCGTTCCTCCGGAAGGGTGAGACGGTCCTGGACGTCGGCTCCGGAGGAGGGATCGACACGATCCTGGCCGCCCGGCGCGTCGGACCGGAAGGAAGGGCCGTCGGACTCGACATCCTCGAGGAGATGTGCGAGCGGGGACGTCGCCACGCGGCCGAGGCCGGCGTCGAGGGCTGGACCGAGTTCGTTCGCGGGGAGATGGAAGACATCCCCCTTGCGGACGAGTCGATCGACGTGGTGATCTCCAATGGCGTCCTGAACCTGTCGGCCCGGAAGAGTCGAGCCCTCGCGGAGATGTTTCGATTGCTCAGGCCGGGAGGCCGGATCTGCATGGCCGATCTCACGGTCGAGGGCGAGCTGCCGCAGGAGGTGGCCAACGACCAGAGCGCCTGGGCCGGGTGAGTGTCGGGGGCCGTGGCGGAGCGGGTCGTCGCCGAGAAGCTCCAACGCGCTGGGTTCGCGAACGTGTGGGTCGGGGGACACCGGCCGTTCGGCATCGAGGATGCCGCCCTGATGCCGCTCTTCACGCATGAGGTCATCGAGGTCATGCGGCGGACGATCGCAGTCGACCATCAAGATCGTGTTGCCACCGCCGTGATCATCAAGGCCGTCAAGGCCAGCGAGGATGGGATGGTGCAGGGATGACGGACGGCAATCCCGGTCGTCGGGACCGGTGCAACCGCGTTGCCCGCCGATCCACGGTCGTCAAGGTGTCGAAGCTCACGCGGCCGACCGACCCGAGAGCTCGTCAGCGCCTGATCCATCATCGCCAGGACTCGGCCGCCTCGCGACCCTGAAAGCCCAGCAAAGCTGCCGGATTCGTCGCTGGCCGGGTCACCGGCCCTCAAGGTCATTCGTGCCGGTTGGCGCGATCTGGTCGTGGCGTACGCCCAGAGGTTCGATCGCCTTCAGGGCGGGCGTGCCCTCGCCGGCCCGCTCGAGCACACGCCCCAGAAATACACCACGTCCTTCCGCTGCACCTTGACATGGGTGGACAGGACTCACGATCGCGCGTTTCCCCTGGTAGTCCTAGCTGACCGGTGCGCGAACCGCCACCGAGTGCTGGTCGAGAGCGTAGCTGTCAGCGTTCCATGAGCCGGCCATCATCTCTCGGGTCAACCGCGGTTCCCTCACGATGACGGGACTGCGCTCTGGCGGCGGTCTCATCAATCGGAGCTGGACCTTCATGTGCGTTAGTCAGCCGTACGACCGGCTTTCGAGGAGCGCCTGAACGGCGAAGGCTGCCCATGTGGAGACGGCCAGAGTCGGTCGGTCAGGTCCCCGGTGGCGATCGTCGCATCGAGCAGGGAGACGGCCCGGGCAGCCCGCTCGGCTCCGACGACGGCCGCCTGGTCGTCGATCCGCTGACGCGCCATTAGGAGCGACACGCTTGCCCAACGACGCCTCGAGGCGCTGCCTCGCCTCCGTCTCGATCCTTCGAAGCGGCAGGTTGATGGCCCCGGGCAGATGGTCCTCCTCGTATTCCTCCCTGGGCAGCACCTCGACAACCTGGGCACCCTTCTCCATCATCTCCCGCACGACCCGTCGGTCGTGGACCTCGTGCGGCATGCGCACCTTCCTTCGGTTGATCGGCAGGCGTCGAGCCCTTGGAAATCCGTTACCCAGATCACCCGCCCGGGGGTGCACCGTCGGTTGAGGCGAGAAGCACGGCCGCGCGCACCCGGTCGCGAAGGCCCACCGGGACCGGCTTGCGTGCGTCCTCCGCGGCGCGCCGGCCGAACCGACCCAGCAGGACCTCGCGCCAGCAGTCGTCACAGTCCAGGAGATGGCGCTCGAACCATCGACGGGCCCGGGCGGAGAGCTCACCCGAGACGTACCGGGCCGAGTTGCGCTCGGGATCGTGACGCCGCATCGGCAGCCAGTGCTCATCGCTCCTCCTCGACGCGTACGGCGTCCCACAGCAGCGCGGCCAGTCCTCGGCGACCCCGATGGACCCGCGAGAGCACCGTCCCTCGGGGCGTCCCCATCGCCCGGGCCGCCTCGGCGGTGTTAAGCCCCGCCAGGTCCACCAGCGTGATCGCCACCCGCTGCTCCGCCGGCAGCCGCGCCATCGCTTCGTGCAGCGCCTCTCGATCGATTGACGCCTCGGCCGCTCGCTCCGGCTCCGCGGTCGCCGGCGCCCGGAAGTCGCGGTCCTCGATCAAGACCTCGATCGGACGGCGTGTCTGGCTTCGACGGCGGGAGCGGCCCGCGTTCAGGCAGATTGTCGCGATCCACGGCTCGACACGGCGCGGCCGGCGACCGTCTCTCCACGCCCGGTACGCCGCGAGGTACGTCTCCTGCACGAGGTCCTCGGCGTCCTCCGGTCGTTCTGCGAACCGACGGGCGAGGTTGTAGACGAGATCGATCGCACCCATCGTGGCACGGAGGAACTCCTCCTGGTCCGTACGCACGGCCAATCACCGAGGTGTCGGGGCGCCGCGTGTCGTGTGATGGTCCGCTGCCCCGACCGCGGTCCTCGCCATCCGGCGATCCTTGCTATCCGGCCGTCGGCTGCTCGGTCTCGCCCTCGCCATGTTCGCCTTGGATGTGACGATCGAGCTCCTCCTGCGTCTCGAACGACGCACCGCACTTCCCGCAGACAGCTCCACCGCCCGGGGTCTGCTCCTGCTCTTCCATCGCCGCCTCCTCCACGTCGAACAACCGTTGTTGGAACTCGCTCATGCCGCGGACGGCCGTGTGGCTTGGCGCATGGCCACCCTGCTCGAGCTCCTGAGCAGCGGCCAGAGCCCAGGACGGCCCCGTAGATCGCGTGCTCGATCGTGAAGGTTCCCCACCCGGCGAGCCGCGGCATGTCGGAGATCGCATCTCCTCCGCCGAACACAGCCGCCACGATCGGGAGCCCGATGAAGGCCATCACGACCATCACGGCGAGCCCGTAGACGATGCCGGCGAGCAAGCCGATGAGGCCACCCAGCCGGCCGGTCGAGACGAGCAGGCCGAAAATCGCGCCCCAGAAGCCCCGGTGAGCAGGTGGAGCGCGAGCCCGACGACCGCGGGTCCGGCAGAGAAGACGAACGTGTCACCGTCGCCGGCCGCCTGCATCGAGCGCATCATCGTTGAGGGGTCGAGCACCGAGGAGGCGATGTGGTACAGGGGAGTGAAGAAGCCGGTGCTCTGGTACGTGGCCGCTGCGATCAACGCGAACATCGCCATCACGATCGCGGCCACCGCACCGAGCAGCGCTCCGATACTCGCGTAGCGCCAGGACACTGAGGTCGACCTCCATCGAGCGTGTCGTATCCACGAAGACCTCCTTTCCGGGACGCTCTGGGAATCCCGTGAACTACGGATGCCGCCGGGATGACGCGACCGATTCCCTGCGGCGGGCGGAGACTGCGTCATCGAAGGACGAGCCCTTCGCGGGCCGCATCCTGGCTGAGCGGCGGTTGGGGCTATTGAGGGGTTGCGGGCCCCAAGCAAGGGATTTCCCCAAGCCGGCAGAGGATCGAGACTTGGAGGAGGGAGTCAGAAGCGGACGATGAACCGCTGGCCGCTCGAAGCGCATTGCGCCGGGACGCTTCGAACCCGATGATGTGCCGATGCAGGCCGTCGACCGGCGCTCCTTCGGACGGGACGCCGTTTCGGCCGCCCGTCTCGTTTCGTCCGGCATCACGGCCGGGTTCGTGGTCGGCCTGCTCGTCGGCGGTGTCGGAGGGCGGCTCGCGATGTTCGTCCTGCGCGTGACGTCGGACGCGTCGCTCACCGGCCTCGAGACCGACGACGGCTTCACGATCGGCGCGTTCACGAGCGAGACGCTGTTCCTGATCCTGCTCGCGACGATCGTGGGCGTCTGGAGCGGGTTCGCCTACGTCGGGGTCCGCGGGTGGTTCCCTCGAACGGCGCGGCCGTGGGTCTTCGGCACACTGGCCGGGACGGTGGGTGGCGCGGTCGTCATCCGGCCCGAGGGCCTCGACTTCACCGCGCTCGAGCCGTTGTGGCTCGCGGTGCTGATGTTCGTCGCGATCCCGGCGGCGTACGGGGTCGCGATCCCGCTCCTCACCGAACGGCTGATCTCCTACGACGCATCATTCGGACGCTCGCCGGCGTGGATCGCCGGGCTCGCGGTTGCCGCGCCGGTGCTGCTGATCGTTCCTCCGGCCGCCGCGATCGTCGCCACCGTCGGGCTCGCCCTGGCGATCGGGCGTGAACGACTGGTGGCGCTGTGGTTGTCCGCACCCGTGTCGTGGGCGGGCAGGACGTCGATCGCCCTCGTCGCGGCGGTCGGCGCGGTTCTGCTCGCGCGCGACGTCGCCGAGGTGCTCTGACGGCCGATGCTCACGCCCTCACGGGAACCCGGCGGAGGCACGTCCACGGTCACGACGCAGCAAGGAGCTGCTCGCCGTCGCCAACCGCTAGGGTGAACGGGTACGACGTCGTCGACCCGTCGGGCAGCTCGAAGCGTGCCACGCATTGCGCCTGCAGCGGCGGGCGCGCCGTCGCCCATCGGACGTCCCCGATCAGACGCGGTGCGTTCGTCCCCGGTTCGATCCGGAGGTTCGAGATGACGTATCGGCCGGTCGAGCGCGTTCCCTTGCCGCAGGAGCCACTCGCCAGAACGGGCCGACCGTCTCCCTCGAACGGAACCGCGAGATCATGCTCCCCAATCGGTCGGGAAGACGCCAAACCGAACTCGAGGCGCCCGACCTCGTTGGCGGCCGGATCGAGGAGCATGACGACGCACTTCGCCTCGCCGGGGTAGACCGACCCTGTCCACCGAGAGGTGAACGACACGTTGGCCTCGGATCTGTCGATGACCGTCTGCCCCTAGGGCTCCGTGTACGTGTGTGGATACTCGACCTGGAAGTCCGCCAACTGGTAGCTCTCGTCCCAGACGATCGAGTCGGGACGGGGGGATGCCGTTACGTTCGATCCCGGGGTCCACGCGGGGACCTGCGGGCAGCCGCCGAGGTCATCGTGTCGTGCGATCTCGGTCTCGCCGGTCCCGTCGCTAGCGGCGATGACAAGACGGCAGGACGTAATGACCTGCTACCGCAAGCGAAGGCGATCTTGCTCGCGTCTGGCGACCCCGTGGGCGAGGCCTCCCGTTCCGGCGTATCCGTCAGTCTCCACACAGCGACGCCATTGGAGGAAACGGCATAGATGTCTGAGCGTCGATTGCCGTCGGGCTGCGGACGAAGGCGATTTCGTCTCCGGCCGGCGACCACGCTGGATCCGTATCAGCCGCCGGACGTGAGTTGCCATCTGTTCGAGCCGTCGCTCGCGATCACGTAGAGGCTCGACCCGAAATGGACGTCGTCCGGGTTGAGTGGGACCGGATCTCCTCCGGTGCCGGCATGACGAGGATCTGAGCTCTCGGAGGGTCCCATTCGCCGCCTTCGCCATGCCGTGCGTACACGAATCCGATCTTCGATCCTGACCACTCGATGTCTAGGACGCTGACCGGTCGTGGGTCGCCCGTCGTGGGAATCGTTGCTGCTCACCGGTCTTCCGGTCGATGACGTAGATCGCTTCGTCGAGCTGCTCGCCATCGCGCTCGAACCGGACGACCGCGAGGCGCGTCCCGTCGGACGCCCACGCGGGGTGGAAGTAGTCGGCATCGCCCGGCGTCATCGGCTCTGCGCCTGAGCCGTCCGTGCCGACCGTGAAGATTCGGTGGACAGGCGAGGTCCTGGGCCCGGCCTCAGCGAACGGGTGCTTGAACACGACCACGGCCAGGGACCGGCCCGGTATCGCGCTTCCCGGCCCGCTCGGAGCGACCGCGGAGAAGGCACGGGTGAGGATCGAGAACGCCGCGGCCGTGGCGACGAGGGCAGCCGACCCGGCGGCGATGCGTTGCCACTGACGTCGCTTGGCTACCCGGGCTTTGAAGCGGTCGAAGCCGCCGGAGCTCGTCGCCGTCGAACCCTGCCCAGGCAAGCGTGACGTGAGGCGTGCCGTCCGGATCGAGCTTGGCCACATGGACGAGCGTTCCCGTGGCGAGAAGCTGACGAACGGACGCCGGGATCGCAACCACGGTCCCGAGTTTGACGCCGCGATCCACGGCGTCACCCAGCCGCGTTACCGGGTACCTTGCCTCCGTGCGGGACCTCGATGACTGGTTCCTGACGCCACTCGAGCGGGGCAACCCGGCGACGTCGATCGACGAGGCCACGCCGAACGGCCGCGCTTTCACGGAGGGCAACGTTGTGGTCCCACGGATCGATGGTTCGTCGTACTTCCCGCGCCTGGCCGAGGAGCTCCGGACGGCCGGTGAGGGCGATTCCGTCTGGATCCTCGACTGGCGCGGAGACTCCGACGAACGGTTGGACGAATCAGGCGCGACCATCGGATCACTACTCGTCGACGCGATCCATCGTGGCGCCGACGTCCGTGGTCTCGTGTGGCGCTCGCATCCCGACCAAGAGAAGTTCAGCGAGCAGGAGAACGCGCGGATCGCGCACGTCGTGAACGAAGCGGGCGGGGAGATGCTACTCGACGAACGCGTCGTCCGGTTCGGATCGCACCACCAGAAACTGGTCATCGTGCACCGCGCCGATCCGAACCGTTCGATCGCGTTCATCGGCGGCATCGACCTGGGTCACGGACGCAACGACGGCCGCCCGCATCTCGGCGATCCCCAGACGATCGAGATCGACCGACGTTACGGTCAGACGCCCGCATGGCACGACGCTCAACTCGAGATCAGCGGCCCCGCCGTCAACGACCTCGCCCGAACGTTCCGGGAGCGATGGGACGACCCGACGCCGCTTGACCATCGCAACCCCTTCCGCCACGCGCTCAAGCGCATGATCAACGAGCCGACACGTCCGCACCCGCTGCCACCCGAGGCGCGGCCTCCGGCCAGGCCGAACAACGTCGCCGTGCAGGTGCTGCGAACCTACGCGTGGAAGCGGCCGCCGTACCCGTTCGCGCCGCGGGGCGAGCGAAGCATCGCTCGTGCGTACATTAAAGCGCTGCGACGCGCGCGGTCGTTCGTGTACGTCGAAGACCAGTACCTGTGGTCGACGGAGATCGCCGGCGTGCTCGCAGCGGCACTCCATCGCGCGCCCGAGCTGCGCCTGATCGCGCTCGTGCCGCGCTTCCCTGATCGCGACGGCCTCGTCTCCGGACCGATCCAGCGCGTCGGGCAGATCGAGGCGGTCGAGCTCGTTCGGCGCGTGGGAGGGGACCGCGTTGGTCTCTACGACGTCGAGAACGAGCCCGGTCTGCCGATCTACGTGCACGCGAAGGTCTGCATCATCGACGATGTCTGGATGACCATCGGCTCGGACAACCTGAACGTTCGCTCGTGGACGCACGACTCCGAGCTCACCTGTGGCGTGCTCGATCCGGAGCGCGATGACCGAGAGCCGCGGGATCCGGCTGGAACCGGTGACGGGGCCCGCCGGCTCCCGCGCGAGCTGCGGCTGAAGCTGTGGCGGGAGCACCTCGGGACGCACGTGCCGGTCGAGGACCTTCTCGACCCCTTCCGCGCCTTCGAGACGTGGCGGCGCTCGGCCGAGGCGCTCGACGCGTGGCACGCGCGTGGCCGAACCGGGCCGAGGCCGCCCGGCCGTGTTCGCCCGCACGACCCGGAACCCCTTCCGCGGTTCGCCGCCTGGTGGGCGCGCCCGATCCACCGGATCGGTGTCGACCCCGATGGTCGTCGTCGCCGGCTGCGTCGACGCCATGCCTTCTGAAGCCCCGCCGACAGGACGACGCCGGCCATCTGCGCCGACGATGCGGCCGACCGATCGCTTCAGGAACTAGTGCGTTGCTGCCTCTAATGGGACTCGACGGCGTGCGTGGGGCATGCTGTTTCCCGAGCCGCCGGTGGATGAGCACTCGCAGCCGCTGAGCCAGGAGCTCTAGGACTAGATCGCGCCTCCACCGGCCGGCGAGGGGGTCTGACGGCTGGTGGGAT
>JBKPHM010000125.1:0-10285 GCA_046729855.1 Actinomycetota bacterium | reverse complement strand
AGTGGCAGGAGCTGCCGCCCCCGTCGGGCGGGTAGTAATCCGAGATCTTCGAGCGGAGGCGGGCGTCCCGGCCGGACGCCCGCCTTCCGCGTCCGGGGCTCTCGCTACACTCCGCGCGATGGGCACGGACCCGTGGGAGCTGGCGCATGACGCGGCCGCGAAGGCTGGGGTGGGGCTCCGGCCGCTGACCACGCTCGATGATGGGGACGCGATCCTCGACGTGATGATCGCCACCTGGGGCGAGCACCAGCTGATCCCGAAGGAGATGCTTCGCGCCCTGGCGCACAGCGGAAACGTGCCCCACGGGGCGTTCGAGGGCGAACGGATGGTCGGATACGTGCTCGGGTGGCTGGGCGTCGATCCCGAGGACGGCATCCTGCACGTCCATTCGCACATGCTCGCGGTGCGACCCGACGCTCGGCACGGCGGCATCGGGTACGCGCTGAAGCTCGTGCAGCGCGCCCAGGCGCTCGAGCAGGACGTCCACATGGCGAGATGGACGTTCGACCCCTTGATCGCGCGCAACGCGTATTTCAACCTTCACAAGCTCGGTGCCGTGGCGGATCGCTTCGAACGGGACTTCTACGGCGCGATGACCGACCTGCTGAACCGTGGGGAGCGCACCGATCGCGCGGTGATCCGCTGGGACCTCGACCGCGAGCCGGGCCCGCGCGTCGTCACCACATCCGACGCACGGGTGACCGTGCCCGAGGACCATGTGGCGCTCCGCGCCGAGGATGCCACCGAGGCAGGGCGGTGGCGCGACCGAGTCGCAGACGCCCTCGGCGGCGCGCTCGAGGCAGGCGCCGTCGCGGCGGCGTTCGACCGGGAACGCTCCGAGTACGTTCTCGTCCCGGCGTCGGACCTGCCTGCGTGACCACCGTCAGCGCGATCGAGCTCCGGGTCGTGGCTCTGCCGCTGGTGCGACCGTTCCGGACCAGCTTCGGCGTCGAGACCGACAAGGTGTGTCTGCTCGCGAAGGTGGAGACGCACGACGCGGTCGGATGGGGCGAATGCGTGACGGGGCCGGATCCGGGTTTCAGCGGAGAGTTCAACGAGGGCGCGCGCCTCGTGATCCGCGACTTCCTCGCGCCGGCGCTGTTCGCGGCGGGCGACGTGGCCGCCGACGAGCTCGATCGAGTGTTCGCCGGCGTCCGGGGCAACGCGATGGCCAAGGCGACGTTGGTCGATGCGTTCTTGGACGCCGAGCTGCGCGCGACGGGTCGGTCCCTCGCCGGATACCTCGGGGCCGTCCGCGACCGGGTCGAGTGCGGCGTCTCGATCGGGATCGCGGACTCGGCCGCGGCGCTCATTGAGCAGGTCGACGGCTATCTCGCCGAGGGCTATCGGCGGATCAAGCTGAAGATCGGGCCGGGCGTCGACCTCGAGCGGGTCGCGGCCGTCCGTGAGGCGCATCCCGACATCCTGCTCTCCGTCGACGCGAACGCGGCGTACACGCTCGAAGACGTCGAGGTCTTCCGCGCGCTCGATGCGTACGGCCTGCTCATGATCGAGCAGCCCCTGCACCACGAGGACCTCATCCGGCATGCGGATCTGCAGCGGCTGGTCCGAACCGACCTGTGCCTCGACGAGTCGATCCGGAGCGCGGCCGATGCCCGGGCTGCACTCGACCTGGATTCGTGCCGGATCGTCAACATCAAGCAGGGCAGGGTGGGGGGTGTCCCAGAGGCTCGCCGCGTCCACGACGTGTGCGCCGACCGCGGGGCCCCGGTCTGGTGCGGTGGGATGCTCGAGACGGGGATCGGGCGCGCGACCAACCTGGCCCTTGCCGCGATGCCGGGCTTCACGCTCCCGGGGGACACGAGCGCGAGCCGCAGGTACTTCGAGGACGACCTGACCGAGCCGTTCGAGCTGGCCCCGGACGGCACCATGGACGTGCCGAAGGCACCGGGGATCGGCGTCGAGCCAAGGCCCGAACGGCTGGCGGGGGCGACCGTGGCGTTGGAGCGGCTCGAGAAAGAGTGACAGAACGGCTCGCGCCGCTTGACCCAGGTCGCGCTGGTCACATAGTGTTCCTATTGAGAGACCGCTGGAGCCCTCGGGCCCCGGCGGTTTCTCGCTTCACGGGCCCATCTGGCCCCGCAACGGACCCAACCCGGGCTTTACGATGCTCCCCAGGTCGCGCCATGCTAGGCGGGCACGTCACCTCCATGTAGGCCGATACGGAGCGAGGTCAGCAGATGAGAAAGCGGGTCGTCCGGGCGGGCGAGTTGGAGATCGAGGATTCACAGGGGAGGGTCAAGGCGCGCCTGGGCGTGACCGACGACGACTCCCCGTTCCTGGCGTTCTACGGGCCAGACGAGCGCCTACGGGCGCGGTTCGGCATCCAGCCGGATGGCTCGGCCGGCCTGGCGATCGCCGACGACGAGGGGAGGGTCCGGGCGACGTTCGGGCTTTTCTCGGACGGGTCGGCCAGCATGGCGATGGTCGACCGGAACGGGAAGGTCCGAGCAAAGTTCGGCCTCGCGACCGAGGGATCGCCGACGCTCGCGTTGCGCAACAAGAACGGCGAGCTCGGGTTCGTGTATTCGCTGGCGCAGCAGGGCTCGCCGACAATCTCGCTCCAGGACGAGGACGGCAAGGTCCGTGCGCGCCTCGGCCTCGCGGCCGAGGGCTCGCCGATCCTGCGCCTGCTGAACAAGGACGGCGAGCTCCGCGCGATCATGGGCCTTACGTCCGACGGGACGCCGGTGCTCCAGTTCATGGACCAGAAGGGCGACCCGCTCTGGACGGCCCCGCAGACGCTGCCGCTCACGACCACGCCCGACGTCGTCAAGATCGAGGACGCGCCGAAGCAGCCTGCCAACCAGGGAGCGAAGTAGCTCGCGTTCGGCACGCCGCCGGCGAAGGCAGGTCGAGTTGCCACGCCAGTCGAGGGGTTGGGAAGTTCGTCACCGGCAGATCCAGCGCCCAGAGTTTGGTGAGATCCCACGAGTCGTCTAACAGGATGCCCCGGAGCGACCGGGGGATCGCCCCACGTGAGAGCAGGCCGTCGGGGCTGGACATGAGCGTCTTCTACGCCTTGTACCACGCCGTCGGCGGCCGTTCGGCCGTTTCCGAGGTCCGCATCGGGGCGGTCGAACCGAACGTCGACTTGTCGCGTCAGCCTTAACGCAGGGGCGCCGGTCGCGCCCGTAGTAGCCGGGAGGCTGGGATCGACGGTTCGGTGCTCGATGACGAGGGACGGCGACGGTTGGAAGCGGCCTACCGCGAGTTCGGGGGCGAGCTCTGGGGCGCGGTCGTCGCCTACGCCGGCGGACGCCGCGACGTTGCCGATGAGGCGGTCGCGGAGGCGTTCGCACAGGCCGGGCGGAGACTGGATTCGATCCGCTCGCTCCGTCCGTGGGTTTTCCGGGCGGCGTTTCGGATCGCCTCGGGAGAGCTGCGACGCGTGGGGCGGTCGACGTCACTGGCGGAGGCCGACGCGATGCCGGTCGAGGACGCGCACGACACCGACGTCGTCGAACGATTGGCCGAGCTCAGCCCGCGCCAACGGCGCGTGTTCCTGCTTCGCGAGCTGCTCGGCTACTCGACCGGCGAGACCGCCAAGCTCCTCGGTTCGAGTGAGGTATCGGTGCGCGTCCACTTGCACGCCGCGCGCCGGCGCCTCCGGGAGCTTCTGATCGCGGGAGGTGAGCCATGACGAGCCGAGGGCAGTGGACCGACCGACCACCTGACCTCTGGCCCGAGATCGAGCGCCGACTCATGCAGCAGCGCTCGTCGCGCCGGGGGGCGTTCGCCCGGATCGCCGCGATCGCGATCGCGCTGGGCGTGTTCGCGGCATCGGGGCTGATCCTCTTGAGGGCGTTTTCGCCGGGCGACGCGACGAACCGTCCGGCGGGCTCTCCCCTTGACGGGATCCCAGTGGGGTGGACGCAGCTCCCCGATCCGCCCCAGGTCCGTGATGGGGCCGCGTTCGTCTGGACGGGCACCGAGCTCCTGGCGTGGGGCGGGTGCGACCCGGCAGTGCACGATAACTGCGAACCGACCCGCGACGGGTTCGCGTTCGACCCGGCAACCGAGCGGTGGTCGGCGATCGCTCCTGGGCCCGCGGCCCTCGCCTATGCCCATGCGGTGTGGACCGGAGACGAGGCGGTCTTCCTTTCCCTCTCATCGGGCGACGCCGTGGGTGGTGTCTCGTACCGGCCCTCAACCGGGACGTGGCGCGAGATCGCGGACGCGCCGCTCGCGCCTCGCTACGGCGCAGTGACCGTGTGGACGGGCTCGCACATCTTCGTCTGGGGAGGCGGCGAGGCGTCCGACCCGGCAACGGACGGCGCGCTGTTCGACCCGCTCGCGGACACCTGGAGCAGCATCGCCCCGCCGCCGATCGCCCTGAACCATGCGAGCGGTGTGTGGACCGGGAGCGAGGTCATCGTGTTCGGTGCGCTGCTGGACAACGGGAACCACGCGACCACAGCGACCTCGGTTGGCGCCGCCTACGACCCCGCGATGGACGTGTGGCGCGAGCTGCCGCCGTCGGACCTGTCGCCGCAGGCGATCTCGGCGGTGTGGGCCGGGGACCGGATGGTCGCGTGGGACTACGAGACGTTCTCCCAGACGTACGACCCGTCCGAGAACGCGTGGACCCGCAGGCAGAGGATGCCGCTCGACTTCAGCGAGTGCTACCCGGACAGCATGGTGGTGGATGGGAGAGTGTTCGCGTTCTTCTGCGGCCGGGCCGCGCTGTACGACCCGGGCACGTCGTCGTGGCGCGAGATCCACGGTGGGCTCGTCGACGCCGAGATCTGGTCGGACGCCTACGAGCGGTATCTGAAGCTGTGGCGGTTCGCGAGCCTCGTCCCCGCCCATGAGGTCGGGTTCCTCGCCGCGTGGGGCATCACCCTCGGTGAGAAAGGCGTCGCGTGCTACGGGTGCACGGGCTCGCCGACGTCCCTGTGGGCGTACCGTCCTCCCGCGCCTGTGCCTTCGGAGCACGCTGGCGAGGCCGGCGGCAATGTCGTCTACCAGGCGCCGTACCTCGCCGGCGGCGAGGGGTGGTATGTGCGCCGGGGCGATCCCGCGCCGGAGGGCGACGCGACGACGGCGTGGGCGGCGACCGTCCCGTTCGAGGAGAGCGACGTTCGGCTCGGCGCCGCCATCCCGCCCGACACGATCCTGGCGCTGCCGCCCGACGGGGTCGTGATCACGGCGCTGGCGACGCCGTGGGAACAGGATCCGTCGTTCGGTCCGTACCCGAATGGCCTGGCGCCGTTCGACCTCTCGACGGCAGAGGTCCGCGAACCCGTCGCCGAGGAGCCGGCCGGAGACTACGCCGTCTACGAGATGGACCGGCCCGGCGTCCTCGTCCGCGTGTACTTCGGGACGTCCACGCCATCGCAGGCGACCCTGGCACTCGCGCAAGCGCAGCTCGACACGCTCGTGCCCCCGCCAGTGTGCCCGGCTCCTGCGACGGGCGGCTACGGCGCAAGGCTGAGCCAGCCCCAAGGCCATGCCGGCGACGTCGTCACGATCTCCGGACCGATGCCGTTCGTTCGCAAGGACGGATCGTTCGACACGACGGGCGAGACCGTGATGATCGCGTGGTGGAACGCGCGGCCCGAAGATTGGCCCTACCTCGCCTCGTTCGCGACGTCGGAGCCTTCACCCGCCGTCTCTGGATCGCCGCTCGAACGGCTCGGTGAGGGCGGGAAGGGCGCGTGCTCGTTCGCAATCACGTTCGCCGTGCCGGACGTGCCTCCCGGGAATTATCCGATCGTCGTGCTCCAAGAAGGTGGAGGCGGCGCGACGATGGAGGCGGCGCTGACCTTCCGCGTCCTCGCCTAGCGAACGACCGGATCGATCCGGAAGGGGCCGCGGTCCGCTGACCGAGGCACTCCGGCGGGAACAAGGCGATGATGTCGGCATGCAGCCGATATCGATCGCGGCCCAGATACGGGCGCTTCCCGGACCGTGGATGCCGAAGGACCTCGTCGTCGTCAACGACGCGGTCGTGAGGATCGCGCGGCTCGAGGGCGAGTTCCCGTGGCACCGCCACGACGAGGACGAGCTGTTCCTTTGCTGGGACGGTGCGTTCCAGATCGAGCTTGAGGGCTCCGCGCCGGTCGCGCTGAGCGCCGGAGACCTATTCGTCGTCCCGAGGGGGCTCGAGCACCGGCCGGTCGCCGAGCGTGCCGCGCATGCGCTGCTCTTCGAGCGGCCGGAGACCAGGCAGTATGGGAACTGAGTCCGTCGCTCCTACGGGCGAGCCTGCTTGGCCGCAGCAGGCACGCTAATCGAACGGGTCAAGTGACGACGTCCACACGAACCGCTCCGATCCCGCCGGAGCCGCACCGGTGATTTCGCGCACGTCGGTGCCATCCGCCCCCATCGTGCATAGGGCCGAGCCGCAAGCAAAGGCGATGCGCAAACCATCTGGGGACCAGACGGGCTGGGAACTGTCGCCTTCACTCGTTAGCTGTCGCAGCTCCGAACCGTCCACATTCACGACGTAGATCTGGTAATTCCCCGGGCGTTCGAGGCTCGAGCTCGAGAAGGCGAACTGCGAGCCGTCCGGCGACCATGCGAGGTCGGAGGCCCAGCCTGTCGGAGAACGATCCTCCCTTCCGAGGTCGATCAGCACCTGTCGCCCGGTGCCATCGGCGTTGACGACCGACAGCGTCCTCCCATAGACCGGCTCACCCCAGCTCGTTTCCCCAACGATCTCGAGCTCGATGAACGCGATCCGAGAGCCATCCGGTGACCAAACAGGATCCGTTAGAGCCGTCTGACCTCTTACCGCAACCAAGAGTTCTCGCGCATCACCGGTCGAGTCGATCACGTACAGGCCATCATCGGGGAGGAAACGACCACTCACTTTCGTGTAGGCAACCAGCGCTCCATCGGGGGAGATCGATCCCGAGTAGCTCATCCCATCCGTGGTGAGCTGGATGCGGGAGCCGTTCGGGTTCAGCATGTACAGATCCTCGGTCCTGCCGGAGAACCCCAGCAGTAGGCGGGAACCGTCTCGTGACGCTGCAACGGGGTCGAGGCCATGGGAGGGACCCAGCGAGACGGCTTCCTTTCCCGTCGCCGGGTCCACCGCCATGAACTCGGATCCGCTTCGGTAGACAAGCCAGCCGTGGCCACTCTCGAACAAGCCTTTCGACGGTTGCTCGGTGGTCTGATCCGCAGGTCGTGTTCGGTCCGCACTCCTCAGCGCCTCGAGACCGAGAATCCCGCCCGCGAGCGCAGCAAGGACGATGATGAGCGTGGAGGCCAGGGTGAGAACCACCCGACGCCAGGCACGGCGCACGAGGTGAGGCGGCGGCAGAAGGCCGCCCCTCGGTGCTTCATCGGCGAGGTCCTGGAGCCTGTTCCGGATCTCTGTCTCGTTCATCGATCCTCCCCGAGGCTGGACCGCAGCGTTGTCATTGCGCGAGAAACCAGCGACTTCACCGCGCCGGGGCGGCACCGCATCAGCTCGGCGACCTGCGCTTCAGATAGATCCTCGAAGTAGCGGAGCACGATCGCCGTCCTCTGGCGGATCGGAAGCTCCATCAGGGCTCGTCGCGTTGTCTCACGATCCGAAACATCCGTGGCCTCGACCGGACGCGGCTCGCCCTGGCGCTCGATGAACCTTCGCTCGACCGCCACTCGCCTGAAGTGCGACCTCGCGAGGTTGACGATCGTGGTCCGGAGGTAGGCGTGGAACCCGGCTGGATCGCGCAGATGCAGGAGTCGACCCGCAACCCTTACGAACGCCTCCTGCACAAGGTCTTCGGCCAGCGAGGGATTCCCGGACAGGAGATAGGCGAGCCGGCGCGCCTCGTTCGCGTGGCGCTCGTAGAGCCCCGCGAGGACGCCACCTTGGATCCTGGTCGGCTCTACCTCGGCTCGCATGGTCGCTCCCTAATTCCAACGCATATCCCCATCGGCTGGTTTCGGGCTCCGAACGATGTTTCTCAGGAGAGCGGTCGCTTCGCTGCTCGATGTGGGAAGGACGCCACCGTCGACTGAGCGTTTCGGCAAGTAGAGACGGGGACTTAGCTCAGTTCGTAGAGCACCTGCCTTGCAACGAGAACGGCTCGAGCGGTGTGCTGACTGAGCAACGCCATGCTCATGTTCAGCTGACCACCCTTATGTGGCGTGCGTCCCGGCCGGAGGCAGCTGGCAGCCAATCATCGACCCGATTCCTGAGGGCTCGGCGGGACCGGCCCCCTCGGGAAGGCCGATCGGTCGAACTGCTTCTCCGGGCTTGGGTCATCGATGTACCGAGCGAGAGCACCCACCATCGTCCTGAACTGCTCGGCGTCGAGATAGCACTTCATCCGGTTCACCAGTGCCGCAGCGAGAACGACGGACGAGTCGTCGCCCGGGGTGGCGTGGTCCCACTCGGCGTAGAGCGGGCTGCGCCGGTCGCGGAGTTCCAGGGTCACTCCCGTGTAGACGCAGGTGAATCCACGGTCGTGATCCCATCGTTCGTGCATGTGCTTGAACCGGGCAGCCTTGTTTCCCTTGAGGTTCGGACGGTACACGGTCCGGCACTCCGCGCAGAGAAAGCCGTTCAGAACAGATGTGCGTTCGCAAACCCTGCACGTCGGCGACCGCGTCGTGTATGCCGAGTCTTCACACGCAGAGTCCAGTGGCACACAGCACCTCCTCGTCTCGTCACTGCATCCCGTTATGCTCGGCTGGAATGAGGTCCGCACTGAGTCCTGACTTCAGAATTGTCGGACAGACGACAGATGTCGGGCTGAGGTGGAGACGGACTCGCGATGCCCTCGTCCTCGGGGAGAGACAGTGAGCTCCAAGTGGGGGCGGCCACCTGCTCGACGTCGGGCTGGGGAAGATCGAGCACATCAGCGTGGCCGCGTTCGGCTCGGCCGACTTCGGCACTTTGGCCGGAATGTTTTCTCATGAGGTGGGTTCGAGACGACGGCCACGGCCCTCCTTCGACGAAGCGGCGATGCCGAACGAGAAGAAGAGTCGAAACCGTCTCTGTGACTCCGGAGTCGTTCGGCGATGCACTGGATCGGGAACTCGCTCGAATTACACACTTGCGTCCGGCCTTGTAGCAGGATGGATGTCGTCAGGCAGCAAGCCGCGTTCCTCGAGTTGGGCCGCGATAGTGCCGTTGCTGGCTCGGGTCTCAACTAGGGCGTCGTCCCGCGAGGTTGGCACACAGGGGTCGAACTGGACCCACAGCCGCATCGCCGCAAGCTCCTCGACGAAGCCGTCGGCCCAGATGCGCGCATGAAAGTCGTCCATCATCGAATGGTGCACGTAGAGCTCGAGGTTAGGCTGGCCGGCGTCGTCAGGATCGATTCGGTAGGCCATCCAGAATCCGAGCGGTGACGATCCGCTGCATCGGAATCGGGAGCGGCAGCGGCATGTGTCGTGTCAGAAGAGCCCAACGTCCCGGAGCTCCGTCAGCGCGCCCTGGTCCTTCTCGTGGTCGCGCATTGCCACCTGATCGGGATCCTCACCCTTCCGGACGAGAGAGAAGGCTGTGAGTGTCGGGAGGTCCGCGTCGATCGAACCGTCGGCGTAGATCCGCACCCTGGAGTCACCCCAAACAAACCTGTTGCTCGCGTAGTACTCGAGGAAGATTCTCCCATCGTCGTGTTGTCGCAGCACGTACCGGACGCCCCACCCGTGGCCGGCCAGGTCGCCGGACGTACCGGGCGCAAGATCCTGTGGCGAGAACGGAATCTCCCAGCGCCGAGCTTGTTCGGTGAACAGCACCACGATCTTGCCGAGCTCGGGCCACCGACGGATCGCTGTTGCAAGTGAAGACGCCTTCGCCCGGTCCTTCGCCGTGTCGATGCCACGGGCCTTACTCGAAGCGACTCGGTTGCACAGGCGATGCGCGACGCAAATCCGTTCATCATCCGCGCCGGGGGCGCCGTCGCGATTGGCCCGGCGACTCGCAGTGGGGCTCCAGTCGGACGGCTGCGGCAGCTTCGGGACGAAGTAGCCCCGTCCGCCGAGCTCAGCCGGGAAGAGGCCAGTCGTCCTCCCCGCACGCGACGTCGGTGATGTCGCCTCGAGCGACGGCGTTTAGCAGCGCCCGACCCGACCGCGTCCTCCGGTTTACCGCAAGCGCGTGTAGTTTGGCTTGCACCGACCGCTCCACGACTTCCTATCGGCCGAGGAGCGGCCGGCCCTTAATGAGGCTTGTTGATTGAGACCTCTTCGTCACAAGCTCGCGGAACGCCAGCCTGAGCGCGAGGCCGGCATGAGGCGGGATTGCGCGATGGCGGTAATCGCTCTCTCACGTGATCGTCCCACTTGCTCGAGACTGCCCGTCACCGCGGCGTGC
>JBKPHM010000124.1:0-8644 GCA_046729855.1 Actinomycetota bacterium | reverse complement strand
GGCGCGAACATCCCCGCGGGGTTGTCGGCCCACAGCCAGACGTGCAGGTCGTAGTGCTCCGGCATCGTCGGGTTGTGCCCGGGCATCGGGCCGTCGAGCTCGCGCCCGAAGACCGTTGGGGCCACCCCTCCGGTCACCGCGGCGACCTCGAAGTACTCGACGCCGACGAGCTCGAGCTCGCCTTCGGCGTTCGGCACATAGAGCAGGATCTCTGGCCGCAGCGGGTCGATGACGCCGTCGCCGATCAGGGCGGGATTAACCGCGTGGATCCCCATCGCACCCGAGAGCCCGGGCGGAGGAGGCGCCGAGACGCACGGCTCGCCTTCCGTCGTGTAGCCGTCTCGTCGTGCCTGCTCGAGCGAGTGGTAGCGGGCCGTCGCCGCCTTCGCGGCCTGGAGGCCCTCGGGGGACGAAGCGTCCGCGCCGGCGGTCACCGTACCGGCCGTGGTCAGGGCGACCGCGGCGGCCCCAGCGACTGCGGCTGTCAGGAACGTCCTCATCTGTTCTCCTCCTTCCCGTGTCGGCCAGGCGTGGGCGAAGCCGGGCCTTTCTGGATCCAGACGTGCTCGGCGCGCAGGCCGCGGAAGGTCGCCTCCGGACGCGAGGGCCCCCCGAGGGCGGCGATCGACGGTCCGAGCCACTCGGCCCGGAACCGCTCCCACGACTCCTCGCTCTCCCAGACGTCGATGATGCGAACGCCCTCGTCGGTGGGTCCTGCGACGTGCAGAATGAGGCCCGCCGGTGCCGGGTCGATCAGCGAGCTGGCCATGCGCTCGTACTGTCTCCAGCTCGCGGCGACGTCTTGGACGTACGCGTAGGCCATGGGCTCCTCCTTCTGCACGGGCCTCCGGTGCGCCGTCTGGGTGAGTTTCGAGGACGCCGGTAGAGGGCCGGTATAGCCGCGCCTGCACGAACGCTGGCGCCGGCCTCACAATGACCGGCGTGAAGGAGCGCGGGGAGGTTCGCATCCTCGGCCCGCTCGAGATCGTCGGTTCCGCGGGCCCCGTGAGCCTCTCGGCGCCCCAGCACCGACGGCTCGTCGCAGCGCTTCTCGTCGAGCGGGGGAGGACGCGGTCGGCCGATGTCCTGGTTGACGCGCTGTGGGGCTCCTCGCCGCCCTCCTCTGCCCCCAAGGTGCTGCAGACGTACGTGTCGAAGCTCCGCAGGCAGCTCCCCGCCTGCGCGCGGATCGAGACTCGAGGGGGCGGATACGCGCTCGAGCTCGATGCTGACACGCTCGATTCCGAGCGCTTCGAGCGCCTGCTGGCGGAGGCAAGGACGGCGGCGCGGGACCGCAATCCGGCCTTGGCTGCCTCGCTGCTCCGACGCGCACTCGGACTGTGGCGAGGGCGGGCCTACGGCGAGCTTGCCTACGAAGAGTTTGCCCGCGGCGAGGCGGAGCGCCTCGAGGAGCTGCGCCTTGTCGCGCTCGAGGATCGGATCGAGGCAGAGCTCCAGGTTGGGCGCGAGGCGGAGCTTCTGCCCGAGCTTCGCAGCCTGGCGAGCACGTACCCGCTGCGCGAGCGGTTGCAGGCCCAGGCCATGCTCGCGCTCTTTCGATGCGGACGCCAGGCAGACGCGTTAGAGGTATACGCGGCGGCGCGGGCGACACTGGTCGAGGAGCTCGGCCTCGAGCCCGGTGCAGAGCTGCGCGGCCTGCAGCAGCGCATCCTCCAGCACGATCCCGGCCTGGCCCCGGCGCCGGTGGCATACGCAAGGATCGCCTCGTTGCCCGCGTCCCCGAGCCCACTGCTCGGCCGCGAGCGAGAACTGGACGAGCTGGGACAGCTCCTCGGCCGCGGCGAGGTCCGGCTGGTCGTCCTCACGGGGGCCGGCGGCTCCGGGAAGACGCGCCTAGCCCTCGAGGTCGCGGGGACCGTCGCTGGATCGTTCGCCAACGGGGTCGCCTTCGTCGACCTCGCACCCCTCCGTGATCCGACGCTTCTTGCCATCGCGATCTCCGGTGCCCTCGGGATCCAGGCGGCCGGAGATCCGCTCCAGGCCCTGACGACGGCGCTGGGCCCGCGCGAGCTGTTGCTGCTCCTCGACAATGCCGAGCACATCCGGGAGGGCACGCCGATCCTCTCCGAGCTGATCGCCCGCGCGCCGCGCCTGACGATCCTCGTCACCAGCCGCGTCGTCCTGCACCTATCCGGCGAGCACGTCTACCCGGTGGAACCCCTCGGCTCCGACGCAGCCGCGCAACTCTTCCTAGAGCGGGCGCGGGAGGCCGACGCCCGCTTCCAGACGGAGCGCGGTGAGGAACCGGTGATCCGCCGCATCGTGGACCGTCTCGACGGGCTCCCGCTCGCGATCGAGCTCGTCGCGAGCCGGACCCGCACGCTCAGCCCGACCGAGCTGCTGCGACGGCTCGACGAGGGCCTCCCGCTGCTCGTCGGCGGACCGCGGGATCTGCCCGCCCGCCAGCGAACGCTTCGAGCGACGCTCGAGTGGAGCTTCGATCTGCTCGCCGCCGATGAACAGCGGGACCTCGCGAGACTGTCGGTCTTTGCCGGCGGTTGCACGCTCGAAGCCGCCGAGACCGTCTGCGAGACCACCCTTGATCGGCTCTCCTCGCTCGTGGACCACAACCTCGTGCTCCGGAGCACCGACCACCACGGCTCCCGCTACTCGCTGCTCGAAACGATCCGCGAGTTCGCCGCCGAGCAGCTGGAAGCTTGCGGCGAGGGCGACTCGGTCCGCCGCCGCCACGCCAAGACGTACGCCTCGATCGCAGCGACGCTCGGCCTCTCCGTCGACGAGCTCGGGAGTGGTGTGAGACAACGACATGACCTCGCCCTCGCCGATCAGGACAACGTGCGCGCAGCGCTCGACTGGGCCTTGAACGAAGATCCGGTCCTCGGCCTCGAGCTCGCGATCTCCCTCGAGCAGTTCTGGGTGGCAACCAGCCCGCACGAGGGGATGCAGCGTTTCGAGGCCCTCCTGGAACGAGCTGGCCCGGTTCCCCTCGAACTCCGGGCGCGCGCCCTCCGCGACCTCGGTGGGGCGGCCGAGATATCCGGCGACATCGAGCGAGCCGCCGCCGCATACGGGAAAAGTGCCAAGTTCTTCGAGGATCTCGGAGACGTGAGAGGGATCCTGCGCTTGGCACACCGGCTCTCGAACATCGCCCTTGCAGAACACGATTTCGCCCGCGCCCGCGAGCTCGGCGAGGAGAGCCTGGGCCGTGCTCGGGCGGGGGGTTACCGATACGAGGAATCCGACTTCCTTGGGACGCTGAGCCACGTCGAGTTCGCTGAAGGCAACGTCGAGAGCGCGCTCGACCTGCAGCTCTCGGCGCTCGCTATCGTGCGGGAGAGTGGTGGCTGGGCATGGGGTGAGCCTCAGTACCTCGTGAACATAGCGGAGTACTCGCTCATGCTCGGTCACTTCGACGATTCGGAGACATACGCGCGTCAGGCATTCGAGCTCAGTTGCAGGATCGGAGATCGCACCACCGCGACGTACGCTCTGGCGGTGCTCGCGTTGGTGGCGCTGGGGTGCGGCGATGACGAGGGCGCCGGGCGCCTGTGGGGAGCGCTCGAGGCCGAGGAGGAGCGCACGTTCCTCGGCCGCTGGTCATCCGATCGCGTGGAGTATGCGCGGCGGATCCTTACCCAGAGGAGCGCAGATTTCGAGCGAGGGCTCGCCGCCGGACGGCGGCTGACCTTTGAGGAGGCAACGACCTGGGTGAGTGATTCGCTGCACCTTCGAGTTGATTTCGCGGCCAAGAGGAACAACTGAACGAGCCGACCATCGCAATTCTCGGTCATCCCCTCCACGGCTGCGTCCCCAGCTTTCGATAACGACGAGGGCTCCCGCCGCCACAGGCCCCAGCTGCTTCAGCGTGTTTGGGGCCGGAGTGAAGCCGTACCAGTCTTCGCGGCTCGACCGGGCGAGCTGCGCCACGAGGTCGATTGGGACGACACCGGGGGGGACGTGAGGCCACCCCCGACCGGTAGGCCGTTTCAGCGGGCGACGGCTTGGCTAGCCGTATCAGGCAGGCATTCGTGTGTGTTCTCGCTCAGCTGGCCTGACTCGTCTGCTCGCCAATGTCCTCGCTCAGTGTCGGCCAGGGGCAGGGGCAACCGGACTCGCTGCACGCGCCGACCGTCTTGTGCAACCCGACGTAGTGCTCACATCGGCCACACCGCTCCTTCGCGATGTTCACGGGCCAGCGGCGCGCGCCTACCGCAATCGGGCGCGTCCAGCTCGGGCCGATGTCCCGCGCATGCTGGGCGCGGACATGCGAGAGGAGCGCGTCGGGGAGCACGACCTCGAGACAGACCGGACAGATGGTGTTCATGTCGCCCCTATTACCCGGAGGTGCGCAGCCGCAACGCGGACGAACGTCGTATTCTGCCTGTCCCCCGATCGGGGTACACGGCGATTGGCCTTCCCCCAGCTCGCAGCGGCAGCGCGAAGGGCCAAACTCCCCGACGTGTAGCGGACCCGCCGACATGCGATCACAGGATGAGGCACCGGGTGGTGATCCTCAACGCAGCCGGGCAGCGTCCGGGTCGTGCACGGCGGTAGGCTGCGTCGGTTGTGGCCACCTGGGCCGAGTTCGCGAACGCCGAGCCGGATCTGGCCGCCTTCGCCCGGGAGCGGATGGAGGGTCGGGTCGTGTACCAGGCGACGCTCCGGCTGGACGGCGGACCACGCGTGCACCCGGTCTCTCCCTGGCTCGGGGCCGGGCTGCTGTGCGTCTCGTTCCGCGACACGAGCCCGAAGATGCGCGAAGTGGCGCGCGACGCACGCTACGCGTTGCACACCGCGCAGCCGTGGGAGGATCACGCTGGCGAACACGGCGAGTTCATGGTGCGCGGATGGCTCGAACAGATCCCTCCGTCGCACCCGGCGGTGACGGCGCGCCCCGGCCAGACGCCCTACGGGCTTGTCCACTACGCGTGCTCGATCGAGGAGGCGGTGGCGACGGAGTACTCGGACGACGAGATGCCCGTCTATCGACGGTGGAAGCCCGAGTTACGAGACCCGTAATCGCTCTCCCTAGCCGGGTCGCCGTGGCGGCTCGCCGGTTACCGGGCGGTAACCTGCGAACTCCGTCTCGAGCACGCCTTCGCCGCCGGTGAGGCCCGGCAGGTCGCGCTGGAGCTCATGAGCCCGCGCGGCGCGCACGATCACCTCGATCGTCGACAGCGAGCCGCGCGGCGACGGCGCTTCGATCGCGGCGCCGCGCTTCGCCAAAGCCGGCACGACGGTTGGGACCACGCTTGTCGGCACCTCGAGCCGTAGACGAAGCATCGGCTCACACACGACCGTTCGTGCCACGCGAAGCGCGTCCGCCACGACCAACGGCGTGAGCTTCCGGAAGTCCGCGGCCGTACTTCGCGGTCCGCGTGTTGACGGCGGTCCATCCGATGAGCTGTACATGCAGTCGATCATCGTGACGAGGCAGTCGGTCACGCCCCACCCGTGCAGGCCCTCGCCGAGCGCGTCGCGTAGGTACCGACGCATGCTCGCTGCGAACTCGTCCGCGGTCCCGAAGATGAACAGCGGCATCGATCGGTGGTCGACGTCCAGGCAGAACCCCACGCCGGAGTCGTCTGGCGCAGGCTCGATCCGCAGGCCGATCGTGGCGCTGTACGGGTTCGTCGGCGCGTGCATCGGTTCGATCGCGGTGCCGACGCCGAGCGGACGCTCCACGTGGAGCTGCGTGGTCTCGCGAAAGGTGACGCCGATGCCGAAGTCGCGTGCGAGGGTCGCCTGGATCACCTCCTTCTGGACCTCGCCGTAGAGCGACACCGAGGCCTGGCCGTCCATGTCGCTCACCCGCACGTCGATCAGCGGATCCTGCTCGGCGAGCTGCCGCAGCGCAGCGCGCAGGCGCGCGCCGTCGTCCGGGTGGGCCGGCTCGACGACGGACTCCAGCGTGGGCGACGCGAAGCGGTGCCGGCGGCTGCCGCCGCGCGGTCCGCCGATGTCGTCGCCGATCCGCACGTGGGCGAGGCCGCGAATCTTCGCGACTTCGCCGGCCACGGCCGCCGTTCGCGGCTCGTCGCCGCCGTGGTCGAAGGCAGCGAGGCTCGTCACCGTGCCGGTCTCGCCGTCGCCGAAGGCGAGGTGATCGCGCACGCGAATCGTCCCGGAGAACACGCGCGCGAACGCCACCTTCTGACCGGCGGCGTCGCGACCGATCTTGAACACGGTCGCTTCGAGGGGACCGTCGGCCGCGCCCTCGGTCGCCGGCAGCAGCTCGGCGATCGCTCGCATCACGGCCTGTACGCCCGCGCCCGTCATCGCCGAGCCGCAGATAAGCGGGTGGACTGCGCAGCGCCTCGTCTGCGCGACCAGCGCGTCCCGCAGACGTTCGGCGGAGATCATCGCGAGGTCGTTGACGTACGCGGCGAGCAGCCGGTCGTCGCGTTCCGCGAGCACGCCGGCGACCGCTTCGCGGAAGGCCGGGTCGGCCCAGTCGTACGGCTCGAACCCGGCCTCGCGCGTGCCGAGGTCTCTCGTCGTTCCCATCGCGACGGTGTTCACGTATAGGCGGTCCGCGATGTCGTGGAGCACGCGCGAGTCGTCCGCTCCTCGGCGGTCGATCTTGTTGATGAACAGCAGCGTGGGGATGCCGAGCCGCCGAAGGGCCCGCATCAGGATGCGCGTCTGCGGCTGCACGCCCTCGACGGCCGAGATCACGAGGACTGCGCCATCGAGCACCGTGAGCGCGCGCTCGACCTCCGCGATGAAGTCCGGGTGACCCGGCGTGTCGATCAGGTTGACTGTGACGTCGTCGATCGGGAAGGAGACGACGGCCGACTTGATTGTGATGCCGCGCTCTCGCTCGAGCTGCAGCGAATCGGTCTGCGTCGTGCCAGCATCGACGCTTCCGACGTGCTCGATGACGCCTGCTGCGTGCAGCAGCCGCTCTGTAAGGGTCGTCTTACCTGCGTCGACGTGGGCGAGGATCCCGAGGTTCAGCGTTCGGTGCGACAAGCGTCATGTCCTCCGGATAGGTGGTGAAGCGCCTATCGATGGCCATGAACGCCTGCCGCATCTGTCCTCCTGGGTCGACGAACCCGTTCAGTGTACGGCGCGGACGCGTCGACCGCCGTCCAGGCAGGGTGACGACGCCCTCGAGCAGCCGCTCGAGGTTCCCGAGCGCCGTCGTCCGGCGCCGGTCCGACATCGCCATGTCCTCCGACGCTGGCCCGCTCCGACGCGGTGAGGGTCGCGTCGTCGTTGGCGTGGTCGGCGCCGTGATCGGCCTGCGACCGTGGTGGGATTGGGCCCGGCGAGCTCCTCGGCGCCTTTGATTGGTTCCTCGCGTAGACTAGCGTCCGCTGCCTGATGACGACGCACATGGCTGAATCCCACTCACCGCCGGCCTAGATCCACCACCGGCCGACACAGCGCAGCCGCGGCTGCTGCGCTGCTCGTCCACGCGGCCTCGGACAGCGTCTCGCTCGACCCGTCCGCGTCCGCAGGTGAGAGGAGACCGTCATGAGCAGTTCGCTTCTCGAAGCGGCGTTCGCACACCACGTTTGGGCAACCTTGCGACTAATCGATTCGTGTCGCGACCTCAGTGTCGAAGAGCTGGAGACCAGCGTCCTCGGCACGCGGGGACCGATCCTCGAAACGCTTCGCCACCTCGTCCTCAGCGACGCATTCGACCTGTTCACCCTGACCGGTGATCGCGCCTTCGACATCGACCAAGAACACGTGTCGCTCGCCGAGGCCCGCGTCCTCATGGAGCACAACGGCTCCGGATGGGCCGAGTACATCTCCCGTTCGCTCGATCCCGACGAGGTGGTGCACGAGGTCGACAAGACCGACGGGTATCAACGGTGGGCTCCCGTCGGGTTCAGGCTCGCGGGGGCCCTGCACCACGGCACCGACCATCGCAGTCAGGTCTGCACGGCGCTCTCGACGCTCGATGTAGGACCGCCGCAGATCGATGTCTTTGACTTCGGGATCGAAGCGGGCCGGATCGCAGAGAGGATGCCCAACGCGTAACGTTTGCCTCCGACTCGCCACAGCATGTTTGGCATCGTCCGAAGGATGCCCTCGCGGAGGCGCAGGGAACACTGTAAGAACCCAAACGAGGCCAGGTCAGGGCGTTTGGGTGGGCCCCTGAGCAGGGAACCGAGGCCCGACCTACATAGCGTCACTGTAAGAACCCGAAGGCCGCAGGTCAGGTGGTCTGGGTTGCTGCTCGACAGCGGTCATATGGGCTGAGCCGGTCCCGGGCCGCCTGTTCAACCCAGCTCAGCCGGACTTTCCGCTTCGCCGGACAGGGGTCGGCGCGGCTCCTCGGCCGTGTTCGGACCCGGTGCGGGATGGATCGGGCGGACGGGCCCTGGTGCGACCGATGAGGTCGGCGCCGCGGTCCGGTCTTATCGTGCCACGACAAGGCCCAGCGAGAAAGGGAACTACCATGAAGCTGACGACCGTCACGAACGTCTCCGTCGACGGAGTCATGCAGGGACTCGGCGGCCCGGATGAGGACAGCAGGGGCGGGTTCGAGCGCGGCGGGTGGGCATTGCCGCTCTTCGAGAACGACAATGAGGCCGCGACATTTCTCAACGAGGTCTACCAGCGCGCCGACGCGTTCCTGTTCGGCCGGCAGACCTACGAGATCTTCGCCGGCTCCTGGGGATCATGGGCAGATCCGGGCGACAGC
>JBKPHM010000123.1:0-8384 GCA_046729855.1 Actinomycetota bacterium | reverse complement strand
CCGTTCGGAACGGACCGATCCGGCGCGACGAGAGGGCTGCACCGAAGTCGGCCACACCCCAACCGAGCGCCGCACCGAGCCCGTAGATCACGCCGGGGACCGGGCCTCCGCGAGCGCATCCACAGCGACGGCGCCGCGGGTGCCGACGATCAGCGGGTTCGCCTCGAGCGAGGCCAGCCGCTCCCGCAGGTCGTGGGCGGCCCGAGCGATCGCGGCGACGGCGCGCGACAGCGCCGCGAGGTCGTGCGTGCCGGGATCGAGTCCGCACGCGGCCGCGTGGTCATGGACGAACGTCGAAGCCTGCCTCGCCGACAGGGGCGCGGCGACGAAGTCCGCCGCGCCGGCCTCGGCCAGCGCGCCGCCGGGGCGGATCGTGATGGCCGCACCGAACCGTTCGTCCACGACGGCTCCGACCAGCACCTCCGCGCCGGAAATCATCCGCTGCACGATCACGCGTGCGTGCCGAGCCCCCGCCCTCATCGCGGCCTGCATCACCTCCGCGGCCGCGACCTCGACGTCCGTCGGATTCGTGAGACCGAGCCGGACGCCGCCGAGCTTGGCCTTGTGCGGCAGCTCGGGCGCCACCGCCTTCACGGCTACGGGAAAGCCGAGCGCTCGCGCCGCGCCAGCGGCCCTCGCCGGCGTGTCGACGGTGCGTTCCTTCGGTCGCGAGACGCCGTAGAGCTCCAGCAGCCGCGCCGCGTCGGCCTCGTCGAGCGGGCCGGACGCGCCCTTCAGAAGCCGAAGGGCAGCCGCGCGGTTCTGGTGCGATCCGAGCCGCGGAACGACCCGCTCCTTCACCGACTGCAGCGACACGAGCGCCGAGATCGCCGCCGCGGCCGCGCGGTGACCCTGGAGGAACGGGATCCCGGCCGAGTCGACGAACCCCTTCGCCGCCTTGCCGTACGAAAGAGGGCTCATCGCGACGGACGCGAACGCGACCTTCGTCTCCGTCTGCAGCCGACGGACCCGTTCCAGCACCGGCTCTGCCCAGACGCCCTCGTCCTCGAGCCGAGGCGGAAACGCATCGAAGGCGACCAGGCCGACATTCGGGTCGCAAGCGAGGGCCTCGAGCGCGGCGACGTACATACCCGTTTCGACCGCGGCCTGCCCGGTGACGTCGAGCGGGTTGTTCTGGCTCGCGAAATGCGGCAGGGCCTTGCGAAGCCGGCGCCTGGTGTCGGCCGCGAGTTCCGGAAGCGACAGGCCCGCCGGTCCGCTGGCCTCCGCGAACAGCGTGCATGCGCCGCCCGACTGGAACGCGGCCGCGACGCCGTTCGTCCGGAGCCTCCGGTGGTAGGACAACAGCACCGCGGCCTCGAACATCTCCACGGGGTCGGCGACGAGGATCGTCCCGAACCCGGAGAGCCAGGCGTCGCGCAGCGCTGTGTTGCCGGCGAGGGCGCCCGTGTGCGCCACGATAGACCGCCTCGCGGCCTCGCTGCGGCCGGACGGAGCGCAGACGAGGACCGGCTTGCGCGCGGCGCGGAGCGCGTCGAGGCCCCGTGCGATGCCGTCGACGTCGCGCATCGTCTCGAGGTAGGTCGCAACGAGCTTGGTGTGCCGGTCGCCGGCGGCCCACTCGAACATGTCGCCCAGGCCGACAACTGCTTCGTTGCCCACCCCGAGGATGATCCGCAGCCCGACCCCCCGGTCGGACGCCATCTGGTTCATCGTCCACGCGACGGTGCCGCTCTGGCTGAGCACGCTGATGCCGCCGGGGACCGGGTCGGCGGGCGGCGTCGTCCCGTAGGGCGCCACCCTGTCGACGTAGTTCACGAACCCCTCGACGTTCGGGCCGAGCACCGGGAGGCGGTGGCGCGCCGCGGTCGCGCTGAGCTCGCCCTGGAGCGCGAGCCCCTCGTCGCCGGCCTCGGCGAAGCCACTCGAGACCACCATCACGCCGCGCACGCCCGCGCGGCCGCATTCGTCAACCATCCGCACCGCGACGCGCGCCGGCACGACGATGACGGCCAGGTCGACCGAGCCCCTGGGCAGGTCCGTGACCGACGGCACGCACGGGCGACCCCAGACCTCGTCGTACTTCGGGTTCACGGGATACAGCTCGCCCCCGAAGCGGAGGTGCTGGAGGCTGCGGTGGATCTCGGGCGCCCATGAGTCCGGCGACTCCGACGCGCCGATGACGGCGATGGACCGGGGCGCGAGCACCGGTGTCAGGTCGAACCGGCTCATCGGTCGGCCTCGCGGTGGCGGGCGTCGCGCCACGCGATCGCCTCGCGGAGCCCCTTCTCCTCCGTGATCCGGCGGAACTCGGCCCGCTGCGGAAGGTTCGCGGCCTCGATCATCACGTCGATCTCGGTGTTCGCGGCGAGCGCGGCCCGGAACCCGGCGACCTCCCAGGCGCGATTGACCGAGCGCTTGGTCGCCTGGACCACGAACGGCTCGTTCCTGGCGATCTCCTCCGCGAGCGCGAGCGTCGCGTCGTCCAGCTCGTCGCGTGGGACGACGCGGTTGACCAGCCCGATCCGCAGCGCCTCGGAGGCGGGGATCCGGTCCTCGCCGGTGAACAGCAGCTCCTTGGCCTTCCGGACGCCGATGACCCAGGGCAGAAACATCGAGACGACGCCGGACCCGAACCGGATGTCCACGTACCCGAAATACGCGTCGTCGGCCGCCACCGCCAGGTCGCACGCCAGCATCAGGTCGGTGCCGCCGGCCAGGCAGTAGCCGTGAACCTGCGCGATCACCGGCTTGGGGTGATCGATCAGCTCGAGCATGCGCTCGGTGGAGCGCTTGAGCTCCTCGTGCCACGCGGCGCCGTCCATCGCGCCGGCCGATGCGTCCTCGTTCAGGTCGTAACCGGCCGAGAACGCCCGGCCGGCGCCGCGCAGGACCACGACCGAGACGGCGTCGTCTCGGGCCGCGGCGGCGAGGGCGGCCGAGAGGGCATCGAGCAGCTCGCCGTTCAAGGCGTTGAGCGCCTTCGGACGGCTCATCGTGAGCCGCCGGACCGAGCCGATGTCCTCTCCGAGCAGGACCGGTTCCGAGGCGGATCCGTCGTTCAATGTGAGCCTCCGGGGTCGACGCGGCCGCATGATACACGCGAGATTGAACGACGCTTCAAGTTCCAACGACGTGGGCCGCGGTGCGCGTCTGCGGGACGGTGGGGCTACGCCTCGGATCCCCCGGGCACGGCAGGTCATTGACTTGCGGGTATCGGATGACCTGTGGTACTCCAAGCCTCCTGAACCGCGGGTCAACCGCGCAAAGGAGGGAGCCGGGATGTATCGGCGTCATCCGATGGAAGGTCGGGTCGGTCGGCGACCGCGTCCGCTGACCCGACGGGAGTTCCTCCGGGCATCCGCGGGCGCCGCGGTCGGCGTGCCGAGCCTTGCCGCGATCCTCGCCGCGTGCGGCGGGAATCCTCGCGACCAGGGGGGGACGGCCGACGGGTTCCAGGTCGCGACCCCGGACAACCCCGTCACCCTGCCCCTCGTGGGGGAGCCGATCCCCGACGGGCTCGAGCCCGAGAAGGGCGCCACGCTGCAGATCTTCAACTGGGACCTGTACATATGGAGGCGCGTGATCGAGGCGTTCTGCGAGAAGTACGACTGCGACTACGAGTACAACCGCTTCTACAACATGGAGGAGGCGGTCACCAAGATCCAGACGGGACAGCTGAAGCTCGACGTGTTCTTCCCGACGTACGACGTGCTCGGGAAGCTCGTGAACGGCGAGTACCTCCAGCCGCTCAACCACAGCTACATCCCGAACCTCGAGGCGAACGCCTGGGAGACCTTCCAGAACCCCTTCTACGATCAGGGGTGGCAGTACTCGGTCCCGTACGTCGTCTACACGACGGGGATCTCGTACCGTCGCGATCACATCAGCGACGACGAGATCCGCAGCAACCCGAACCCCCGGGCGATGCTCTGGGACCCCAAGTACTCCGGCAAGGTCGGGGTGTACGACTCCTACCGGGACACGATCGGGTTCGCGCTCCAGAAGGAGGGCATCAACGACATCAACACCGAAGACCCTGCCGAGATCGAGAAGGCGAAGCAGGCCCTGCTCGATCTCATCCCGACCGTGAACGTCCGGGCGACGATCAACGGATCGTACGCCAGGCTCCCGAAGGGCGACTTCTGGATCCACGAGTCCTGGTCGGGCGACATCGTCGCGGGTTGGGGCTACGTGCCCTCCTACACGGAAGAGGAGTTCCGGACGCTCGGCTACTGGCTGCCCGAGGATCGGGTCGCACCCGCGGACAACGACCTCATGGTCGTGCCGTCGAATGCCGAGAATCCGGTGCTCGGACACCTGTTCCTGAACTGGTTGCTCGACTTCAAGCAGGCGATGGACAACTTCTCCTGGGTCGGGTACCAGCCACCCATGTTGGACGCCGAGCCGGACCAGCTGACCAAGACGGAGGGCCTGTTCTCGAAGATCTCCAACTGGGCGCCCCCGGTCGCGTACGTCCCGCCGTGGATGCCGGACGCCGTAGTGGTGCCGTCCGACCTGGAGAACGGCCTGCGTCTCCACGAGCTCTCGCCCGAGGGCGACGAGCTCTGGCAGGACGCGTGGCAGGAGTTCACGGCTGGTGGCTGAGGCCACCACCAAGACCGCATCGGCGCGAGCACCTGCGGATCGCGCGTCGGAGGGTACCGGCGTCGTATACCCGAAGGCCTTCTGGCCGAGCTTCGCCGTCCCCGGGATGCTCTGGCTCCTGCTGATGTTCATCGTGCCGTTCTACGTGATCTTCGCGGTCGCCTTCGGCACCGTCGACCTGTTCCGGAACCCGCTCCCCGTCTGGCAGCCGTGGTACTGGACGGACGACTACCTGACGGACGTGCTCGGGAAGATCTTCGGAGCCAACGCCTTCCTACAGGACGCCTACATCCGGACGTTCATCTACGTGGCGATCGCGGGCTCCGTGTGCCTGGTCTTCGGGTACGCGGTCGCGTACTACGTCGCTCGCTTCGCCGGCAGGTGGCGAACCCTGATCCTCGTCCTGCTCCTCTCGCCGTTCTGGATCAGTTACCTGATGCGGATGCTCGCCTGGGTGAACCTGCTCGACGACGAGGGCTACATCAACAAGCTGATCACGGTCCTGCACCTGGCCCCGCAGCCCGTCAAATGGCTCGAGGGCAATCCGGTGACGGTGGTGTTCGGCCTGATCTACGGCTACATCCCGTATATGATCCTGCCGCTCTTCGCGTTCCTCGACAGGATCGACGCCAACCTCTTGGAGGCGGGCCGCGATCTCGGAGCCGGTCGCGTGCAGACGTTCCTCCGCGTCACGCTGCCGTTGTCCAAACCCGCGATCCTCGCCGGGCTGGTGATCGTCGCGCTACCGATGTTCGGCGACTACTACACGCAAGATCTGCTGTCGCAGTCGCCGAAGACGTCGATGATCGGGAACCTGATCAACGAGTCCGTCGGCTCGTACGGGCAGGGGCCGGAGGGAGCCGTCATGGTCATCCTCCTGATGGTGCTGCTGCTCCTGCCGATGATCTACTACCTGCGGTATACGCTCCACGCCCGGGAGGGGCTGTGACCGAGAGCGCGGCCCACGCCCCCGAGCTCGCGATCCCCCGAGTTCGGACGCGTCGCGTGGGGAAGTGGTGGCGCGATCCGTGGCGCAAGCCGAGGATCCTCGCGACGCTGACGTGGGCGTATCTCGCCTGGTCGCTCCTCCCCGTGCTGATCGCAATCATGATCTCGTTCAACGCCGGCCGTTCGAACGCGCAGCTGCAGACGTTCGGCCTCCGGTGGTGGCTCGACGACCCGGACGGAGCGGCCCTCTTCCAGGACCCCACGCTCCGTCGGGCGATCCTCCAGACGTACCTGCTCTCGTTCCTGACGATGATCATCGCGGTCCCGATCGGCGTCGCATTCGCGATCGGGATCGATCGCTGGCGGGGACGCGTCGCGACGGGCGCCAACTTCCTCATGCTGGTCACGTTCGTCATGCCGGAGATCATCATCGGCGTCTCGATGTTGCTCGTGATCCAGTATCTCTTCACGTTCGTCCACCTCGGCACGGTCGGGCAGGTGCTCGGATTGGTGACGTTCCAGATCTCCTATCCGGTCATCATCGTCCGCGCTCGCCTGCTGTCGATCGGCAAGGAGCACGAGGAGGCGGGGATGGATCTGGGCGCCCCCCCATGGGGATCGGTGCGGCGGGTCCTGTTGCCAATGCTCTACCCGGCGATCTTCGCGAGCTTCGCGATCGTGTTCGCGGATACGGTCGACGACTTCGTGACGGTTGCGTACCTGTCCGGGCCGGAATCGAGCACGCCGCTGTCACTGTTCGTCTACACGGCGGTTCGCTCGGCGCCGACCCCCGCGGTGAACGCTGCGGCGACGTTGATGCTCGTAACGACGACGATTGCGATCGCGATCGGATACGTCGCATACAGGCGGCTATCCCGCGGACAGGAGGCGGGAGGCGTCGCCGAGTTCAGCCAGCTCTAGGCGTCGCCGAGTTCAGCCAGCTCTAGTCGACCGCGATCTCCACGGCGCGCTCCTGGAGGACACGCAGGGCATCGGCAGGTGCACGCGATGTCCGCAACGCTCATCTTGACGCGGTCCTCTCGGTCACGTCAGGCTAACGGTGTGCGAGGAGAACGCGTCGTCGTGTTCGTATCCATCACGGCCATGACCGCTTCGTTCATCGGGTGGAAGCTCCATCGCGTCGCCGACCCTTACGCCGGGCTGCGCCAAACGCGTCTGCAAGCCGTCCCGGGGTCGCTCACCTACCAGCTTGCGCCACCGGGTGACGTCGTCGCGACGGTGAACCCCGAGGGCGCCTACGGACGGCTCGTGGGCGCCGATCCCCGGCGTGACGTCGCGCTGACCCTCGCGACGGTCCACGATGACTACCAAGACATCACTTATGGTCCGGCGTGGGTCTACATCACCCACGACCTCTGCTACTTCAGCGCGAAGGGCGATTTCGTCTCGCCGAGCAGGGCAGGGATCGGCGACGGATGCGAGCCGAGCAACCTCCTGATCCAGATGGTCGACGCGCGAACCGGCGCGACTGTCGGCGTGTTCGAGGGTTTCGATGCGTCGGGCGATTGGCTGCCGGCGCGCGCGAGAACGCCCGCTCAGGTTCTCGGCACGACGCGGTTCCATTGAGCGAGCCAGCGGGCTCGTTGCGAGGGGGCGAGCCCGACGACGAATTGACCCTCGCCGAAGGACGCTGGCGAGAGCAGCGCATCGACGAGGTTCGAAGGAACCGATGCGTGCCAGCGGAACGAGCGATCCGCGAACGCCTCCCGAGTCACCCCTTCCAGCGGCGGCTGGTACCCATTCCAGCTGAAGTTATCCATCGCGACGTCGAACCGCAAGAGGTGATCGATGAAGGCGTGCGCGAGCACCGGGTTGCGGCCGCGTGCGCAGACCGCTATTAAGTCGCAGCCAACGATTCGGTCGTGGCCCTCCGGCGACCAATATCTGAGGAGCGATGCTGTCCGGGCGCGATCGCCGTACGCGTACCGACCCGCCGCCATGATATCGCCCGACCACGCCTGATGCGCGACGAACTCACCTTCGGGCAACCCCTCCTCCGCGCCCTCGGTCGTGAACCGCACGTCCGCGCGATGACGAGCCAGGCGAAGCGCGTCGGCCGCGTCGCGCAGTTGGGCGTCGTCTGCTCCCGCCACGTCGTTGACTCCGTTGCGCAGCAGCGCGAGCGAAAGCGCCTCGATGAAGTTGTCATAGAAGCCGAGGCGGCCGCGGTAGCGGCGGTCCCAGAGGATGTCGAACGGGTGACTCTGCGCATCGGGCGAATCTGACGCGTGGACGAGATCGCTTCGCCATCCGATCCCGCTCGAATACACGGTGTACGGCACCGTGTACCGCTGTCCCGGATCGTAGAAGGGCGCGGACGCTCCGCGGAACTGCGGCCACAGGTTCGGGAGATGAGGCAGATAGTCGTGATTCAGTGGCCGCAGCAGCCGGTCCGTCACCAGCCGTGGAAGAACGTCAATGGTCGGGAAGAAGATGTCGAAGTCGGCACCGGGCTCCGCGAGCTTCGCGACACCCTGATCGATCTGATCGAAGCTCTGGACGTCGGCACGAACGCCGGCGAATGCGTACCTGCGCCGGAACGCGTCGATCACAGGCCCCGCAAGGTACTCCTTCCATTGCAGGATCCGAAGCACGGCGTCGCGCTCCGCTCGCAGACCTGGGGGCAACGGCGGGGCGTCTGGATGGATCGGCAGCGCCGCGTTCTCGGTTTCTCCGACCGGGATACGCTGTCCCCCCTCGCAAGCCACAAGCACGGCCGCCAGAGGAAGCGACGTCGCCGCGAGTCCCGTGCGACGGATGAATTCTCGACGCCCGATCCGATCCGCGCTCATCTCGGCGATCCCTCCCGGATCGACCCGGCGCAGCATATCTTGAACCCACACCGC
>JBKPHM010000122.1:0-49791 GCA_046729855.1 Actinomycetota bacterium | reverse complement strand
TGCAGGTTCCCGGCGTCCACGCCGTCGTGAGCGGATACGCCGGCGGGACCGTCGAGGACCCGTCGTACCAGCTGGTGTGCACGGGGACGACCGGGCATGCGGAGGTCGTCCAGATTACGTTCGACGCGGAGGTCGTCTCATTCGAGCAGCTCCTGGAGGTCTTCTGGGAGATGCACGACCCCACGCAGGTGGACCGGCAGGGCCCTGATCGCGGGAGTCAGTACCGGTCGATCGTCCTGACGCACTCCGACGAGCAGCGCCGAATCGCCGAGGCGTCCAAGGCGAGAGCGCAGGAGCGGCTCGACCGGCCGATCGCCACCCAGATCGTGCCGTTCGAGGCGTTCTACCCGGCCGAGGGCTACCACCAGCGGTACTACGAGCGGACGGGGCACGAGCCGTACTGTCACGTGCTGCCGGCCGGGCTACTCGATCGGCTGGGCCTGACGGCGACACGCTCGAGCTGAGGCCCCGTTCGGCCGGGCGTCGACCCGGGACCGACGGCGGCGACCCCGCGGCCAGGCCCCGGTTCCGCTGCCCGGATAGCATCCCGAGGTGTGACGAGCTCCGAGGAGCTGTTCGCGCGCGCCCGGGCCGTGATCCCAGGGGGCGTGAACTCGCCGGTGAGAGCGTTTGGTTCGGTCGGCGGCACGCCGCCGTTCATCGTGTCCGGCGCCGGTGCCTACCTGATAGACGCCGACGGCAACCGGTACGTGGACCTCGTGCAGTCGTGGGGCGCCAGCCTGTTCGGACACGCGACCCCCGAGATCGTCGACGCAGCTACCACGGCCGCGCGCCTCGGGACGTCCTTCGGCGCGCCGACGGAGCTGGAGGTGCAACTGGCCGAACGCACCGTCGAGGCGGTGCCGTCCGTGGACATGGTCCGGCTCGTCTCGAGCGGGACCGAGGCCGCGATGAGCGCGGTCAGGCTGGCGCGCGGGTTCACCGGGCGCCCGCTGGTCTTGAAGTTCGAGGGCTGCTACCACGGGCATTCGGACGCGCTGCTCGCGCGCGGAGCGGGGTCGGGGGTGGCGACGCTCGGGATCCCCGGCTCGCCGGGTGTGACGGAGGGGGCGGCGCGCGACACGCTTACGGCTCCGTATAACGACCTCGACGCGGTCGAGGGGGTCGTCGGCGACCGCGGCGGCGAGCTCGCGGCGATCATCGTCGAGCCGGTCGCCGCGAACATGGGGGTCGTCCCGCCTGTGCCGGGGTTTCTCGACGGCCTTCGATCGCTCACCGCGTCGGTCGGCGCCCTGCTGATCTTCGACGAGGTGATCACGGGGTTCCGGCTCGCATACGGGGGCGCGCAGTCGTATTTCGCGGTCCACCCGGATCTCACGGTGCTGGGCAAGGTCATGGGCGGCGGGTTCCCGTGCGCCGCGTTCGGCGGGCGCCGCGACGTGATGGAGCACCTCGCGCCGGTGGGCCCCGTGTACCAGGCCGGCACGCTGTCCGGGAACCCGGTAGCCGTCGCGGCCGGCATCGCGGCGCTCGACCTCGCGAAGCAGCGCGACCCGTACGGCGATCTCACGAAGACGGCCGAGCGGCTGTCCGAGGGCCTCGCGGAGGCGTTCGGCAGCACCGGGCTGCAGCACGTCGTGAACCGCGAGGGCTCGATGTTCAGCGTGTTCTTCCGCGAACCGCCGGTGCGATCGTTCGGCGACGCGGTCGCTGCCGACCATGCAATGTACGCGCGGTTCCACCACCACATGGTGGAACGCCGCGTGTACCTCCCGCCGTCGGGCTACGAGCTGTGGTCGCTCTGCGCGGCGCACGGCGACGACGAGGTCGCGGCCATCTTGGAGGCGGCCGCGGCGTTCGGCGGCTGACGCTCGGCGGTGCGGGCGCTCTCCGAGGGGATCCTGGCGGGTCTCGGCATCGCGATCCCCGTCGGGCCGATCGCGGTACTCCTGGTGGACCTCTCGACGCGGCGCGGGTTCGTGCACGCGCTGCCCGCCGCGATCGGGGCAGCAAGCGCGGACCTGCTCTACGCGACGGTAGCGGCCGTGGTCGGGCTGGCTGTCGCCGACACGGTCGAGTCGTTCGCGGGACCGCTCCGCGCGATCAGCGTGGTCGCGCTGCTGGCGATCGTGGTGATCCGAACGCGCGACCGGGTTCGCTCGCGCGGCGGCCGGGCCGAGGCGTCACCGGATGCGGTCGATCCCTCCCCGGGCCGCACGTACGCGACGTTCCTCGGGCTAACGCTGCTCAACCCGATCACGATCACGTACTTCGCGGCACTCATGCTGGGTCTCCAGGATGACGCGCTCGCCGGCGCCGGCGCGAAGGCGCTGTTCGTCGCCGGCGCGTTCGCCGCTTCGGCGACGTGGCAGGTGCTCTTGATCGCGACCGGAGCCGTCCTGCACCACCGGCTGTCCGAGCAAGCACGAGTCCTCACCGGCGCGATCGGGAACCTGGTGATCCTCGCCTTCGCGGTGCGGCTCGCCGCGTCGTAGATCAGTCGGGTGGCTCGTAGAGCCGCTCGGCCTTCGCGGCGAACACGAAGTCGGCCTCGTGCAGCCCGGCGATCTTGTGGGTGAAGACCGTGAGCTTGACGCGACCCCACCCGAGCTCGATGTCGGGATGGTGCTGGACCTCCTCAGCCAGCTCACCGACCCGGTTGGTGAAGTCGAGCGCCGTGCGGAAGTTCCGGAAGCGGTACTCGCGCTCGAGATGGTGGTCGTCGACGACCCGCCACTCGCCGCCCAGGTCGGCGAGATAGCTCTGGGTCTCGTCGCGCGTCATCGGCGGCACCCCGCCGCGGCAGGGCACACACTCCATCGAGGCCAGATCGCGTCGCTCACTCATGACACACTCCCGAGCCGGTCGGCCGCCATCCGCTCGGCCGCGGTCCCCGTCGAGACGCCCTCACGCGCCGCGCGTTCGAAGACCTCCGCGAGCGTGGACGCGATCGCCTCGACGCGCGCATCGCGCTTGGCCTCGTCCTCGTCGAGCATCTCGAGGGACGCGAGGTGGATGATCCCGCCGGCGTTCACCACGTAGTCGGGCGCGTACAGGATTCCGTGCTCCCCGAACCGCTCCGCATCCTCTGGCGTCTCGAGCTGGTTGTTGGCCGCGCCCGCCACGATCCGGCACCGCAGCCGCGGGATCGTCTCGGCGGACAGGATCCCGCCCGTCGCGCAGGGGGAGAAGACGTCGCACTCCGTCGCGATCGCGTCGACGGCGGAAACAACGTCCGCGCCGAGCACACCGGCCGCGTCACGGGCTCGCGTCTCGTCGACGTCGGCGACGATCAGCCGAGCACCATCTCCGGCGAGATGCTCGGCGAGGATCCTTCCAACCGCGCCGACGCCCTGGATCAGGACGGACCGTCCCTCGAGCGAGGTGTCGCCGCAGGCGAACGAGACCGCGGCGCGGATCCCGTGGTAGACGCCGAGCGCGGTCGAGGGGGCAGAGCTTCCAGACCCTCCGGCGGCCTCCGTCTTGCCGAAGACGGAGCGGCACCGTTCGCCGATCACGTCCATGTCCTCGGGCGAGGTGTTCATGTCGCACGCGGTCCAGTACGTGCCGTGGAGCGACTCGACGAGATCCCCGTACCGGAGCAGGAGCCGACGCCGGGAGCCGCCCTTCGGCACCTCGGGCACCGCGAGGACGGCCTTGCCCCCGCCGAGCGGGAGCCCGGCGACCGCGTTCTTCCGGGTCATGGCCGAGGACAGCCGCAGGCCGTCGCGGAGCGCGTCATGCGGTGACGCGTAGACCTTCATGCGCGTACCGCCGGCACCCGGCCCGAGCACCGTGGAGTGGACGCAGACGAACATCCACGTGCCCGTCGGCGCGTCGTACCGCGCGACGGTCTCCTCGCCGTCCCAGGCCTCGAGCAGGGCTTCCAACACGCGCTACTGCTGCGTCGTGGTGATATGTACCGCGGCGCTCTGCGTGGCCTGACGCTTGGCGCGCTTCTCCGCACGCTTCTGCTTCAGGTTCTTCTGCGCGGCGCGCTTGGCGTGCTTCTCGCCGCCCTTGTCCTTGGCGTGCACGTCCACCTCCGTGAGATCCGACCCAGACATTATCGGCCGTGAGCGGCGATGCGTAACAGCGCTCGCCGCGGCGGGTCCCCGGGATCAGGCGAGGTCGGCGAGCGCTGCGGCGACGTCCTTGCGGATGCCGGTGATGAAGGGGACCTCTTCCTTCGTGAATCGGCGCGCCTCGGCCTCGCGCAGGCGGCGGATGCAGTCGACGATCCGGTCCAGGCGCTCGGCCTCGAACGCGAGGATCCACTCCCAGTCGTTCAGCCCGAACGCGCTCGTCGTGTTCGCCAGGACGTCGGGGAACTCGCGGCCGATCTCGCCGTGCTCGCGGAGCAACGCGGCGCGATCCTCACCCGGCAGCAGGTACCACTCGGAGGTCCGGACGAACGGGTACACGCAGGCGTACCGACCGGGCGGCTCCCCACGGACGAACGCAGGCGAGTGGTCGGCGGTGAATTCGGCCGGCTTGACGACGCCCATGAACGACCACGTCAGGCGGACCCGCTGGCCGATCTCCGTCCGGCGGAACGAGACCAGCGCCTCCTGCAGGACGTCGGGGGAACCCGCGACGAGCCAGAGCATCAGATCCGCGTCGGCGCGGAACCCAACGGTGGAGTAGACGCCCCTCACCGAGACGTCGGTCCACTCCTTGAACAGGTTCTCGATCTCCTGCGCGGCGTCCACCACGTCGACTTCGATCGGACCCTCCGCGGCGAACACCGGGTACAGCGCGTACACGCGCTGGTCGTCACTCATCCCACTCGTTCCCCCTTCACCCCACCGAAGAGGTACGTGCGGACCCGGTCGGCGGCCTGCCCACCCTGTCGGACGCAGTCGGGGATCCCCGCGCCCCGGTACGCCTGACCGGTCCCGACCAACCCGTCCGGCAGCCCTCGTTCGATCCGGTCGACCAGCTCGAGATGGCGGACGTCGTACTGCGGCATGGCGCGGCGCCACCGGACCACGGCCGCGTGCTCGGGATCCGCCGGGAGCGGCAGCAGCGCCGCCAGCTGACGGCCGACGCCCTCGACGATGTCCTCGTCGGACTCGTCGACCAGCTCCTCCGAGCCCTCGGCGCCGACGAAGCACCGTACGACGGCGCGATCGCCGAACGAAGGGTCGGGCCACTTCCGCGAGACGATCGTGCACGCTGTCATCGCCAGCCTGCCACGCGGCACGACGAACCCGGACGTCTCCGGCATCCCGGCCCCCGTGCCCTCCTCGTAGACCATCAGCACGACCGAGGTCGAGACGTATCTGATCGCGCGCAGGTCCGCCGCCACCCGGGGAGCCAAGCCCTCGACCAGATCCGCCGAGACGAAGGCCGGCGAGGCGAACACGACGGCGTCAGCCTCGAGGCGGCCGTCGGGCGTCTCGACGACGAACCGATCCCTCTCGCGATCCACGGCCGTCACGGGAGTGTTCGTTCGGATGCGCTCGCGACCGATCGCGTCCGCGAGGCGCTGGGTAATCCGCCGGAGCCCGCCGCGGAGGCGGAGGAACATCGGTGAGCGCGCGCCAGCCCCGCCCGCGGCGGACGCCGCTCGTGCGCCGCGGAACAGGCTGCCGTACGTCCGCTCCCACTCCGCGAGCTCGGGGAACGTCGCCGCGACGCTCATGCGGTCGACGTCGCCGGCGAACAGCCCGCCCAGCAGCGGCGCAACGAGCGCGTCGGTCGCCTCGTTCCCTAGCCGGCGCCGCAGCAGGGCGCCGAGCGACTCGTCTGTGCCGTCGTTACGCGCCCTGCGGACGACGTCCGCGGCCGCGCGGATCTTGCCTCGACGCGACATCCCGGGCCACCGCCACAGCTCCAACGGATCCGTCGTGATCCCGAACGGCCCGGACGGAAAACCCAGCAGTCCAGCGTCGTTCCAGATGTGTGTGGGGAGCGGGGCGGAGCCGACGAGATCGTCCTCGAGCCCCAGCTCTCGACACAGCCCGACGCCCCATGGCTTGCGCCCGAGCAGCGAATCGGGACCGGCCTCCAACTCGATCCCGCCGAGCGTCTCGGACGCGACCTTGCCTCCGACTCGGTGGTCCGCCTCCAGCACGAGCGCGTCCGGGGCGTCGGCGCCATCCCGCAGGAGCCGGTACGCGGTCGTGAGGCCGGCGACACCCGCGCCGACAACGACGACGCGTCCGCTCACCCGGTCCCCCTCGCTGCCAGGTGATGCCGGACGATGGTTGCGAGGGTCTCGATGAACTCGGGGTCGGCGTTGGGCATGCGCGTCCGCGCGAAGCCGAGCCCCGCCTCCTCCGCGATCGCCTTCGCCTCGACGTCCAGGTCGTACAGGATCTCGAGATGCTCAGCCACGAACCCGGCGGAGCACACGACAACCCCCGTCATGCCGGCCTTCGCCTGCTCGCGGATCACGTCCTCGACCGGAGGTCCCCACCACGGATCGGCCGTCCGCCCCGCCGACTGCCACGCCACGGCGTACGACGTGACGCCGGCCTGCTTCGCGACGAGCTCCGCGGTCTCGTGGAGCCCGTCCCGGTACCGGCACGACGTTTCACAGAGCGCGCAAAGCGTGCAGCGCTGCGATCCGTCATCCAGTGTCCGCACGGGCAGGCTGTGCGCGGACACGATCAGGCTCCGCGCCTCGCGCGCGCTCGGGGGGAGCTCGTCGAACGCCTGCGTGACGCGCGCCGCGAGCATGTCGATGAATTGCGGGTGATCGTGGAAGCTCCGGACGAACGAGAGAGCGGGGCGCCCGTCCGACGCCGACGCGAGCGCCCGCTCCACGTATGTCTCGACCGACATCCCGGACCAGTGTGGCGCCATCACGATGCCGATGGCGCGCTCGATCCCATCGCGCCGCATCTCGCCCACCCCGTCGGGGATGAACGGTGGTGAGTGCTTCATGCCGAGGTACGCCTTGAACGCGTTCGGGGCGTCGGCGTTCAGCGCGGCCTCGAGCCCGGCGGCCTGTTCGCGCGTGATGTCCAGCAACGGGAACCGGTTCCCGATCACGCGGTAGCGCTCGCGCAGCTCTGCCAGGTTCTCACGCGTCGGTGGCCGGCCGCCGCGGATGTCCGTGTAGTAGCGCTCGATGTCGCCCGGCCCGGTCGCCGTACCGTACGCCATCACCAGGATCCCGGTCGGCGCCGTCACGCGCCGCTCCGCTCGGTCTTCATGTGGACGAGATCCACGAGTCGCTGGAGGTTCTCCACCGGCGTGCCCGGGAGCACGCCGTGGCCGAGGTTGAACACGTGTCCGTCTCGCCCGCCCGCCCGTTCGAGGACGCGGGCCGCCTCCGTGCGGAGCACGTCCCACGGCGCGAGGCACGCGGCCGGATCAAGGTTGCCCTGCACACCCCGATCCGTGCCCACCCGCTCCCATCCCGCGTCGAGCGGGACCCGCCAGTCGATCCCGATCACGTCGCCACCCGCCTCGCGCATCGATCGCAGCAACTCCCCGGTCCCGACGCCGAAGTGGATCGTCGGCACGCCGAGCCGCCGCAGCCGCTCGAACAGACGCGTCATCTCCCGCGCAACCGATCCGGCGTAGTCGTCGGGCGAGAGCGATCCCACCCAGCTGTCGAAGATCTGTAGCGCCTGCGCACCCGCGTCTACCTGCGCGGCGAGGTAGCTGAACGTCACGTTGCCGAGCCGACCCATCAACGAGCGCCACGCGACGGGGTCCGAACGCATGAGAGCTCGCGTGCGGTCGTGCGTCCGCGAGGGACCGCCCTCGACCAGATACGCGGCCAGCGTGAACGGCGCGCCGGCGAACCCGATTAGCGGCACGCGGAGCTCCTTGCGCAGCAGCCGGACCGCCTCCAGCACGGAGGGCACGTCCTGTTCCGGCTCGAGCGCCCGCACGCGCTCGACGTCGGCGGACCGGCGGATCGGCTCATCCACCCGCGGCCCGCCGGATCCCCGACCGATCCGCACGCCGACCCCGATCGCGGCGATCGGCACCATGATGTCCGAGAACAGGATCGCCGCGTCGACGTCCATCCGTCGCAGCGGCTGGAGCGTGATCTCGACGGCCTCGTCCGGGTGCCGGCAGCTCTCGAGGATGTCGCGATCGCCGCGGACCTCGAGGTATTCCGGCAGGTAGCGCCCCGCCTGCCGCATGAACCAAACCGGCGTCCGGTCCACGGACCGCCGCCGGCAGGCGCGCAGGAACCGGTCGTTGAACGGGACGGTCACGCGTCCAGCATACGGAGCGAGCAGGTCGGAACCGTCAGCCGGCCTGCTGGTGCGCCGGGATCGCCGGCAGCTCCACGCGGAACGCCGCGCCGCCGCCCGGCGCGTCCTCGATCCGGACCGACCCACCGAACGCGATCGCCAGGCTGCGGACGATCGACAGCCCGAGGCCGAGCCCCGGCTTGCCGTGGACCTGGCGCAGGCGAGCGAACCGATCGAACACTCGCTCGCGGTCTTCGGGCGGGATCCCGCCTCCCGCGTCGATCACCCAGACGATCACCCCACCGGCCGTGGGTTCGATCAGCATTCGCACCGGCGCGGCGCCGTACTTGTGCGCGTTGTCGAGCAGGTTGTGGAACACACGTCGAAGGGCGTCCAGGTTCGACAGGATCGGTGCGGACGAGGGCGTGTCGAGGAACACTGGACGGCCCGTTAGCTCGAACTCCCTGACGACGTTCCTCGCGAGCTCGGCCACGTCCACGGTCGCGAGCGGACCGATGCCCCGGTTCTGGTCGAGCCGGACGGACATCAGCAGCTCGTCGAGCATCGCCGCGATGTGCTTGCCGTTGCGCTCGATGATGTCGAGCAGCTCCGGCCGATCGTCCTCCAGCTGCGGCCGCTTCGCCATCTCGGACGCCGCGACGATCGCCGTGAGCGGCGTCCGGAGCTCGTGCGTCACGAGATCGATGAACTGCGTCTTGAGGCGGTCCAGCTCCATCAGCTCGATCACGTGCCTCCGCTCGGCCTCGTACAGGCGCGCGTTGGCGATCGCGCCGGCCGCCTGCTCGGCGAACAGGCTGATCGCGCGCAGGTCGTACTCGGTGAACTCGCGGTCCCTCTCCGCGTTCACGTTGAGGACGCCGGTGAGCGCCTCGCGATGGACCAGCGGCACGGACATCGCGCTCTCGACGGCGAGCTCGCGACGGACGAGACCCGGGAAGGCCTCGGCGTCGGCACGCCCGCTGATCAGCAGGGGCTCGAGCGAGAGGGCGACGTGGCCGGCGATCGACTGACCGATCCGAACGCGGTGGCCCCTGGCGGCGTCGTTGCCCAGCGAGCAGATCGTCTCGAGCTCGCGGCCGTCGACGAGCATGATCGAACCGCTTCCCGCCTGGAGCAGCTCCGTCGCGCTCCGCAGGATCGTGTCAAGCACGGCTTCGAGCTCGAGCACCGAGTTCATGGCCCGGCCCGCTTCGAGGATCAGCTTCAGCTCGTGAAGGCGGTTCGACAGCGCCGTGGACAGGATCCGCTCATCGATCAGCAGCCGAGACAGCCGCCGCAGGTGCAGCTCTTTCTCGATCGCGTACGCGCAAAACGCCACCGACAGCACCACCACGCCCCACCGCAGCCCCTTGGGGGTGAGCCACGTGACGGTGACGGCCGGCAGCCAGGAGAGCAGGGCGACGCCCGCGCTGATCGCGACCAGCAGGATCGTGGTGATGATCCACAGCTGCATCCGCCGCGATTCGACGGCCTCGAGGGAGGGCGTCCTGAAGTCGCGCAGACCGACGACCCGCGCTTCGTGACGGATGCGTTCCGTGAGCTCGGGTGGCTCTTCAGGCATCGTGGAAAGTCCCCGCACCCGTATCGGTACGAAAGACCTAGTCCTTGACGGCGCCTGACCTGCCCACAGGCGCCGGCGCCGCGGTTCGCTCCGTCCGCCGGGCGAGCAGGTCGCGCAGCTCGTTCGCCGACAGCACGGTGCTCGCCATGTCGGCGACGTGCATCAGCCGCGACGCGACACGAGGTTGATCAGCCGATCGGGCACGAAGATGACGTCGCCGGGCGCGTCCGTGACGAGATGGCGGCGAACATTCTCGCGCCCGAGCGCCAGCTCGAGCGCGCTGGCCCGGTCCGTCCCGGCCGGCACCTGGACACGGTCGCGCACCCTGCCGTCGACCTGGATCACGAGGGTGACGACCTCATCCTCCAGCGCCGCCGGGTCGTAGCTCGGCCACGGCTGGCGATGGACGGAGTACGGACCGCCGATCCGCGACCACAGCTCCTCTGCGAGGTGCGGCGCGAACGGCGCGAGCAGCAGCACGATGGACCGCGAGACGCGACCCCACGCCTCCTCGGTCATCCGGGCGCGCTCCCGCTGCGCCCAGCGCACCACCTCCATGAGCGTCGCGATCGCCGTGTTGAACCGCATCGCCTCGAGGTCGCCGCCGACCGTCGCGATCGCCCGGTCGAGCGGACGGAGGTCGACGCCACCAGCGCCAGAGGTGTGCGACTCGACGATCAGGCGCCAGGTCCGCCGGAGGAACCGTTCGATCCCGGCGACGCCTGCGTCCGAGAAGTCACCGCCCTCGTCCCACGGGCCGATGAACAACAGGTACATCCGGGTCACGTCGGCGCCGTGCTCCTCGACATAGCGATCCGGGTTGATGACGTTGCCCCGGCTCTTGCTCATCTTGGCGCCGTCCTTGGTCAGCATCCCGTGCAGCCGGATCCGCGGGAACGGCTCGGCGAACGGGACCAGCCCGCGGTCGTGCAACGCACGGGTCACGAACCGCGCATACAGGTGGTGCCGCGTGACGTGTTCGGGCCCGCCGGCGTACGAATCAACCGGCAGCAGCCGCTCCGTCCGGTCCGGATCCCAGGGCCGGTCCTCGACGTCGCTGGACGGGTATCGCAGGAAGTACCACGCCGAGTCCAGGAAGTTGTCGGAGACGTCGGTCTCGCGACGGCCCGGCCCCCGGCACGACGGGCACGGCGTGCGGACGAACGACTCGACCCCCGCGAGCGGCGACACCTCCGTGCCGGTCGGCCGGACGTCGGCTACGTCCGGAAGCAGGACCGGCAGGTCGCCCGGAGGGACGGGTACGACGCCGCAGTCTTCGCAGTACACGACAGGGATCGGCGGTCCCCAGTACCGTTGCCTCGAGATCAGCCAGTCCCGCAGCCGGTAGCGCACGGCGCGCCGCCCGGCGTCGCGGTCCTCGAGCCAATCGGCGATCGCCTCACGAGCCGTCTCCGACGCCATCCCCGTGAACGGACCCGACCGCACGAGCCGGCCCTCACCGACCCAGGCGGCGTCGGCCGGCGCAGCGACGTCGGCGGGCGGTTCGACGACCCGCGCGACGGGGAGCCCGTTCGCGGCGGCGAAGCGCAGATCGCGATGGTCGTGCGCCGGCACGCCCATCACCGCGTCCGCGCCGTAGCCCACGACGACGTAGTCGGCGACCCGGATCGGGATCGGCTCGCCCGTCACTGGGTGGACCGCGAGCGCTCCGGCGAGCGCGTGCCTGGGGGGCACCGCGAGAAACGTCGCACCGAACAGCGTCTCGGCGCGCGTCGTGAATGCGCGTAGCCGCGTGTGGCGGTCCGGAACGTCGAAGTCGATCTCGACCCCCTCCGAGCGTCCGATCCACCGCCGCTGGGCTCGCTTGGCGGACTCGGGCCAGTCCAGATCGTCCAGCCCTCGCAGCAGGTCCTCGGCGTACGCCGTGATGCGAAGGAACCACTGGAGCATCGTCCGTTCGACGACGGGCGACCCGCACCGCTCGCACCGGTCGTTCTCGAGCTGCTCGTTCGCAAGCACCGTCAGACACGACGGACACCAGAAGACGGGCGCCTCACGCCGAACGGCGAGCCCCGCGCGGTAGAGCTCGACGAAGATCCACTGGGTCCATCGGTAGTACGACGGATCGCTCGTGACGATCTCGTGCGCCCAGTCCCACGCCGCGCCGATCGACCTGAGCTGTTGGCGGTAGTTCGCGATCGTGCGCTCGGTCACGGTTCGGGGATGCTCGCCCAGACGCAGCGCGAAGTTCTCGGTGTGGATGCCGAACGAGTCGAACCCCATCGGCTGGAAGACCTCTCGGCCGGTCATTCGCAGGTATCGCCCGTACGTGTCGGCGCCGGAGTAGGTGTACGCGTGCCCCACGTGGAGCCCCTCTGCCGATGGGTAGGGGAACTCCACGAGGTTGTAGAACGTGCGAGCTGGGTCCGCGTCCCGGACGTCGACGTACAACGACCGGTCGGCCGCCCAACGTGCCTGCCACGCGCGCTCGATCTCGCGAGGCACGTAGCTCGTCTGGCTTACCGCGGTGGACATGCCGTCTCCCTCGTCCCATCGGACCGATGGTCCGATCGATCGGTTGGTATCGATCCCGCTCCGCCGCGGGCCTGGGGGTCGTCTCGCGGAGCGGCCGGAGGTGCCGCGAACGCCGGCGTTGGCGCGCGCGGCTAGGGAAGGACGAGGGTCGTCACGACGGCCGCGCGGCTCACGGCGGCATCATAGAGCCCTTGGGCCGAAGCGCCTTGCGGACCACCGGCCGCGTGGGCCTGCGCCGGGCCACCTCCCGGAACCCGGCGCGGTCGTACATCGACTTCGCGCCGAAGAACATGTCGTCCGGATGGCTCCGTCGGTCGTTGTCCACGGGGTAGCCCTCGACCAGGCGGGCGCCGCGCGACCGCGCGTAGTCCAGGGCGGCCCGGAGCATCCGCTCCGAGAGCCCCTTGCCTCGGGCGTTGCCGTCGACGAAGAAGCACACGATCGACCACACCGGTCGGTCGTCCACCGGTTTCATGACGGGCGATCGGCGGAGCTTCGCGTACTCCTCGCGGGGGCCGAGCGAGACCCATGCGACCGGGACGCCATCCTCGTAGCCGACCAGTCCGGGCACGGTCCCGTGGTCCACCAGGGCCTTCATCGCACGGCGGTTCTTCTCGCCGACGCCGGTGCCCGCTCCGGTCTTCCGGTAATACATGCAGAAGCACGTCCGAACGATCGGCCGATTAAACAGCTCAACCAGATCGGGCCATCGTTCCTTCGTGACCGGGTGTGCCTCGAACGCCATACAGACCAATCTAACCCGACTCTAACCCGACCCATCACCTCTGACGATGCCGTAACGGTCGTTTACGTCTGCGAGCTCGGTGTCGACGTCAGAACCTTCGCCGGGACTGCTTGCCATGCAAGGTCGGAGTACCCGACACCGTCGTCGGTGACCTCGGTCACCTCGGAACCGTCGGGATGGATCTCGTAGATGTCTCCGTCTCGGACAAAGGCGATCAACGTGCCGTCGGGCGCCCAGGTGGGATCTCGATCCTCCGGCGATCCCTCGGTCAACGCGGCAACGCCGGAGCCATCGGCGTTCATCACATAGACGTCGCCGTCCCGCTCGAAGGCGATGCTGGCGCCGTCCGGGGACCATGTCGGGCGGAGGTCGATGCCCGGCCCGCTCGTGAGCCGCGTCAGACCTGAGCCGTCCGCGTTCATGACGAAAAGGTCGGCATCGCCGTCGTTCTGTCGCGTGAAGGCGATCGCAGAGCCGTCGGGCGAGAGCGCAGGGTACTCGTCTCGGGCGGGATCGGTCGTGAGGCGCGTCGTGTCGCCGGTCGACACGTCGACGGCGTAGATGTCGCGGTCTCCGCTTCCCGTGCGCTCGTGGCCCAGACCGGTCTCGAAGACGATCGTCGGCCCGTCCGACGACCAAGAAGGCGAGGTGGGGCCCGTCGCGTCCTCCAGGATCTGCCTCGGGTCGGAGCCATCCGCGTTCATCACGTAGATGCCCGGCGAGGCGAGGTCGCCGACCTTGATGAAGGCGATCCGGGTCCCGTTGGGCGACCAGGCCGGATCCTCGTCGAACGCCTGCGGGTCGCGCGTGAGCCGCACCCGCTCGGTGCCGTCGACACTCATCGTGAAGATCTCGCTCTGGGTGTCGCCTTCGTAGACATCGCTTGCGACGTCGCTCGCGAACGCAACGACGCCGTTGCCGACGGCCGTTGCGGGTCGCGACGCAGACGGTCCCTCGAGGAAGGCTCTGACCGCGAGCGCCAGGCCGCCGACGGCCACTGCGAGCGCCACCGCGATCGCGGGCGCACGACGAGGCCACCGACCCTCCGGCACGAGAAGCGGCCGGCGCCGCTCGATCTCCGGCCAGAGGTCGGGCGGTCGAACACCCGTGATCAGCCGGAACCGTTCGTCGAGATCAGGCATCTTGCTCATCGAGCAGCCTCCGAAGACGCCGTCGGCCCTGGCTCAGGTGAACCTTCACCGCCGCTGGAGTGGACCCGATGATGGGCGCGATCTCCGTCACCGGATAGCCGGCGAGATGATGTAGCACCACCGCCGCGCGCTGCTTCTCGGACAGCGTTCGCAGCGCCTCCATCAACTCGCGCGCCGGCTCCTGCATCTCGTACCAACCCTCCTCCAAGGGGACGGAGGCTCTCCTTCGTTTCAGCTCCCCCGCGGCGATCCGGAACGCCGCACGCCAAACCCACTGCTTCGGCGACCGGATCTCATCGCCTCGCCGTAGCGCCTGGGCGAAGGCTTCGGCCACCGCGTCGCTCGCCACCTCCCGGTCGCTGGCGAAGGCGAGGACCGCCCACCAGAGCCGATCTCCAGCCTCCCGGTACAGGCGTTCGATCTCGCCCGCACGGCTCACGCTCACAGTCACATCGTGCCTCCCCTTCTAGGAGGCCAGACCGACCGAAAGGTGAAGGCGGTCCGCCAGAAACGGGGACAGACCATCTGGTTCCAGGATGCGGAGAGGCGAAATGCTGAGCTAACTGGTCAATCGGCAGAGATGGCCTCCATCGGCATCGATGAGACAGAGATATGGCTCGCGACGCCCCAGTCGCGATGGAACGCGATCGTGTTCCCGTCAGGGGCCAGGAAGAAGAGACGTCGCTGCCCGATCGGCCGGTGAGAACGAACGACGTTGGCTCCAGACGGGTCCATTAAGAAGATGCTGGTACGTCCGCCCCGATCCGGGTGAAGGCGCCGGGCGGAAGAGGACGTCGCCGTAGGCGCGGACGCACCGGCTGGCGGGCGGGGGTTGACGTATCGGCGCGTGAGGGCCTCAGATAGGACGAGCGATGGATCGCAAGGAAGAGCTTCTCGAGGCCGAGCGCTCGCGGTGGCGCGAGTTCCGTGACCTCGTCGACCGGATTCCGTCCGATCGCATGGACGATCCGACGCTGAACGCCGATAGGTGGTCGGTCAAGGACCTGCTCTGGCACATCAGGTGCTGGAACTCGGTCGTCGCCGATCAGCTCCAGAGGATCGAGGCCGGAACGTTCGAGGACTTCGACTGGAACACCGACGAGAACAACGAGAGATTCCTCGCCGAAGGCCGCGACATGGATCCGGTCAATGTTCAGGCCGAGCTCGTCGTCTCCCGCGAACACGCAGTGCGGGCCATGGCCGCACTGATGGACGTCACGCCGAAGGCCGAGGAGCTGTTCTCGGAGACCGCGTTCAGACACATCGACGACCACCTCCCTGAGCTTCAATTGTTCGTGGAACAGGTCGCCGGCGCCGCTTGACCCGGGGCCACGATCCGGCCCCAGCAGCGGTCGATATGCGGCGGCAGAGGCTAGCGCCCCCGAGTCGTTCTTCGGGGCGTGACGGCATCTTCAGCGGGCGGTATACGAAGCTGGCCCGCGCCTGGCGGTTGGCGTCCTCCTCATGGGCACGTCACGGCGACGCTGATGTTCCTATACACGGCATGCACGGATCCGCGGCCGGCCGCCGAGTGCTCCCCGCGGCGGGAGGCCGTGATCGAGCACCCAGTGATGTCCGAGAACGCCTGGAGCTGGGATTGGATGTTCGCGACGGCCTGTTCCTTCGGGAGCCGATGGAGGTCCGTCCATACCGCCTTCGCGAGGCTTCTCGCGTATCGCTCGGCCGCATCCCTCGGGACGTGGACATCGGCCGACGCGACCTCCGACGGAGTCGACGGCTCCGCGCTCGACGACCCACACGCCGTGGTCAGCAGGAGAAAGGTCACGAACACAGCTCGCATTCCAGCCGCCCACGCCCCCGTCATCTGCGAAGGATAGCTGTCGTAAGGCGAGGATCCCGTCGCCGGCGCAGTGGACTGGAAAGCCGACCTTGTCAACGGCACCGTCCTCAGCCCCGCCGGGCGCGGGAATCGAGCTCGGCGATCCTGCGCTTGCGGGCAACGAGCCGGTAGCTCTCCTCGACCCAGTCCCGGAGGACGTCGAGCGGCGGCGTCGACTCCCCGAAGGGGACGTCGACCCATCCCGACCGCCCGAGCCCGTACCCGGTCGGAGCGGCACCTGGTACCGCGAGGGCCTGCTCGTGCGACTCGCGCAGCTTCACGGTCATGCCCAGCTCGAGCGAGTCCTCCACGCCCAGGAACACGAAGACCTTCCCGTCCACCTTGGCCACGTCCTCGTCCCACGGGTGGTCCTCGTACGCGCCCGGCAGTCCGAGGGCGAACGTCAGGATCTGCCCGCGAGTCATCCGAGGTCGGGCCACGGTCCTATGATGCCTCCGTTGCGTTAGGTCTCGAACCGTGGATCCTTCTGCCGTTCGGGATCCTTCGGACTCCGAACGAACGGGCACACGACCCGGAGGTCAGTCCCTCAAGTAGTCCGCTCTGAGCGATCCGTCAAAAGCGACCCGTGTTGCGGCAGCACCGCTTGAAAGCGGCGTCCTGAGCCGCATGGGCACGGATCGTTGTTGCCGTGCACGACGCTTCGGGTGGTTGGCCGCAGTTGACTGCCTGCGATGCATCCGCGGGTGCCCATGTACACTGCCGCGAAGGAGGTGGCCCCGATGACGAACGAGTACGACTTCGACGACGGCGCCTCCTTTCGAGCGCACCAGTAAGCGACGTCGCGGGTTCCCGTCGGATACCCACGTCAAGCGCGGTGAGCGCTTCGTGCACGGGGATAAGGAGCTGCTCGAGCGCCTCACCCATAGTCCTTTCGGCCTATGTACTCGCCCGCCGCTCGGCGCCGAGAATCACCGTAACAACCCAGCGTTGACAGACCTCGGAGGCATCCGCGATGTGGCGTCGGCACGTCCGAACCTTGACGGCTCTGTTCCTCGTCGCGGCCCCGCTCGCTTGGAGCGCCGCCCCGGCGGCGGCGGACCGGGAACGCCTGATCACCCACGCGAACGGGATCCGCGGCGCGTACATCGTGGTGCTGCGGTCATCGACGGAGCGGCCAGCCTCCGTGGCAGCGATGGCTGAGCGGGCGTTCGGCGCCCACGTCCTCGGCGTGTACCGCTGGGCCCTCGACGGCTTCGTGGCCCGGATCTCCCACGACGAGGCCGCGCGCCTGAGCCGTGACCCACGCGTCGCTTACGTGGAGCAGGACTCCGTCGTGCGCCTGGACGAGACGGAGTCGCCGGTCACGTGGGGTCTCGATCGGATCGACCAGCGGGAGCGGCCGCTCGACAACTCATACACGTACAGCGCAACGGGCGCGGGCGTGACGGCCTACGTTATCGACACCGGGCTCCGCTTCTCGCACCAGCAGTTCGATGGTCGGGCGACCAGTGGCTTCGACGCCATCGATGGGGGAACGGCCGACGACTGCCACGGCCACGGCACGCACGTAGGTGGCACGATCGGTGGGACGACCGACGGGGTGGCCAAGCAGGTCGCCCTGGTGGCCGTCCGCGTGCTGAACTGCCAGGGGTCGGGCACCACATCGCAGGTGATCGCCGGCGTCGACTGGGTCACCCAGGATCACGCCCCCGGCGAGGCGGCGGTCGCGAACATGAGCCTCGGCGGCTCGGCCTCCACCGCGATGGACCAGGCGGTCGCGAACTCGATCGGCGACGGAGTCACGTACGCGATCGCCGCCGGCAACGGCAACATCCTCGGGACCGCGGTGAACGCGTGCAACGTGTCCCCCGCGCGAGTCGGACCCGCGCTCACCGTGAGCGCCACGAACTCGAGCGACACGAAGGCCTCCTGGGCGAACTACGGCAGCTGCGTGGACGTGTTCGCTCCAGGAGTCTCCATCACCTCGGCATGGGCGACCGGCGACACGGCGACAAACACGATCAGCGGCACGTCGATGGCGACGCCGCACGTAGCGGGAGTCGCCGCGCTGTACCTCGAGCAGAACCCGGCCGCCGCCCCAACGGAAGTCGCCTCGACGATCACCTCGAGCGCCACCGCCGGCGTCGTCTCAAGCGCCGGCTCGGGCTCGCCGAACCGGCTGCTGTACTCGGGGCTGACGCCGGCGCCTCCGCCCCCACCTTCGCCGCCCCCACCGCCGCCCGGGCAGATCACGTTGACGGCGACCGGGCAGACTTTCTACCTCACGATTCGCATCGTGACGCTGAACTGGAGCGGGGCGACGTCCGAGTCCGTCGACGTCTACCGGAACGGCGTGCGGATCGGAGCCGCCGCGAACAGCGGCACGTTCCAGGACGTCGTCGTGACCCAAGGCGGTACGCTCACGTACAGGGTGTGCGAGTACGGGACGACCACATGCTCGAACGACGCTTCGGTCAGCTTCTAGAGTGGCTCGTCCTCCAACCGGGGGCCCCGGCGAAACCGAATGAGCCCGATTCAGACTGTTAGGACGGGCCGATCTCGAAGACTGCCCTTCGGAGAGTGAATGAGAGCGCAGCGATGTTGCGTTCGATGCGGACCTCCCGGTAGGTCAACCCTTTGACGAACTCGGGAAGGTCGACGGTCACGATGGGCACCGAGGGCAGCGCCGGTTGGAGCACCACGCCACCATCGGAGATGGACGCGGTCGCCGGGATCTCCTGCTCGCTCTGATCCAAACGAATCACCACTTGACCATCGCGGAAACGGATGGTGGCGGGGACAGACGCATCCACCGCCCGATTGAGTTCCTTCTCGGTCAACTGTGCGGTTCCTTCGCCGCTCATGGCGCTGATTTTCGTTCGGCCTCCTCCCACCGCCTGGCCCGGAGCGAACGAGACATCGTGCAGCGTGAGGACGACTGACTCGAGAGACGTACCTTCTTCGCTTGACGATCCGTTAGCCCGAATCGTCACTGAATCGACGTTACCGGTCACGAACTGAGGGATGAATGGAAAGCCGCCCATCGTGACCGACGGGCGCTCGCTGAGCGAGAGGTCACTCTCGAGGCCGCGTCCCACCCAGTACTCGGCCAACAACCGGACCCCGAAGTCTGCTGCCACCAGGACGAGCACCAACACCGTCAGGGAGATGAGCAATTTGCGCATGCTCGGAGCCTACGACGGTTGCTCGACTGGGGTCGCGGGGTTCCGAAGCAGAACAGCGGGTGATCGCGGTACCGCTAGACGAGGGTTCCCGTGCCGCTTCGTCGGGATTGTGGCCGGAATGTGGCCCCCTCGGAGCCTCCCGCTTCCCAGGTCGAAGGTCCCGTTGCCGGCAATTCACCTGTCGTTCTTCCGGGTCACGACCGTTGTCGGCATACAGCCCCATCGCGCGCCATCGTCCCCTCCCCGGACGAAGGTATCGGAGCACGCCGTTCTCAACCCGCACGACCGCAAATTCCTGTGAATTGAACGACCGCGCAGAGCCTGGCGGCGGCCTAGCCGCGAGCGGCGTGCTCCGTTGCGACGTCGCCGATGATGCTCGCGAGCTCCTTCGGGCGTGACCACATCGGCCAGTGGCTCGTTGGCAGGTCGATCCAGGTGACGTTCCGGAGCTCGGGGATGCCGGCGAGCCAGGCGTAGCCTTCCTTCACCGCGTCCTTGTACTGCTCGGACGTGTATCCCGTGCAGATGATCGTGCTCGGGATGTCGCGCCGTGCGTCGTTGGCGAGATCCACCACCTCGCGCATGACACCGCCCGGCACCGGGACCGCTCGCTGCCGGAAGGTCTCCTTCTGTTCCTCGCTCAGGTCGTCGAGGTTCTCCTCTTCTTCGATCGACTTCCAGTCGAGCGGCTTCTCGACTCCCTCGAAGTCGGGATCCAGGGCACCCTTTCCCGGCGCCGTGTCGACGTAGACCATGGCGGCGATCCGCTCGGGGACGCGGTCGCTCGCGGCGTAGCCGCTGAACCCCGAGGCGCTGTGTACCGCGAGGACGACGGGGGCGTCGGCCGCGCGGACGGCGTCGCAGATAGCGTCGACGTGGTCCGAGAGCGTGATCGCGGACCGGTCGATGCCGGCCGACTCGAGGCCCGGGAGCGTCATCGCGGTGACATCGTGCCCGTCGGCCAGCAACGCTGCGACGACGTCATCCCACGCCCACGCGCCGAGCCAGAAACCAGGAACCAGGATGATCGGTGTGGAAGTCATGCCTCCAACCTATGGCAGGGCAGGGACATCCGTCAGCCTAGAACCACGAGTTGGCAGGACTGGGATCGAACCCAGGAGCCGGTTGCTCCGCTGAACGGTTTCAAGACCCGTTTGCAGCATCTTCGCGACCAGGCGAATGGCAGCCGAAAGGCATTCTCCTTGCGGTTCGTGTCTCTTCGGTTCCTTTGATTCCCGAGTCCTCGATGGGTGGCGGCTCCGGAACGAGCTCAGCCGGCTCGCGACGGCTCGAACGCCCTCGACTCGCATGAACGCCGCTGTACGCTGCTGTTCGATGGACGCGTTGGTCACGTCATCCATCGAGGAAGCGTTCCAGGTTCCGATTCATGGCTGGGACTTCTCCTGGCTCCAGGGGCGCGCGCATGAGACGCCTCCACCCTGGAGCTATGCGGGGCTCGTGCGTGCCGCGCTCGAAGACGCACGGTTCTCACTGGATATCGACACCGGCGGAGGCGAGTTCATCGAGCGGTTAGCGCCCGTTCCCGGGTTCCTCGTGGCGACCGAGGGCCACGCGCCGAACGTGCCGGCTGCCGCGAGACGTCTCGCTCCCTTGGGCATCGCTGTCGTGCAGGCCGAGTCGGCGCCGGACAACGTCGACCAGCAGGACGCAGACCCCTGGGCCAGCGGCTCCCCGCTGCCCTTCAAGGACGACGTCTTCGATATCGTCATCGACCGCCACTCGTCGTACTGGCCGTCGGAAGTCATACGAGTCCTCAGAGAGGGAGGGACGTTCCTCACTCAGCAGCGAAGCGAAGGGGGAAGCAACGGCGAGGCGTGGGACGAGCTGTTCGGGCGGTCACCTCATCCCCACGGCCGCTTCAGCCTGGAGTTCGCGGTCCAGCAAGTTGCGCGAGCCGGGTTCGAGGTGCACCGCGTAGAGGCAGCCGACACCCCCATGGTGTTTCAAGACCTGGCCGGCGTCGTGTTCTACCTGCGTCTCGTTCCCTGGGCGGTCGAGGACTTCGACGTGAACGCGGACAGGCAAGCGCTGGAAGCGATCCAACGTCGGCTAGAGAGAGAAGGCGAGGTGCGCGTCCGCGGGGCACACATGCTGATCGAATGCACCAAGCCCTGAACCCGCGATCAGTAGTCCAGGCGCGTCGGCTCGTTGATGGGTACCGAGGCCTCCACCATGCGGCGCAGGGCCGCGCCAAGTTCGTACACACATACTCTTCCCGCAGGTGCTCCCCAAGCTCTAGGCACCGCCAGGTGCGGACACGGATCTCCCTCCGAGGCCCGGGGCTTAGACTGCGGACGTGCCGACCTGCCCTTACTGCCGTGAACCGAGCCCGGATGGCTTCCGGGTCTGTCCTTATTGCGGTACGCCGCTGACCGCCATTGCCCCAGGCGGCGACATCCGCAAGACCGTCACGATCGTCGTCAGTGATCTCAAGGGCTCGACGAGCCTCGCCGAGCGGCTAGATTCGGAGACCCTTCGGGAGGTGCTCCGGACCTACTTCGAAGCAATGCAGCGTGTGGTCACCCGTCACGGAGGATCCGTCGAGAAGTACATCGGCGATGCGATCGTGGCGGTGTTCGGCGTACCGAGACTGCACGAGGATGACGCGGTCCGTGCGGTCCGTGCCGCCCTCGAGATGTGCGCCGAACTCGAGCGCGTGAACGAGCGGTTGGAGCCGCGGTACGGCGTCCGACTGGAGAACCGCACCGGCGTAAATACCGGAGACGTTGTCGTCGGCGAGATTACCGTCGGGCAGCGGCTGGTAAGCGGCGACGCTGTTAACGTCGCCGCTCGCTTCGAACAAGCGGCGCCAGCGAACCAGGTTCTCATAGGCGACTCGACATACCGCCTCGTGAAGGACGCCGTCGATGTCCAGCCGGTCGAGCCGAAGGAGTTGAAGGGAAAGTCCGAGCGTATACCCGCTTACTTGCTGCTGTCGGTCCGGGCGACGGAGGGCGTCGCGCGTCGGATGAACGCCCCGATGGTGGGCCGCACGCATGAGCTCGCCGTCCTTCAGGAGGCGCTCTCAAGGGCGCGGGAACGGAGTGCCTGCGAGGTCGTGACGGTCCTGGGACCCGCCGGAACAGGTAAGTCGCGACTGCTTTGGGAGTTTGTCGACGCCTCGCCTGAGGCTCGCTCCGTTCGTGGCCGCTGCCTCTCATATGGCGACGGCATTACGTTTTGGCCACTCGCGGAGATCGCGCGTTCCGCCGCCGGAATCGCCAACGACGATTCCCTGGAGCGGGCGAACGCGAAGCTTGGGGCCCTCTTCGGCGACACGGAAGCCGACGTGGCCGACCGCGTCGCCGGCGCGATCGGGCTCGGCGTTTCGGCGTATCCCGTAGAAGAGATCTTCTGGGCCGCCCGTCGCCTGTTCGAGCGCCTAGCCGCAGGCGGAGCGCTCATCGTGGTGATTGACGACCTACACTGGGCGGAACCGACCTTCCTGCACATGATCCGCTTGGTCGCCCGCACTGCCGAACGTCCGATCGTTTTCGCGTGCTCAGCGCGCAGGGATCTGCTGGACGACTATCCCGACTGGGAGGAGAAGGCGCCGGGGTGGCAGACAGTCGCCCTCCAACCGCTCTCGGACGAGGACAGCGGCCAGGTGGTCGCGAACCTCCTAGGCACGACCGATGTCGATGACCGTATCAAGGAGACAATCGTGACGGCCGCCGAGGGGAACCCGCTCTTCGTGGAGCAGTTGCTGTCCATGCTGATTGACGATCGGCTTCTCGCGTGTGACGAGCGCGGCCGATGGGTCCTCATGGGCGACGCGGAGGGGATCACTGTCCCGGGGACGATCCGGGCCGTGCTAAGCGCCAGGCTCGACAAGTTGAACGCTGCCGATCGGATCGTGATTGAACGCGCCGCTGTGGTCGGCCGGATCTTCTTCCGAGGCGCGGTGGAGGAGCTGTCTCCCGAGGACGTCCGACCAAAGGTGGACGACAGCCTAAAGAACCTGATCGCCAAGGAACTGATCCGTCCGTACGACGAGTCCGCGCTCGCCGGTCAGGACACGTACGGCTTCATGCACGGCTTGATCCAGGATGCCGCGTACCACAGCGTCCTCAAACGAACGCGTGCGGAACTCCACGTGCAGCTGGTCGATTGGTTCGAGGGCGCGCTGCTGCCGGACCGCGTGATGGAGTTCGAGGAGATCATCGGCCACCATCTCGAAGAGGCCTATCTAACGCTGACGCAGATTGCGAAGCCGGACGAGCGCGCCATCGAGATCGGCGTGCGCGGGTCGAGTCACCTCTCCGCCGCCGGACGGCGTGCGTTGGCGCGAGGCGACGTTCCTGCGGCCGCGATTCTGCTTCGCCGGGCGACTGCGCTTCTGCAGACGGACGACCCGGCGCGGCCGCAGCTCGTACTCGAGGCCGCGGAGGCGATGATTGAGCAGGGCCGGTTCGCCGAGTCCGACGCGCTGATCGTGAGCGCGATCGACGAAGCGCGAGCGCTCGGGGACACAGGCCTCGAGTTCGCCGGACGCGTTCTCCAGCTTGAACTTCGTTACACGACCGACCCAGAGTCGATGCATGCCACGATCGACGCCGACGTCAAGTTGCTTCTTCCTAAGCTGGAGTCCCTCGGTCGTCTGGATGCATTGGCGCGCGGTTGGCGGTTACGCATGCTCATCGCGGAGATGAAGCTTCACTTCCGAGATGCCGAGGCTGCCGCGGAACGCACGCTCGATTACGCACGCAGGGCGGGGAACAGGATGATGGAGGGACGCGCGATCCCCTCGCTTGGAATGTGCGCGCTACAGGGGCCGACGCCGGTTCCGAAGGCGATCGCCCGATGTCGCCAGCTGCTCGACGACGCGAAGGGCGATCGTAAGGCTGAGGCACTACTGCTCGCCGCGATTTCGCACCTCGAGGCGATGCGCGGCAATTTCGACGAGGCGCGAGCCCTCTACCAGCGAAGCAGGGCGGTGCTCGAGGAGCTCGGATGGACCTTCCTGGCAGCACAGACCTCCTTCGACTCGGGCCCGGTCGAGCTCCTCGCGAGCGATCCGGCGGCTGCCGAGTCGGAGTTGCGCCGCGACTACGAGACCCTCATCGCCATGGGGGAGAGGAACTACATCTCGACGACGGCCGCGCTCCTCGCACACGCCGTGCTTCAGCAGGGCCGGCTCGATAATGCCTACGAGTTCTCGGTCCTTAGCGAGGGCTTCGCCGCGCCGGACGACCGGATGTCGCAGACGCTGTGGCGCACGGCCCGCGCACAGGTCCTCGCCCGCCGCGGCGACCCAGCTGCGGAACCGCTCGTGCGGGAGGCCATCGACATCATCGAACAGGCGGAGTCACCCGAGGCGTGTGGGAACGCGTACGTGGCCCTGGGCGAGGTCCTCGTCAACGCCGGCCGTCCGCAGGCCGCGGCCGGCGCGTTCCGCGATGCGGCGCGCTGCTTCGGCGAGAAGGGCATCATCGTGTCCGAACGGCAGGCACTTCGCCGATTGGAGGAACTGGGCCAGTCAGTCGTCATCTGATCGTCCGACCACCGTCCTGGTGAGCGGCCCAGGGCACGCATTCTTCCCTTTCCCGGCCAATCGTGCGCACCACCCACCGAACTTGTCGTCCTTCTAAGGGATCAGCTTGCGCGACAATCCAGGAGCGGCGAGGGCAACATGTCGTCTGACCTAGGGTTTGCTTCTCTACGACACCCCTCACCCTCACTTCCCCTCGCTCCCCCGCCAATCACGGACCCAATACGGACTCATTTCTCTCTCTCGCGGGAGGGTTCAACGCTTGCGCCCGGACGCGTGGGAGGTCGCCGCCCGCGACACGCGGATTGACGACCCGGTACCCGTCTCAGCCTCCGGGAGTCGGTGACATCCGGTCGAGCCCGACGGCGACGGCCCCCGGAGGGCGTCGTCGATGAGCGCCTCGAGGCCCGCGACATCGACCCCCGCCTGTGCGAGCCGACAGGTAGCGACCACGCCGCCGAAACCCGTGCCACGACGGCGGCGTCGTAGGTGGAATTCCGAAAGTGGGCACGGACCTGGTTCGTGGGTGGTGAGGAATATCATGCGCCCACCGTGAGCGCGCGCGACCCGAAGGAGCTGGCTGAGCGGGCTGGCGTGCCCGCCTCGTACGTCGATCGGCTCGTCGAGCTCGGGATCGTGACCGCGGGCGAGGACGGGACGTTCTCCGACGCCGACGTGTACCGCGTGCGGTTCGTGTGGGCGTCCGATCGAGGTGGACTCTCGATCGAGGCGATCGCCCGGGCGATCCGCGAGGGTCGCTTCTCGCTCTCGTTCCTGGACGCCCCCAACTATCGCTGGGCCTCGCTCTCGCGCCGGAGCTACGCGAAGGTGTCCGACGAGCTCGGGATCCCCGTCGACTTCGCCCTCGCGTTCGAGGAGGCCCTGGGCAAGGTTCGCCCCGAGCCGGACGACGCAGCCCCCGACGACCTTGCCGAGATGCTCCAGGCCCCGCGCATCGCCTTCGCTGCAGGGGTCGACGCGCAGACGCACCTGCGCCTCATTCGCGTCTTCGCGGACGCGCTCCGCCGGGATGGCCGAGACGGAGGGCGATCTGTGGCACCGGTTCATCGAGGTGCCGCGCCTGGAGGCTGGATTCAGTTACGGCGAGATGCTAGACCTCGCGAACGTGATCGGTACCGAGCTGACGCCTCACATGGAGGCGCTCGTCCTCGCGATCTATCGCCGCCAGCAGGAGCGCGTGTGGACGGACTACGACGTGCAACACATGGAGAGCGCGATCGAGGCGATGGGACTGTACGAACGACCGGAACGTCCGACCGCGTTCTCGTTCGTCGACCTCACCGGCTATACGAGTCTCACCGAAGAAAGGGGCGACGAGGCCGCTGCCGGGCTAGCTGCGGAGCTAACCGAGGTCGTGCAGAGGGAGGTGGGGCGTCGCGACGGCAACGCGGTCAAGTGGCTCGGCGACGGCGTCATGTTCTCGTTCCGGGACTCCGTCGCGGCTGTGCTGGCGACGATCGAGGTCGGCCGCCGAACGGGCGATGTCGGCCTGCCACCCGCCCACGCCGGTATCGCGGCCGGTCCCGTGATCTTCCAGGACGGTGACTACTACGGCCGCACGGTGAACCTCGCCTCCCGACTCGCTGGAGTGGCGGAACCCGGCCAGACTCTGGTGGATGCCGAGGTCGTCCGGCTCGCCGGCGAACGCGACGACATCGATTTCAGAAGCCTCGGCCAGATCCGATTGAAGGGGATGGCGTCCCCTGTCGAGGCGTACGAGGCGCTGGCCTCGACCGCCGGGAGACGATGAGGAGGATCCAGGCCGAGCCAGCAATTCCTGAACCGGCTGGAGTCGCGACCCTGGACTCGCCTACAAGCGAGCACAACGCGCCAGGGTGTCCGCGCACGTTGCGGACCCAATGCGGACCCACACAGCGGCCAACCCGGCCGCGCGCATCCGCTACGGTCGCAAAACCGCAGGTAGCTGGCGGGAGGACTGGGATTCGAACCCAGGAGCGGGTCGCCCCGCTAACGGTTTCAAGACCGATCGGGGCGGCTCCGCGACCAGCGTTGAGGACGCGAAAGGGCCTCTGACCTGCGGTGTCTCGTCTCTTCACTTCCCCTTGATTCCCCAGGCTTCCCCGCCAATTGTGGCCCCAATGTGGCCCCAACGACGAGCCGAATACCTGGCATCGCACCCTGGGCGCCGCGGTCCCGTCGGGCTCCACATTGAGTCGCAGCGAGTGATCGGTCCGGGCCAGGTCGGAGGCAGATCGCTGACCGAACTGGTCGTCCGGTGGCGTGGATCCTTCACCGCCCGAACGGCGTGCAGCGCGGTCGTGGGATGCTCGAGCTCGCTGGCATTCACGCGTTCAGTGACCGATGTCGCGGTCGCCAGCCTCGACCAGCCCGCTCTCGTAGGCGAAGACCACGATCTGGGCACGGTCGCGCAAACTCAGCTTGGCGAGGATGTTCGAAACGTGTGACTTCACCGTGGCGGCCCCGATGAAGAGCTCCCGGGAGATCTCTGAGTTGCTGGACCCGCGCGCGATGGCAGCCATCACCTCGCGCTCCCGCTCGGTAAGACGATCCAAGCGGCCGGACACCGCGGTATCGACGGCGAGCCGCTCGGCAAACCGGCCGATGAGGCGCCTCGTGATCGACGGAGCAAGCAATGCTCCGCCGTCCGCCACCGTGCGGACGGCGGCGACGAGCTCCTGGGGTGGCATGTCCTTGAGCACGAAGCCGCTGGCGCCGGCGCGAAGCGCCTTGTAGACGTACTCGTCCGGGTCGAACGTGGTCAGGATCAGCACCCGCACATCCCAGTCGGCTTCCCCAAGGATCCTGGAGGTCGCCTCCAGGCCGTCCATGTCCGGCATCCGTATGTCCATCAGGATCACGTCCGGGCGATGGGTGCGGGCCGCCTCGATCGCCTCGAGCCCGGTCCCCGCCTCGGCCACCACCGCGATGTCGTGCTCGTGACCGAGGACCATGGCGAACCCGCCGCGCACCAAGGCCTGGTCGTCGACCACGGCGACGCGGATGCTCACGTCGGCCCCGGGTCGACGGGCAGATGGGCAACGACCCGAAAGCCACCACCCGGACGCGGCCCGGCATCGAGGCTCCCACCCAGCAGCTGGGCCCGCTCGCGCATACCGAGGATCCCGTGCCCCGACCCGGGCAGGATGGTGGCACCGCGTCCGCTGTTGAGCACCTCGATGGTGATCGCTTGCCCGTTGGAGATGAGTCGCACCTCTGTCCGGGAACCGGGTCCGGCGTGCTTGAGCACGTTGGTCAATGCCTCTTCAACGATGCGGTACGCGGAGAGGTCCACGCGGGCCGGAAGCTCGGTCCGCACGTCGTCCATCGCTAGCGAGACATCGAGGCCCGCCTCTTCGAACTGCCGGACGAGCCGAGGGACGTGCCCGAGACCGGGTTGAGGAGCGAGCCCGTCGACCTCGGCTTCTGGTCGCAGGACATCGAGCAGGTGGCGTAGCTCGTCGAGCGCCTGACGTCCCGCCTGCTCCACCGCTTCCATCGCCCGCAAAGCGCCCACCGGGTCGTCTGCGGCAACGGTCTTCGCGGCGCCAGCCTGCACCGTCATCAGGCTCACCCGATGAGCGACGATGTCGTGCAACTCGCGTGCGATACGGGTTCGCTCCTCGGCCACCACCCGGCGGGCTTCGGCCGCGCGTTCCCGCGCCAGCTCGGCAGCGCGCTCGGCACGGAACCTCATGCGGCGGCCGACGTACCACACCCCCGCCATGACGACGAGCCCAAACCCGACGTCTGCGGCGCTCATCTCCTCCCCGGTGAACGGCGCGCTCAGCGGGAAGACCAGCGCGGCACCCAGCGCGACGTAGCTCCACCGTTCGCTGGTGACGTAGCGGGCGACGCTGTACACGGCGATCAAGAAGGACACGCCCACCACCTGGGAGTAGTCCAGGACCCCGGAGAGCTCCGCCGTGACCAGGGTCACAGCGAGCACGGCCAGGGGCTGCGACCGGCGCCAGAGGATGGCGCCGCACGCCACCGTGAAGAGGAAGAAGGCGAAGACCGGTACGTCGCCGAGCGGGCGGATGGCGAGGTCGTCCGGGTTGGCCCCCTCGACCACGAACACCGCCAGCAGGAACACGACGACGGCGAGGATGGTGTCCGCAGCGCGCGGCCAGCGCGTGAACGGGCCCCGATACTGCCTTGGGGCGCTCCCGAGCGGTGCCTGAGCCTGCAGAGCCATTCGGTTCACCTCGTTTCGATGATGACACGCCCCGATAGCCGGTTGACGGTTCGCGGGTCCCGAGGACCACGGTAGGCCGGCTCAAGGATGTCGTCGCCCTCCCACAGGCGGATCGGGTCTCCATCTCTCGGGGGAACCCACCCGGACCTAGCGCCCCGCCCAACCCGTCTCGCGAGGGAGTCATCAATCGTCCCCTGGGGCGGCGACAGGCGAGCGCGCCGGCTCCTAACTTGGCTCCGTACCCGCCGTCGAGCGATCGGGCTCACGGCAACGGAACGAAGGAGGATCCTCATGAAGCTGTCAACGAAGTCGCTGGCTCGTTCGGCGGGCCGGCACCCCTGGCGGATGCTGGTCGTCTGGGTCGTCGCGCTCCTCACCGCGGGCGTCCTGGCGTCGCAGTTCCTCGGCGATGCCTTGACGACCGACACCGACTTCACCAACGAGCCCGAAGCCAAGCAAGCAGCCAGCCTGCTGGAGGAGCGGCTGCCCGGCCCCGGCATCGATTCGGAGTTCGTGGTGGTGACCGCGGGATCGAGGGTCACCGAACCCGGGTACCGGGCGTTTGTCGGCGAACTGCAGGCCACGATCGCCGCGCTCGGCCCGGACGTCATCGAACACGTCGGCAGCTACCTGACGAACGAGGGCCCGGTCTCTCCGAACGGCCGATCGACACTGCTGCCGGTGACGCTGGCAGGAATCGACCACACGGCGACGGGCCAGCACGCCGAGCTGCTGGCCGACGCGGTGAAGCGGGTCAAGGCTCCGGGGGGCTTCGAGGCTCTCGTGGCCGGTCCGGCCACGCTGGAGAACGACTTCATCGGCCTCGCGGAGGAGGGGCTGCAGCAGGGTGAGACCGTCGGCCTTGGGGTCGCCGTCGTGGTGCTGCTGCTCGTGTTCGGGGCAGTGCTCGCAAGCTTGATCCCGATCATCTTGGCGGTGCTCGCGATCGCCATCGCCCTCGGTGCTGCAGCGGTCTTCGGCCTGGCCTTCGATCTGCCCTTCTTCATCGCCAACATCATCACGATGATCGGTCTGGCGGTCGGCATCGACTACTCGCTGTTCATCGTCTCCCGCTACCGCGAAGAGCGCACGAACGGTCACGACAAGCTCGATGCGATCACCCATGCCGGCGCCACCGCGAGCAGGGCGGTCCTCTTCTCCGGCCTCACGGTGATGGTGGCGCTTGCCGGCATGCTCCTCCTGCCGAACACGATCTACCGGAGCATCGGCCTGGGGGCGATCCTCGTGGTGATCATCGCGGTCGCCGCCTCGTTGACCCTGCTGCCCGCCGTACTGGCGCTGATGGGCGACAAGGTCGATGCGCTGCGGATCCGAGGCCGGAGGAAAGGCTCGCGACAGCGGGGGCTTCACTTCTGGGATCGGGTCACGGGTACGGTCATGCGTCGACCCCTCGTCAGCGTGATCCTCGGCGCCGGCATCCTGATGGCGGCGGCGGTCCCTTACCTCAGCATCAACGAAGGGTTCTCGGGCGTGAGCACGTTGCCCGATGAGGCCGGATCCAAGCAGGCGTTCCTCACCCTCGAGCGAGAGTTCTCCGGAGGTCTCGGCTCGCCCGTGCAGATCGTCGTCAACGGAGACATCACCCCCGCGGTGAGGGCCTCCATCGAGGACCTGCGAACGGCGCTGGAAGCCGATCCGGCGTTCGGCCCGTCCGATGTCGAGGTGAACCAAGCGCGCGACCTCGCGTTGGTGTCCGCACCGCTGTCCGGGGACGTCGCCGGCAACGACGCGCTGGACGCCGTGCGGGAGCTCCGCAACCAGATGGTCCCGCGGGTCTTCCGCGACGTGCCCGTCGAGGTGCTCGTCGGGGGCGACACCGCATACAACGTCGACTACCTCGACCAGACCACACGGTACACGCCCCTCGTGTTCGCGTTCGTGCTCGGGCTGTCCTTCGTCCTTCTGACCGTCGCGTTCCGCTCGCTGGTCATCGCCGTGAAGGCGATCGCGATGAACCTGCTGTCGGTCGGGGCGGCCTTCGGGCTGATCGTCTTGTTCTTCCAGCGCGGCGTCGGGCCCCAGGTCTTCAAGGACCTCGCAGGGTGGCTCGGCTTCGGCCAGGTCGAGGCGATCGAGGCCGGCCTGCCCCTGTTCATCTTCGCCGTCCTGTTCGGGCTCTCGATGGACTACCACGTCATCCTGCTCTCCAGGATCCGTGAGCGGTTCGATCGCACCGGCGACAACACCGAGTCCGTCGCCCACGGACTGCGCACCACCGGTGCCCTGATTACCGGGGCGGCCGCCATCATGGTGGCGGTCTTCGGCGGCTTCGCCCATGGCCCGCTCGTCGGGTTGCAGCAGATGGGCTTCGGGTTGGCGGTCGCCGTGGCCCTCGATGCCACCATCGTCCGCTCCGTTCTGGTTCCCGCCACCATGAAGCTCCTCGGCAACCGCAACTGGTATCTGCCGTCCTGGCTCGGATGGCTTCCGATGGTCAACATCGAAGGCGTGGCAACGCCCGAGGTGGTCGCGCCCGAGGTCGTCGCCGCGCCCGAGGTCGACGCTGCGCCCGAGGTCGTCGCCGCGCCCGAGCGACAGCTCGTCCCGGCCGGGGGACGTTGATGACAGCGCCTGCGAGAGTCTTCGGGCCCTATCCGGTTCGTCTGGAAGGCCGGCTCGACCCGGATCTGAGCCGCTGGCGGTGGGTGGTCAAGTGGCTGCTGGCCATCCCCCACTACCTCATCCTTCTCGTCCTGTGGCCGGCGTTCGCGATGCTCACCCTGGTGGCCTGGTTCGCCATCCTGTTCACCGGGCACTACCCGAAGTCGATCTTCGAGTTCAACGTGGGGGTGATGCGCTGGACCTGGAGAGTGAGCTACTACACCTGCAGCGCTCTTGCGACCGACAGGTATCCCCCCTTCGCCCTGGCCGACACCGACTACCCGGCCAGCTTCGACGTCGCCTATCCGGAGCGGCTCTCCCGCAGGCTGGCGCTGGTGAAGTGGTGGCTACTCGCTCTTCCCCACTACCTCATCATCGGGCTGTTCACCAGCGGCGTCATCTGGTCGACTACGCGGGCCGACGCGGCTGGGAGCGGGGTGCTCGAGATCGGCGGCGGGCTGATCGGCCTCTTGGTTCTCGTCGCCGCGGCGGCACTGACCTTCACCGGGCGCTACCCCCAGGGGATCTTCGACCTGGTGATGGGTCTCAACCGCTGGTGCTACCGGGTGTTGGCGTATGCGGCCCTGATGCGCGACGAGTACCCCCCGTTCCGCCTCGACGCCGGCAGCTCCGAACCCTGGGTGATCCCGCCACCTCCTCTCACCGGGCCGACCCGGGCTGGAGACGTCCCACCCGCTCCCGACATGTGGTCGACATCCTGATGGGATCCGTCACGAGCCCGCATCGGCCGAGGCCGGCTGGAAGATCGCGCTGGAGGGTGGACGCTCCGATACACCTAACCTGCTGGGACGGACCGGCTCAGCCGGGGGTCAGACGCGAGGAGCGCTACAGCCTCTACCCGGTAGACCGGGACAAGGTCAGCGAACTCGTCCCGCTCCTCACGGACCGCTGCTAGCGGGGAAGGCGGATGGATCGGGCCGATACCGCCGCGACCGCCCGGGCTTCGGGAGCTCTCCGTCATCCGCGATCTCTTGGAGGGTGTCATGACTGGCTGAGTGAGCGACTCTCCGCGCGATGACACGGACGGTCCCCGAGGGATCCAGTGACACGACCAGGTTGGACCGCGAGAAGTCAGGTCGTCCGCGACCACGGCGTGGCCGCTGCCCGACCGTGTCGACCTCAAGGCGTCGCCTCGATCGGCGATCCCTCGCTGAGAAAACACCGGAGGAGCTTTCCCCCACCTTGACCCCAGTCGCACGACCCTGAGCTCGGAAGGGCATGTGGCCTGTTGTCATCCTCAACCAAGCGCCGTCGATCTCGGCTCAGCGGACCCATCGCGAAGCGCCTCAGAGGAGGGACCGAACGTCGTGCCGATCGACGTGATCGCCGACCAGTCCGACGGATGCTCGTCCTGGCGCTCGAACACTATCCGGACGGCGCCACCGACGTGGAACTCAGGGATATGGCGGGAGGCCGACGGCGGAGGGGTGGGATTCGAACCCACGAGCAGGTCGCCCCGCTAACGGTCTTCAAGGCCGATTGCGGCGGCTTCCCGACCAGGGACGTCGAGCTCGAAAGGGCCTCTGACCTGCGTTTTCGCGTCTCTTCGGTTCCCCTCGATCCTCCATGTTTCCCCGCCAATTGTGGCCCAATGTGGCCCCACTCCGCCCTCTCGAAGGGCCATCAAAGCAACGAGCCGTTCGCCAACGGTCTCCACGGACCGCTGGCGCCTGCGAATGGTGGGGTTCGCCTCCCCTTTACGCCTGTGACCAGCAGTTCTCGACTCAGCGACTCTGCTCGACAGTCGGGTGACTCCGCCAATTGTGGCCCCACCGTGGCCCCACCACAGCCACTCCTGTTCGCGAAACCGCAGGTAGATGGCGGGAGGGCCGGGATTCGAACCCGGGAGCCCCTCACGGGACTTGCGGTTTTCAAGACCGCCGCCTTCGTCCGCTCGGCCACCCTCCCGGCATCGAGTGTACCGACGACCTCATCCTGGGGCCGGGCGTTGCGAGGGAACCGGTCCACGCGGGATGATGCGGACCGTGGACGACGCGCACGAGGACTGCGGGCTGGGCGACGTCTTCGAGGCCGGTCGGTTCGGGGGCGGCGAGGCGCTGTATCGGCGCCTGGTCGAGCAGCTCCCTGCGGTGGTGTACGTCGACTCGGACGAGCAGCGACCCGACTCCCTGTACATCAGCCCGCAGGCCGAGCGGCTGTTCGGCTACTCCGCATCCGCGTACATCGCCGATTCCGAGCTGTGGCGAACGAACACGCACCCGGACGATCGCCGCTTGGTCGCCGAGGCGTGGGCGGAGGTGCGCCCCCTGGGGCAACCGTTCGAATGTGAGTACCGTATCCGCCACGCCGACGGCCGGTGGCTGTGGGTCCACGACAGCGCGGTCCCGCTCCGGGGACCCGACGGCAGGGTCATGGCGTGGCAGGGACTCCTACACGACGTCACGGCGGCGAAGCAGCAGCAAGACGCGCTGCGCGAATCCGAAGCGCGGCATCGGGCGCTCATCGAGAACCTCCCGGCCGTGGTGTACGTCGTCGCACCCGATGACGACCGCAAGACGCTGTACGTGAGCCCACACGTCGAGGGCGCGCTCGGCTACACCCAGCAAGAGTGGCTCGAACAGCCCGACATCTGGATGGAGCTGCTGCATCCTGAAGACCGGGAGGAGACGCTCGCCGCGCACGACCTCCACAACGAGACGGGACGCCCGTGGAGCCGCGAGTACCGGTTGATCGCGAACGACGGCTCCGCGGTCTGGTTCCGCGACGTCGCGACGCTGGTCCGTGACGACGAGGGACGGCCGCTGCACTGGCAGGGTGTGCAGCTCGACATCACCGAGCTGAAGCAGACGGAGGAGGAACTGCGAGCCGCGCGCGACGACATGGAGCTCCGCGTGATGGAGCGGACGCACGAGCTCGAAGAGGCGAACGAGATGATGATGCTCGAGATCGACGAGCGCCGTCGGGCCGAACGCGAGCTTCGTGCCGCCCGCGAGCGGTACCGGCTTCTCGCCGAGCACCTCCCGGGCGTCGTCTACGTCTGGCACACGTCGCGCGAGGCGGTCGATCCGCCCCCGTACACGAGCCCGCAGATCACGGAGATCCTCGGGTTCACCCAAGAGGAATGGGAGGACCCCAATTTCTGGGAGACCCGGCTCCATCCGGACGACCGCGACCGCGTGCTCGAATCGGCCGAGCGGTCGCGCATCACCGGTGAGCCGTTCAGCGAGGAGTACCGCTACCTCGCCAAGGACGGACACATCGTGTGGGTGCTCGACGAGGCCGTCCTGTTGGAGCGCGACGACGAAGGTTGTCCGAAGATCTTCCACGGCATCACGCTCGACATCACCGCGCGCGAGGAGGCAAAGGCCGCCGCGCGGGAGACCGAGCTCCGCTACCACACGTTGACCGCGCAGGTCCCGGCCGTTACCTATACATGGGAGCCGAACCGGTCCGCGGATGCGTTCAGAGAGATGACCTGGGTGAGCCCTCAGGTCGAGACCCTCTCCGGGTACCGGCAGGAGGAATGGACCAACCCCGGCGCGTGGGAGCGTGCGCTACATCAGGACGACGCCCCGGGCGTTATTGAGCTCGCGCGGCGCGTCGCAGAGACTGGCGAGGCGTACAGCCACGAGTACCGCGTGCGCTGCCGTGACGGCTCGTACGCCTGGATCCGCGACGAGGGCAGGCTCCTCAGCCGCGGTCGCGACGGCCGGCCCGGCGTCTTCCAGGGAATCATGCTCGACATCAGCGAACAGAAGCGCATCGAGCAGGAGTTGCGCGAGGCCGAGCGCCAGCTCCGGACCCTCGTCGAGCAGATCCCGGCCGTCGTCTACATCGAGCTGCCCGGGGCGGCGCCGGGGAAGTCGCCGCTGGTCTATATGAGCCCGCAGGTCGATGAGATGCTGGGGTTCACTTCCGACGAGCTCATCGCGGACCCGGATCACTTCGGGAGGCTGGTGCACCCCGACGATCGCGCCCGCATGTACGCCGCGAACGATGCCGCCGAGGTCTCGGGGTCGTTCGACCAAGAGTTCCGCTTGTTCACGAAGGACGGTCGCGTCGTCTGGGTACACAGCCGGGCGGCGCTGATCCGCGACGACGAGGGACGCCCGCTCTTTTGGCAGGGCGTGGCACTCGACGTCACTGCAAAGCACGAGGCCGAGGATGCGCTCCGGGACCTCGAGAGCCGTTACGGCGCGGTCGGATCTAGGGGGCTGTCGGACGGCCGGAACACCTAGCCGAAGGGCGCATACCAGACATTAGGTACAAGGGCCTCGGCGGTATCGGTGATGTCGGGCTGGAGCGGCCGATGTTCGAGCTCCCCCAGCTCCGCCCGGGCCGGCCCGTGGTCGGCTACACGAATGTCAGGTACGACGGGTCGCGCCCGGGGCACGTCCGCTGTATGCGGCGGTCCAGGACCACGGGCTGGCGTCGTTCATGACGGAGGGCGTGGCGGACGCCGGCACGTGGGACACGGGCGAGACTCACACCTACCGCTTCGAGGTCGGCCGTCCCAAGCGGCGAGGGCCGGCGGGGCCGCAGATTCATCGTTCTCGTGGGAGGCCCGAGCGGCCTGAGCCGTCAGCCCTCCGCCTTGGCGGGCTCGAGCACGCGTGCGTCCTCCGGCAGGTACCGGTGCAGCGCCGCCGGCAGCTCCACGGATCCGTCCTCCCGCTGGTGGTTCTCGAGGATCGCGACCAGCGTCCGCCCGATCGCGGTCGCGGTCCCGTTGAGCGTGTGCAGCGGTTCGATCCCCCCGTCAGAACGGCGGACGCGGGTCTGGAGCCGCCGGGACTGGTAGTCGGTGCAGTTCGAGCACGACGTGAGCTCTCGGTACCGCTGCTGCCCCGGCAGCCATACTTCGATGTCGTACTTCTTGGCGGCTGCGGCGCCGAGCTCGCCGATCGGGACGTTCATAACCCGGTAGTGCAGCTCGAGGTTCGAGACGATCTCCTCCTCGATCCCGACGAGGATCTCGTGCTCGTCCCACGAGTCCTCCGGTCGCGTGAAGCTGAACATCTCGACCTTGTCGAACTGGTGCACGCGAAACATCCCGCCGAGGTCCTTGCCGTACGAGCCCGCCTCCCGCCGGAAGCACGTGGAGTACGCCGCGTAGCGGAACGGCAGGTCGCCCTCGTTCAGGATCTCCGTCATGTGGAGGGCCGCGAGCGGCACCTCCGACGTGCCGACCAGGTACAGGTCGTCCTCGCGCGTGACGTACAGGTTCACCTCGTCCGTCGGCAGGAAGCCGGTGCCGAACATCGCTTCCTCGCGCACGAGCACGGGCGGGATCACCGGCGTGAATCCTCGATCCGTCACCACGTCCATCGCATGCCGCACGAGCGCCAACTGCACCGCGACGATGTCGCCGAGCAAGTACACGAACCGCGAGCCGCTGGTGCGTACGGCCCGGTCGACGTCGAGCACGCCGAGCAGCTCGCCGAGCGCCACGTGGTCCCGGGGCTCGAACCCGAAGTCCGGCGGCTGCCCGCGTCGACGGACCTCGACCGCATCCTCGTCGCTCAGCCCGTCGGGGACCGACTCGTGCGGGAGGTTCGGCGTCCGCGCGAGCACCCCGCCGAGCTCTTGCTCGACGCGCTCGAGCTCGGGCTCAAGGTCCTTGACGCGGGCCGAGACCCTCGCGACCTCGTCGATCAGCTCCTTCCGAGCCTCGGCGTCCGCGGCACCGATCCGCTTGGAGACCCGGTTCTGCTCCGCGCGCAGCTCCTCGACCTCTGCCGTCAGGGCTCGTCTGCGCTCGTCCAGCCGGAGCAGGTCGTCGACGGCGGCCTCCTGTCCGCGGCGCGCGAGGCCGGCCCGGAAACGGGCGGGATCTTCGCGGACGGCGCGGACATCGAGCACCGGCTAGACCCTCGCCTTCTCCCCGGCCCCTTCCTGCTGCGGCTGCTGCTGCCGGGCCGCGCCCTGCGCCGGCTGGGACTGCCCTTGGGCCTGCTGGTCCATGATGCTCTGCCCCTGGAAGATCGCGCCCTCCTCCACGACGAGCGTCTTCGAGGTGATGTTGCCGTCGACCCGGCCGCCGCGGTTGATCTCGGCGCGACCCTTGACGAGGATCGAGCCCTTGAACCGCCCGGCCACCGAGGCGTTCTGCGCCCGGATGTCGGCCTCGACCTGGCTCTGCGGCGCCAGTGCCACGTCGCCGTCGGCCTGGATCTGGCCCTTGACCTGACCATCGATCCGCAGCGACCCGGCCGAGACCACGGTCCCCTCGAGCTTCGCCGCCTGACCGATCACGGTGACCTCTCCGCCTTCCGCCATCCGTCTACCCCCTTTGGGTTCGTCGCGCGCCGGTTCGCGGCGCTCGTGCTCGCCCGCGCCCCGCGCAGCCTCGGTATCGTCGCGTCTCCAGATCATGTGGCCGTCACCGCCTCCCGGGGTCCCGCGAGCGCTTGCCTGATCGCTTCCTCTTCCTCCACCGACAGGTTGTAGGAGCTCTTGCCTCCCGTGATCGGCTTCGCGTACACGCGCGTGTCTTGCCGGCCGTTGATCGACGTCACCACCACCCCGGTCCCGCGGTCGTCGAGCAACGCGCACGAGAACGATAGCCTTCCGCCGACGTCCTCGAACGCGTCGTAGCGCAACAGGCCCACGTTGCGGATCGCGCCCTCGATGAACTCCTGCTGCCGCTTGTCGGTGGCTCCGAGCGCGCGGAGGGCCTGCTCGAGCCGCTTGATCTGTCGCGCCTGTCCCTCGAGAACGCCGCGCACGACGTCGTCCATCTGGATTGGCCCCCTGGGCTCTCGACGACGGCGCCCGGTCCCGGCGGTGATCAGCAACGACAACCCGGCCATGCCGAGCGCGATCAACACCAGCAGCGTGAGGGTTTTCGCGGAGAAGATCATCGTCTCGTTGGGTCGAGCGTACGGTGATAGAGAACGGCCGTCTACCTGCCGTTTCTGGGAACGCTGCAGAAGTATACGATGGGCCCCCTCGTGGACGAACGCGCCCTCGCCAAGCTGTTGGATCGCGTCGTCTCCGGCGAGGTCTCCGTCGAACGCGCGGTGGATGACCTGCGGTCGCTGCCGTACCAGGAGATCGCGGACGCGCGCCTCGACCACCATCGCGAGCTCCGAACCGGACAGGCGGAGGCTGTGTACGCGGAGGGCAAGACGCCGGCCCAGGTGCGCGACGCGACCACATCGCTCGTGGCGCGTGCCTCGGGCGCCGTCTTCGCGACGCGGGCGACGCCGCAGCAATACCACGCGGTGTTGGAGACCGTGCCGGGCGCGACGTACAGCCCGCGGTCGCGGCTGATCGTCGCGAAGCGCGCGGTCGCCGACGCCCCGCTCGGATCGGTCGCCGTCATCTCTGCGGGGACCGCCGATCTGCCGGTCGCCGACGAGGCCGCACAGACGGCGGAGGCGCTTGGACTGTCCATCACGCGGATCGCCGACGTCGGTGTCGCGGGAGTCCATCGCGTGATCGACCGAACGCCCGACGTCGAGGCGTCGGACGTCGCCATCGTGGTCGCCGGCATGGACGGTGCGCTCGCGTCCGTCGTTGCGGGACTCACCAGCCGGCCGGTTGTCGCCGTCCCGACCAGCGTCGGGTACGGAACCGCGTTCGGCGGGCTCGCCGCGCTTCTGACAATGCTGAACAGCTGCGCGCCCGGAGTGAGCGTGGTGAACATCGACAATGGGTTCGGCGCCGCCCTCGTTGCGCACCGGATCATTCGGACGGGCGCGTGAAGCTCGCGTACTTCGACTGCATCGCCGGCATTTCGGGCGACATGGCGCTCGGCGCGCTGATCGACGCGGGGGCGGACTTCGAGTCGGTGCGCGAGGAGCTCGGGTCGTTGCCGCTCGAGCCGTTCGACCTCGACATCGAGGAGGTCGAACGCCAAGGGGTCCACGCCGTCCGCGTCGTCGTGACGCCGTCGACGCAGGCTGTGATTCGGACGTACGCGAGCATCCGCGCTCTGCTCGACGCCTCGGAGCTGCCTCCGGCCGCGGTCCAGCTCGCGCAGCGGATCTTCCGCCGGCTCGCGGAGGTCGAGGCCCGGATCCATCGCAAGGAGGTGGAACTCGTGACGTTCCACGAGGTCGGCGGGATCGACTCGATCGTCGATATCGCCGGCACCGCTCTTGCGCTCACGATGCTCGGCGTAGAACGGTGCTTCTCGTCTTCGGTGCCGACCGGGATGGGGCTCGTGAAGACCGACCACGGCGCTATGCCGATCCCGGCGCCGGCGGTCGTCGAGCTGCTGCGCGGCGCACCGCTGTACTCGCGCGGCGTCCCGTTCGAGCTGGTGACGCCGACCGGCGCGGCGATCCTGGCGACGACGGTCGACGGGTTCGGCGAGCTGCCGCCGATGCGGCTCGGCACGTCCGGCTACGGCGCCGGCACACACGAGCTCGACTTCCCGAACGTCCTGCGGATCATGATCGGGGACGAGGCTGTCGCGTCCTCGTCCGCTCCCTCCACACTGAGCGGCACCGACGAGATCGTCCTGCAGACGAACGTGGACGACCTCTCGCCCGAGCTGTCGGCACACGTGATCGAGCAGCTGCTCGGCGCGGGCGCGCAGGACGCGTGGCTCACGCCGATCGTGATGAAGAAGGGCCGGCCGGCTGTGACGGTCTCGGTGCTCGTGTCGCCCGACCGGGTCGACGCGATCCGCCGGCTGCTGTTCACCGAGACGGGAACGTTGGGGGTCCGGGCAACCGCCGTCGCCAAGGCGGCGCTCCAGCGTTCGACGACGAAGGTGGAGACCGCTCATGGCGTGGTCGGCGTGAAGCTCGGCTATCTCGAAGGCCGCGTCGTGACGATCGCGCCGGAGTACGAGGATTGCGCGCGCGTCGCTCGCGAGGCGGGCGTCCCGGCCCGCGAGGTGTTCGGCGAAGCGCTCCGGCTCGCACGGACGGAGCACCGGTCGGAAGCGTGAACGGCGTCCCGGCCGGCCGAACGCTGGCATCCCGCCGCCCCTTGTGTCATAAGGGAACCTCGTGGTGAGGACCGACGAGCGGACGGCCGGCCCGGTGTCCGAGGCAGCGCCGGGTGGTGGCGGGCGCCTACCCGGCGCGGAGGGGCCAACGACCGACCCCGTCCGGGCGCGCATCATCGAGGTCGCCCTCGTCGTCCCGGTGCTCGCGCTGCTCGGTGTCGGCGTATGGCAGCAACGCGACGAGCTCGTGCTCGGCGTGTGGTTCTTCGCGGCCTGCGTCGCCGTCGTCGACCTGATCCCGGTCCCGACGTGGGGCGGGTTGCAGCTGTCGCTGAGCTTCCCCGTGCTGCTCGGCGCCGCGATGGTGTACCCGCCGGCGATCGCCGGGCTGATCGGAGCTATCGGCTCGTTCGACCCGCGGGAGATCCGCCGGGAGATCCCGATCCTCCAGTCGCTGTGGAACCGGTGCCAGATCGCGGTGTCGACGGCGGCGGCGGCAGCGACGTTCGGGGCGATCGCCACGGTCGAATCTTCGTGGACGCGCATCGTCCCCGGGATCCTGCTGGCCGCCGTCGTCGGGTACACGCTGAACGCGCTGTTCGTGGCGGCCTACATCGCATTCCGGCAGCGGATGTCGCTCGGCCGCGTCATCGCGCGAATGCACGGCGGCGCGCCCTACGAGTTCCTGCTGTCGTACCTCGGGCTCGGGCTGATGGGGGCCGTGATCGCCGTGTTCTACGAGCGCGAGGGCGCGTGGTCGGTCGTGGTCCTGCTCGCGCCGCTCGTGTTCGCGCGGCAAATGTACTTCCGCAGCCGCGGGTTGGCCGACCGGCTCGCCGCGCAGAACGCGACACTGGCCGACCAGGCGAGCAAGCTCGAGGAGCTCTTGGAGAAGGAGCACCACACCGTCGGCGAGCTCCGGGAGCTCAACCGAATGAAGGGCGAGTTCGTCGCGGTTGTCTCCCACGAGCTGCGCACCCCGGTCACGGCGTTGATCGGCTACGCGAAGACGCTCCAACAGCCGGGGTTCGCCGACGACGCCGAGCTCCGCAAGGAGTTCCTCGAACGGATGGAGCGGCAGGGTGATCGCCTGCTCCGATTGGTCGAGAACCTGCTCACCGTCTCCCGGATCGAGAGCCGTCAGCTGCCGATCTCGGTCGGCCGGGTGCTGTTCGAGGACCTCGTGCAGGAGGTCGTCGAGGGCCTATCGAACGAAGCGGAACGCGTGCGCGTCGACGTCCCGGACGACCTGCCGATCCTGTACACGGATCGCGGACTCCTTGGCCGCGTGCTGTCGAACCTGATCGACAACGCCCTCAAGTACTCGCCGGAAGGGACGGCCTGTGAGGTGGGCGCCCGGCCAGACGGCGACGGCATCGTGTTCTGGGTCAGGGACCACGGGATCGGCATCGCGTCGGACGAGCTGCCGAGGATCTTCGAGCGCTTCTACCAGATCGACTCATCGAGCACTCGCACGTTCCGCGGCGCGGGCCTCGGGCTCTCGCTCGTCCAGGACCTGCTCATGCATCTGGGCGGCACGATCGAGGTCGCGAGCGAGCCGAGCCGCGGCAGCACCTTCACCGTCCGGATGCCGGCGCGAACGGCCCAGGCGCCGGCGGTCGCCGCGATACCGAGCGAGCTGCGCTCGTCTTGACCACGCCCGCGACGGTCGCGCGCCCGATCGCGTGCTTGAAACCGTGTGGTGGCGCCGGTTCCATTAGCAACGAAATGGACCCCCCGGGCTAGCCCGAGGGGTCCTGTCGCGAAGGCTTGTCCCTACGCGGTCCGGCCCCGCGTGGTCCTGACGTCCTCGTCCCGAAGGTCGATCCGCCGGTCATCATCGCGGTCCCGTGTGTCGAAAGTCTCGTACATGTCCGTGTCCCGCGGACTCGCGCCTCCGAGCGCGCCGCCGAGCGCCGCCAGTAGGAACCCGATCAGCGCCGTGAAGAAGCCGGCCCACAAACCGGGGTCGACGCCGCCTTGGGTCGCCAGCGACTGGCCGCCCGTCCCGGTCACCCTCGACACCCCGCCGACGTTGTCGAGCAGGGCAGCAGCGCCGCCCAGGACGGACGGCACGCCGATCAGCAGCGAAATCGTGAGGATGAGCCCCCAGACGGTCATCCCGTTGATGACGCCCGGGCCCCATCCGCGGACCCCGGGGACCCAGCCGGCCAGATATCCGCCGATGAACAGGCCGATCATCGCCGAGGCCCCCAGGAACCACTCGATGTTGTCCCTGATGAAATCCACCTCCGATGCGTATCCCAGTGCGAGCCAGAGCGCCGATAGCAGCACGGTCACCGCAAGCGCCCACACGGCTCCGGCGAAGACGGAGCCCCAGTGGACGAGGGCCCGCCCGCGCGGCAGGCTTCTGGGATTGCGGTTGCGATCGTTGCGGTCCAAGCTCCACCTCCGGTGTCCGACGAATTGACGCGGCGAGTACTACCCGCCGCTTCGTATCCCCATTCGTTGCATCCCGAATTTATGTAGCGCGCTGCCGAGGGGTATCGCGAGACGGTCGTCGTCCGGTAGCTCCACGACGGGGACTGCACCGTTCCGGCTTCGATGACTTAGTTGTGGGAGCGCGGTTCTAAGTCGGACGGTCAATCGGGTCGTTCGAAGTTCCAGATGCGTCCGGCCGCGGCCCGGCACCATCCACCATCCAGCCGGGTTGCCGCTTTCACGTTCCGCAGATCGGATCCAGTCCCCAATTGGAGCTCGTCTCCGTCGTCTGGAACCGAACGCGAGCCAGAGAAGACTCAGAGGACCAAGGGAGCGTCCCGTTCAGCACAATTTGACTCAAGGCCTCTGGCCAGGCCTTCCTTCGTGGGCGAGGGGGGAGTTGAACCCCCACGAGGTTGCCCTCACAGGAACCTGAATCCTGCGCGTCTGCCAGATTCCGCCACTCGCCCGCAGGGGAGGCAATCGTAGCAGTGGCACGAGCGCGGCCGGCCGCCGCAGCTCGCGGGGCTATAATCGCGCACCGGTCCACCCGCCGATCTCGCCTCCGACCAGGGGAAACGCGTCACCCGTGCCGATCCTCCGGGACTTCGAACGCCGACTCGGGAACCTCGTCGAGGGGTTCTTCGCCACGACGTTCCGCAGCGGGCTCCAGCCCGTCGAGCTCGCCAAGCGTCTCCTCCGTGAGATGGACGACCACAAGACGGTCGGGGTGCGCGGCGTGTGGGCGCCGAACCGGTTCGTCTTCTCGCTCTCGCCGCAGGACGCCGAGCGGTTCGAGGCGGCCGAGCACGCGCTGATCGCCGAGCTGCAGCAGGTCGTTCGCGAGGCGGCGGCCGAACGCGGCTGGGGCCTGGTCGGGCCGCCGGAGGTCGAGTTCGTGGTCGACGATTCCCTCGGAAAGGGCCGCTTCACGTGCGAGGCATCGCTCGTTGAGGGTGAGCCCGGGCCGCCCGGGACCGTGACGACGACGATGGCGGCCGGCGACGCGACGCTGACGGTGCTTGCCGATGGCGGCCCCGGCACGACCTACCGGCTCCATGGCACGCAGACGACGATCGGGCGCCTCCCGGAGTGCGACGTCGTAATCGCCGACCCCGGCGCCTCGCGACACCACGCCAGGATCGACGTCTCGAACGGCGAGTACGTCCTGATCGACCTCGGGGCGACCAACGCGACGCTCGTGAACGACGCGCCGATCCAGGAGCACGTCCTGTCCGACGGCGACCGGATCACGATCGGCAGCACCGTGATCGAGTTCCGGAGAGGCTGATGTCGCCGTTCGTCCTGTCCGTGCTCAAGTACTCGCTGCTCGTGATCCTGTACTTCTTCATCTACCGTGCCGTCCGCTCGGTGGCCTCTGAGGTCGGCGGGCGCACGCCGACGGCACGGCGCCAGGACGCGGCCGCCGGTCGGGCACCTGCGACGCGCGGACGTCGGCCGCCGTCATCGGTCGTCGTGCACGCGGGCGACGGCGGGAGGGTCGGCACGGTCAGGCTCACGGGGCCCGTCGAGATCGGCCGCGCCGGCTCGTGCGCCATCTCCGTTGACGACACGTACGTCTCGCAGCATCACGCTCGGCTGTTCCAGCGGGACGGCGCCTGGTACGTCGAGGATCTCGGGTCGACGAACGGCACGTTCCTGAACGACCGACGCGTGGGCCAGCCCGCCGAGATCCACGCCGGCGACGTCGTGCGGGTCGGCAAGACGGTCCTGGAGCTGCGACGGTGAGGGTCCGGGCCGCCGCGGCAACCGACATCGGACGGGTCCGGGAGGGCAACGAGGACGCCTACCTGCTCGACGACCCGATCTACGCTGTCGCCGACGGGATGGGCGGCCATCGCGGGGGGGAGGTCGCCTCGCGCCTGGCCGTCGAGACGCTCGAGCGCCTGTTTCATGAGGGCGGCGTCGCGCTGGCCCAGCAGGTCCAGGAGGCGAACCGAGCTGTGTTCGAGCGCTCCGCGACCGACCGCAACGTCGCCGGGATGGGGACCACGCTCACCGCCGCGGTGCTCGAGGGCGCGAGCCTGCGGCTCGCCCATGTTGGCGACTCGCGAGCGTACCTCCTGCGTGACGGTGAGCTTCGGATGCTCACCGAGGACCACACCCTGGTCCACCGGATGGTCAAGGACGGCGAGATCAGCCAGCGCGAGGCCGAGCACCACCCGCAGCGCAGCGTGCTCACCCGCGCGCTGGGCGTCGAGGGCTCCGTGCAGGTCGACCAGGCCGCCGTCGACGTCTTCCCGGGCGACCGCGTGATGCTGTGCTCGGACGGGCTGACCTCGATGATCGGCGAGGACGCGATCAAGCAGATCCTCACGAGCGAACGCGACCCGCAGCGGACGGCGGATCTGCTGGTGCGCGCCGCGAACGACGCGGGCGGCGTGGACAACACCACCGTGGTGCTCCTCGACGTCGAGGACGGCAACGGGTCGCGAGCGGCGACCGCGACCGGCCCGGCCCGTGCCGCCGCGAGGCACGACACCGCGGAGGACGTGGAGCCGCCCACGCGGGCCCGCACCACGAAGGTCCGTTGGATCAGGGTCGCGATCATCGCCGTCGTCGTCGTGATCGTCGTCGCGGCCGGCCTCGTCGGGCTGCGGATGTTCCTGGATTCGCAGTGGTACGTCGGCGTGTCGAACGGCCACGTCGCGATCTTCAACGGCATCCCGACCGAGGTCTTGGGCTTCGAGCTGCACGAGGTCGCCTTCGAGACGCAGATCCCCGCGTCGGAGGCGTCGACGCTCGTCGCCTACCGCAGCATCGGCGACGGCATCACCGTCGAGGATCGCGCGGCGGCGGACGCGCTCGTCGACCGGATCGAGCAGGACCTGCTGGAGATTGCGGGACAGGACGCCGGCGGCCAGACGGGCGATGGTGGTGGTGGTGGCGGCGGCGGAGGTGGCGGAGGTGGCGGAGGTGGCGGCGGATGAGCCGGACCGCCGCTCCTCCCGCGCAGCCACGACAGGGAACCGCGCTCGCGCTCACGATCCTCGCGCTGCTCCTGTCGGTCTTCGCGTACGTGCTGGTCGGGCTCGGCAAGCGCGGCGAGGTCCCCACGACGATCGCGCTGTACGGCGGGATCTTCGCGGTCGGATACCTGTTCGCGCACCTCGCGATCCGAAGGCTTGCGCCCCACGCCGAGCCGTCCCTGTTCCCGACGGCCGCCGTCCTGACCGGTCTGGGGTTCGCGATGATCTTCCGTCTCGATGGCGCGCTCGCCGCGGAGCAGGCGACCTGGATCGGCGTCGGGTTGCTTGCGTTCGTCGGCACGCTGGTGCTGATCCACGATCACCGCCAGCTCGACGCCTACACGTACACGATCGGGCTCGTCGGTTTGGTCCTGCTGCTGCTCCCGATCCTCCCGGGCATTGGCCGCGAGATCAACGGCGCTCGGCTGTGGGTGGACATCGGGCCGGTGACGTTCCAGCCATCGGAGCTCGGCAAGGTGCTGATCGTGGTTTTTCTCGCGTCGTACCTGAACGAGAAGCGCGAGCTGCTCGCCGTCGCAACCGGCGGGGTCGCACCGTTCCGGTTGCCGTCGGCCAAGCACCTCGGGCCGCTGCTGGTCGCGTGGGGGGCATCGCTCGTGGTGCTGTTCGTGGAGAAGGACCTCGGCGCGTCGCTCCTGTATTTCGCGATCTTTGTCGTGATGCTGTGGGTCGCGACCGCGCGCTTCGCATACCTCGCGATCGGGGCGGTGATGTTCGCGACGGGCGCGTGGCTCGGGTACACGGTGTTCGAGCACGTTCGGTTGCGCGTCGCCGCCTGGCTCCACGCGCTCGACCCCAACATGGTCACCGGCGACGGCTATCAGCTCGCGCAGGCGGAGTTCGGCATGGCGACCGGAGGGCTGGTCGGGGCCGGGCTCGGCAGAGGGTCGCCCGGGATCATCCCCTACGCCTCGACCGACTTCATCTTCGCGGCGATCGGCGAGGAGCTGGGGCTGCTCGGCACCGCCGCGGTTCTCCTGCTGTTCGTCGTCCTCGTCGGCAAGGGGCTCACCGTCGCGATCCGGTGCCAGGATGGGTTCGGCAAGCTGCTTGCGACGGGGTTGTCGGCGATCCTCGCCGTGCAGACGTTCGTGATCGTCGGCGGCGTGACGCGGGTCATCCCGCTGACCGGCGTGACGTTGCCGTTCGTGAGCTACGGCGGCTCGAGCCTGGTCTCGAACTACATCCTGCTCGCGCTGCTCGTCCGGGTATCGTCCGCAGCCGGGGCAAGGGGTCGCCGGGCGTGACCGGCCGGCAGATCCGCAGGCTCGCCCTCGGGCTGCTGGTGCTGTTCCTGGCGCTGTTCGCGCAGATCAACTACATCCAGGTGTTCGCAGCCGACGAGCTCGCCGACAACAACGCGAACGCGAAACGCCAGCTGATCGCCGAGTACGCGATCGATCGCGGCTCGATCGTCGCCTCGGACGGGCGAACGGTGCTGGCGGCAAGCCGGAAGTCGGCGGGCGAGCTCAAGTACCAGCGCCGGTACCCGCAGGGTCCGCTCTATGCGACCGTGACCGGGTTCTACTCGTTCGTCTATGGCAAGACGGGACTGGAGTTCTCGTACGACGAGTACCTGAACGGCGAGGCGTCCGAGCTGCTGTCACAGACCCTCGTCGACCAGATCCTCGGCCGGCCCAAACGAGGCGGCACGGTCGTGTCGACGATCAACCCCGCCGTGCAGCGCGCGGCTGCCACCGCGCTCGGCTCTCAGCCAGGGGCCGTCGTCGCGATCGAGCCGTCGACGGGGTACGTCCGCGCGCTCTACGCGAACCCGACGTACGACCCGAACGAGCTCTCGTCCCAGGACGAGCAGGCGGTGCGCGCGGCCTGGAAGCGCCTCAACGCCGATCCCGACAAGCCGCTCGTCTCCCGCGCCGTGGCGGAGCTGTTCCCGCCCGGCTCAACGTTCAAGGTCGTGACGTCGGCCGCGGCCCTCGAGAACGGGTACGGCCCGTCGAGCCCCTGGCCGAACCCGCACGAGCTCGACCTTCCCCAGACCACGGCGACGATCCAGAATTTCGGCGGGTATACGTGCCCGGGCGGTTCGCAGATCACGCTCGCGCAGGCGCTGATGGTCTCCTGCAACGTGGTCTTCGGCGAGATCGGCCTGGCGCTCGGACCGGACCGGCTTGCCGATCAGGCGCACGCGTTCGGCTTCGTCCCCGACCTCGACTCTAACCCCATCCCGTTCGACATCCGGTTCCAGGAGGGGTTCTTCCCCGATCCGTCCTACTTCGCGGACCGGGAGCCCGCGGTCGCGATCAGCGCGATCGGCCAGGACCAGGTGGCCGCGAACCCAATGCAGATGGCGCTCGTCGCGGCGGCGGTCGGGAACCGCGGCGTGCAGATGCGACCGCGGCTGGTCCAGGAGATCCGCGATCAGAACGGCCAGGTCGTGCAGACCTTCGAGCCTGAGGAATGGGGTCGGCCTCTCTCGACGCAGAGCGCGGCCCAGCTCACCGCGATGATGGTCAGCGTCGTCGAGTCGGGGACCGGCCAGGCGGCACGGATCCCGGGCGTCCAAGTCGCGGGCAAGACGGGGACGGCGCAGCACGCCGAGGGCGAGAATCCGCACGCCTGGTTCGTCTGCTTCGCTCCGGCGGACAACCCCGAGATCGCGGTCGCGGTCGTAGTCCTGAACGGCGGTAACCTCGGCAGCGAGGCGACAGGAGGTCAGGTGGCCGCGCCGATCGCCCGGGCCGTATTGGAGGCAGCGCTTTCGTGAGCGATGTGATGGGTGACGGGACGGAGCGCGTCCTCGCGGGCCGGTATCGGATCGAGGGAGAGCTCGGCCGCGGCGGCATGGCCCGCGTCTTCAAGGCGACCGACACGGTCCTCGGGCGGCCCGTCGCGGTGAAGGTCCTGGCGCCCCAGTACGCCGAGGACGCCAACTTCGTGACCCGTTTCCGGCGGGAGGCGCAGGCGGCAGCTCGACTGAACCATCGCAACCTGGTCGGCGTGTACGACACCGGCTCCGACGACGGGACGCACTTCATCGTGATGGAGTTCGTCGACGCCAGGACGCTCGCCGACTTCCTCGCCGGCGGCAGCCGCATCATGCCCGACCGGGCCATCGAGCTGGCCGAAGCGGTCTGTGACGCGCTCGCGGTCGCGCACGCGCAGGGCGTCATCCATCGTGACATCAAGCCCGCCAACATCATGGTGACGCGGTCGGGTGAGGTGAAGGTCACCGACTTCGGGATCGCGCGCGTGACGTCCAACGAGACGGTCGCGCAGACCGCGGCCGTCCTGGGGACGGCCTCGTACCTCTCGCCCGAACAGGCACAGGGCCAGCCGGTCGACCAGCGGTCCGACATCTACTCGCTCGGGTGCGTGCTCTACGAGATGGTGACCGGGAGGCCGCCGTTCTCGGCCGACAGCGCGGTCGCCGTCGCGTCCAAGCACGTGCTCGAGACGCCGACGCCGCCGTCGAGGCTTAACGCGGACGTCTCGCCCGAGCTCGAGGCCGTGATCCTCCGTGCGCTGTCGAAGAACCCGGACAACCGGTACCAGTCGGCCGAGGAGATGAAGGCCGACCTCGAGCGCGTGCGCACCGGCCGGCCCGTGATGGCGACCCCCGTCATGCCGGGTGCCGCCGAGACGCAGATGATCCACAGGGCCGAACCACAGCCGACGGCGGTTCTCCCACCCGGGTACGAGCAGCCGGCGGCCGAACCCGGACGCCGGACGCCGGGATGGTTGATCGCGGTGATCGTGCTCCTGGTGCTCGGCGTGCTCGGCATCCTGCTCTGGCTCTTCGCCCAGGAGATCCTCGGCGGCAACGAGCAACAAGAAACCCTCGTGACGGTCCCGGACGTCGTCGGCGAACGTCGCCGAGACGCGGAGGAGATGATCGACGCGGAAGGCCTGGCCGTGGGTGAGATCACGTCCGAGCCCTCGCGGAACCCCGACGAATGGGGAACGGTCCTCACTCAGGATCCAGCCGCGAACGAGCAGGTCCAGCCGGACACGGCCGTCGATCTGGTGATCGCCGAACCCGCGAAGGAGACGATCCCGACTGGGCTGACCG
>JBKPHM010000121.1:0-6530 GCA_046729855.1 Actinomycetota bacterium | reverse complement strand
AGGCCGGTGGGCCGAACGCAACCGCGACCTCGTCGCTCTCGATGCTGCGGAGCTTGGCCTTCGCCTGCTCGTAGCCTGAACCCCGCCGCCGAGTGGGCAAGTTGCTGCCCGCACCGGCTGGGCAGGCGCCCCTCGCATCGGTCAAACGGTCAGCTTCAAACCCTCGCTCCAAGGTGTCATGGGTCGTGTGCTTGTGCGGATCGGAGCGGGCATCTGCGAGTGAGCTGCCGAACGGAGGGCTGCGAGCGTCCAGAACCAGATTTCCTAAGACCCTTTCTCGTGGTTGCCCGATTCACCCTTACCGAGGCCTCACGCGCCCCGGCGCTGGGCGCCTGCGTCCAACCCCCTGGTGTACGTGGTGCCCTATCAGCCGGCACAGCCGGTGAGGGGGCCTGCATGCTCGCGGGCCCACGCACGCGGCGTTACTACCTCCCTCATAATTGCGCAGTGCTCACCGAGTCCTGCTCGAGGACGAAGGGGATGAGTGGTGGCACTGCCCCAGCCCACTCCGATGCAAGGTCTTAGACGGACCGGCGAGCCGTCCTGGCGAAGACGGACGGTACTGGCTGGTCGAGACTGATCCGGTGATCGAGTGGCATGGTGATTCGCAGTCCCCGTGGGGGCCCGATCATCCGCTACGTCACCCGATTGAGCCGACTTCCTACGCTCTCGTGATGGCGTCAGGGCGCCCGCTGGCGTCCCCTGACCATGGCGTGATAGACGGTGCCGTTCCTGTCGGGCCGGTGTTGCCTTCGCCCAAGCCGACCACCGTGGCAAACGCTCAGACGATCTCTGGGCTCTGGATCAAGGCAATGATCAAGTCGGCGTAGCCGAAGCGACACGATGCATGCGCGAGGTGTTAAAACTTGTCACGCGCCCCGGCGCTAGAGGCCGGTTGGAGCTCGTCCGCCGTAGAAGGTGTATTGGTGCCATGCGGACCATCGTGGCCGCGACCCTCCCCGGTCGTTACCGACCTTGGTAGCATCTGCGCCGCCGCGGGTCTCGATTGGACAGTTCGGTATCGTGCGCAGGTTGCACGCTTTCGAGATCTCCTGACGCAAAGCGGCGAGGGCAAGGCGAAGATGCAGGCATCAGAGGTTCCGCGTGCGGTAGCTGCGGCCATGTCGACCGCCTCAGCGCTTGACCTGACAGTCGACGACGCGATCGTTCTTCACGACTCGAACAAGCTCGCTCTGCGACTGCTGCCCTGTGACGTCCTTGCCCGAGTCGCACCTGTAGCCCACCAGGTCGCGCAGTTCGAAGTCGACCTTGCTCAACGGCTCACCGAAACCGAGAGCCCTGTGGCTGCTCTTGAGCCTCGAGTGGAGCCACGCGTCTACGAGCGTGACGGCTTCGTGGTCACGCTGTGGACCTACTACGAACCTCTGTCACCTCGAGAGGTCTCACCAGCCGACTACGCCAATGCGCTCGAGCGGCTGCATGCCGGCATGCGGAAGATCGACGTCACGACGCCGCACTTCACGGATCGAGTCGCGGAGGCTCAACAACTCGTTGCGAGCCGCGACCGCACTCCGGCGCTCCCGGACGCGGACCGAGAGCTTCTCAGCCACACGCTACGAAGCCTGAGACGAGCGATCGGCGACCGCGGCGCCGCCGAGCAGTTGCTGCACGGCGAGCCGCACCTAGGGAACGTGCTTCGCACGAAGAACGGGCCGCTGTTCATAGACCTCGAGACCTGTTGTCGTGGGCCAGTCGAATTCGACCTCGCCCACGTGCCCCAAGAGGTCAGCGAGCGGTATCCGGACGCTGATCAAGAACTGCTCCGCGAGTGCCGGGTCCTCGTTCTTGCGATGGTCGCAGCGTGGCGCTGGGATCCAGGCGACCAGCTCCCGAACGGGCAACGAGCTGCGCGAGAACTCCTCCACGCCCTACGCCAGGGTCCACCGTACCCGGCGCTCGACGCCGTCATGCGCGCCGATTAGGTGCGAAGCGTCATAACTTGCCACGCGCCCCAGCGCGTTCGGCGACGTTCGGGCAGATCCAAGAAAGACGCACTCGCGCACGCTGGGGTGCAATCCCCCCCACGCATCGGGAACAATGCGGTTGGCGGCGCTGACCATGAAGGAGGAAGGACATGGAGCACGACCGGATGCTCCGCCTGTTCGACGCTCATCGGGGAGCGGAAGCGGCTCGAGACATCGATGGCATCCTCAAGACCTTCGTGCCAGACCCTTTCTTGGAGACAAACGCCCTCGGGCTCCGAAGCGAGGGCCGGGATGCGGTGCGAGCCGCCTACGAGATGCAGTTCTTCAGCGCGTTCCCCGACCTCGCCCCGGCCGACGAGGGGATGGCGTTCGGAGACGACACGATCGTCGTGTGGGGCACGCTCCGCGGAACGAGCCGCGGAGACTGGCTCGGAGTCCCTGCGGGCGGAGGCACGTTCGCCGTGCCCTTCGCCAACGTGGTGCCGTTTCGTGACGGACTGATGGCCGGCGAGATCATCTACTTCGACCTTGCCACGCTCTGCGAGCAGGCCGGCATCCCCCTTGACGCGGTTCGGGCAGCCGCGGCAGCGCGTAAGTCCTGAGTGCGCCCTTGGCCTAGTGCATCAGACGCCCAAACTTGCCACGCACCCCGGCGGGTGCGGTCGCGTTCTTGGCTCAGGCCACCTGTGCCATTCTTGGATCGGATGATCCGACGTGTCTTCGGAGTAGCGATCGGCCTTGTGGTCGTTGGTGCGCCAGGTCTTGCGTTCGGGCATCAATCAACAGTGACAGGATGACCTTGTCGCCCCTTTGAGGAGATTAAGGACATGGCCGACGCCATCGAGCCGCCGGACCAGGGCGAGTGGCCCAAGGTCGCCTCGACGGGTCCGCCTCCGCCAGCTACCAGCGTCGCCGTCGAGGACGGGACGGTGCTGGTCGAACCGCCACGCGTCATCGCCCATGGTCGGGTGGCCGGGATTCCCTGGAAGCTCCAGGCGTGGACGACCGGCCCCGCCCCCGGCGCGAAGTGGTGGGATGTGATGGAACCAGTCGGGCCCGAGATGGAGTTCGAGCTCGGCGCAGGTGGGTTCTTGGGTGGAGGCGGTGTCCACGTCAAAGTCCCAGAAGCACACGCGTTCACCGCGAGCGGGCACTTCTTCGGTCGAGCGCCCTTCGTGATCGCATGGGCAGGTTCGGTCAGCGAGCTCGTCATGCGGCTCGAGGTCTCCCTTGCAGACGGACGCACGAGGGACATCCCGCTCCACGAGGGTCTGGAGGGCTTTCCGCGCCTGTTCTGGTTTTTCCCGCCACGTGGGGTCTCCGCCGAGCTCATCGCGTATGCAGCTGGGGGTGGGGTCCTCGAACGCCACCTGCTCCCCGAGCCCGAGATCGAGCCGGATGCGAACGTGGGGACAAGTGTCAATCCGTCGGGGTGGCGAGCAGACCGACCACCGCCGGGTTGGCCCGAGGAGGATCGGGACTTCGCGCCTGGGGAGGGGCCGCGCCGCGAGGAGGATTTCCTCCTCCACATCGCGCCCTTCCCGATCTTCGTGCTGCCGCGTGAGGCGTGGAGGGGCATCGTCATGCTCGGCGGCCACGGAGGCCGAGGGAACGCGGCCAGCTACGTACCGACCCGTGTCGAGTTCGAGTACCTCGACCGGGTGGGCGAGCCCACGCGCGGCATTCGCATCGTAAACGTCGCCCCGGAGGAGGAGGCCAGTCTGGAGGAGCTGTACCGACCTCATCGCGAACCGGGTGTGTGGTGGTTCGACACCGTGGATGATGCGGCCCACCTTCCACAGCTCCCCGGACGCTTCCGCCCGGAGATGCAGGCGGCGGGAGGCCGGTCGCACTCGGCCATGGCGAGGCGGTACGCGGGACAGGGGCGACTGGTCGCTGCCGGCTCGGAGACCGACTTCGAACGGTGGGAGTACCGGGACTACCCCGAGCTCGTCGAGATCAGGTTCGGCCTTCCAGGGGTCGCGATCAGAATCGAGGGGTGGCGTCTGGACGCTGATGAGGTCCTGGGCTTCGCCGCGCGTCTGCAGCGCCTCGAGCTCGGCTCGCAGCTCCTCAAGAGCATGACGAATGCCGCCGTCTCGGCCACTTCGGCATGGCAGAGCTGGTTCGACGAGCGACATCCCCGCCCCAGGTGAACTGACCGCGGATCGGCGACCCGAGGCTGCGGCGTCCAGACGAAGATCGTCTCGGCCTTAGCCGGTACGGGCAACGATGTCGTTTCGTGACGGACCCGATACACCAGCGTGAGGCATCGGCTAGCCCTACAACTTGTCACGCGCCCCCGGCGCGTTCGCCACTGCCGCCATCTCCTAGGACGTACGCTCGAAGCACGCGCCGCTCGATGCCGGTGGCCTCGACGACGTCCCAGACCGGTTGATCGTGCCCGTCGAGGTCGTACGCGAACCTGACGAGATCGAAGCGGGGATCGCCGGCGCACGCGCCCTCCCAGATTGACATGTCCATCGCCAAGCTGGGAGAGCTACGGGGCTGTACTCGGAGACCATCCTCGGAGGGCCGTAGTTCAATGCAATCTCAGTAAGCCTCGCGCCGTCGGGAACCAACCCTTGCTGGCTCCGGGACGCAGGCAGAGACTTCTCATGTGATACCGGAGACTCGCTACGCGAAGACCTCAGACGGCATCCACATCGCCTACCAAGTGCTGGGCGACGGACCCATCGACCTCGTCTACGTCGGGCCATGGGTAACGCACATCGAGTACCGATGGGAGCTCCCCCAGTACGCGTCCTACCTGCGCCGGATAGCGTCGTTCTCGAGGCTGATCATGTTCGACAAGCGCGGCTTCGGGATGTCTGACCCGGTCCCCGCCGACCAGCTCCCCAACCTGGAGACCCGGATGGACGATCTCCGCGCCGTCGTGGATGCAGTCGGCTCGGACCGCGCCGTGATCTACGGCGCTTCCGAGTCCGGGATGCTGGATCTACTCTTCGCGGCCACATACCCAGAGCGAACGTTGGCACTTGTGATCCACGGCTCGTACCCGTCGGCCAGGTGGGAGCCTGATGCGCCGTGGGGATGGCGCGAGGACGAGATCGCCGAGCGGCTCGCTGCTATCGAACGGTCCTGGGGAACCGAGGAGTTTCTCATCCGATGGGCATTCCCGGAGATGACGCAGGATCCCGAGGTCCTGCGGTGGTTCACCACTTACACACGTCGCGGCGCGAGCCCGGGCGCGGTGATCGCCGCCGAGCGCATGGAGTTGGACACTGATGTGCGCGACATCCTGTCGGCGATCCACGTTCCGACTCTCATCCTTCACCGGGTCGAGGACGATCCCGAGGCGAACCGGTACATGGCCGAGCACATCGCCGGCGCCGAGTACGTCACCTTGCCCGGTAATGAGCACATCCCTTACCTAGGGGACCAGGACAGCGTCCTGAAGGAGATCGAGCGCTTCGTGAAAGGGATTCAAGCTGAGCAAGCGTCCCTGGACCGGGTACTCGCCACCGTGCTTTTCACCGACGTCGTCGGTTCCACCGAGAAGGCGGCCGAGCTGGGAGATAGCGCCTGGCGCGACCTGCTCGAACAACATCACGCGACCGTTCGACGCTTGTTGGCTCACTACCGGGGGACGGAGGTGGATACGGCTGGCGATGGGTTCTTTGCCACGTTCGATGGTCCGGCGCGTGCGATCCGCTGCGCGCAGGCGATCCTGGAAGCCGTTGCGCGCCTCGGCCTCGAAGTTCGGGCCGGGCTTCATACCGGCGAGTGCGAGACGATCGCGGGGAAGGTCGGGGGCATCGCCGTGAACATCGGTGCACGGGTCGGATCGATAGCTCGCCCGTCGGAGGTCCTCGTGTCAAGGACTGTGAAGGACCTCGTCGCGGGGTCCGGACTCTCGTTCGAGGATGCCGGGGAGCACGTGCTGAAGGGCGTCCCCGACCGCTGGCACCTCTACTCTGTGTCGTCGGACTGAGATCGTGGAGCCGCTGGCTGGATAACGGTCGTCTCGTGACAATCCGATACGCACTGATATCGCTATAACTTGTCATGCGCCCCGGGGCACCCGCCGCCTGCGTCCAGCCCGATGTACGTGAGCGTTGTCCGCGGCTCGAACGCGTTGGGCGGGGTCTGTTTGAGGGGGAGGAGGCCGTGTTGCACCTGATGGGGCTCCCTCGCTGGGCCCTGGCCGTCCACGCGGGCTCCTTGCGCCTCGCGGCGCCCCGCTGGTGGCCGGGTGGGCGGCCGGTCGCGGATCGGGCGGAAGGTGCGCTTGTCCGGCCTCGTCGCTAGCCCAAGGGATCCCGCGAGCCGCGATGAGTCCTGCGGCGTCCGGCGGTCGTATTGTCGAACCCGTTACCGAGGAGGCTTCTGATGCGCAGTGTGACCTACTCGATGGGCGTCTCACTTGACGGCTACATCGTCGGGCCGGACGGCGGCTTCGACTGGACGGCGCCCGACGAAGAGGTCTTTCGCTCCTGGATCGACGAGATCCGAGAGGTCGGCGTCCACCTGTTGGGACGACGGCTGTACGAGACGATGCTGTACTGGGAGACCGCCGACCAGGATCCATCGCTCGACGACTCAAGGCTCGAGTGGGCCGCG
>JBKPHM010000120.1:0-13867 GCA_046729855.1 Actinomycetota bacterium | reverse complement strand
CCCAGGCGCAGAAGATGCAGCGCGATCCCGAGGCCTACCGCGCCTTCGTCGGGGACACCGTCCGGTTGGCGCGAAGGGTGAACGCGGACGTCGAGGTGCTCTCGGGACTGTCGACGCACCCCGGGTATGCGGCGACCGTGGGCATGCTGACGGACGCGTTGGAATCGGTTCGCGATATCGTCGACGGGCACTACCTGTCGCTGGCGAAGCTCCGCCGAGTGGACGTAGCCACCAAGTTCCTGTCCCAGGTGGAAGCACCCTAGTGCGCGCCTACGGCGGCCGCTCGAACGGGTCTAACGTGGACAGCGTGAGACGTGCCGCGCTATCGCCGCCATCGCCGTTGGCGTCTCGTCCGCGATGCCGCTGACTCACGCGGTGGGCCGTGGCGGAGGTACCTCACCCACAACTGCATGCGTGTCGCGATGCAGCCCCGCTCCATCATCTTCATTGCGCCGACGGCGGCTTCTACATGAGGCAGGGCGAGTGGACCCGTTGGCGCCGCCATCGGGGCGTCGGTTCCGCCCTCTTCCATCGGAACGACTGCCGTCTCTCATGCGCCGGGGCACGTTCCACACCATGCGAGGACGGATCGTTCCGCATCGAATGGAGCGATGCCCCGATCTGCGTCGCCACTGTCACATTTTCACGCAGGCAACCATCAGGCTCGAGGGGGAGCTGCTGGGCCGCCACCGATACCGAGTGCGCCTGTTCTGTCCGGCGTGAGGCGTTCGGGAAACGCTCGCCGAGTGGACCGCACGACGCTCAACACCGCGACTAGCATCGCCCCGTGAAACTCAACCATCTCGCGCTCGCCGTGCGCGACCAGCAGCGCTCGATCGCGTTCTACGCGACGTACTTCGGCTTCGATCCCTCGACCGCACGTCGCTACCCGGACGGCGTCGTCATCATCCGCAACCCCGACGGTTTCGCCCTCGCCCTCGGCGAGGACCGCTCGGTCGAACGGGCGGCCGGCTTCCCGCACTTTGGATTCGCCCCCAGCTCCCGCGACGAGATCCGACGCGTGCGTGACCGGCTCGTCGCCGACGGGTTCGAGCTCGTCGACGAGGAGGACACTGACTCCTACGTCGGGTTCAAGTGTCTCGACCCCGATCGTCACGTGATCGAGGTCTCCCTGGAGCCCAGCTCAACTCCCGAATGATCCCGTCTGAATCTCGCCGGCCGGCTGGTACCTGCCCATGAAGCCCCCGTTGCCCGAGACGACTCCGTCGAGGAGCTTCAGCTCGGAGGAATCGTGCCGTCGGCGAACAGGCGTTTGCCCAAGCCGATCCGCGGCGCAAGGGTCATGGAAGGCGTTTCGCGCGCGCCGGTGCCGGGAACCCGACATAGGAGGCGACCAAGAGGTGATCCCATGGTCGCGTACCGGAACCTCACTCAAGCCCGAAGGCACCGGAGGACCGCCCGTGGAACTGGCACGGGACGGCAGAGGCCGACAAGGCCGACGGGATCATCGATCACGGAGGCTGGAAGGCGTTCGCCAGCGCGCACGCCTGGTACGACCCGTCGGTCGACGAAGAAGGCAACGATCCGCCGCGCGAGAAGCAGGCGTACAAGCTCCCGCACCACGAGCTGATCGACGGGGAGCTCCGGGTGGTCTGGAACGGCGTGCGCTCGGCGATGCAGGTCTTGTCAGGAGCACGCGGTGGCGTCGACTTGCCAAACGCTGATCGTAAGGACGTCTACCGGCATCTCGAGCATCACTGCCGCGAGTTTGACAAGGAACCACCGGACTTCGCCGGATAGCCGAACCGCCCAGAGCGTGGCCTCTTTGCCTTGGTGTCGCGGAGCGCCTAGCCGACGCCGATCTCTCAGCAATGAGGAGATGGACGAACGGCCGCGTGACATTGACGGGAAAGGGACCTTCGTGGTCACGCCCAGGACAACCCATCGCTCAAAATGCGGCGGGCGGGCCTGGGATCAGCCCTTCCGCTCCCCCGACGCTGCGATCGGTAGAGATCGGTAGACAAGAGCGGGGGTGCTCGAACCGCCCTCACGCCCGCGGGTGACGGAAGCCCGCCGCCAGCGTCATCATTAGATGATGGCCAAGATCCGGGATTACCGATTCGGGCACGTCGTCGTCGACGGACGAGAGGAGACCCACGACGTGATCGTGCTCCCCCATCGCGTCGTCTCCGACTGGTGGCGTCGGGACGGTCATTCCCTGGTGCTGGATGATCTCGAGGACGTCCTCGACGAGCTTCCCGAGCGACTGATCGTCGGTACCGGAGCGTCATCACAGATGCGCCCCGACCCATCGACGCTCGACCGTCTGCGCGAGCGCGGTGTCCAGGTTGAGTGCCTGCCGACGGACCGCGCCGTCGTACGGTTCGGCGAGCTCGATCCCGCGCGGGCGGCTGCGGCGCTGCACCTCACCTGCTGAGCGAATTATGGTGACCCGCTCGAGTCCTGACCCCGTCAGATGCACGCGCCACACGTCGTCGTTCGTGTATTCGTCGGGCCTATGAAACGCGATCCATTCGCCGTCGGGCGACCACGCCGGGTCCAGATCCTGGCCCGTTCCACCCGTGAGGCGCCGGACATGGGAACCCGTCGACGCTCATGACGAAGATCGCCTGATCGAATCCTTCCTGCCGGCCAACGTAGGAGAAACGCTGCCCGTTCGGGGACCAATCGGCTGCTGCGCCGAGCCCAACCCTCCGCGCGCCCCCCGTGTTCAGACTCAGGATGACGATGGCCGTGTTGGTGATGCCGTCGTCGTACGCGATCCACCGGCCGTCGGATGCCCATGTCGGAAAGTCGAGGAGTGGCCGGTCGGTCACAAGCGCGCGAGGGGAGTCCCGTCCGCGTTGACATCACATAGGACAGAGTTACGAGACGCAACGGGCTCCACAGGAATCGATCTCTCAGCGTCAGCGTGCTCCCGAAAGGTTCGAGGACGGCCAGAGGCCACGTGGCATAAAACCGAAGAATGACCACGGCCAGCTCGCTCCTTCCTCCAGCGTGAACCGGAGCGTCTGCGCTCATGATCCCATCAGCTCGTCACGAAGCCGGGCATCACGACATGAAGCGGTTCGGCGCGTGGGGGCATCGATCCCGCAGCTCAGCGATCACCACCCTCGGCGCGGATGCTGCCCAAGGCGTTGACCAGAGCCTCGACGTCGCTCGCGTCGTTGTACAGATGGATCGAAACCCGGAGCATCCCCGCCCGGCTGCTGCAGATGATCCGGCGCTCTTCCGATAAGAGGCGCTGGACGTGGCGGGCGTCGGCGACGGGATGGCGCAAGGCAACGATGTGGTTGCTCGACGCCGGATCGGGGGGCCGATGGAAAGGCAACCACCCGAGCGGTTCGACGCCCTCGACCAGCCGGCTCGCCAGACCTCGGGCGTGGTCGGCAATCCTCTGGATCCCCGTGGCCTGCAGGACGCCGATCGACGTGAGGAGCCCAACGGCGGATGCATAGGAGATGGTCGACAGTTCGAACCGGCGAGCGTCCGGGGTCAGTCGCAGGGTCTTCGGGTCGAACGCGAACGGATCCCTGGCCCCCTTCCACCCGACGAGGTGAGGGGTCGCTGCGACGAGGTCCGGCGCCAAGGCCAAGAGCGCCACTCCGCCGTGCGACGACAACCACTTGTAGCCGCTGCACACGATGGCATCTGCTGACCACCCCCGCATGCTGACCGGGCGCGCCCCGGCCAACTGAGTGACGTCAAGGATGACGCGACATCCCGCCTCCCTAGCCCGAGCCGTCAAGGTCGGCACGTCGATGGACGTCCCGGTGGCGTACTGGACGGCGCTCACGCACACCGCCTTGGTGGAGCCGTCGACCGCGCGGACGAGCCCCTCCGTGAGATCCGCGTCGGGGGTGTCATCTACCCAGACGATCGGCGTGCCGCGGCGTTCGCGTTCCGCGAGCCACGGATAGGTCACGCTCGGGAAATCGGACGAGACCAACACGACGGAGCCGTCGATCGATCCCAGCATGGCTGCGAGTTGCCCGAGCGCCTCGCTCGCCCCTCCAGTGACCGCGACCCGTGACGCGGGCGCGTCGATCAGCTCGGCCGCCGCCGCCCGCACGTCATCGAGCACACGCGCCTCCTCCTCGTCAGAGAGTCGGAGGTTGCCGTGCTGCGCCACGTTGTGTAGGAACGCCACCATGGCGTCGAGAGATCGGGCCGGGATCAGTCCGAGTGACGCCTGGTTGAGGTAGGTGCACTCCTGAAGCGTCGGGTAGCCCGATCGAGGGACGAGCGCGGCGTGGGTTCCCGTCACGCGAGCCGGCCCTTGGCCACGACCTGCTGAGGTGCGAGCGCCGACGCGGTTCGCCGGATCAAGGTCGCTTCGCAGCGCTCGTGTGGCGAAGCGCCCAGCGCACCACCGGTCGGGTCGGCATTGCGCCCTGCCACTTCGCGGAACCCGGCGTTGTCGGACATCAACTTCGCGCCAAAGAACATGTCATCCGGGTGGCTCGTTCGTCCTTGTCGACTGATCGTGGCGTGGCTAATGAAGACGTCGGCTCGGACATCCTTCCTCCTAGCTCCAGTCGATCGAGACCACGCGCACAGAGTCTGTGAGGCCCTTGAGCTCGACGTCCCGCTCGTTCGCGGTCGGGAACGCGATCGGGCCGTCCGAGACCGTCGCGACCGTCGCCAGAATCTCCCCTCCCTCGGCGAGCGCACCGACCCGCGCGGCCTCGTGCACGCCGAGGCCGGCGTAGTCGTCGGCGATCACGGTGGCCTCGGCCGCGTGCAGCCCGATTCGGACGGGGGGCGCGAAGCCGTGCTTGCGTCGGTGCTCGACCAGGCGTCGCTGGATCGAGACCGCGCTCGCCGCGGCCGCCCCCGCGTCGGGGAACGAGGCGAAGAACCCATCCCCAGTCGTGTGGACGACCTCCCCGCGGTGGGTGCCGATTAGCGTTCGGAGCGTCTCGTCGTGCCAGCGCAGGACCCCCTCCCAAGCCTCGTCACCCATCGAGCGCACCAGCTCGGTGGAGCCCACGATGTCGGTGAACATGAACGTGCGGGTCACCCGGCGCCCCGCCAGGCCGCCAACCCCGGCACGGAGCATCTCCTCGCATCGCTCGGACTCCAGCCCGGCGCCCAGCCTCTCGAACGCGGTCGTCGCCGTCCGCAGCTCGAGCGCCGCCGCCTCCTCGTCGCCGCCCGACCGATATGCGACGGCGAGCCAGCGCTGGGCCTGCGCCGCCTCGAACGGCGCGCCGGCCTCGGTCCAGTGGCGGACCGCCCGCCGGAGCTCGGCGATGGCCGCCGCGGCGTCCTCCTCGTAGGTCAGCGCCGCGCCCAGGGCCTGGTGGGCCGCCGCGTGCAGGACCGGTTGGTCGAAGGGCCCCGCGATCTCAGCCAGCTCGTCGGCGGCCTCGCGGGCGTCGGCAAGATCGTGGGCGGCGAGCGCGATCTCGACACGTGCGGGGAGCAATCGCGCCCGCACCAGTGGCGCGTCGGCGTCTGACAGCGCCGTCGCGATCGACGCGCGGGCCGCCCCGATCCGCCCACGGGCCAGGTGCAGGAGGGCGATGCCCGGCTGCGCGTCTTGGCCCAGCTGATGCGCGTGCTCGAACGCCTCCTCCGCGCCGTCGAGATCACCCAGCCGCAGGCGGATCTCGCCGATCTCGTTGTAGCCCCATCCCGCGGAGGACGACATGCCGAACGCGGTGAGCTGCGCCAGCGCCTCGCGCGCCTCGGACTCCGCCTCCAAGAAGGCGCCGCGCAGCCGCATGATCTCGGCGCGATGGATCCGGCAGATGCCGGGGAAGCCTGAGACGGACTCGCGCTCGCACCAGCGCGTCGCTGCCTCCGTCCACTCGCTCGCTCGCCGATAGTCGGCGACGGTGCGGCAGACGCCGATCGTGATGCAGTACACCGCCCCTGCCGTGTGGGGCGTGAGCTCCCCTTCGACGGCGGCGACCGCGGCCTCGTCGACGAGGGCGAGGCCCTCCTCGACCCGCGCGCCCATGACCAGCAGCCATCCCTGGAGCACGAGCCCGAACGCTTCGAGGTCGCGGTCGCCGAACCGCCTGCCGATCTCGAGGATCCGGGCCACGCGCTGCGCCGGCTCGTCGGACGATCCCTGGCCGAGGAGGATGAAGCCGCGGATCCGCTGGAGTTCCAGGTACCCGTGCACAGCGCTCTCGGGCTGATCCTCGAGCAGGCGCGTGGCCCGGCCCATCCATCCGTTCCACTGCGCGACGTCCCGGGTCTCGAAGTGCTCGAAGGCAAGGCGCAGGGCGACGAAGGCGGCCCGCGCGGGGTCGCCCTCGGCGACGTACGCGGCGTACGAGCGCGCGAATGCGTCGAGGCTTTCCCTGGGATGCGCGTTCCACCACGCCGCCTCGCCGAGGCGCTCGAGATCGGCGCCACCCAGGTCGCCCTGGTGGTCGAGCGACGACAGCGCCGCGTATGCCTCCGACCAGGCGTGCTCGTGAAGGGCCGTGCGAGCTCGCTCGAGGGTCGCGGTATGGCTCACGGTGCCGGTTCCGAGCCGATGATGGCACGCCTCGGCCTCGACCCGCGAGGTGAGGGATCGGCGTGATCCTGCTCTTGGCCGGGGCCCGTACGAGATCCTCGAACCCCATTTCGCGACGCTCTCCGCTCACGTTACGGGCCTACTGGGTGACCCCCGCGACGTCCGGGTTCGCCGTCACGCCGGCCAGGTGCACCCGCCCCGTCCTCAGCTCGATGGAAGAACAACACGTAGTACGTCTTCAGCAAGAGCGTCTCGACAGTGAGGAAGTCGCGGCCCAGAATGCCCTCCGCTTGGGATCGGAGAAAAGTGGCTCCACGTCGGCCCTCTTCGACGTGTGGGGGTGGAGCCCGGCCCGACGAAGGGGTGACTGAGTCGGATTTCGAGCCGACCTGGGGTGCGACCACAATCTGAGAGCGCCGACAGGCGGCCCGGCGGTCCCGCACCGGTCCCGCGAAAGGCCGGGAAACGTCGCGTAGCGAGGGGTGCTGAAGAGACGAATTGCGCTGATAGAAGCGCCAATTCGTGTAGTCCTCGCAGGTCAGCGCATAGGAGCGAATCGAATTCCTAAACCGCGTGTCGCAGGTTCGATTCCTGCCGGGGGCACCAACGCTCTGACCTGCGGAAACACATCGATGTTGTTTACGGTGGTTGAAAAACGTGCATGTGATTCGTGGTCCATTCGGTTCAGGCGCTCGGGCGGCGATGCTTGGCAACAGCGCGCCTGCTCGAGCGCTTCTCGGGCTCTCGGCGAGTAGCTCCTCCCTGGGGATCCTGCAACCAGGCGCGGAGGAGCACAGCCAGGGTCTGCACCGCAGTCTCGCGCTCAGCGGCCGTCATCGGCACGACCCGCGCAGGGAGCAGCCGAATCGGACCGGCTCTTGGCCGCCCTCCTCGTCGGTGGGTGGCTCCTTCGTGTTCGCGCATCCCACGCAACAACGACGGGGAAACGCGCGTCGTGAGATCCACGACTCGGATAGCTGTCCATGTCGCTCCTCCTCCGTAGCATGACCACCGCCATGACACGGGAAGACGAGGTCCTGTTCGTTAAGCACGACCTCCGGGCGGTTCTCGAGGCTCATGAGGCCGAGATGTTCAGCAAGATCGACGCGATCGACCAGAACGAGCTCCTCGGCATCGACGTCGAGCAGCTCTGTGACTACTTCGAGGCGGAGTATCGGGTCGACCTCCCGCGCCTCGACGAATCGGCTGTAACGGTCGATCAGCGGGAGACGCAGATCGACGTCAGCCAGGACTCAGGGCGGGTGATCCGAGATCGGAGTCGCCCCTTCTATGTCACTGGGACCGAAGTCACTTTCTTCGTTCCGCTCGAGGGCGACACGAACCTCTTCTACTGCGCCGCCTCAACTCGAAGCTCGATGGCCCCTCGGGCGATCGTCGGGACCAACGAACTGCTCATCGTTGTTCGTCGCCCCAGTCTCGAGGCTGAGGGCGCCCGCGCCGAGTTCGATCGACAGCTCTCCGGTATCCGACAGCACCTTGGGTGGGTCGCCAAGGACGTCGAGCCCTTCAACGCCGGCATCCGAGCTAAGGCGAAGGGCCGGATCGAGGCGCGTCGCGAGAAGGCGCTTCGGGACAAGGGAGTCGTGTCCGACCTTGGTTTCCCCCTGCGACGCAGAGAAGATGCAACTCCCACCTACGTGGTCCCCGCAGCCCGCAAGAGGCCTCCCTTTCCGACCCCATCCCCCGGCAGCGCCGCCCAAGCGCCGGAGCCCGAGCTCGCGATGGCCCAGTATGAGGAGATTCTGTCGATCATCGAGAACATGGTCGCGGTCATCGAGCGGAGTCCACACGCCTTCGCTTCGATGAGCGAGGAAGACCTCCGGCAGCACTTCCTCGTTCAGCTCAACGGGCAATACGAGGGACAGGCGACCGGGGAAACCTTCAACTACGAAGGCAAGACCGACATCCTGATCCGCCATGAAGGCAGGAACCTGTTCATCGCTGAGTGCAAGTTCTGGAAGGGCCCTACCTCGCTGACCAAGGCGGTCGACCAGCTCCTCGGCTACCTCTCATGGCGTGATACGAAGACAGCCATCATCCTGTTTAACCAGACGAAGAGCTTCAGCTCGGTCCTCAAGCAGGTCCCAGAGATCGTCAGAAGGCACGCCAACTTCATCCGCGAGGAGCCCATCCAGTCGGAGACCCGATTTCGCTTCTCTCTGCATCACCGCGACGACCCCGATCGCCAGATCCTCCTGACAGTGCTCTGCTTCAACATTCCGACGTGAAGCTAAGGGCGGCCCGCTGGTTAACGTCCCAAGAAGTGGTGGAACTTCCTCTCTGAGGTCCTCGTAACGAGAAGGGCCATCACCCATCCTCACCGATGTCTGCCGAACGTCGGAGGAGGAGGGAGATGGCCAAACCCAGGATGGACTTCGCAAGCTTCGTCGGCAAGCTCTTGGAGGACGACGACCTCGACGTGCTGCGTGAAGGCGTGAGGGTACTCGCTCAGGCGATCATGGACGCGGAGGTCTCCACGCAGATCGGCGCAGGCCTTCACGAGCGATCGCCCGAGCGCACCGCGCACCGTAACGGTTACCGGACCCGGACCTGGGACACCCGCGTCGGCACCATCGAGCTGCGCGTGCCGAAGATCGCGCCAGGGACCTACTTCCCCGGTCTGCTCGAGCCTCGCCGGCGGGCCGAGCGCGCGCTCGTGTCGGTGATCCAGGAGGCCTACGTGAAGGGCATCTCCACCCGGAAGGTGGACGATCTGGTCCGGGCGCTCGGGATGGACGGCGTCTCCCGGAGCGAGGTCTCGAGGATCTGCGCCGAGCTCGACGCCGAGGTCAAGGCGTTCCTCGAGCGTCCGATCGAAGAGCCCCACCCGTACGTGTGGCTCGACGCGACCTTCCACAAGGTCAGGCGCGACGGCCGGGTGGTCTCGCTCGCGACCGTCGTCGCGATCGGGGTCTCCGAGCAGGGAGAGCGGCACATCCTGGGCGTGGACGTGGGCATCAGCGAGGACGAGGGGTTCTGGACTCAGTTCCTGCGTTCGCTCGTCGCTCGCGGCCTTGGTGGCGTTCGCCTCGTGATCTCCGACGCTCACGCGGGTCTGCGCAAGGCGATCGAGACCGTCCTGGTCGGCACGAGTTGGCAACGGTGCAGGGTCCATCTGATGCGCAACCTGCTGGCGCTCGTTCCCCGATCCGCTCAGCAGATGGTCGCCTCGTTCGTCCGCACGGTGTTCGCGCAACCCGACCACGCATCGGCGATGGCCCAGCTCCATCGTGTCGCCGACGGGCTCGAGACGCGCTTCCCCAAGGCCGCCGAGCTACTCCGCGAGGCCGCCGAGGATGTGCTGGCCCACTTCCACTTCCCCGAGCCACACCAACGCAGGCTGCACTCCACGAACCCGATCGAGCGTCTGCACAAGGAGGTCAAGCGACGCACCGCTGTCGTGGGGATCTTCCCGAACGAGCGCTCACTTGTCCGGCTCGTCGGCATGCTCGCCGCGGAACAGGATGACGAGTGGGCGACGGGCGACCGACGGTACTTCAGCTCGGAGTCTATGAAGGCGATCGACGAGCCGGAGGGAGGTGAGGTGAACGAGCTGCTCGCCGCGGTGATCTAACGAGCGTCAGGTGGTGAGGATTGGGGAGCTACTTCCACTACTTGCCGGGACGCGGCCGCCCGCTGAGTCCGAATCCGACAAGGGTGGGGCACGGCAGGGCTTGAGGAACACGATTCGGCACATGGCGAGATGGCCAATGGTCGTCGAGGGCGAGGGCGACCGGCCCACCGCAATCGGTCATAACATCGGCCCCGCGCCGTCTGGGGAACTCGCTTGCTCGGCGGCACGTCGAAAAGACCATTACCAAGCGGCGTGAGCTCACCACGCGGGAGTCGGGTGGAATTGGTGGAGGATCAGGAGGCTCCACACCGCAGCGCCGGGTGGCTCCTGGTGGCCGCATTGCTCTTCGCAATCGCGGTCGGCCTCACGTGGCTTGGTTCGGCGGAACCTCCGATCGACACCCGCAACAGCGCCTATTGGTACCGCACGCTGCGGGGAATCCCCGGACTCACGGACGTGTGCGGGGACTTCACGTTGCTCGCGCGAGCCATCCCTCCCGCTCTCGCCGTGGTCGGCGCGATCACCGCCTTCCTGCCGACGCCCCGGTCGATCAGGTCTTGGGGCATCGGAGCGTTCGGTATCGCCCTTGCCGTCGCGCTGTGGGTCGCCACGACGCAGAACGCCATCCCCTTGGGAGAGCTCCACTGCGTTTCTTGATCACGATAAGAACCCGTGTCCGATGCAGGGCGAGCGAGCGGCCGATTGGCCCGGCGGCGACTATCGTGCTGCATCAGAACTCCCGTGGCCGAGGAGTAGGTGATGCGACGCATCGTTGGCGGTTTCCTGCTGGTCGCGGTCGTGGTGGCGTGTACAAGCGAGCCGCACTCCGTGCCAGGGACCTCCCAAACCGGCCTTCCCGACTCCGGTAACACGTCTCCTCGCCCAACCGAGCACGCCGTGGTCGATCCGCACAACCCGGTGTCGCCCGGGTTCTGGCCAATCTCGGTGGCGTTCTGGAGTCGGGAGCACGGCCTCCTCGCCGGCAGGGTCTTCGAGTGTGCCGGGTGCAGCCGCTCCATCGGCGCCGTGGCAGTCACGCGCGATGGAGGTCGCACGTGGCGACTCGCCTACCGCGGAGCCGCCCAGGTGGACGACCTCATCGTCGGCTCCGACGGCCGGGCCTGGGCGACTGTGGGCACGCGCCATCCACGGATCATCGCGTCCGGCGACGGCGGAGACTCCTGGCGAGTGCTCTCCGGCAGCGAGGGACTTGCCGCCGCCGTGTTCACGACGACGGGGCTGGGATGGGCGGTCTCGGATTTCGGCGGGAACCTTGTCAAGTGGGACGGCACGGCGTGGACGCAGACGAAGGACCCCTGCTCGGACGGCGAGATCGTCGACATCTCCTTCCCATGGAACGGTCGCGGGATCGGCTGGCTCGCGTGCTCCTGGGGAGCGGGCGCCGGCCAGGAGCTGAAAGGCATCTTCGAGACGCGGGATGGAGGCTCCTCATGGGCTCCCCGCACCGTGGTTCGGCCCGACGAGCCGCGCCTCTCGATCGGTCAGGGTCTGGGCGGCTACGGGTACGTGGAGGCGGTCTCCTTCCTGCCGGACGGCGCCGGGTGGCTCGTGGAGTCGAGGGGGACGTTCCTGTCGACCGCCGACGGCGGCGCCACGTGGCAGTCCAACCGGGCGTTCCAGGAGCCCGAGATCGATTTCGGGGCCGACGTCTGGCGAGTTGATGAGCGGCTGGGATTCGCGCTCATCGATCGACGAAACATGGTTCTGCACGTCTCCACCAACAGCGGGAGCACTTGGGACCGAATCGCCTCGTTCCGCTCGCCGTGACCACTTGGAGCACGCGGTCAAGTCGGCGTTCAAAGGCATCGGCACCCGAATCCCGTCGGAGACGAGTGCGAGATCCTGCGGGAGGGAGGCGTCCCGCCTCACCGCCCGAGCGGGGAGAGATCGTGGAGCCATCGGGGAGGGAAGGCGATCGAGCCGAGCTGCCGGATACTCGCCTGCCGGTTCACGGCCGCGACTCCGCCGGGGTGTTGGCATGCGTCGTCGATCTGAACCGCGGGATAGGGAAGGCCGATCAGGTCGGCGTCCCGCTACTGTTTCCGGTATCCCTCCCGACGAAGCTTGGCGTGACGACCGCTCAGACGGAGCACATGCCCATCTACCTGCGGACATTTTTTCGACTTCTGTCCAGTTGGGTGCACTCGGGGAGAAATCGTGGAGTCCCTTCCGGCTCCCCGTTCTCTCCTCCTCGCTCCTCCTCGCTCCTCCTCGCGTGGCGATCCGGCGGATGAACCGCATCTCCGACGGACCAGCGGGTCTCCGTCACGAGCACCCCCAGGTGGGATTGGGACGGTTCGCGACTGCGTGGTCATGGTCGGCGGCGCGGGAGCGATCGAGCCAGCTCGCCACGGTAGGCTCGCCGCACGGCTGTGAAGATCACCTTGCGCCAAGCGCTCGCGTGGCGGATGCATCGACAGCTGCTGCATCCGATCGGAAGGTTGCCCGTCGCCGGGGTGGTCCGTCGCCTGTGCGGCGTCCAGGCGCAGGTTGCCTCGTCGGCGGAGCTCGCGATCCGTCTCAGGCGCGAGACCTCCCGCCCGGGCGAGGTCGACCGCGAGCTTTCGGCCGGTCGCCTCATCAAGACCTGGGCGATGCGAGGCGCGCTCCATCTGCTCACTCCCAAGGGTGCGGGAGCGTTCCTGTCCCTGATGGCCGCAGGGCGCGCGTGGGAGCGCCCCAGCTGGCAGCGCTACTTCGGGATGACGGCGAAGGAGTGGATGGGAGCGATGGATGCCCTCCGGCACGTGGTACGCGAGGCGCTCGCGGAGAAGCCCCTAACCCGGGAAGAGCTGGGCGCTGCCGTCAGTACCCAACTCGGGCTGGGGCGTCTCGCCGAAGATCTCCTCCGGTCGAGCTGGGGTACGCTCCTAAAGCCCCTCGCCTGGCAAGGAGACCTGTGCTTTGGACCAAGCAGGGACGGGCGCGTCACGTTCGCTCGCCCGGAAGACGTCAGCTCTCGCTGGGCCGGGGTGGCCGATCCGGAGGTGGCGGCGCCGGTGGCTATCGCTGCCTACCTCGGTGCGTACGGGCCGGCGACCATCGATGCATTCGGGAACTGGCTGACTGGTGGCTGGTTCGGCAAGCGACAGCTTCGGACGTCGTTCGTCGCCCTCGGTGACCGGGTGGCGGAGATCGAGGTGGATGGAGAACGCGCCTTCGTTCTCGCCCAGGACCTCGACGAGCTGGCCTCGGCGAGGGGCACCAAAGCGGTGCGGCTCCTCCCCGGCTTCGACCAGTACGTGCTTGGCCCCGGTACTGCGGACCAGCGCGTGGTTCCATCGGCGCGGCGGGGAGAGGTGAGCAGGCAGGCCGGCTGGATCTCACCGGTCGTCGTGGCTGGTGGCGTTGTGTGCGGCACGTGGGAGTTGGATGGCGATCGAGTTCGGCTCGCCTGGTTCACGGAGGCCGGCAGGTTGCCGCGAAGTGCCCTGGAGACGGAGGTCGCGAGGCTATCGTCCATCCTCGATCGGGATCTCGAGACAACGATCAGGCTCACGTAGAGGAGCGACAGAAGATGTCGGAGTCCGAGACCGCGCGGATCCTTCCTTCGTCTCGTGGACGAGCACCGCATCAGCTCGTGGCGCCAGCATTCCGGTAACCGAAGCGTCGAAGCTTCGCGTGGCGAGCGCTGAGACGGAGCACGCGCCCCTCTACCTGCGGATATTTTTTCGAGTACTGTCCAGTTGGGTGCACGAGGAGAAATCGGAGAGAATTCGTGGAGTCTCTTGTGCGACTTCGGCAGATGCTTTCCGGATCGGCTCCGGCTGATGCTTTACACAGTTCCACCT
>JBKPHM010000119.1:0-3413 GCA_046729855.1 Actinomycetota bacterium | reverse complement strand
CGGCAGGAGATGCTCGCCGAGGCGAAGCGCGAGTGCGACCGGATTCTCGGCGAAGCGCGGGAGCAGGCTGCCCGCGAGGCGTCGCAGACCGAGATCGTCAAGCTCGCCGAGCGGCAGGCGCAGGAGATCATCGACGAGTCGCGGCGGCAGGCCCGCGAGACGCGCCTCGAGATGGAGGACTGGGCCGACAGCATCCTCTCGACGCTCGAGGTCAACCTCGACAAGTTCCTCGGCGCCGTCAAGCGCGGGCGTGAGCGGCTTCACGAGCGCTCGCAGGAGACGGTCGTCGCGGGCGTCGCGGCGCAGAGCACCAACGACGACCAGCCGTACGAGTAGCGCGCGGCGCATAGCTGCGCTCTACGACGTTCACGGGAACCTCCCCGCGCTGGAAGCCGTGCTCGCGGAAGCAGGCGACGCGCAACTCGTCTTCGGCGGCGACCTGGCGGCCGGCCCGCTGCCGGCCGAGACACTCGACCGGATCATGGCGCTCGACGCACTTGTGCTCCGCGGGAACGCCGACCGCGAGCTCCTCAGCGGGCCGTCGGGCGGCCTGATCGACGAGTGGGTGGTCGGACAGCTCGACGACCGTCATCGCGAGTACATCGCGGCACTTCCCGAGCAGATCGAGCTCGACGTTGAAGGGGTCGGCCACGTGCTCTTTTGCCACGGCTCGCCGCGGAGCGACGAGGAGATGATCCTGAAGACGACACCAGACGAGTGGCTGCGGGAGATGCTCGCGGTCGTGGAAGCCGATGTCGTCGTCTGCGGCCACACGCACATGCAATTCGACCGGCGCGTCGATCGCTGGCGCGTCGTCAACGCCGGCAGCGTCGGACTGGCCTACGGCGCGCCCGGCGCGCATTGGCTGCTGCTCGGGCCTGACGTCGAGCACCGGCGAACGCCCTACGACGCTGATGTTTTCGCCGACCGGGTGAAGACGTCCGACTGGCCGATCGCCGAGCGTTTCGCCGAGGAGAACATCCGGACCGTGCCGACCGAACAGGAGGCGCTGGAGTTCTTCGAGGGGGTCGCCGCTCAGCAGTGGAGCGAGCGCTACCCTGGCCGATCGTGACCACCTTCGACCTCAGACAGGCCAAGCTCCGTCCGGGAGAGGAATACCGCGACGAGCAGGAGATCGCGCTTTCGCCGTATGAGCTCGGCGGCCAGCGCTACCTGCCCGTGCCCGAAAAGGTGAACGCCGAGCTCGTCATCAACCGCGGCACTAGCGGGACGACATTCGAGCTCAACTTCCCCGTCCGGCTGCACGGGCCCTGTTACCGGTGTCTCAAGGACGCCGTCCTCGGCCTCTCGATCCATGCTCGGGAGTACCAGGCGACGAGCCCGGGAGAAGCCGACGAGCTGAAGACTCCGTACGTGGTCGACAACCAGCTCCGGCTCTCGAGCTGGGCGCGGGACGCGATTGCGGTCGAGCTGCCGCAGCAGATCCTCTGCCGCCCGGACTGCGCCGGCCTCTGCGCGGTCTGCGGCGAGGATCTGAACGAGAACCCGCACGAGCACGAGGACGAGCGTGTGGATCCCCGCTGGGAAGCCCTCGAGGGCCTACGTGAGAAGCTCTAGCCGCTGCGTCGGCTCGAAGCGCTCGAGCAGTCGCCGGTCGTGGGTGACGAGCACGATCGTGCCCTCGTAGCCGTCGAGCGCCGCCTCCAGCTCCTCGATCGCCTCGAGGTCGAGGTGATTCGTCGGCTCGTCCAGGACCAGCGCGTTCACCCTCTGCGCCGAGAGCAGTGCGAGACCCGCGCGGGTTCGCTCGCCGGGTGAGAGCGAAGCCGACGGCCGGAGGACGTCGTCAGCGCCGAGCGCGAACTTCGCGAGCAGCGTCCTCGCTTCGCCTTCGAGAAGTCCGCTGCGTTCGCAAAAGGTCTCGATCAGCGACTCAGGTCCGGCGAACTCGGAACGGCGCTGCTCCAGCTCCCCGAGGCGGACGCCGGCCCCGACACGGCGATCCCCACGGGTCAGGGGAAGGTCGCCGAGCAAAGCTCCGAGCAGTGTCGTCTTGCCGCTCCCGCTCGGCCCCACCACCGCGAGTCGATCGCCGTGACGCAGCTCCAGGTCGATCGGACCGAGGCGAAAGTCGCCTCGCTCGACGACGGCCCCGGAGAGGCGGACGACGACATCCCCCGCACGACTGGACGGCAGCTCGAGCTGCAACCGCCACGGCTGCCAGGGCTTGTCGACCTTTTCGAGCCCCTCGAGCCGCCGGTCGGCGGCGCGAACCTTGGACCTGAGCGCCTGGGTACCGCGACGATTGGCCATCCTCCCTGCCGAACGCGCTTGTCCACGTCGCTCGTGGAGGAGCCCCGTGAAGCGGTCGCGCTCAGTCACGTAGCGCGCGTACGCCTCTTCTCGCCGCTTCCTTGCCAGGCCGCGGAGGCGCTCGTACTCATCCCACGAGCCCGCGAACTCGCGCACCTTCCTTGTTTCCGCTTCGAACTCGACGATCCGCTCCACTGACTGCTCGAGGAACGCACGGTCGTGGGAGACGACCACGAGGGCGCTCGGCGTCTCCTCCACGAAGCGCTCCAGCAGTTCCAGGCCGTCGAAGTCGAGGTTGTTCGTCGGCTCGTCGAGCAAGATGACATCGGGCTCCGAGGCGAGTAGCGCGGCGAGGTTGGCTCGGGCGAGCTGACCGCCCGAGAGCTTCTCGAATGGGCGTTTGACGTCCGCGTCCAGTCCCATTCGCGCCGCCGCCTTGCGAAGCCTCCAGTCGGGCACGTCCTCGGGCTGAACGTCGTCCTCCTGCGGCAGGTAGCCAACTGTCAGCGAGGCTGGTCGCCGCTCGACTTGCCCGGAATCCGGCGGTTCGAGGCCCGCGAGCACGCGAAGCAGCGTCGTCTTGCCGCTGCCGTTCGGCCCGACAACGCCGATCCGCGCTCGAGGCGGAACGGCGACGGACACGTCGTCGAGGACGACGTCGGCGCCGTAACTCTTTGTGACGTTCGAGGCGGCGAGCGTGCCGCCGGGCGTGCGCATGCGGTCCTCCTGATCCGAGAGGGAGCGAAACGGAGTTTTCGATCAGGAAGCGCGCATAAGTCGAGCCCGGAAGCTCAGGGCAATCGTAGCTATAGTGCCGCTCCGCGATGGCAGTCCCCAAGCGAAAAACCTCGAAATCGCGCCGCGACAAGCGCCGCGCCCAGCACAAGCTCGAAGCGCCGCGCCTGAACGAGTGCCCGAACTGCCACCGACCGATGCGGCCCCACCGCATGTGCCCGAACTGCAAGACCTACCGCGGGCGCGAGGTGGAGCCGCTCCGCGCCCCGGTTCCGTAGAATCGGCGCGCTCTAATCCCCAACGCAAGCGAGGTGACATGGCAGCGTCCCGTGACGAAGTCTTCGAGCGCATCAAGGAAGTCCTCTCCGAGCGGCTGAGCGTCGAAGAGGCGGACATCACCGAGG
>JBKPHM010000118.1:0-12812 GCA_046729855.1 Actinomycetota bacterium | reverse complement strand
GGGACGCAGATCGCGTACACAAAGTGCCGCGGCTCCGAGTTCGGCAACTGCGAGATCTGGGTGATCGACGCCGACGGCTCGAACGCGACCAGGCTGACCGAGACGCCAGACGTGCAGGAGACGTGGCCGACGTGGTCGCCGGACGGCGCTCAGATCGCGTACACCTCGAACGCCGAGGACGAGTTCCAGGACATCTGGGTGATGGATGCGGACGGTTCGAACCAGACGCGGCTCACGACGACGATCGGGTTCGACGCGTTCCCGGAGTGGTCGCCCGATGGCACGATGATCGCGTTCACCAGCGACCGCGACGCGGTCGACGACATCTGGGTGATGGACGCGGACGGTGCGAACCAGACTCGGCTTACAACCGGCCGGAAGATCGACGAGCGGCCCGACTGGTCGCCCGACGGTGCGACGATCGTCTTCTCCAGGAACTGGAACATCTGGACCGTCGATGCCAACGGCGAGAACCTAACGCAGCTCACCGACAACCTGCGGAACGAATTCGCGCCGGTCTTCTCGCCGGACATGACGCTCATCGCGTTCAACCGCGAACGCCGGAACGGTCGTTTCGGCGTCTGGACGATGGCCTCCGATGGCGGCGAGCTCCAGCGGCTGACGTCGGGGGAGTTCGACTTCTTTCCCGACTGGCAGCCGATTCCTTGACGGCGGCCAGGGCGACGACACGTGCGACGCCGAGACGGAATCGGCGTGCGCGCTGGAGCCGACGGCACGCCGGATCCCAATGGTGTCCCGGGTGGTGATACCGTCCGCGGGTGCGCGGGCTGGAGGAGATCCTCGCCGGGCTGAACGATGCCCAGCGAGGGGCCGCGCTCGCGGTCGATGGTCCGGTCGCGATCCTCGCGGGAGCAGGCACCGGGAAGACGACGACGATCACGCACCGGATCGCGTGCCAGGTCGCGACCGGGACGTTCCGCTCGTCCCAGATCCTCGCCGTCACGTTCACCGACAAGGCCGCCGGCGAGCTGAAGGCGCGGCTCGGCCGGCTCGGCGTGGACGGCGTCGAGGCGCGCACGTTCCACTCGGCTGCGCTCTCGCAGCTCTCGCGATTGCTGCCGGCGCGCACCGGCGACGCCATGCCCGACGTCCTGGATCACAAGGCTCCGCTGATCGCGTCGCTCGCGAACGCGCTGCCCCCGCCCCACCGGTTTCTGCCGAGAGGCGAGCTCGCGAACGAGATCGAGTGGGCGAAGAACCGGATGATCCCGCCGGCTCGGTACCTTGATGCGCTCGGCGACCATCAGCCGCCGATCCCAGCCGAGCTGATGCTGCGGGTCTACCAGGGCTACGAGCGGCGGAAGCGAGCAACCGGGCGGCTCGACTTCGAGGACATGCTCGGGGTGCTCGTCCGCCTGTTCGATGACCACCCCACGGCCGCCGCAGCGGTGCGGGCGCGGTTCGCCGCGTTCACCGTCGACGAGTTCCAGGACGTCAACCCCCTTCAAGCGGCGCTGCTCGACCGCTGGCTCGGCGGTCGCGACGACGTGTGCGTGGTTGGCGACGACTACCAGACGATCTACGCGTTCACCGGCGCGTCCCCCGAGCACCTGCTGAGCTTCCCGACGCGGTTCCCGCACGCGACGATCGTCCGGCTCGAGGACAACTATCGCTCGTCGCCCCAGATCCTGGCGCTCGCGAACGGACTCGCGCCGCGGTTGGGCGGGTTCCGCAAGACGTTGCGTGCGACGTGTCCGTCCGGACCCGAGCCCGTCGCGCGGGCGGTGCAGGGCGAGGCCGGCGAAGTCGCGGCCGTCGTGCACGCCGTGCGGCGGTTGCGGGACGACGAGGGCGTACCGCTCGAGGAGATTGCGGTGCTGTACCGGATCAACGCACGATCCGAGCCGTTCGAGGGGGCGTTCGCCGGAGCCGGGATCCCGTACCAGGTGCGTGACGGCGCGTTCCTGCGGCGTCCTGGGCCACGTGCGGTGCTCCAGCGACTGCGGCGTGCCGCACCGGCGTCGGTGATGGAGGCCGTCGAGCGTGCGACCGAGGACGTGGGCTACCGGCCGGACGCGCAGCCGGACTCGGACGAGGAGGTGACGCGGCAGTCGGACCTGGCCCGGCTACGCGCGCTCGCGACCGAGTTCCAGGGCGCGCAACCCGACGGCGACGTCGCGGGGTTCCTGCAGGAGCTGACGCGTCGGTTCTCGGCCGAGCACGCGGGCCGAGGCGTCAACCTACTCACGTACCACCGTGCGAAGGGGCTCGAGTTCGACGCGGTGCTGCTGCCGCGGCTCCTCGATGCCGAGATCCCGTTCCGCTCGGGGCGCACCAAGGCCGATCCGGAGGAGGAACGCCGGCTCCTGTACGTCGCGATCACGCGAGCCCGCCGGTACCTGTTCCTGACGTGGCCCACCGACGGCCGAGCGCGACCCAGCCCGTTCCTCGACGAGCTAGGCGGTTCGCCGTCTGCAGCCGCTGTTCGACCGCAGGTGGCTCGTGCCCCGGTCTCCGTCGCGACCGACGGCCCGTTGTTCGAACGGCTCCGCGACTGGCGGCGCAGGCGTGCGAACGCCGACGGCGTGCCGGCGTACGTCGTGTTCCCCGACAGGACGCTGGTGCAGATCGCCGACCGCAAGCCGCGCGACCGGGCCGACCTCGCGGCGATCTCCGGCGTGGGACCGACCAAGCTCGAACGCTACGCCGACGAGGTTCTCGCGGTCGTCGGCCACGGAGGCATCTCCGACCTGTAACGGCGCCGTAACCTCGCAACGTCCGCTGTGCGGGACGATAGCCGCATGCGGATCCGTCCCGCGACGCTCGAGGACGCTCCGGCAATCAACGATATCTACAACCACTACGTGCGGACGTCGCACGCCACGTTCGACGTCGACCCGACCAGCGTCGAGTCGCGGCTCCGGTGGCTCGAGGGACACGCGAACGGACGCCATCGCGTGCTCGTCGCCGTCGACGAGGATCGTGTGGTCGCGTACGCGAGCAGCACCAGCCACCGACCGAGGCCCGCGTACGCGACGACGGTCGAGACGAGCGTGTACGTCGACCCTGCCCATGTCGGCCGCGGGATCGGCTCGGCCCTCTACTTGGCGCTGATCGACGCGATCGCGGACGCGGACGTGCACCGCATCGTCGCGGGGATCGCTCAGCCGAACGAGGCCTCGGTCGCCCTGCATGAGCGCCTCGGCTTCGCCCGGGTGGGCCGGTTCACCGAGCAGGGCCGCAAGTTCGGCCGGTACTGGGACGTCGACTGGTACGAGCGCGCGCTCGACGCCCGTTAGGCGGTTCCCGCGCGGCCCGCCGGGATGTCCTTCTTCGGGTCGATGAACGGCAGCGGCACGACGGTCGCTTTCACCGGGGCGCCGAACGGCCAGCCCACCTCGATCGACGAGCCCTCGGACGCGAGCTCGATCGGGACCCACGCGTAGGCGATGTTCTTCTCCAGACGGGGTGACCATACGGCGTTCGTAACGTAGCCGACCTCACGTCCATCCGCGGCAACCGGCCAGAACTCCTCCATCTCGTCGGGCATCCGCTCGGCGTCGATCTCGATGCCGACCAGCTTGCGCGTCACGCCCTCGCGCCGGATGCGCTCGAGCACCTCCTTGCCGAGGTAGTGCTCCTCCTGCTCCTCGACGAGCCGCTCGAGCCCCGTGACCTCGAACGGGTTGTGGCGCCAGTTGAAGTCCGGACCCCAGTTGAAGATGCCGGCCTCCATCCGGCGGACGTCCGACGGTCCGGTGGGACGGATCTGGAACGGCTTGCCCGCCTCGAGGATCCGGGTCCACAGCTCGGGGCCCCTCGACGCGTCGCGGAGATAGATCTCGTAGCCGAGCTCCGCCGTCCAGCCCGTCCGAGAGATCACGACGGGGATTCCGTCGAGCTCCGTCTGTGCCGTCCAGTAGTACCTGATCCCGTCGATGAACTCCGCGCCGAACAGCGCGCGCATCACGTCGGGGGATTTCGGACCCTGGACCTGCAGGGGGTAGGACTCGGCCTCGTCGACATGGACGTCCATCCCGGCGGTCGCGGCGACGCCCTTGCAGTACAGCACGCCATCCGAGTCGGCCAGCGCCAGCCAGTAGTGGTTCTCACCCAGTCGCAGCAAGACGGGATCGTTCACGATCCCGCCGTCGGCCGCCATGATCAGCGCGTACTTCGCCTGCCCGACGGCGCACCGGTTCAGGTCGCGGCAGGTGATCGTGTTCGTGAACCGGTGCGCGTCCGGCCCCGTGATCTCAACGCAGCGCTCGACCGAGACGTCCCACAGGGCAACATGGTTCACGAGGTGCCAGTACTCGTCCTCGAAGCTCGTATAGAAGCCCGGGAGGTACATGTGGTTGTACAGCTCGTACGACTTGCATCCGGCTGCCTGTGTCTGCTCGAAGTACGGCGACTTCCGATACCAGGGACGGAAATACAGCCACGTGCCGCCTTTACCCTGCGGAACGTCGTCCATCGTCGAATCCTCCCGTCGTCTCGATCGCCTTTGAATCCTCGTTCAGGACGGCTCGACGAAGCAAATCGACGCGTTCGTCAGCGCAGGTGCCGCGTGAACCAGCCGACGATCCGCTCGAGCCGATCGATCCGTCGGTCCGGTCGTCCATCGAGGGCCAGGGTGTGCGCCTCGTCCGGGTAGCGGACCATCTCGACGTCCCGACCGAGCATCTTCAGGATCGCGAAGGGGAGCTCGCTGTTCACGGGCGGGCAACGCAGGTCGCTTTCGCAGTGGAGCAGCAGCAGCGGAGCCTCGTTGAGATGGATGAACGCGGCCGGCGAACGTTCGCGCCACAGGTCCAACGCGTCGGAGGGCATTCGCTTGCCCGTCGCCGCCTTGCCGATGTCCGTCCCGAAGTCTGCGTTCCCGAACTCGGCGACCAGGTCCGTGACCGGGTTCTCGGAGACGGCGGCGGCGAACCTCCCCGGGTGGTGGCCAAGGAGGTGATGCACCATATAGCCGCCGTACGACAGGCCGACTACGCCGACGCTACTCGGATCGGTGAGTTCCCGGCGGATCACGCGGTCGACGAGGCGGAAGAGGTCCGAGGAATCGGGCTCGCCCCACACGCCGACGAGGTCACGTGCGAACGCCTCGCCGTAGCTGGTCGAGCCGCGCGGGTTGGCCCAGAGCACGTGGAAGCCCGCGTCGGCCAGCGCCGTCATCTCGAGCCACGGGACGGGGGCGTGGACCGCGTGGGGCCCACCGTGGACCTGGAGCACGAGCGGTGCACGTCTCTTGCCGCGGGCGGTGAGCAGCCAGCCCTCGACGTCGTGGCCGTCCGGGTCCCGGGCCGTGATCTGCTGGGGGATGCGCCGGAACGGGCCGAACCAGCGACTCCCGTTGGTCGTCAGCCTCCGCATCCGGCGCCCCGGTTCCACGGCGAACACCTCGGCCGGGCCGGCGTCGGTGTTGGCGGTCACGACGATGCGACCCGCCGCGACCGCGAGCCCGGTGCAGACCACGTCGCCCTCGGTCAATGGCTCGATCGTTCCGTCTCGCCCGAAGGCGTAGACGTGGGATCGGCCGCGCCGGGAGACGAGCGCCACGACCGTGCGGTCGTCGAGCCACGCGATCGGCGACGGGAACGAGCTCGAGCCGTCGATCAGGTCTCCGTACGTGGCCAGCCCCGCGGTCTCCTCCACGAGGCCTGCGTCGATCGGGAGCAGCTCCTTGCCCTCGAGCACGCAGACGATCTGTCGCTCCCACCCGATGGGCTCGGGCTGCGCGATCCCGACCGCGGCGAACCCGGCCGGCTCCCAGGTCGCGCCCCAGATGCCGCCGGGCATCGCCGCGAGCCTGCGCTCGCGTCCGCCAGATGCGGTCACGGACCAGGCCTGCGCGATCTCCCACTCCAACGGGTCGACTCGCGTGTCGGCCAGGAAGCCGATCCGTGAACCGTCCGGCGACCAGATCGCGGCCTGCACCTGGAACGCCGAGCGTGTGACCCGCGTCGGCTTCGCACCCGGGCGCGCCCGCACGACCCACGCGCACGCGAACTGATCGCGGATCCCGGCCCCGTCCATCCGCCACACGTACTCGTGGATCCGCCTGGCGGTCGGGTCGTCCTTCTTCCCGACGAGGAAACGCTGCTCGCCGGAGGGGGCGATGAACAAGAGCCTGGAGCCGTCGGGCGACCATTCGGGAACGCCGGCGCCGTCCGGCATCGAGGTGATCCGGCGCGCTTCGCCGCCATCGACCGACATCGTCCAGAGCTGCGGCTTGGCGTCCTTCTCATCGCCGGCCTTGCGGTCCGACACGAAGACAAGCGTCCGGCCATCCGGAGAGAATCGCGGGGACGAGTCGGTGGCGTCCGCGAAGGTAAGCTGCTCGGCGCGCCCGCCACTGTAGCCGACGCGCCAGAGTCGACTCCGGTATTTGTCCCGCTCGATCGTGCGCCGGGTGTAGACGACCGTCTCGCCGTCCGGCGACAGCGCTACGCGCTGGATCATGACCTGTTTCGATAGGTCGGCCGGCCGGAATCCGCGTCTCGTCATGGGCTGCCTTCCGCTCGCGCCTCGTCCTGGCGGCTGACGACCCGGTGGCGGCGAGGCATCCTGGCGACCAGCACGCCAGGGATCTGGGTGAACACGTAGTCCGGCGCTCCGGGTTTCTCCAACTCGGAATCGAGGAGCGGCTCCTCCAGCCCGTCGAGCACGAACCCATGCTCGAAGAACGGCTGCAGGATCATCCAAAGCGGCCGGTGGAAGTACCACTGTTCCACGGGCTGGCCAGGGAGAGCGATACCCTTGCCGGTCGTCGATCGACCGTAGGAGGACACCTTCACCGAGTAGATCTCGGTGACGCCTCCCTCCAGATCCAGCTCGACCGTCGGCCGCACGTCGCCCGAGTTGAATGCGGGGTGCAACGTCGAGAAGACGAAGCGACCGGTCGGCTTCAGCAGCGTCGCCGCCGCTGCAGCCATCGGCTCGATGGACGGCATATCCATGATCGCCATGTTCGAGACGATCGCATCGAACGTTCCCGGTTCACCGAGCGCAAGGAGCTCTTCCTGCTGCGTCGCATCGGCGACGCGGTACTCGATGTCGCGTCCGTGTGAACGGGCTCGCGCGAGCATCCGCTCGCTGACGTCCGTCGCCAGAACGTTTGCACCGAACGCGGACATCCAGCGTGCGAACTCGCCGTTGCCGCACGCGATCTCCAGAACTCGCTCCCCGGGCTCGAGCCTCAGGAGTCGTTCAACCGACGGTTGGATCAGCCCTCGCTGCCACGTGGCGCCTGCCTGCATCCGCTCGTCCCAGAACGCGGCAAGCTCATCCCATACCGCTCTGACCTGGTCGCGAAGGTCACGTTCCTTGCTCACACCGCGGAGCCTAGTCTTCTCGCAGGCCGCACGACGTCGGCGATGGCTTCGAGGGTGCGTTCGATGTCGTCGCCGTCGTTGAACAGATGCGGTGCGAAGCGGACGTGGCCCATCCTCGGAAGCGCGTGGACGCCGCGGCGCTTCAGCTCTTCCACCACCGCGACCGCATCGTGCCCGTCGAACGCCGCCGTCACGATCGCTGCGCGTTCCTCGTCGGCCCTCGGAGTGATCGGCCGGCCACCGAGGCGGGCGATCCCGTCCCACAGGCGGGCCGACAGCTCGAGCGTGTGCCGATGGATCCGATCGACGCCGATCGTCAGCAGGTAGTCGATCGCCAACGGGAGCGACGCCCGCGCGAGGTGCGACGCGTTGCCGTACTCGAGCGAGAGTACCCCCGGCGCGATCGTCAGGTGGGTCGCGTCGAAGTCATCGTACGGGGGCTCCGATGGGGCGCTCCCGGAACCCACCAGGATCGGTCGGAACCGTTCGGCGAGCTCCGGGCCGAGGTAGCAAAGCGCTGTGCCGGCGAAGGAGCAGAGCCACTTGTACGCACCTGTGACGAGCACGTCGACGCCGCTTGCCGTGACGTCGATCGGAACGACGCCCGCCGCCTGGGCCGCGTCCACGACCACGATCGCGTCGTGCGCGTGCGCGAGCTCGGCCAGCCGGGACAGGTCGAAGCGATGGCCGGTGACCCACTCGACCTGGCTGATCGCGATGACTGACGTCCGGTCGTCCACGCGCCCCGCGAGGTCCTCGATCGACAGCGAGGCCGGATCGCCACGTGCAGGAACGAGCCGGACCTCCGCGCCAGTCTCCTCGGCCACGCGCAGCCACGGGTAGGTGACCGCGGGGCTCTCGATGTCCGTAGAGACGATGTTCGAGCCGCGTTGCGGTCGCAGCCACCAGGCGATCTGCGAGTTCGCCTCCGACACGCTCGTCGCCAGGCCGATGAGCGCCGCGTCGCAGCCGAGGAGCCGTGCGCCCGCCTCGCGCGCTGCTGAGGTGAACGTCTCAAGGTTGTCGAAGTACCCGAGAACGCCGCGACGTCCGAGCTCCCGCGCCAGCCGGTCGTGCTCAGCGATCACGGGTAAGGGAACCAGCCCGGCGGCGGCGGTATTCAGGTACACGACGTCGCGGGTGACCGGGAAGTCCTCCTCGGGGGCGAGCGGGAGAAGTTCCCGTGCGGACGGCATCCTCACTGCGGCATCTTCGACCGCTCCGCCGCTTCGGCGCAACGACCCTCGACATCCGGGGGTGTGAGGCCGGAGTGCTCCAGTAGCGGATCTCGTGATGCGAGCGATCTCACGCTGAGGAGGGGAGTGAGCAGCGAGCAGGGCGGTTGCCCTTCCCTGCGTTTCAGCACGATACTCGGGGTGTGACCGCTAACCGGTCGAAGGACCGGAGGCGCTGGGGCTCCTGGTTGCTGCTCGCCGGTGTGCTGCTGCTCGTCGGCGCGCCGGTGGCCGCGATCGCCCAAGAGCAGGCGCTCGGTGGGAAGTTCCGCACGGGCGATGAGGTCGTCGTCGCCGCCGATGAGACCGTCGCCGGGGACCTCTACGCCTCTGCCGGCACCGTTCGGATCGAGGGGACGGTCGAGGGAGATCTCGTCGCTGCCGGTGGGCAAGTCGAGATCAGCGGCGAGGTGGGTGGCGACGTTCTCGTCGGCTCGGGAAGCGTTGATATCTCCGGCGACGTCGGTGGCGACGTGCGGGCCGGCGCGGGGCAGGTCACAGTGGGTGGCTCGATCGGAGAGGACCTCCTAGTCGCTGCCGGGCAGGTGACGATCATGTCGTCCGGCAGCGTCGGCGAAGACTTCGTCTTCGGTGCCGGCCGCGCCACGATGGACGGGCGCATCGAGGGAGACGTGCTCGGGGCAACGGGGAACTACAGCCGCGGCGGCACGGTCGGCGGCACGGAGGACGTGACGATCACCAGGCCCGCGGAGGAGCGTGAGCCGACGTTCGGGGATCGGGTCCTCGGCGCGGTTCGCCGGTTCATCGCCTTGTTTGCCGTGGCCGCACTGTTGCTGTGGCTGCTGCCCTGGTCCATCCAGGGCACGGCGAAGACGCTTCGCGAGCGGCCGGTGACAAGTCTGGGCTTCGGCGCGCTCGGACTGTTCGGATCGATTGCAGCGGTGGTCGTCACTCTGATAGCCGTGATCCTTCTTGCGATCCTCCTCGGGCTGCTCACCCTCGGCGAGCTCGTCGCGTTGATCATCTTCGCGTGGATCGTCGCCATCATCGTGTTCGCCTTCCTGCTCTACGTGGTCATGGGATACGTCGCGCACGCGGCCGTCGGCATCGCTGTGGCGGGGCTCGGGCCCGGACGCCGGCCGACGAGCGGCGCGAGGCGTTGGGCGCTTCTCGGCGTCGGGCTGCTCGTAGTCGTCATCGTGACTTCGATCCCCGTCGTCGGCGGCTGGTTTGGCTTCCTGATCGCGCTCTTCGGCCTTGGCGCGTTCATGCTCGCTGCGAACGCCCGGCGACGCCCGACGGCGGCGCCGTCGACTCCGCCGCCCCCTATGCCGATGCCCTCGACCTGAGTCGCTCGACACAGCACGATCCGTTCTTGCGACCAAGGGACGGCCGTGGACCGTGTGGGCTACGCCCGCAGCACGGTGACGATGAAGCGCAAGCACGATGCAGGAGCTGCGGGCCGACCGCGGCCGGTCCTCGCCTTCGCCGGCGACGTCGTGCATCGTAGGCACGCTGTGGACAGAGGCGTCTCGGGCGACGAAGACGCACGCCCGTCGCCCGATCAAAGGCGCGGGAAGTTGATGATCGTGATCAGGCCGTAAAGCATCAGGCTCCCTGCGATCACGAGTACTCCGATTCGGGCATGCAACATGCGGAAGCGCTGCGAGAGTGCGAGGAGGAACAGGACCGTCGCGAGTAGCACCGTAGTGAAGACGTACTCGTGGGCCTGTGTCTGTGCGTCTGTCCCTTCCTCGAAGACCTCGTTCGCATCGGCATTTAGCTCCTCGCCGTGCTCCAGATCTGGGTTGACGTACTCTGGCATGAAGCTCGGGCCGGGCGGGGCTTCGTCGTTCACCATGGGATCGGTCGCGAGCCACGCGTCGAATGCGACCTTGTACTCCGGGCTGAACCGTCGCTCGTAGAGTGTTGCGAGCTCCTCGTTCGCCCGGCTCTCAGCCTCTATCCAGGTGTTGAACGTGGAGACGTCCAGGAGTCGCTGCTGGCCGCCGAGTGTGAGCAGCTGGTCGGCTCGGATCCTAGTCGTTGATGCCTCGGCGTAGAGCTCGGCCGATTGTCCGTCCCATTTGGCGGCCTGGTACCCGCTCCATGCTGTCGCGATCGCGACGATGGCGAGGAAGACCGCTTCCAGGAGCTCGGTCACTGCCTCGCGCCGGGAGCGGGTTGGCGGAGCGACATTTTCCGCGGTCTCAGCGAGCGTTCCCGCGATCTCGGCATTGAGGTCTTCGGGCATCGACGGGTCGATCCGATCTCGCGCGACCGCGCGAGTCTAGCAAGGCACGCCGGCGGTCGCGCTCGGCGCCACGGGGCACTCGCTCGTTCTTCGAGCCAGGAACGTCTTTGGACCTCGAATACCTGCGTCGTGCGAGAAGGCGATCGCGAACCTTGTGCGAGAGGGGGGAGTTGAACCCCCACGCCCTTTCGGGCACCGGATCCTAAGTCCGGCGCGTCTGCCGTTCCGCCACTCTCGCGGTGGTCGAAGCTTTGACCAGCGTAACGGTGGGGGAGGGGGCCTGGAAACAGTTGACGCACCGGACCTGCGTGAGACGCACCGGACCCACGGGGAGTCGGGGTGCTCTCGCCCAGGACCGAGAAGGACTACCGGCAGGTCGTCGCGCGCTGGACTCGAGACGGGCAGCCGGACCCAGGCACATAGGTCAGCGGCCGTTCTTCGGAGGCGACGGGGCGGAATGCCCGGGCGGCTCTCATCTGGCATTTCAGGGTGAACCTCGGGAAGACGCTGGACATCTCCGGGTCCGGCCTCTGCAGAGACCCATCCCGAGCGCGTTCGTGGTGGAGGAGCTTGCGTTGCTGCGGGAGGAGTCGCTCAGCGTCCATCGTCGCTGCCGCGCTGTCGTCGACCTTCTCTACTCGACCGGCGCTCGCCTCCAGGAAGCGTGCGCCATGACGCTCGAGGACGTGACGGACGCGCACATCGTCCTACGGGACACCAAACGCCGTCTGGCGGCCTCCAGTCCACCGGGCCGTCCCGCTCGCGCCAGTCAGTCGCGCCGCAGTCGTTGAGCTTCGTCAACTGCCTCCCGGCAGCCGGAACACCCTGGTGGTGGCGTGCCAACATCGAGTGCAGGACTGGATGCGAAAGCTGCAACGGCGAGCAGTCATCAGGTCGTACGCGCACAAGTTCCGGGCGACGTTCGCCACTCACAATGCTCCAGCGCGGCGTAGACATCCGAACCGTCGAGGAGCTCATGGGGCATTACCCCCAAGGCTTGGGTCGACGAACCATCGCCTTGGGTGGACGCACGACTTCCGGACGGTTCGCGGGTGCACGCGACACCTCTGGCCAGCCCAAACGCCATGTAGCGCTGTGCGTCTTGCCGGACACGGAGTTGATGCTCCTAAGTCCGGTGTTTGCCGTGCGCCGGGCGGTTGAAACGGGTTCCTGCAACTTCACGTCGCCGCGCTGTGCGCCTCGACTGTCGTCGCCCATGTCAGATGACCCTTGCTCTGCGCCCGTATCTCCACGGACCTACTGGGCAAAAGGGGCCTTGAGGGCTGCCCGCTCTTGCCTGGTTCACGAGTCGATCGGCCTCATTGTTTCTGGCTGGGCGGAATGCGTTCAACGTCACATAGCCGGTGAACCTCGCCTGCTCGCTTTCGTGCGGCCGCCAGTCGCACCCGACGATGCGCGCAGGGCACCGGATTCGGAAGCGACCTCAGGGTTGCCGGCGAGGCACGGTACGCGTCGCTTCGGAACCCTCGGGCGGCTCAACCGGTCGGAACGGGCGACATGTGGCGGCGGTTTCTGGCGCTGGCGTCTGGAGTGCTTCTCGCCGCGAGTTGCGGGGTGCCTGCGGACAGAACGGGTGCTAGGCCGACGGTCCGTTCGGGGGGTGCGTCATCTCCTTCCCCCGAGCGGCAAGCCTCTGGCGCCTGCGACTACCCCTCCGTGTCGCCTCGGTACCTTCCATGGCTCGCTCCGGGGGAGAGCGTGCCAAGTCCGACCCAGGAGCGGTTCGAGGGCTACGCCCACCTGTACTGGTCACCGGCCGACCGGCCCGCCTGGGAAGACTCATATGTCGCCATGTGGAGGGTCGACGAGGACCCGCCGGGACCCGGGGACTCCGCCCCGCCGCTACCGAACGGAGCCAAGGGTTACCTGTACGAGTCGGAAAGTGACGCCGACGTGGCCGATTGGGGCATCGTATGGTCGGACCCTTTGGCAGACGGCTGTAACGAGACCGCTTTGACGCTCTTCGTGCCGAGTCTCTCCAAGGCAGAGGGGCGGCGAGAAGTCCTGCATGTGGCAGAATCCTTGGCGCCGCGGCCGTAG
>JBKPHM010000117.1:0-19056 GCA_046729855.1 Actinomycetota bacterium | reverse complement strand
CGTCCTGGCTGATCGTCGTCCCGGTGTTCTTGAAGTCGAACCGCTGCGCGATCTCACGGCGGGTCTGGTCGACGGCGTTCGCGACCTCCGGCATCGAGACCTGGGACACGATGTCGAAGGAGAAGTCGCCCTTGGCCATGGTCCGCCCATCTTACGGAGCCGGGCCCCCACGCGTAGAGCGGTGACGAGACACGACGCTCGGGGTCCATACGCGCGACGCGGATGCGACGCTCTACCCACTGCGGTGCAACGCTGACCGGCCGGCCCGGCATCCGGGATCCGGTTCACGCGATGGCCGGGGGCGCAGGTTCGGCCGCCGCCAGCTCGCTTGCTATCCTGGCTGCGCTTCCGGGAGGGTGCCCGAGCGGCCAAAGGGAGCGGTCTGTAAAATCGCCGGCGTAGCCTACGGAGGTTCGAATCCTCCCCCTCCCACCATGGGTGTTCTCAGAACCGAGGCCCCTGACATCTCAAAACCCCGCTGAAGAAGCTCTCCGTCGTTGTTTCAGGCCATCACAAGTCGGTTGTGGTCGTGCCGGCGTCGATCAGCCTATGCAGACGGCCTTGGAACGCGCCAAGGACGTCATCGGAACGTGCCGATGACGTCCTTGATCAAGGGTCGAGTGGGCGGGACTGGCGGGATCAGATCGAAGGAGGCGCGCGCCCAGACCCGGACGGATCAGCCGCGGACCGATCATCAGGAGATCCGAGGATCTGCGTCCATGTCGCCTTGCGACGCTTTCTTCCTCGTCCTCTTCGGCGGTGCCACGGTCCGTTCGGCGGTCTTCTTCGCGCGGAACGAACGGATCGCCTCGAGGTTGTAGCCGACGATCGTGGCCGCGAGCAAGATCCGCATCTTCGTGAGCCTGAACCCCCGGAAGAACTTGTGGGCGATGTTCGCGAACCCCCTTCAACATGCCGTTGGCACCCTCGACCACCTGACGACGGCCGTAGGAGGGTGCGCCAGGCGGTCGTGCCCGGGAAGAAGCCAGTGGGGCAGCTCGGCGGCCTGGACGCTCACCGTCCCGTCGCAGCAGCGCTCCCCGTCGGGCAAGTCGATGAGCGGCGCTTCACGCGAGGTGCGCATCGTCTCAGGCACCGAACGCGTGCAGAGGCGTCCCGCGTGGACCGGGCACATCCACCTAGTGGTGCCGTCGGAGTCGGGCTTGTTGAGGCGCTCGAAGCAGTAGCGGGCGAGCTCGTTGAACACGCGCTCGTACTCGGCCGTCTCCTCGACCGTGGCGTTCATCGGGGGCATCGGCAGGAGCTGGCGGAGGTGCTCGGTGCGTGGGTGCTGACGAGGTGACCCTCGATCCGTGCCGCGTACTCGCTGAAGGTCCTCGTGGCGAGTGAGAAACGCGGCGACCAGTTCCGCCAATCGGATGCCGGTGTCCTCGTCGGCGGTACCTGGTCGGGATGCGTCGTTCACTTGTCCCGACCGGTGCACCGTCGTCCCTCAGCCCACCCGGCTCGAGGGCGCCTCAAGCACTCACCAACTGTCTGTCACCGGGCGAGCCACCGGAACGACGCGTAGAGAAAGGATTGCTGCATACGCCGCGGTGCCGTGTGCACGTGTCGCTCGCGGTCGATCAACTCGAACCTGGGACTCGTCGAAGCGCCGCCGCCGACGTCTACGACGCTCCGCGCTGCCCCGTCCGCGGGCGGGGCCCGGGCGCGATCCAGCGACGTGTCAGGCACGCGTTCGTACCAGCTGATCTCTTGAGGGGAGCGCGTCCGGTAGATGTCGTTCCCATGCTGAGACGCGTCCAGGGGAGAAGTCTAGCTGTGCCGAGTCTGATCTTCCGTTGCCGCGTTCACACGGCTGTTCGCCTCCGCCCCACTGTTGAGAACAGCACGCCTTGAAGGCTCCCTTGGGAGAGCGATGCGGCTTCCTGATCGCGCAGACGAACCGCCACCTCCGCCTCTTGCTCCGCCGACACGCGCATCTCGGCCGCAAGATCCCAGAACAGATAGGGATGCCAAGCGAGTCGCCGCAAGGAGAAGGTGCTTCGCAGCGGCGCGATCATCTCCTGGAACGAGTTCAAGCCCTCACGTTCGTGGTCAGCTTGCCACCGTCGAACCGTTCTCTCCGTCTCGCTCTCGAGCGAGCCGGCCGAAGGCTCACTCCACCAGCCGGCGCTCGCGAGCCACAGCACGGATGCGGCCATCCATCGCGCCCCTGTTCGGTCGAGCCGATCGTGCGCGAATTCGAAGCAGACGATCGTCCCATCGGGTCCAAGCAGTTCGTCGGCTTTCGCGACTGCCGCCGATGGATCTGCGATGTGATGGAGAACACGGCAGAACAGCACCTTGTCATACGGTCCTTCCCCCTGGAACTCTCCCGGGAACTCCGCGACCTCGTATGAGAGCGACCCTCTGGTATGGAGGATGGGATCCGTTTCCTCGGCGCGCTTCGCGAAGGAGATCGCTTCCTCGTCGACGTCCACGCCCGTTACGTGGTGGCCCGAGCGGGCTAGTTCCAGGGCGATGTGGCCGAACCCAGGCCCGACGTAGAGAACCCTGCACGGCTTTGATCCGATGCATGCCTGCACCGACCGCGCGAGCTCGGAGTACGTGAGGTTCACGAGGTCTGGGGTCCGCCAGAGGCTGTCGCGGAGGGTGGGCCAACGTCGCAGCCGGCGGAGATCGGCGACGAAGTCCTCCGGGTACGTTGTCACCTCTCCCAGCCTATCTACGGTGCCGCGTCCAGCTGACGGCTAGGACTTCGCCGTTCCGTGCCTGGCGCGCCCCGCCGGGCGGCGGAAACCAGCTGTGACCTGCTGTGGTTACTACCCCTCTTAACCTGTCGGCACTCAGCTAACGCTGCTCCGTTTGCCCTGGCCACGGGGTTTTGAGAACACCCCACATCGGGGTGCTCTCAAAACTAGGGCCCCTGACATCTCAGAACTCCGTTGAAGTGGCCCGCGGATGGCGCGCGCGTTTATCGAGGACGAGAGGCAACCGAGCTCGGTGATGATCCCGTATGCCGTGCGGGCGTCAGCCCTCGCCGCCGGGCGACCGACCCGAACGGCTCGAGTGGCGGCGAGCCTGGCGGCGGACGAGGATCGCCACAGATTCCCCGACCGTCGTGCCGATCAGCGACCCAACGATGACGTCGCCGGGGTAGTGCACCCCGGTGTGGACCCGGGAGTAGCCGACCGCTGAGGCGATCGTCCGAAGCGGCGCTGCGATACCGGGAAGGCTCCCAGCGACCGCGGCCGCGAAGGCGAAGCCCGATGCAGCGTGACCCGAAGGGAACGAGTTGGTCAGCGGCATCGGTACCTGTCGCGCGATAGGCACCTGTGCCCCGATGCGGTCGGGACGGGCTCGCCGCAGGAGGATCTTCAACGGGACGTTGACGACGAAGGAGGTCGCTCCGATCGCCCCCACGCCCGTGACGGCCGCCCGGCGCCCTGCGCGACCGCCGAGCAGAGCCATCGCCGCCGCCGCGGCGAGCCACAGCTTCGAGTGGTTCGCCGCGCCGGAGAGCGAGCGCATCGCGTCGTCGAGCGCCGGTGACGGCGTCGAGGCGATGGCGCGGTAGATCGCGAGGTCGATGGCTTCGGCCTCGCGCAGGATCGTGCCGTCGGCCCAGGGTCCGAGCCGGTCGAGCATCACGTGTTCCTCACCTCCACAGGGCGCACCGGCCGCCCGATCGCCACGCGGCAGACGCCGAGCATTGCGTCGCGAGGACTGAGCGATCGCCCGGCAGGCGACGCGCCGATCGCGTGCCTGGGAAGACGGATCCGAAGCGCCCGCGCCCGCGTCGTGACGACGAGCGGAACGTCGAGCGTGACGGACTCGCCGTCGAGACCCGCCGCCACGGGTGCCGGGGCGTCTACCTCGAACGTCGGCGCGACCCACGAAGCGTAGCCCTCGAAGCGCTCGGGATGACCGGCGGCCGCCGCTGCGATCAGCGATCTCGCGGCCCGATCGCCGCGAACCTCGACGGAGGTCACCCCGAGGACGCCGGCGTCGAGCCGGGGACGGGTCGTGCGTCCGTCGACCGTGTCGCCGTACGGGTCGTTCGACACCTGGATCACGTGCGCGCGCTCGTGACGGCGACCGACGGCGTCCGTGAACGAGAGCGCGAACGGCTCGGTGCCGGGGCCGAGCATCGAGGGGAGCGCCGACAGCGCCGTCTCGACTTTCGCGTCGCGGTAGGCCGGCGACCGGATGATCTCGGCGTAGAGGCCGAGCGACACGTTGTTCACGAACACCCGTCCATTCACCTCGGCGAGGTCGATCCGTCGTTCGAGCGCATCGCCGAACGCGTCGAGGGCGCCGAGGACGTCGCGTCGGTCGAGCCCGAGATCGAGCGCGAAGTGGTTCCGCGTACCGGCAGGAACGACGACCATCGGCAGGTCGCGTAGCGCCGCGACGGCCGCGACGATCGCCTGTGAACCGTCACCGCCGGCCATCCCGATCGCGTCTGCGCCGCCGTCCACCGCGGCCTCGACGAGGGAGCGCAGGTCCGATCCGGGCTCAAGCGTGACGACTCGGATACCGCGGGCCTCGCACGCCGCCGCCAGGCCGACGCGGTCGGCCTTGCCGCCGCCGGACCGCGGGTTCACGATCAGGACCGGCTTTTCCGCCGCCGGCACGGCGGTTCCCGCGAGCGGCGTCGCGGGGGCGCTCCCGAGGGCGTACCGACCGAGGGCCCACGCGGCGACGACCATCGCCACCCGCGCGACGGCAAGCCCGAACGCGACCGGTCCCTCGACGACCGCGACGAACAGGAACGCGACCACGGCTGCGGCGAACACGGTGATGCCGATCGAGCGACGCACGCCGGTCCGGGTCAGCCAGTACCAGGCCGCGCCGACCGCTACGATCGACAGCGGAACCTGCACCAGGAGGCGTCGGAGGTCGTCGGCGATCCGCCACACCGTGATCCCGATGACGGCGACCACGAGCGCGGTCGCCGCTGCGGCGGCAGCGCGCCGACCGAACGAGGGGGCGAACCTTCGGTCAGCGGGTCGGGCACGCATCTCGGATACGGAGACGCTATCCGTCGCAGGTGATCCAGCGCAACGCGGGCATCGCCCATCTCGTCGGCGCAGCCGCGGAGGCGGCGTGGGCCTTGGCCGCTCGGGGTTTCCTCGCGCGCGGAGCTCGTTCGAATGCGGCTCTACGGTGAGCCGCACCCCGGCCTGGGACCGCGTAAGACGGCCGAGCCTCCGCGGGCGGATCCACTCCATTCCGACCGGTGGTCCCCTGGTCGATCCACGGATGCGAGCGCACTGGCTGGGTCCCACACTGGACACGTGGGAGATGTGGCGTCGGAAGGGCGTCGGAGGGAGGTGCCGGTCGATGGGCGGCGTTGCACGGGACGGCCGAAGTCCTCAACGAGTGGATTCGGTGCCGAACGAGTCCACCGGGGTGCGCGGGGTCGGCATCGGGGCCGCGCTGCGTGGTCGAGATGACGTGGGTGGGTCTCGCGATGACCGCCCATGACGGTCGCGGTCGTGAGCTCGACGCCCGTCTCGGTCGAGCGAACGAGCAGATCGACCGACTCCGCGAGGCCACCGACCGGTCCGGGAACGTCGTGCACTTCCGTATGGCGCGCTATCTCGAGGCGCTCCACGAGCTCGTGGTCGACCTGAACGAACGGTCGAGACAGATGCCGCCGGCGGACACCTACGAGCGGCGCACGTTCGAGCGGGATCTCGGCTCCTTGGAGGACCAGATCGCTGTGACGTTCGCCGAGTTCGCCTCGGTAACGGCGGAAGAGCAAGGGGACGCCCGCCAGGAGATGCGAGCCGACATCCGGCTGCTCGAGGTGGAGGCGGAGGCCGCCAAGAGCTGGTGGCGACGCATGTTTCGCCGGGGGCGGGGAGCACCCGCCCGGTCCGATCCCGAGGGGGAGGTCGGGCCCGGCTCGACCGACAAGGGAGGTGGGGCGAGAGGAACGAAGATCTGAGTACGCCGTACGGACGAAGGCACGATCGTGCCTGCCGCCTTGGAACGGGTGGTGAGCCCATGGACGCGTGAGACCAGGCGAGAGTAGCCGAACTACCGATGCCTGGAGGAAGGAGTTGCCACGATGGCACTGTCAGATCGTTTGGAGAAGCTGGCGCAACGAGCGAAGGAAGCCGAGGATCGTGCTCGCGCCGCCTCGAGCACTGCCAGGGAGAAGTTGCGATCCGAGGTCAACCAGGCGTCGGAGGCCGCACAGCAGAAGGCAGATGAACTGCAGCAGCGCGGCGAGGCGGCGGAAGGCAAGGCCTCGGACTGGTGGGCGGGCGTCCAATCGGATTGGGCCAGGCATATCGCGACCGCGAGAGAACAGATCCAGGCGAAGAAGGCGAAGGCCGATGCCACGTCGGCTCAGCTCGACGCGGACATCGCCAGCGGCTATGCGGAGGATGCGATCGACTTCGCGTTCGGGGCCGTCGAGGAGGCCGAGTACGCAGTCCTGGACGCGATCCTTGCGCAGATGGACGCAGACGACTTGGCGACGAGCTGATGGGCGAGCCGCCGTTCGGCGACGTCGCAAGTCGATCCACGAAGGGTCGAGAGAGGAGGGGTCATGATGGCCGAGGAACAAAGGATCGTTCGAGAAGGGGCCCGCTACTGGTGGATCCTGCTCGTGTCGGGGATCGTGTGGCTGCTGATCGCATGGATCGTGCTGCGCTTGGACGTGACCTCGGTCGCGACCGTGGGCGTGTTGATCGGCGTGGTGTTCATCGTCGCCGCCGTGAACGAGGTGACCGTGGCCAGCCTGGTACCAGGAGGATGGAAGATCTGGCACTACGTGATGGCGTTCATCTTCTTCCTCGGCGGGCTGTGGGGCTTGATCACGCCGATCGAGACCTTCTTCGCGCTCGCATCCGTGCTGGGATTGATCTTGGTCTTCTACGGCGTGTTCGAGATCGCTCGGGCGGTAGGTACGCGCGCGACGAATCCCTACTGGTGGGTCGGTCTGATCACGGGCGTCCTTCTCCTCCTGCTGGCGTTCTGGGTGTCCGGATCCGACCGCGCGTACGCGTTGGCTCAACGGGCGTACCTGATCTTGTTCTGGGTCGGTTTCTTCGCGCTGTTCAAGGGCATCATGCAGATCATGCTCGCGTTCGGGGTTCGACACGCGGGGAAGGAGATAGACGCCGCCTCCGCGATGACGTAGGCGACACGGATAAGTCCGTCGGCGCGGGTGGAGACCGGCCGAGTTGCCGCGACGACCGTTCCTGTTCGTCAACCCATCCTCCGGCGGCGATAAAGCGACGCGCGCAGGCCCCGTCGATCGGGCGCGAGCATGGGTGATCAAGGTGGTGGTCCTGGCCCGGCATCAGGATCTGGCTGCACTGGTCCGGGAAGCGGTGGCCAGCGGCGCGCATGCGCCCGCCGCAACCGGCGGCGATGGATCGTTGGGGCCTGTCGCGGCGATCTACACGGAGATGCGTGCGATGACAGCACAGACGAGCATCCTTTCGACCATGCTCGGAGGCCGTCCAGGTGAGTGAGGAAGAAACTGGCGGAGGTGGGATGGGAGCGGGGTCGGCGCCTGATCTGTCATCGAAAGACGCGCCTCGGGCCGACCCTCGGCAGATCGAGATCACGTGGACGAGCTGGTGGCGCGCGATCACCGTCATCCTCGTGACGCTCGCCTTCCTCTGGGCGGTCGACCAGGCGCGACATCTCGTGTCGATGCTCGCCATCTCGCTCTTCTTCGGCCTGGCGCTCGTGCCGGGCGTCAACCAGCTCCACCAGAAGCGCGGCTGGAGACGAGGGGCGGCCGTGTGGTTCATCTACGGAGTGGGCCTCGTCGCGCTGCTCCTGATGACCCTCGTGCTGATCCCCGCGATCGTGAGGCTCGCCGACGAGATCGGCCGGAACGGGACCCAGTGGCTGACCAGCCTGGACGAGTGGACCTCCAGCAACTTCCATCTCCACGTCGTGAGCGCCTCGGCCGCGAAGGACGCCGTAGTGACGACGCAGGAGTTCCTCGAGCAGTGGTCGGGCAAGCTCACGGGAGCGGCGGGCAGCGCCGTTACGACCGGCATCTCTCTGGTGATCAGCGTGGCGACGATCGCGACGTTCACCTTCTACATCGCGGCCGACTTCCCGCGTCTGCAGCGCGGACTGCTCTCCTGGTTCGGTCCTTCACATCAGGAACGGCTGGGGTGGACGATCGACCAGTCCATCACCCAGGTGGGTGGCTACCTGTACTCACGGCTGCTGCTGACGGCGATGAACGGCACCGGGTTCTTCGTGGCGATGGTCGCGGTGGGGATGCCGGTCGGTCTCGCGATCCCGCTCGCGATCTTCGGTGGGTTCGTCTCCGAGTTCATCCCTAACATCGGCACCTATCTGGGGGGCGCCATCCCGATCGGGCTCACGCTCGCGATCGAGGGGTTCGTCCCCGCGCTGATCGTCCTCGCCTACGTTGTGGTCTATCAGCAGGTCGAGAACTACTGGCTCGGCCCGAAGATCAGCGCGCAGACGATGGAGCTGAACGGTGGCCTCGCGTTCGGGGCGGCCGTGGCTGGCGCGGCCCTGTTCGGACCGATGGGCGCGTTCTTGGCGCTGCCGGTCGCGGCGTTGATCTCGTCGTTCATCAAGAACTATCGGCGGAGCCACGAGGTCGTGTACCAGTCGCAGTACGCGCGTGACGATGATGGGACCGATACACCGGGATCGTCGGCCTCTCCGTCGCCCGGGTAAGGGAGGGTCTCGGTGGACGACGCGGTCATTTGGAATATAGGCCGTTTGACCGGCGCGAACCTCGCAACGCAAGTGACCCCCGGCCTCGAGCGCCTCGCCGACTTGGTCGCGGACGGGCCAACATGGTCGGATCGCTCGTCAGATCTCTACGAGCTCGTGTTCCGCGCGTTTCCCTCCTACGGACCGAAGATCTGGACTTCGGCCGCCCGGACGGTCAGATCCTGAGGACTCCCCGCTGAGCAGTCCGTGATGTTGTTCGGGTCGTCGTCCAGGTCCCCCTGGTAGTCGGGAGCGCCCGTGCACTGGTTCTGCAGCACGATGAACCGGATATGCGTCGCGCTTCCCGACAGGGCGAAGGACCGGAAGATCAGCTGCGGCGACCGTGGCCTCGGCTGCACCGCCGGGAAGGCATCGGCCGGGCTCGTGAACACCGTGGTGAAGTCGGACGGCGACGTGCACGTCCCCCCGCCCACTGCCCGGCACACCTGGATCTCAAACTGGCGCAGCGCCGTGAATCGATTCTGGCCCGCGAACAACATGGCGCTCACCTGGATCGATCCCAGCTCGCGTGGGGTGCTGCCGGCCAGATCGATCGTGACCTGCTTGCCGGCGATCGGCGTGCCGGCCGACTCCCAGTTCGTCCCCTCGTCATCGTCGATCAGCGCAGCCAGGCGAACTCCGTCACCGGTGGCGACGGCACCGTTCGCCTGCGAGGCGAGGTTGGTCGGCAACGTGACCGACAGCGTCAGCGCGCCGGTTCCCGACACCGCCACATCCTCGACGCGCCGAAGGCCATAGCCGTTGGCGCGCACGAGGAAGTCGTACGTCCCGCCCACCATGTCGACGGACGTCCCGAGGGTGGTCGCGGCGCTCGTATCCGCGAGCGGGTTGGCGCGCGCCTGGAAGTGACCGACGAACAGCTGCGCCCCGGCCACCGGATCACCGTTCGCGTCTCGAGGATCGAACGTCACCGTCGTTTCGGACTGCATCGGCGACGCGAAGCTCGGGATGGGGTCGGTGTCCGCGTTCGTGTTCGTGGACGCCGTGTTGCCGAAGCCGCGACGAGCGAACACCTCCCACATCGCGGCCTGATGCGTCCCGCCGTACCGGACCTGATCGGCCGCCAGGTAGGCATCCCGAGCGTCCAGCATGCTCACTTCCGACGGCATCAACAGGAACGCGTCGAACATCACTTGCCGCCAGATCTGGTGACCCATGGCGGCGCGCAGGTCGAAGTTGGTCGCACTCCAGATCTCACCGTCGGCGTGCACCTGCGGACCGGTCACGTCGTAGCCCACGTCCGAGTAGTTCAGCGGGCTCGCGTTCATCCCGTAGTTGCGGATGCCGGTGATGTGGTCACCCGTCACGTACGGACCGACCGCGAACGGGTTCTCCCCCGCCAGGGGCACGTAGCCGTTGCTGTTGAGGTACTCGACGGCGACGAGTCGGACCAGGACTCGCCCATCGCGCCGCCCTGGTGACCGCGGATGCCCGCGTTCGGGCCGCCGATCATGCGGTTCGTGATCGCGTGCGTGTACTCGTGAGCGATCACGCTCATGTCGAAGTCGCCGTCGACGCACGGCGCGTAGAAGCCACCGGGGATCGGCTGCCAGAGGTACATGTTCGTGTTCGGCGGCAGCCCGTCCTTCGGTGTGATCTGGTTCGCGTTGTCCCGCGCGGTGAACCCAGGCGGCCCGCCGACGATGCCGCCGGCTTGCGCGCTGCCGATCTCGGGGTCCTGATCCTTTCCACCGAGACCGTAGTTGTGCCGCTGGAGGTTGAAGGTTGCCTCCCGGAACCCGAGTTCGTACGCGAAGTCATGCATCCGGTTGTGCATCGCGAACAGGTTCGCGATCGCTGCGTCGATGTCGTTACGTGCCGGTGACGTGAACACCGACGGGTTGCATCGCTCCTCGAACCACTGGTTGGTCCACGGGTAGCGGTACTCTCGTGTCGGCGACTCGGTGGCGGGATCGTGCCCGACCTTGAACGGATTGTCCGTGTTCCAGTTCTCGTAGGACTCGGCGTTGTTGCCGATCGAGGTGTTCGTGACGCCGACGTTCGGCGGCACGACATCCCACGGGTTGGGCGACGACGGGGTACCAACGACCAGGTCACACGCGGCCGTTGCGGTCCAGCACCAGACGTCCCGCGTGTCAGTCGAGGAGTAGTCGAGCGGCGGGCTTGCCGGGAAGACCTCCCACTCGGGGTTGTCGCTCAGGTAGTCGACGAGGCTCTCGCGTGCCAACGTGGCCCCGGTGCGCGCGTCGATGTAGGTCGCGACGCCGAATGGCGCGCCCGTGTCGATCAGCTGCGTCAGCCATGCGGGGCGAACGCCTTCGCGCGGCGTCGGCACGGCGACCAGCAGCGCCGTCTGGGGACCGGTGAAGCCCTGGATCGTCATCTCGGCGTCACGACCGTGGAGCTGGAAGCCCGAGATCGCGTCCAACGAGAAGGGGCGGCCGGCACGGGAGCCGGCCAGTTGCATCGCGCGCTGCGCGGAAACCGGCGCGGCGTCCGAGATCGAAGCGTACGGCGCCAGCGAGGACGAGACGTAGGCCACCTTGCCGCCGCCGACGGCGAGAGTGATTCTTCCGTCGAGGCCCGCCGGCAAGGCACCGAACGTCTGTTGGAAGGTCACGGCCCGCCCCGGGCCAATCGGCGCGTTGCGGATCAGCTGCAGATTCTCGAGGCCCGCCGCGGAAAGCCGGAAGAGATCCCGGTTCGATGAGATCCATTGCCGCGCAGCGGTGACCTCGTCGAGCGACAAGCCGGTTGAGAGGTACCCGCCCGCCCGCGGGGCCAGGGACTGCGGCGTCCCGAAGATGTTCCACGCCGCACGCGCACCCATCGCTTCGACCAGCCGTCGTTGATTCGCGGTCGGCGCGACGGAGCCCGTTCGAAGATCGAGGTCTTCTTGCAGGGCGAGGCCCTCGCCCTGGAAGACGAAGTCGGCGGATCCGGACTGCCCTTGCGCGGGAGATGATCCCATGACCAGCAGCGCGAGGGCCACTACGACGAGGATCGAGAACGGACCGCGAGGACGCGACGGCACGTCGCTCCCCTTTCCGGCGCGCTCACGACGCGCCCGGTCGCCCGCTGAGGGGACGAACCTACTGCCCACGACCCTCATCGGTAAAATCCCGGCAATCGCTCTCGGACCCCGCCCGGCTAACGTGCGGCGATGCAGACGTGTGAGTGGGCGGCCTCGGTCCATCGATCTCGGTCCCTCGATCTCGTTGCGTGGTGTCGGGTAACCTCCTCCCACCTCCACCAGCCAACGAGCAACGGGATGCCGTCGATCCGCCTCCAGCAACTGGCCCCAGTACGACCAGCGCCTACGCGACGTCCTTGGGACGATGTCCGAGGGGCGGCTGGCGATCCTGCGGGTCTTCGCCCACGACGTCTACCACTCGCCGAGCTGGACGAGACGCTCGGCGTCGCCGGGCTGCCACACGTCGACCTGTGGGACTGACCGAGGTGTGAGGTGACCACGTCTCGCCTCGAGGTCACGCGATCGCAGGTTCTTGCGTTCCGACGGCGCGTCGGCGCGCTCGACGAGCGGCTGCCACCCGGACCGCGCTCCCTCCGGCGTGCGGCGTGGGCGGGCCTGCAGGACAGCATGCCGCGGGCCGCGCTCCTGTCGATCCACGCGCGCGTTCAGAGGACCGGGCCATCCACCTGGGAGCACCCATCCCTGGTCCAGCTCTGGGGGCCGCGGTTCACCGTCTTCGTCGTCGCGGCACGCGACATCGCCCCGTTCTCGCTCGGATTACTGCCCGACGATGCGCGGGGACGGCGCAGGGCGGAGGACCTGGCGGCTCGACTGCGCGCCCTCCTCGACGGCCGCGACGGCGGGAGGATGCCCTACGGCCAGGCCGGTCGCGCGCTCGGCGTTCAGCCCAACTCCCTTCGATACGCCGCGGCGACCGGAACCGTTCTGATCCGGTGGGAGGGGGCGCGGCAGCCCACCATCTGGACGGTGCCGCCGCCCGACGTCGACCCACTCGACGCCCGCCTCGAGCTCGCCCGCCGGTACCTGCACATCTACGGCCCCGCCACGCCCGGCGGGTTCGCCCGGTGGTCGGGGATCGGGCCGCGCTGGTGCCTCGAGGCGTTCGACGCGCTGCGCAGGTCGCTGACCCCGGTGCGAACCCCGGTCGGCGATGCGTGGATCCTCTCCCGCGACGAGCCAACGCTCCGCATGGCCCCGCGACCCGCCGCCGCCGCAAGGCTCCTCCCGAGTGGCGACGCCTACTTCCTCCTTCAGGGAGCCGATCGCGAGCTTCTGATCACTCGCGCCGACCGTCGCCGCGCGCTCTGGACGTCGCGCGTCTGGCCGGGCGCCGTCCTGGTCGACGGCGAGATCGTCGGGACGTGGCGGCGCGCGGAGGCGATCGTGAACGTCGAGCCCTGGCGCCGGCTCACGCCCGCGGCACGCGATGCGGTCGAGGCCGAAGCGGCGTCCCTGCCGCTCCCGGGTGTCCGAAGCAGGATCCTCGTCCGCTGGGCCGACTGAGGCGATCGGCTCGTCGTGTCACACGGGTGAGACCACGCAACGCCGGCGAACGTACTGCACGGGCGCTACGGCCACCGGCCGCAGCCGATGAGTTCCGGCTCGCGCCTCGGTCGTATCGTCCGGGATGGGACTCGAGCGTGAGAGGGGACGCAGATGAGCTCGACCGCCGTGGACGTGAGGACCGTGAAGGTACCGGGCGCGACGCTGCACACGGAGACCCGAGGGACGGGCCCGGTTCTCCTGCTGATCACCGGCGGGCCGACCGACGCCGGCGTGTTCACCGATCTCGCCGGCCGGCTGGCCGACCGGTACACGGTCGTGAGCTATGACCAGCGCGGCCACTCGCGGAGCCCACTGGAGGGGGAGCCCGAGGACATCCCGGTGTCGCTCCACGCGGACGACGCGGCCGCGGTCCTCGAGGCAGCGGGCGACGAGTCCGCGTACGTGTACGGGAACAGCGGCGGTGGCACGATCGGCCTGGAGCTGGTCGTGCGGCACCCCGATCTCCTGCGCACGATGGTGGCGCACGAGCCACCCCTCATGGAGCTCCTGCCCGATGCCGAGCGGTGGCGGGCGTCCTTTCGCCAGGTCGACGAGACCTACCGCGCGGCGGGTGCCTTTCCCGCCATGGGCGTGTTCGGAGCCGCCGTCGAGGAGGGCGGACCGAAGTACAGCGAGGAGATGGAGCAAGCTCCGCCCTCGCCGGAGGCCCAGGAGATGATGGCGAGGATGACGGGTAACTTCGAGCTGTTCGTCGCGCACGAGATTCAGCAGATCGCCGGGTACGTCCCGGACATCGATGCGCTCCGGCGCGCTCCGACGCGGATCGTCGGCGCCGCGGGCGAGACCTCCGGCGAGCAAGCGGCGTGCCGGGCAGCGATCGCGCTCGCCGGGCGCCTCGGCACACCCGTGGCGTACCTGCCCGGCGGGCACGGCGGGTGGGGATCGGATCCGCAGGAGTTCGCCGAGCGGCTGCACGAGATCCTGCGAGCGGCGTGACGTCGAACCGTCTCGGCTACTGCGTCGCCAGGACGAGCCTCGAGCGGAGGAGACGGATCGCGTCTGTGTCACCGGAGCGGGTGACGCGTTCGTCCGGCGCTCGTCCCCAGAGCCACAGCAGCACGTCCGACGGTTCCCCCTCGAGCCTCGCATCGACATCGTGAGCGTCCGGCTCGACGGTCACGGACTCCCGGTCGAGGGTGACGCTCCACGCGCCCCCATCCGTTGCGACGGCCACCCGTTGCCCCGTCGCCGCGTCGTTCGGTTCCTCGGACCAGTCGCCGGCGAGCATGATCACCAGGATCTCGTCCACGCCGTCGACGGCCAGCTCGGCGTCGACGGGCGTCGGCGTTCCGACGGCGAGCTCGGCGTCCACACGGTGCACCGCCGTCTCGTGCGCCATCCGCCTGGCCCAGAAGCCGACGGTCTGATCGGGCGGCCACCACGTCGCGGACGGCGTCGTCGGCCCGCTCCGTTCGAACATCTGGAGGAGTCGCCCCTGCGCGTCGGTGAACCACTCCACCGGGTCGCGATCGGCCGGCCATTCGGGCGGCCACGGGTCCGGCGCGCGTTGGAGGAGCGTGCAAGTGATCTTGTGCTCGTAGACCTCGGCGACGTGGCGGACCAGAACGTCCATCGTCCATCCGGGACAGCTTGGGATGGCCGTCGACAGGTTCCCGGCTGCGACGCCTGCGAGCCGCCGGCCGTCTCGCCGGACGTGATCGACGAACGTGGCGTAGTCCAGGTATCGAGGCTAACAGCCGGAACCAACGAGGTCCCGCGGGAACCCGGCCGATAGACCCTCCCGAGCCCCGCGGCCGTGTCGGAGCGTGTCGGGGTATCTCTCGACGGGAGGGTTCCCATGAGGCTCAACCCCGAGACCTTGGCGGCCGCCACCGGCCGGCACCCCTGGCGCACCATCGCCGCCTGGGCTGCGGTGCTCGTGATGGTCGGGTACCTGAGCGCGACGCTGCTCGACGGCGTCCTGACCGACGACATGGCGTTCACGAACGACCCCGAATCGGCCCGCGCCCAACGGGTCCTCGACGAACGGTTCGGCGGTGCCGAGTCCGACACCGAGTTCTTCGTCGTCCGTTCGGAGACGGCGTGGACCCCGGCCTACGCGGAGTTCGTCGAGGGGCTCAAGGCCGACATCGAGACCCTGGGTCCCGACGTGCTCGCCGGGCCGGTCCTCACGTACACGGACGCCCTGGCTCTCCAGCAGCGGCTGTTCACGCCCGACCTGCACGGCGTGTTCGTCCTGCTGCAGCTCCGGCCGGGCGTGGACGCGACGCAGGTGATCGCCGAGCTCGACGAGCGCGTCGCGGACGCGACGCCGGTCGGGTTCCAGGCGCAGATCCTGACGCCGGAACAGCTCGGCGCCGCCACCGGCGCGTCCGCCACGGAGTCACCATCGCCGGACCCGCCAGAGGCGTTGATCCTGTTGTCGCATCCGACGGCCGAGCGCGGCAACCTCCAGTTCTACCTCGGCGTGCGCGCGATCGAGGCCGCCGTGACGCGCGCCGCGCGCTCCGAGCTGGCGACGCCGCCGTACAGCGGGTTCGATGCGATGCAACAAGCGAGCTCGCTGATGTCGATCGATCGTCGAACGACGCTCGTCGCCGTGCCCATCGCTGACCAGTCGGAGGACATCGTCGCGGAGCTGCGCCAGGTCGCCGCCGCAGCTGAGAACGACACGTATTCCGTACAGGTCGCCGGGCAGGCCGCGATGTTCGCCGACATGATGGAGATCGTCGAGCAGGACATGGCGAAGGGCGAGCGCATCGGACTGCTGGTCGCCCTGATCGTCCTGGTGGTCGTGTTCGGTGCGATCGTGGCAGCGCTGCTCCCCGTCGTGATGGGCATGCTCGCGATCGCCGTCGCGCTCGGGTTGGCCGCGGTCGTCGGCCAGCTCTGGGAGTTCAATCTGTTCGTCCAGAACATCATCTCGATGGTCGGCCTGGCGGTCGGCATCGACTACTCGCTGTTCATCGTCTCCCGGTACCGCGAGGAGCGGAAGAAGGGCTTGCCCAAGCTCGACGCGATCCGGCGATCGGGCGCGACGGCCAGCCGGGCCGTGTTCTTCAGCGGCATCACGGTCGTCCTCGCGCTGCTCGGGATGCTGATCATCCCTGTGTCGATGTTCCGGAGCCTGGCCGGCGGCGCGATCCTGGTCACGCTGGCGGCCATCGCGGCCTCGATGACGCTCCTGCCGGCGCTCCTCGGTCTGTTCGGCGACCGGATCAACTGGCCGCGGCTGTCCCGGCGCGCCCGGGTGGACTCGGCGCCCGATCCGCAGGGCGGGTTCTGGGACCGAATCACGCGAACGGTGATGGCCCGTCCGGCCGTCTTCCTGATCGGGAGCGTGCTCGTGCTGGGATCGCTCGGAGCGTTCTACTTCCAGCTCCACCGGGGCACGTCGAACAACATCAGCGCGCTCCCGGACGAGTTCCAGTCCAAGCGGGCGTTCATGACACTCGTGCGAGAGTTCAACTCCGGCGGCGTGACGGACCCGGTGCAGATCGTGGTCTCCGGCGACGTGACCCTCCCGCACGTACAACAAGCGGTCCGCGACCTGCAGCGCACGGTGATCCAGGCTGGCGGGTTCTCGACCCAGACGACGACGGCGCAGGCCGACGACGGCAGGGCGCTCGTCCTATCGGCGTACCTGTCCGGCGATCCGTTTAACGACGCTGCTTTCGAGACGATCCGGGAGCTGCGGGAGGAGATCGTGCCCGCCGCGTTCAGAGGCGTCGACAACGTCGAGGTCAACGTGGGCGGGAACACCGCCGGGTTCGTCGACTTCCTGGCGATCGCCGACAGCTACCAGTGGATCGTGCTCGCCTTCGTGCTCTCCCTGTCGTTCATCCTCCTCACGGTCGTGTTCCGATCGATCGTCGTCCCCGTGAAGGCGATCGTGATGAACCTGCTGTCGGTCGCCGCGGCGTACGGGGCGGTCACGATCGTGTTCCAGAAGGGATGGGGCATCGGGTTCTTCAACGCGATCGGGTTCCCGTTCGAGCGCGTCGAGGCGATCGAGGCCTGGTTGCCGCTGTTCCTGTTCTCGATCCTGTTCGGCCTGTCGATGGACTACCACGTCTTCCTGCTGACCCGGATCCGCGAGGAGTACGACAAGAGCCGGAACAACACGGAGGCGGTCGCCTACGGGCTGCGCACGACGGCGGGGATCATCACGGGGGCGGCCCTGATCATGGTCACCGTGTTCGGCGCGTTCGCGGCCGGCCGGCTGGTCAGCTTCCAGCAGATGGGGTTCGGCCTCGCGGTCGCGGTCCTGCTCGACGCCACGCTCGTAAGGTCGCTCCTCGTCCCGGCGAGCATGCGGCTGCTCGGCGACTGGAACTGGTACCTGCCCACGTGGCTGAAGTGGCTGCCTCGAATGAACGTCGAGGGCACGAAGGCCGGACCGGCCGCGGTCGAGCTGCCGCCGACGCGGCCGATGCCGGTGGCGGTGCGCCCGCGCGAACCGGCGAAGCGGTAGCGTTCTACCCGGTCGAGCCGGGCGACTACGCCGAGCAGGCGACCGTTCCGGTGTCCTCGTAGTCCGGTTGCCGGGGGGCCGACTTCCACTCGTACGTGTACGAGCGGTCGTGGAGCGTCAGCATCAGCACGCCGAACGCGTCGTTCTGCGTCTCCACGAGGTTCTCGGGCCGGGGCGGGCGGCCGTACGAGTACAGCATCCGCCCGCCGGTCCCCACGGTGAACTGCACCGTGCCACCGTCGACCACGTTCCCGGCCGCGTCCTGCGGCGCCCACCGCTGGTACAGGTGGTTGTCTCCGTTGAGCACGAGCTCGACGCCGTGCCGGTACAGCGCCCGCCAGAACGGGACGACCGGATCCGTCGAGTACCCGCCGTAGAGCGTCGTCCCGTCGTCGACGACCCACTTCTGCCACGGCCGCCAGTCGTAGCGCGGGTGGTGCATCATCGCGAGCGTGCACATGTGGTCCGCGTTCGCCGCCAGATCGGCGAGGAGCCAGTCGTGCTGCGGCGACCCCCGACGGCATCCCGGGTCGTCCCCGCAGATCGCGGAGTTCAGCGCGATGACGTGCCACGTCCCGATGTCGAACGAGTAGTAGCCATGCGGCGGATGCGCAGCAGCGCCGAAGTACTCGAAGTACCCCGCCGCGTCGGTCGTCCCGTACTCGTGGTTGCCCGGGATCGGATACGTGATGTCGCGCAGGTCACCGAACTGGACGTCCCACACCCGCAGGAACTCGCGCAGCTTCCCGTCGCTGTACTGGAGGTCACCCAGCGCGAGAAACGCGTCCGGGTCGAGCTCCCGAATCAGGTCCGCGACTGCGCCCGATTGACACGTCGCAGTCCCCTGCTGGTCTGGCAGGCTCTGGCAGGCGAGGTCGCCGGCCGCGACCACCACGGGATCGCCGCCGGTCCCCGCGTCCGCTTCGGTGGCGGGCGCGAGCCAGGAGGCGGCGGCGAGCAGGGCGGCGGACGCGGCGACGACGATCGGGCGAACGGGGCGAGGGACGGCGGCGGTTCGCATCGTTCTCCTCATCGGGTTAGGGTCCGCCTAGTCAACACGAACCCGACACGGCGCGCCACCCGGGGTCGGCGCGACGGCGAGGGTTCAGCCGATGTTCGCGAAGCGACCGATGCGTCGTCGCCCCTGGCGCGCACGACCGGTCGGAGCCTGCGGATAGGAGAGATGAGACATGGTCTTCCGAGCTCGGATCCAGCGTTCCCTCGCCGCCGCGACCATCGTGGTGGTGGCGCTCTGCTCCTGGTTCGTTCCCGGGACGGCAGCCGCGGCGCCGGCGGACAGAAACATCGACATCGTCTCCTTCAACGTCTTGGCGCCGATCTGGGCGGCGCCGCAGTGGTACCCGGCCGACATGGATCC
>JBKPHM010000116.1:0-15219 GCA_046729855.1 Actinomycetota bacterium | reverse complement strand
GCAGTCGCCGCGTCGGCGGCATCGCGAAGGGCCTCGAGCGCTTGCTCGCTGGCGCCGACCGTCGTTCGCACCGAGGCGCGGAGGACGTTAGCGCGCGCCTCGCCGGCCGCCTCGCCGGCGGTGCGCGCTGCCAGAGCCGCCTGGGCAAGGGCGCGTTCGGCGGCGAACGCGTCGCCGCGTCGCGCGATCCGGAGTCCGGTCTCGAGGAGGAGGTCCGTCCGCGTCGCGTCATCGGGCGGCAGCAGCCCGGTCGCGGCCCGAAGCAGGTCCAGGGACGCGTCGTCGTCGCCGAGCGCCGCTGACCCTTCCGCCGCCTTTAGCAGCGAGGCGGCTGCCTGTCGGGCGAGGGCCGTGTCGCCCGTCGAGCGCGCCGCGACCGCGAGCCGGGAGCCGATCAGCTCCGCGCCGGCGGGACCGCGTCCGTGGCCGGCGGCGGCCAGCCACGTCGCCGCGCGGTGATGCTTCTGCGCATCCTCGCCGGCCGCGGTCCGGCGGATCGAGGGGTGTGCGAACGCGGCGTGGGAGTCGTCGATGAGGGCGAGGAAGCGGCGCTCGGCCAGGGCGTCGAGCCGGATGCGCGCGTCCGCGTCGTCGTCGGAGGCGACGCCCGCGACGGGAAAGGTGTCGCCGAACGCCGCCGCGGTGGCGAGCAGGTCCCGGTCGGCCGCGTCGAGACGATCGATGCGCGCATCGACGAGCGCTCGGACGTCGGTCGGTAGCGAGAGCGTGTTGAGATCGACGGTGCCGACCCATCGTCCGTACTCCCACCGCAGGTATCCATCGTCCAGGAGCATCGCCACTATCTGTTGGGCAGCGAGCGGGTTCCCTTGCGACGTTGCGATGATCGCGTCGCGCGCCTCGGACGCCAGACCGCCGTGCCCCACCATCGCGTCCGCGATCTCGGCGATCGCATCCGGCGCGAGCGGGCGGACGGCCACCTCCCGGTCGGCGCGGAGCGGCACGCGGCCGTCGTGGACGATCACCGCAAGCACGGCCACTCCGCCGTCGTGGACCAGCTCGACGAGGGTGCGGACGGTCCCACGTGTGAGGTTCGATGCCTCGTCCGCGACGAGCACGACCGGCGCGTGTCGCGCGGACGCCGCGAGCAGTCGCTCCAGCGCCGGACGGACCTCCGTTGCGAGCGCGTGCCCGTCGGCTGTCAACAGCGAGGCAAGCCGGTCGGCGTCGGCGTGCGCGTCGTCCGCCAGGAGCGGTCGGATCGCATCGCGGACGGCGTCCGTGTCGGACGTCGCGTCGACGCCGGCGAGCGTCTCGATAAGGGACACGAGCGGTCTGGTCGCACCACCCAGCTCGAGAGACGGACAGTCGAGCGGGATGACGGACGGGCCGTCGAGGCCCGCGGCGAACGTCGCAACGAGCGCGGTCTTGCCGATCCCGTCAGGGCCGTGCAGCGACACGACGCTCGGACGGCCGGTCTCGTGCACCTCGGCGTACGCCGACCGCAGCTCCTCGAGCTCGACGTCCCGCCCAACCAGGCGCCACGCGGGCTCCTGCGCTCCCTCGGCGGCCGAGTCGCCGATCTCCTCCTGGATCTCCTCCGCGACCTCATCGTCGGTCTCCGTCACGGCCTCGGGCGCGGATCTCGTTTCGGGTTCGAACGCGGCCTCGGGCTCGGTCAGCTCACCCGAGTCGATCTCGTCGGCGTCGACGGCTTCGGCGGCGTGGGCCGCCTCGAGGCCCGCCCAGGGGTCGGCGTCGAGCGACAGGTCGGGCTCGAACTCCGAGGAGGGGACCTCCAGCTCGACCTCGGGCTCGATCTCGGGCTCGATCTCGGGTAGCGCGTCGGGCGCTGAGATCGAAGGGGCGACCCCGAGCAGGCGAAACGTGTCCCCTCGCGGGTCACCGGTCTGGGCGACCTCGGCCTCGACCCACCCCGTGACGCGTCCGTACGCGGCCGCGTTCAGGATCACCTCGTCGCTCGCCGCGGTCAGTTGGAGCCCCGTCGCGACATCGACCACGTGCGTGCGCCACAGACCCAGGCTGGCTGGGTCCCGGTCCACGTCCGACGCGGCCACCCCGACCCGAACGACAACCTCGTCCATCGCCTGTGCGACCGCGTCGCGCACGTCAGACGCCGCCACGACGGCGCGCCAGGTGCCGTCGGCGTCACCCACGTCGGGTCCGAACACCGCGGCGGTCGCGTCGGGGTTGCCCTGGACCGGGTCGACCTCGGCGCCGTGCGCCCCGAGGATCTCGTAGATCCGCTCGCGGAGGGAGGCGCTCACCTCGTTGGTCACGCCTTCATCTGCCGCTCTGAGCTCGCAGACCAGCGCCGTGAGGACTGGGAGCGGCGCCCCGGCTTCGTCGCCGGAGCCTGCCTCGTCGCTCCAGCCGGCTGCGGGCTGCATGCCTCAGGCCCCCTGCGCGACCGGCGAGGCGTGCTGGGCCCCGGCGAGCGCAAGGCCGAGATCGTGCGGGTTCGTCGCAGCCGCGCGGGCGTCGTCTTCGGCGACCACGCCCGTCTGCACCATCTCGATCAGCGCCTCGTCGAACGTCTGCATGCCGTCGTACCGGCCCTCGGCGATCACGTCCACGAGGTCGCCCGCGTCCGGATCGACGATGCGGTCGGTGACGCGGCCGTTGTTGATCAGGATCTCCACCGCGGGGATTCGACCGCGGCCGTCGATCCGCTCGAGGAGCCGCTGCGACACGATCCCGCGGAGCGCGCCGGCGAGAGCATTGCGGACCGCGTCCTGTTCGCGGTTCGGGAACAGCTCAACGAAGCGATGGACCGTCTCGGTGGCGTCGGTCGTGTGCATCGTCGACAGGACCAGGTGTCCGGTCTGCGCCGCTTGGACAGCCGACATCGCGGACTCGGAATCGCGGACCTCGCCGAGGAAGATAACGTCAGGGTCCTGTCGCAAGGCCTGCTTGAGCCCCGCCCCGTAGGACTGGGTGTCCGATCCGACCTCACGCTGCCAGATCATCGAGAGGTCGTCATAGTGCACGACCTCGATGGGGTCCTCGATCGTCACGATGTGGGCGCGGCGCGTGCGGTTGATAAAGCCGATCATCGCGGCGATCGTCGTGGTCTTGCCGGCGCCGGTAGGACCCGTCACCAGCACGAGCCCGTGTTTGGACTCGCAGAGCGTCTGGACGACCGGCGGCAGTTGGAGCTCGGAGAAGGTCTGACCCTCGGTGGCCACCTGCCTGATCGCGAGCGACACCGTGCCGCGTTGGCGGAGGACGTTGACGCGGAACCGCCCGACGGCGTCCAGCGTGTATGCGAAGTCGGCGTCGTTGGTGCGGGCGAACTCCTCGCGCTTGTGCAGCGGCATCAGGGCGTGAGCGATCGCCTGGGTCTCGCCGGCGTCCAGCACGGGGAACGCGGCGGGGAGCAGCTCGCCATCGACGCGGATGAAGGGCACGCTGCCGGCCGAGAGGTGGAGGTCGCTCGCACCTCTCTCGACGGCGTAGCGCAGCAGGTCGGCGGCATCCATGCCGGGTTCGTTCCTCGGGTGACGTCCCTGAAGGCTTCGGGACGCCCGAGCGCGGCCTTGAGGAGCGCGTCCCGGGATGGCTCGGGGCTCTGGCGGTTGTCCTCGCTCGTATCCTCGACCGGTGGCTGCCGCCCGAGACCTGATGGATCGGCTCGGGATCCTCCGACCGCTGAGGATCCGCGACTTCGCCTTGATGTGGACGGGGCTCACCGTCTCGATGGTGGGCGACGGCATCTACACCGTTGCGGTCGCGTGGCAGGCCTACCAGCTGTCGCGCTCGCCGACGCTCCTCGCGATGGTGGGGCTCGCGTGGAGCGCCCCGCAGGTGCTGCTCCTGCTCGGCAGCGGCGTCCTCGCGGACCGGATGGATCGGCGGCACCTGATGATCGCGGGCGACGTCATCCGTGGCGCCGCCATCGGTGCGATCGGGATCCTCGCCCTCACGGACGCGCTGACGCCCGCGCGGCTGGTCGCGATCGCCGTCGTCTACGGCGCGGGTCAGGCGATCTTCGGTCCGGCGTTCTCGTCGATCGTTCCGACGATCGTGCCCGATGACCTGCTTGTCGAGGCGAACTCGCTCGCGCAGTTCGTGCGTCCGGTCTCGTACACGTTGATCGGTCCGGTCGTCGGTGGCGTCGTCGTCGCGGCGATCGGAGCCGGATGGGCCTTCATCGTTGACGCCGGCACGTTCGCGGTCTCCGCCGTGACGATCGCCTCGATGCGCATCCGTCGCGCGCGCCCGGCCGACGAGGAGCGCGGGTCCGTGTGGGCGGATCTGAGGATCGGCTTCCGGTACGTTCGGCAGCGTACGTGGCTCTGGGCCGCGATGGTCGCCGCCACCTTGAGCCTGCTCGTCACGTGGGGACCGTGGGAGGTGCTCGTCCCGTTCGTCGTCAAGAACGAGCTGCACGGCTCGGCCGCGGCCCTCGGTCTGGTGTTCGGCGCTGGCGGTGTCGGGTCCGTGGGGGCGGCGCTCGCGATGGGGCAGCTCGGCTCGCTGCCACGCCGGCCGATCAGCGTCCTGTACGTCGCCTGGGCGGTCGGGATGCTCATGACGGCGGGGTTCGGGATCGTCACGCGGTTGTGGCAGGCGATGCTCGTGGCACTGATCGCCGAGGCGAGCATCACCCTGCTGATCGTGATCTGGATCACGATGGTGCAGCGCCTGGTCCCCTCGAGGCTTCTCGGCCGGGTCACCAGCCTCGACTGGTTGATCTCGATCGCCGGCGTGCCGCTCTCGTTCGCGATCGTGGGCCCGGCCGCGGCTGCGTTCGGCGTCGACGTGACCTTGATCGTCGCCGGCGTCGCGGGCGCCGCGGTCACGATCGGGTTCATGTTCATCCCCGGCGCCCGCGACCCCGAGCGCGACGGATCTTTCGCCGGCGCTGTGACCGGCCCACGCGTTGCCTGAGAGCCCGCCCGGGCCCGTAGGCCGCCGGGCGGGGCGGACACAAGGAGACGTCATCGGATCGAGCACTGCACGCTGCCCGATGCGTCCGCCCTGGACAACATGTCGTCCCATAGGATCGTCCCAGTGACACAACCTGCCTTCCTTTTGGCTGAGGGAGAGGCGTATAGGGATGTACTCGGGAAACGGTCGTCGCGTGCATATCCGCTGCGAACGATGATTCGTCGCGGGCTTCGTCCGGCGCTCAGTTCGGACGCTCCAGGACGCAGATCTCGTAGTGCTCAGCGACGATCCCGCCGGTCTGATGCCCGAACGTCGGGAGAAGGTACGTGCGACGTTGATCGTCGTGAAGGGGCGGATCGGCGTATGGTGACGCGGCCCAAACACGCTCATCGATGTATGCGGAGACGCGTCAACGCGACGACGTGGAGAAGCTGAGCGATGCCTGACGACGAGCTCCACTACTTCTCAGCCTCCGACGCGTTGGCGCGCTTCCGGAGCCGGGACCTGTCGCCCGTCGAGCTGGTGTCTGCCGTGATCGCGCGGGCCGAGCGGGTCGAGCCCGTGATCAACGCCTTCACCTACACGTTCTTCGACCAGGCGCTGGAGCAGGCGAAGGAAGCGGAGCGGCGGTATGCGGGCGACGGTCCAGCTCCGCGACCTCTCGAGGGGATCCCCGTCGCATTGAAGGACGAGGTCGCCGTCGAGGGCTGGCCCTGGGAGAACGCCTCGCTCACGATGCGAGGGGTCGTCGCCGACCACACCGCGCCGGTCGCCGAACGGATCTTCGCCTCGGGCGCGATCGTTCATGCTCGCTCGACCACGCCGGAGTTCTCGACCGCTGGGTGGACGCACTCCAAGCTGTGGGGCATCACGCGGAACCCCTGGAACCCGAAGTACACGCCCGGCGGGTCCTCTGGCGGCTCGGGCGCGGCGCTCGCGGCCGGCTCGACCACGCTGGCCAGCGGCTCGGACATCGGCGGATCGATCCGGATTCCAGCGTCGTTCTGCGGGGTCGTCGGGTTCAAGCCGCCCCTCGGCCGCAACCCGGGCGATCCGCCGTGGAACCTCGACCACTACTGCTCGGACGGCCCGCTGGCGCGCACGGTCGCGGACGTGGCGCTGTTCCAAAACCAGCTCTCCGGGCCGCACCCTCGCGACGGCGCATCCGTCCGTCCGGCGCCGACGATCCCCGATGCTTTCGGCAGCATCGATGGCTGGCGGGTCGCGCTGTCGGTCGACCTCGGCTGCTTCGACGTCGATCCGGAGGTTGTCGCGAACACCCGGACAGCGGCCGATGCCTTCCGCGGGGCGGGCGCCGTCGTGAAGGAGGTCGAACTTCCGTGGCGGCTCGAGGACCTGCGGCGCGCGGCGTACACGCACTGGGCGCAGATGTTCGTGGCCGACATGCTCGCGCATCCCGAGCGGCGTGACGAGTACACGGCGTACGCGTGGGACCTCGCGGAGAAGTACGCTGCCGTCGCGGCGACGACGAGCGCGTACGATGCGCTCGAGCTCGAGGCGCGTATCTCCGGCTCGCTCGGCGAGATACTGGATCGCTACGACGTCCTGATCTGTCCGACGGTTGCGGTGACGGGGTTCGTCGCCGGTAACGATTACGTCGATCACGGGTATGAGGTCGACGGCGTCGAGCACACGGATGTCGACGACGCGTTCATTTCGTACGCGTTCAACATCTGCAACCGATCACCGGTGCTGGCGGTGCCATCGGGCCTTGCCTCGAACGGCGTCCCGACGGGCATTCAGATCGTCGGCAAGACGTACGACGACGTGGCGGTGTTCCAAGCCGGCGCGGCGTACGAGCGCGTCCGGCCGTGGGCGAAAGAGCGCCCGGCGATCTAGCCGGCGCGGCGGACGTGGGTCCGCAGGATGTCTCGCAGGCTGACGATCCCGACCAGGTTGTTGCCGTCGACGACCGGCAGGTGACGGAACCCCTGCGCCATCATCGACTCGGCAGCATCCTCAGAGTCGGTGTCCGGCGGTGCGGTGACGGGATCGGGCGTCATCCACTCCGAGACCTTGGCCGCGCTCAGGTCGCCGCCCGACGCGGCCGCGCGGACCACGTCGCGCTCGGTGAAGATCCCCGCGAGGAACCGTCCTTCCATCACGACGGCCGAGCCGACCCGCCCCTTCAGCATCGCCCGAGTGACCTCGGCAACCGTCGTGTCTCCTGCGACAGCGAAGACGTCACGGGACATGATCTCGTTCAGGCTCGGCATCGGCCCTCCCGCGTCGCGATCATCCGCCCTCGCCGCCGATCTCGTGGTGCTCTGATTCCTCGACGGGCGTCGCTGCGTCAGCGAGGTCGACGTTCAGGCGCCGCCAGAGTTGGCCCGCCCACGAGCTGACGTGCGGCCAGCGCTGCCAGAAGACCTGTAGCGTCGCCTCGTCGAACCCGCGAGCCGCCTCCTCGGGCGTGAGCCCGTCGGCGACGCGTTCGAACTCCTCGATCGCGTGGAGGAGTTGCTCCGATGATCCGTTTAAGAGAGCCATCCCGGGGGAGTCTAGCCACACCCCCGAATGTCGGCGAACCGCGTTCGGCGGGCCACGATCGACCACCCGTCCCGGGCGGATCGCGTCGGAACGGCAGCCGACCTGACGCCCACGATGGGTACCGCGAGCTTCGCCAACGGCGTACCCTCGCGGGATGCGACCGCGCCGAACGAGGATGGTCGACACCGTTCCCGAGGCACGATCGCGCGGACTCGTTCGGCTCGGACTCCCTCGTCGCCCGGCCGACCTCGTCGCCGTAGCAGGCCTCGCCGCCGTCTACTACGTGGCGGCCGATCTGAGCCTCGGCCTGGCCCTCGTCCAGGAGAACGTGACGCCTCTGTGGCCCCCGACGGGGATCGCGCTCGCGAGCTTCCTGCTCTTGGGGCGCCGCCTTTGGCCAGGCGTAGCGATCGGCGCTTTCCTCGTCAACGTTCCGATCACGACCTCGCCCGGAGCCGCGGCCGCGACGGCCGCGGGGAACACGCTCGCCCCGCTCGTAGCCGCCACGCTGCTTGCACGCATGGGGTTCCGTCCCCAGCTCGACCGTCTGCGCGATGCGGTCGCCCTCGTCTTCGTCGGGGCGCTGCTGAGCATGACGATCAGCGCGACCGTCGGCGTTGCCGTGCTAGTGGCGACCGGGTCCATCGACGCGGTCGAGGTCCCGGGCGCCTGGTCCGTCTGGTGGGTCGGCGACGCGATGGGGATCCTCGCGTTCGCTCCGTTCCTGCTGACGTTTCACCCGGCGCGTGTCCTGCGGCCGATCCGATGGCGTCGGGCGGTCGAGGCCGCCGCGCTCGCGGCGGTCCTGCTCGCCACGATGGTGGGGATCATCTCCGCACCATCGTCGCCGTTGTTCCTCGTTCTGCCGCTGCTCGGTTGGGCCGCGTGGCGGTTCCAGCAGGTCGGCGCCGCACCCGCCGCGCTCGTCGTCTCCGTGATCGCGACGTGGGCAGCGGCCGAGCGGCTCGGGCCGTTTGCGCACGGCACGCTCCCAGAACGGATGCTGACGCTGCAGGCGTTCAACGCGTCAGTCGCCTTCACGTCCTTCTTCTTCGCGGCGCTGGTCGCGGAGCGGGTGCGGGACCGGGCGGCGCTCCGGAGCTGGGCGGCCGAGCTGGAGTCCCGCGTCGCCGAACGCACGGACGAGTTGACCCAGGCGAACGAGCGCCTGGCAGCCGAGGTCGACGAGCGCCGCCGCATCGAGCGCGCGCTGCGTCGGAGCGATGCGCAGCTCGAGGAGGCGCAGGAGCTGGCGCGCGTGGGGAGCTGGGAATGGGACATGCGGACCGGAGTCGTTTCCTGGTCCGACGAGATGTACCGGATCCATGCGTACGCGCCGGAGGGCTCCGAGCTCACGTTCGATCGGGCGATCGAGCTCGTGCCGCCGCACGACCGGGACCGCGTCCGCGAGAACGTCGAGCGCGCGATCCGGAGAAGGCAGCGACGGGTCGCCGACATCGAGTACCCGATCGTGTTGCACGACGGGACGACGCGCGTGCTATACGGCAAGGCGCGTTTGACGTACGAGGACGGAGAGCCGGTCCGCATGGTCGGGACCGTGCAGGACATCACGGAACGACGGGCTTACGAGCGGGAGCACCGGATAGCGGAAACGCTCCAGCGGGCCCTGCTTCCGCAGGACCTGCCGCGGTCGACGACGTTCGAGCTGGCGGCTCGCTACGTTCCGGCCGAGGTGGGCCTCGATTGCGGAGGGGACTGGTACGACGTCATCGAGCTGCCGAGCGGGCGCGTGGCGCTGGTGATCGGGGATGTCACGGGGCACGGTCTCGAAGCGGCGACTGTGATGGGACAGCTGCGTCTGGCCCTCCGCGCGTACGCGCTGGAGGGCCACCCCCCCGAGGTCGTCGTGTCGCACATCGACGCGCTCCTGCAGCGGGTGTATCCGGACTGGATGGCAACCTTGCTGTACGTGGACGCCGATCCCGCGCAGGCAGTCTTCAGGATCGTGGGCGCCGGTCATCCGCCACCACTTGTCATCGGCCCATCGGGGAAGGTGTCGTTCGTCGACGTACCGGCGAATCGGCCGATGGGGTTCGACGCGTCCACGGCCTATGCGACGGAGATCCGTCCGATCGAACCGGGATCCACGCTGGTGCTGTACACGGACGGGCTGATCGACCGGCCCGACCTTCCGATCCGCGATGGTCTCGATCGCCTGCGGAAGGTCGTGGCGGCCACCGGCGACGTCGGCGTCGACTCGCTCTGCGACCGGCTGCTCGACGTGCTGGTTCCGGACGAGGTGTCGGACGACGTCGCGGTGCTCGCCGCGCGTCTGGTTCCGGTGCCGGTGCCTTTCGAGGCTCGTGTCCCCGCCGATCCGGCCAGCCTGTTCTCCGTGCGATCGAGCCTGTCGAGATGGCTCGAGTCCGCGCGGATCGTAGCGGGGGACCGGCACGACATCGTGCTCGCCTGCTCAGAGGCGTGCGCGAACGCCGTCGAGCATGCGTACGGAGGGTCCGTGGACGGCGAGATCGTTGTCCACGCCAGGTTCTCGGATCACACGATCGAGCTGTCCGTGCGCGATCGCGGGCGCTGGCGCGTGCGACGCGACGACGATCGAGGCCGTGGGCTCGGCGTCATCCGAGCATGCATGGACGATGTCTCCGTCGAGTCCGGCGCGGACGGCACGTTCGTTCGGATGCGCCGTGGCGTGAAGCTGGCCGAAGCCCTCTCAGTCGCAGGCGACGGCTGACTCAAGGGCGGGCCACCGTTCGATACGCCCGGAGTCGCCGTTCACGAGGAATACCGCGTCCGGATCCGAGGGATCGGTCCACAGCTCCCACGCCCCCGTCCGGATCCCCGCGAAGGCCGCGCCCCGCGGGAGGTCGCGCACGATCGCCCATGTGCCGCGGCTGAGGTCGGCGAGCTCGCCCGTCGTGTCGCGGATGTACGTTGGCGCGTCTTGATCGGTCCGGGCGTTCGTACCGAGCCGCAGGAACACGATGTCACCCCATGAGCAGTGCTCTGCACCGAAGTAGACCGTGAGCACGTCCTCGGGGACGGACTGGCCCTGGTCGTCCGTCCATCGGCCCACGAACGCTCGGGCGTCCTCGAGGTTGTCGCCCGGGAGCAGCGTGACCGGGATCCGCACCTCGTTGATCGGGCCGCCGTCCTGGGCGCTCGCCTCGTAGACGACGATCTCGCCGGCTTGCTCCTCGGCGACGGCGAACGGGACCTGTGTGGAGAACTCGCCGCGGCACCCCGTCCCGCAGGTCGCCGTCGTAAAGGTCTCGGCCACCACGTTGCCGACGGCGTCGACGATCCTGATGCTGACGGTCGCCTCGAACACGTCGGCCGTCCCGGCGATCGTGACGGGCGAGGTCACGGCGTCGCCCGGACGTGGGCTCGTCACGACGATCGGCGGGACCTCGCCCGTGGCCGCCATCGACAAGCGGATCCCACTGCGGGGGCATGTCGTGAGCGTGCCCGCGTACGTGGGAGCGTTGCCGGACAGCACGAGCCGTGCGACGGCCTCGCCGTTCCGGTCGACGACATATGTCGGACCCAGCTTGAACGTCTCGGCGCCGTAACCGCCCTCTCGGAGCCGGTCGCCGTCGGCGAGCCCGGCCACGATCGAGGCGGCGGCGTCGCCGTGCGGCGTGGAAGACGTCACGGTCGACGTGAACGGCTCGTCGGTGGCGTCTTCGCATGTCAGGTCGGGCGCCGCGTGGTCGTCGGGATCGATGAGCTCGAATGGGGCGGCCCCGTCGCCGGGGCTGACGTCCCCACCGCAGCCGACCTCCCATCGCCCCGGCGGGACCCCCCATGCCCGGTCGCCCCGCTCGGGGAGCGAGCCGCCGACTCCGAAGAACCCCTCCGGCGCTCCCTCCGGGGCGACGATCCCGAACGCCCGGTACCCGTCCGTTCCGCTGAACGAGACGTGCAGCCCGTCGCGTTGCGTGCGGACGACCGCGGTATCCACGCGCGCCCCGCCACCGGAGCAATCGACCCCGAGGACGTCGGGCGCGTCGTTCACGCTCGACAGCGCTTGGACTCCGAAGAAGAAGTTCGCGCTGCCCGCGTCCCAGGTCGCCTCGACCTCGAGCGCGTACACGCCGTTCTCGCTCGGGACCGTCGAACCCTCGAACTCGATCGGCACGCCAGCGGGTGTGCTGAGGTCGACGACCGTCCACGAGAAGCGTCGGATCATCCCGTCGCCTCGCACCTCGATCGGCGAGCCGGGCGGCGCGACCACGTACTCCGTGACCGGCGGGTAGAACGCGAACGACGGCGCTCCGGCAACGCAGGCGCCGCTTTCGCACCACTCATACCCTCCGTCCACCGCGTCCAGAACGTCGTCGCCGAACCGGATGGTCGCCGAGGGCGCGTCCGCGTCGGTGAGCTCGATCACGACGGCGTCCGTCGAGACGCTCGGGGTGCCGTCCGTCGCAGGCTGGGTCGCGCCGAACGTCCGGAGCGCGAGCAAGCCGGCGACCCCGAACACCGCGAGCGCGACGGCGGCGGCGACGAACCGCTCGCGCGGCGGGCGACCCGGCTCGCTCCTGGGTCCCGCGAGGGCTCGCCCCCTGAGGTCCTCGGGCGCGTCGAGGTTTCTGAGCTTCCGAAGCTCGTGCTCCCAGCGTTCAGGCATCGTCGGTCTCCTCGCTCCCCAGCAGCTCGCGCAGACGGGCCCGCCCGCGGTGCAGGTGCACCCGGACCGTCGCGGCGCTCATCCCCATCCGCCGTGCGACCTCGTCGACCGGCAGATCGCCCTCGTACCGCAGGACCACGGCGGCCCGCTGGTTCGGCGACAGGTTCCGGAGCGCGTCGACGAGCCGCCCGAGCCCCTCGTCGACGCCTCGCCCGGCCTCGGGTCGGTGCTCGGGTGCGGCGCGACGCTCCCGCTTCAGCTCGCCGACGGCGATACGGAACGCCGTCCGGTAGATCCACGCGACGGGGTCTCGGATCCGGTCGGCGTGCGCCAGCGCTCGTGCGAACGCCTCCGCCGTCGCCTCCTCCGCCACTGCGCGCCGGCCCGCCGTGAAGGCGTAGAGGGTGCGGTATAAGCCAGCGGCGTGGTCGCGGAAGAGCGCGTCGAAGTCATGCGCCGCCCCTGGTTCGTGCCTCACCGCCGATATCGTGACGGACCCCACGCCCGATAGAGCGGGAACGACCCTGGAACGTTTACGAGGCCGCGTGCGAACGACGCGGGCCGCGGCTATCCGAGGCCGACGTCGCCCGGATCCGGTGACGAGCGTTCGTCAGGATGCTTCTATGGGCACGATCTCGGCGTCTGCCGCAAGGGCGCGCGCGCGACGGGGATCCAGGCGGCCGGCGCCGGGCGTCTCGGCGTTCGCGGCGGCAGCTCCCAGGGCCAGTCGGAGCGCGTCGTTCCATCCGTCGGCGCGTTCGAGGCCGGTCACGAGGCCGGCCAGGAACGCGTCGCCGCTCCCGACGGGGTACGGCCCGCGCGCGTACAGCTGCGCCGCGAGCATCGCCCCGTCCGGCGACGCGACGACCGCGCCCTCGGCGCCCCGCGTAACGATGGCCGCGGCGCCGGCTGGCAGCCGCTCCCGGATTGCGGCGGCTGCCCGTCGGGCGTCCTCCGCGCCCTCGACGACGGAGCCAAGCAGCGTGCCGGCCTCCTCGGCGTTTACCTTCACGAGGGTGGGACCCGCCGAGACCGCGAGCGCGAGGGCCTCGTCGCGCGCGTCGAGCGCGACCGGGACGTTCGCGTCGCGCGCCATCCGGACAAGCCTGGCGTAGCCGTCCCGAGGCGCTCCGGGCGGCGCGTTGCCGGAGATCGTCAGCCACGCCGCGTCGCCAACAAGCTCGGCCACCAGATCCTCCAGGCGCGCCCAGCCCTCGCGGCCGACGTCAGCGCCCGCCTCGTAGAACTCGGTGAGGCCGACGTGGTTCCGCGCGGCGACGGACAGCGACGCCCGCGTCTCGCCGTCGACCCACGCGAACCGGGCGGCGACGCCCTCGTCGGCGAGCGCCTCGGCGATCCATCGTCCGGCGTGTCCGGCGAGCAGACCGGTCGCCGTCACGTCGGCGCTCAGCGCGTAAGCGGCCCTGGCGACATTCAGGCCCTTGCCGCCAGGCACCTGAACGAACGCGAGCGGACGGTGGATCTGTCCGACGTGCACCTCGTCGACCTCGAACAGCTTGTCGATCGACGGGTTCGCGGCGACGCAGACGATCATCGAGACCCGGCGTGACGGGCGATCACGCACTCCGCTCCAGGGCGGCAAGCGCCTCGTCGAGGGTCGGTTGGGCGGCCGTGCCCCCCTCGGCCCGCGTCGACAGCGATCCGCACGCAACGGCGAGCGCGAGGCATCGCTCGAGCGGCCAGCCGGCGAGGCGAGCGGCGAGGAACCCCGCATCGAACGAGTCGCCCGCGCCGGTCGTGTCGACGACCTCGGTTGCGATCGATTCCCGCCGGACGACCTCGTCGCCCGAGATCGCGAGCCCGCCCCCCTCCCCGAACTTCACCACCACGACGGCGCCGCGCTCGGCCAGCGCCTGCGCGGCGATGTCGATGTCGTCGAGCCCGGTCAGGGCGCGCGCCTCCGCGGAGTTCGGGAAGAAGACGTCGATCGCCCGCAGCAGCTCGAGCAGGCCATCGTCCCACGCGCCGGAAGGGTCCCAGTTCGGGTCGATCGAGGTGGTCGCGCCGTCGGCGCGAACGCGCCGGAACAGCGTCGGGAGGTCCGACGCCAGCTCGCGCAACAGGAAGAACGAGCTGACGTGGACATGGCGAGCGCGGGCGAGCAGCGCGGCATCGATGACGTCGGCCCGCAGCCGGCGCATCGCGCCGGTCGAGGTGAGGATCGCGCGGTCATCCCCGCGCGAAAGGATCACGGAGATGCCCGTCGGCGCGGCGTCGGTGACCACGCAGCCGGACGTGTCGACGCCACGCTCGGACAGCGCGTCGAGCATGAACCGCCCAAACACGTCGTCGCCGACGGCGCCGGCGAACGCCGTCCGCAATCCCAACCTGGCCGCGCCGCACGCCGCGATCGCGCCGGACCCGCCGATCAGGAACCGCGCGGCGTCGACGACGTGCTCGGCCTGACCAAACGCAGGGACGACGTCACCAGTCATCAGCAGGTCCGGGTTCGCGTCGCCGAGGACCAGCAGATCGAGCTCCGCCACGCGGCTACGATAGCGGCGCGCGTCGCGTGGAGACGTCTCGAAGAAGATGGGCGTGCGACCGTCCGGATACACTCCCGCCGTGGCGCGCATCGTCATCATCGGCGCCGGCAGCGTCGAGTTCACTCGGAACGTCATTGCCGACCTCTCGTCGTACGAGGAGCTCCATGGCTCGCTCTCGATCGTTCTCCACGACATAGACGCCGCGCGACTCACGTATGCCGAACGCGCCGCCGCGTCGATCGTCCGTCGGAGCGGCGCCGGGTACGGGATCGAGGGGCACGCGGATCGCGCCCCCGCCATCGCGGGGGCCGATTACGTGATCAACGAGATCCAGATGGGCGGCATCGACGCCGCGCTGCGTGACTTCCGGCTCCCGGCGCGGTACGGCCTGCGGCAGACGATCGCCGACAGGATCGGCATCGGAGGCATCTTCCGCGGGCTCCGCACGATCCCGGTGATGCTGGGCATCGGCGAGGACCTGCACTGGCTGGCGCCCCGACGCGTTGCTGCTGAACTACACGAACCCGATGGCGATGGTGCCGTGGGCCGTGTACGCGGGGACGCCGTTCACCAACGTCGTCGGGGTCTGCCATTCGGTCCGCGACACGCACGAGTTCCTCGCGGCCACCGTCGGCCTACCCGAGGAGGACGTCGAGTTCCGGACGGCCGGGTTCAACCACCAGTGCTTCGTGTACGTGTTCCGGCGGCGCTCGACGG
>JBKPHM010000115.1:0-3886 GCA_046729855.1 Actinomycetota bacterium | reverse complement strand
CGCTCGTTGCCCGATGTCGCCGACCTGAGCTCCATGCCGGCCACGCGTGCCAGTTCCGCCGTGGGTTGCTCGCGGAACTCTCGGAACCGCTCAGCGGCGCGCTCGAGGCTCGACCGTGGAACCGGGTAGGCGTAGACCAGTAGGCCCATCGCGAGGCCAACGACCACCGGCTCGACGCCGGACTCGAGCAGCGCGACCCATATTGCTGCTCCGAGCGCGAGGTAGACCAGCCCGACGCGGACGCCGAGCTCCCGCGCGACGAGGACGATCCCGAACAAGCCGACGGCCGCAAGGAGCGGCACGACGTCGAGCGTCTCGGTGTAGACGGTCGCGATGACGACGAGCGCGACGATGTCGTCGACCACGACAACCGTGAGCATCCACGCGCGCAGCCGGTCCGGAAAGCGCGGGCCGACGAGGGCGAGCAGGCCGAGCGCGAACGCGGTGTCGGTCGACATCGCGATCCCCCAGCCGCCCGCGGACGAGCGGCCGGCGTTGAAGGCGAGGTAGATGGCGACCGCCACCGTCATGCCGCCGATCCCGGCCAGAAGCGGCAACGCAAACCGCCGCCGCTCCCGCAGCTCGCCCAGGTCGAACTCGCGACGCGCTTCGAGGCCGACGACGAAGAAGAAGAACGTCATCAGGCCGCTGTTCACCCAGTGGCGAAGATCCAGCGCGACCTCTGCGCCGCCCAGGTCGATCGACAGCATCGTGTCCCAGAGCGAGTCGTAGGACGACGTGTGGACGTTCACCCAGACGAGGGCCGCGACGGTCGCCGCCAGCAAGACCGCCGCACCGCCGGTCTCGGTGCGCAGGAACTCCCGCAGCGGCGTCTGCAGGTTCCGCGCCCAGGCCGTCCGTCCCGTGAACGACGGCGGCCTGGCGTTCGGATCGGCGCTACTGCTCGTAGCGCTCCACGACGACCATGGTCGTAGTTTGCCGTCCTGGGCGCCCCTTCCAGCCTTGGCGGTTCCCCACCCATCCCCGTGTCGCTTGCCATATATGCCCATATAGGTATATAATCCCTCCGATGGCGCGAGCAGCGACGACAGCAGATGCGTTCAACGCGGTAGCCGAGCCCCGGCGGCGACAAATCCTGGACGTCCTCGCGGGCGGGGAGCGCCCCGTGAACGATGTCGTGCGCCTGCTCGGGCTGGCTCAGCCGCAGGTTTCCAAGCACCTGCGGGTGCTGAGAGAAGTGGGAGTGGTTGACGTGCGTAACGAAGGACGGCGGCGGCTGTACCGGCTGAACGGCCGGGCGCTCAAGCCCATCCACGACTGGGTGAAGTCCTACGAGCGCTCGTGGTCGGAGCGGTTCGACGAGCTGGATGTCGTGCTGGAGGAGCTCAAGCAGAAGGAGAAAGAAGATGGCGGCAGTGACTAGCAGCACTTCGCTGGAGGCTCTTGAGCCGTTCGTCGGCGAGTGGAGCCTGATGGCCGCGTTCAAGGACATGCCGCCGGCCGATATCCGCGGCCGGGTCACGTTCGAGTGGCTGCCCGGAAAGACGTTCCTGATCGAGCGCTGGGAGGTTCCGGTCCCGGAGGCGCCCGATGGGATCGCGGTCATCGGCGCCGATCCCGAGCGCGAGGGCAACTACCTCCAGCACTACTTCGACTCGCGCGGCATCGCGCGCGTCTACAAGATGAGCTTCGAGAAGGGGATCTGGAAGCTGTGGCGGGAAGAGCCGGATTTCTCGCCCCTCGACTTCTCCCAGCGCTTCACCGGGACGTTCAGCGACGACGGCGAAACCATCGGCGGCCGCTGGGAGATCTCCCAGGACGGCAAGACCTGGGAGCTCGACTTCGACCTCACCTACCAGAAGGAGGAAAACGATGGAAGTGAAAAGCAGCGGTAGGGCACAGGTGACGCTCCCGACCGATGAGCAGATCCTCATCACGCGGGAGTTCGACGCCCCGAAACACCTGGTCTACAAGGCGTGGACGACGCCAGAGCTGGTCAAGCGCTGGTGGAACGCCAAGCGAGGCGAGGTGACCGTCGCCGAGATCGACCTACGGGTCGGCGGCACCTGGCGGTCCGTGATGGTGACTGAGGACGGATTCGAAGTCGCCTTCCACGGCGAATACCGGGAGATCGTCCCGAACGAGCGGATCGTCACGACCGAGGTCTATGAGGGCGCGCCCGAAGGTGAGGACGCCGAAACGCTGAACACCCTGACGTTCACCGAAGTGGACGGGCGCACGACGCTCACGAACCTCGTGCAGGCCCCGAGCAAGCAGGTTCGCGACGCGATCATCGACTCCGGGATGGAGGCCGGGATGCAGGACGCAATGGACCTCCTGGAGCAGGTCGCAGTCTCGCTTCGCTGACGAGGTCCGGAAGAGGACTAGGTCAAAGCGGCGGAACCGAGTGCCCCGGTGGGAACATCAGGTACGCGGTTCCGCCTGACGTCTTGAGCCAGAGCGACTCGAGCTCCGAGCGAAGGTACGTCCGCTGCACGGTGTCGTCGCTCGGCGCGGCGGGGTCGTTCACGACCGGGTTGCCGGCCGCGTCGAAGCCGGCGACGACCGCCAGGTGACCGTTCGAGGATGGGATCGGCGCACCCGCCAGCTCACTCTTCTTCCAGGCATAGGAGATCACCACCGGCACGCCGGCGGCGATCCACGGCTCGAGCTGCGCCATGCTCGTGAAGCGTGCGACGTAACCCTCCAGGCCCTGCGCGGCTGCGTACGCGGTGTTGAACGGCCAGTTGCCTTGGCCGTCGTAAACACAGTCGAAGACGCCTTCGACCGCGGCGCGCACACGAGCTTCGCACGGCCCGGCCGCATTCTGCCAGTACGCAAGCACCATCGACGTGGAGGTCGGGCTGCACCAGACCTCGCCGCCGTCGGGGTAGACCATCTGCGAGCACTCGGGGACGGCGAGGACGTTGTCCCACAGTCCCGGGTCGCCCGGCGTCAGCTCGGACGGGCGGCCCGGCGTGGTTGAGGTCGCGACGGACGCCGCGCGCACGCTCGGCACCGCCTCGTTCTCCGAGAACAGGCGCAGCTTGAGCTGGAAGCTCGCCGCCGTGACCTTCTTCGCAAGGACGAGGGTGTCGACCGCGACGAAGCCGTCGACGTCGCCCTGCGCCTGCACGGAATGCCGCTCCACCGTTCTGGTGTCGGCGGCCCAGATCCCCAGGATGTACCACTTCGTCCAGCGGCCGCCGACGTCGGCGCGGATCTGCGTCTCGACCCACGTGCCGGCCGGGGTGGCCGCGTTCCACGAGGCGATCGCCTCTGTGAACGATGACACGTCGATGATCGGGCTCGTCGCCTCACCGACGAAGAACGAGCCGCCGTTGTAATAGTTGCGGCCGTTGTAAGTGCCGGGCGGGTCGGGGTCCGTGCCTGGGTCGGCCGTCGCCGGATCGAGGCTGAGCGTGGCGTCGGCCGCAAGCGCGACGCCGTCCCGCTGCCAGTCGGTGAACCCGTCGTCCACTGCACGCCACTTCGTAAAGCCGGTGGTGTAGGGCGGCTCTCTCCCGACCGCGAGGGCGGTCCCAAGCGTGCCGAGGACGCAGACGAGCACGGCGATGACGACGGTACGCGACACGGATGACCCTCCCTCTAGAACGAGCTGGCCACGGATCTCTCTCATGGCGCGTTCTGCGTCAACGGGCGCGGGGCGCCATAGAGTCGGCCTGTGGACATCGCTCTCGCGCTCGCCGCTGCGTTCTTCTTCGCGCTTGGGCTCGTGCTGCAGGAGAAGGCAGCCTCCGACCAGCCGCCCGAGTCGGTTCGCGTGGGGTTCCTGACCCGACTGGCTCGGCAGCCTGTCTGGCTGCTCGGGCTCCTCGCCCAGGGAATCGGATTCGTCGCCCAGGCAATCGCGCTCGGCATCGGACGCATGGTGGTCGTGCAGCCACTCCTTGTCGCCACCATC
>JBKPHM010000114.1:0-9454 GCA_046729855.1 Actinomycetota bacterium | reverse complement strand
GCTCGTGATCGTCGACGAGGTGGGCTACATCCCGTTCGACCCGGAGGCTGGAGCGTTGTTCTTCGCCCTGATCTCTTCACGCTACGAGCGTCGATCGCTCGTCGTGAACTCCAACAAGACCTTCTCCGCGTGGGCCGAGATCTTCGGAGATCCGGTCGCGGTCGCCGCCATGGTCGACCGGCTGGTGCACCACGCAGAGGTCATCGTGCTTCGGGGCGACAGCTACCGGTTGAAGGGCAAGGGCAAGGAGGTGCTTCAGGCTGAAGGGGGTTCGTGAGGCGTCCAGTTTTTGACCGGCGGTACCCGTCCAGAATTCGACCGGCGTTGACACCCGGCGTTTTGCGGTACTCCGGGTGAAGGGGTACCGTCCACGGTGGGCCGGTTTGGACCCGACGAGAGGGGCGATCATGAACAGAAGACGAGGAATTGCACTGGCCGTAGCCCTGAGCGGGGTAGGGCTGATCCTGGCGAGCGTTGCGCCGTCGTCCGCGCAGGAGCCACCGCCGCCGATCGCCAGCGAGTTCCTGACCGGGCGAGCGGTGTTCCCGGACGACGTCGATTTCAAGTTCAAGCTCGACGCTGGTGTCGTCATCAAGGTCGACGATCCGTCTCGGACGGTCGTGGGGAGGTTCACCGTTCAACCAGGTGCCCAGTTCCCTTGGCACACGCATGCCGGACCCGTCGTCGTAAACGTGGTGCAGGGGACGCTCGTGTACGTCCCGGCAGATACCTGCGACCACCGCGAGTACCCGGCCGGCACGGCATTCGTCGATCCGGGCCACGGGCACGTGCACACGGCCTTCAATCCCTCCGCAACGGAGGTGACGGTCTTCGTCGCGACGTTCTTCGAGGCGCCGGAGACGGGTTCGCTTCTGATTCCGGCGGACCCGCCAGCGGGATGCGTGCTGTAGGGACCGGGTAAAGAGTTGCCGTTCTTCGCCGCCTGCGCGGATCGCACCGGTCTCGAGCCGGCGCTCAACTTTCGCGGCTGACCATCGTTGCTCACATGAGCGATGATCACGTCGGCCTCAACCGACGGTCATGGGACGAGGACGCCGCGAACTGGGTCGAGTCTGGCCGCGAGCGGTGGGCGACGGAGGAGCCGACGTGGGCATGGGAACTTCCGGAGAGTGAACTTCACCTCCTTCCGGAGCTCGACGGCGTGAAGGCGATCGAGCTCGGATGCGGCACGGCGTACGTCTCATCGTGGCTTGTCCGCCGGGGAGCCCGCGTGGTCGGTATGGACATCTCCTCCCGCCAGTTGGCCACGGCCGCCAGCCTCCAGAACGAGTACGGCATTCGCTTCCCGCTCGCGCAATGCGACGGAGAGGTCCTGCCGTTCCGAGACGCGAGCTTCGACTTCGCGATCTCAGAGTTCGGCGTGGGCCTCTGGTGCGATCCGTTTCGGTGGGTGCCCGAAGCCGCCCGCGTGCTCCGCCCCGGCGGTCGGCTGCTGTTCGTGATCGTCTCGGCGTTCGCGTACGTCTGCTTCCCCCTTCAGGACGACGCCCTGCCGGCCGACACCACGCTGCACCGGGACTATTTCGGCATGCACCGCTTTGGTTGGCGCAACGCGAATGGCGTCGTCGACTCCGTGGAGTTCCACCTCGGCTACGGAGACATGATCCGGCTGCTGCGGTCGTCCGGTTTTGAGATCGAAGACTTGATCGAGATCCGCCCGTCCAAGGAACCAACCGCGGCAAATCTCGATACGCCGTGGGAATGGGCCCGCCGCTGGCCGAGCGTCGACGCCTGGAAGGCCCGGAAGCGGGACTGAAGGCTGCCCGGCTCGCGCGGTGAGACCTACTCTCCCCGAAGCCCGCAGTCTTCTACCTGGTAGACGCGCGCATCGACATCGTCGATCGACGCGAGGGCCGCACGAGCGTCTTCGCGGGCGATGTTCCACGACGGCCAGGCGAGGGCCTCGGGTTCCTCCAGATCGACGCGCAACCCGAGCAGGCCCGACACGATGACCGCGTGGTCGCACATGCCGAGCTCGGGAACGGCGGCGACTAGGCTCGGAGCCGCGTCCGCCGAGAGCCGTGCAAGCTCGACGGGATCGATGCGACCCGTGCTGCGCCACCGCTCGATGTTGTGATCGGCGATGAACCGGTCCGGATCGACCACGTTCAAGCCGACGAGGGCGGCGAACAGGACGAGCAGCGCCGCCGTCGGGAGCCAGCGCACCCGTAGCGAGATGATGGGGGACGGCGCCGCAGGCGAGCAGCGATCAGCTCGTGGATTCTGGCTGACAGCACGTGTCGCACGCATGTGTGCCGTCGTCGGCGACGCCGGTTCGGTCCAGCCACGCCAGCGAGTCCGGATCAGGATGAGCGATCCCGTGTGGGCACATCCGCACCAGGAGGTTGTGCCGGTCCGTCAAGATGTCGCGGGCCCAGTCGACCATGTGATGGTCCGATGGGTTGTGCCCGGGGCAGTGATACCCGGCGCATCGCGTCGGCGGGTGGATGGTGATCGCGGTATGGCCCACGGTCACCTCATCGGCATACGGGCCCACCCTGCTTAAATGCTGCCGCTCGATCTCAACGTCCGGAAACCGTCGCCATCGACGCTCCGAGACCCAAGCCCTCGCCCACCGCCGGATGTGCGCCGGCTTCCAGTACCGTCCGACACGATCTTCGCCGGTAGCTGGTGGAAGGCGCCCGTCGGCGGACATCTGCTGCACACGCTGCCGCGTCGCCCCGAGGTACTCCGCGATCTCTCGGTGACGTCAGCGTGAGGTCGAGCCCTGCGTCAGACGAGATTCCATGTCAATGGGTCGCACGCCGACAAGGACCGGGCGACGGGTTCCGGTCGTCCGCAGGACCGCGAGGAGATCGGGGACGCGCGTCTCGAGCGTGGGATGGTCGACGTTGCGGCTCAACAGGCCGACGCCGCGGTGGTCATGGGTGATGACGCGGGAAAAGGAGGACAACAAGCGGAGGAGTGTCCCGACGACGGGTTCTGCCCTGCATGTGTCGATGTTCCCGGGCCAGTCGGGTTGCCAGACGATGTCGATCGGTCCGTCGCCGTCCACCCGGGAGGCGATGTTGGCGCCGTCCTCCGCCCGGGCGTACCCGAACGTCGATGCGGTTCCCACCTCCCGAATCCTTGCTCCCACCTTCGGAGCGCAACGGCGCGGTCCGCCCGGCGGCTCGAGCGCTTCGCAGCGCTAGTGCTGCCAACGCCCGCCGAACTGACGAAACGCCGCGTGCCGTAGCCTTCCCTGTGAGGTCCGCTCGAGATAGCGGATCTCGACCGGCACCTGTGGCTCAACGAAGGTGGCATCCGGCTCGTACACCCGTTCTGAGAACGGCGAGCTTCGGCGCAACAGGGGGGGCGGAGTCGCTCCTGCAGAGCTACAACCACGTCTTCGGTGACTCCGAACTCAACCCGGCCGCGGTAGCGAAGCGAGCCGCGCTCGTCGACCTCACCCACTAGCAGTCCCCACTCGTGCCGGGGCCGTGGCGGCGACCCTCGAACGGACGTGTCACTGGCTCGTTCACAGTTCCCTCCGGCGTCGGTGACTGCTTCCAGCATGACTACCAACGGCAATTGACGCCCGGAACCTATGGGCTGGGGATCGGCTGCCACGCCTGCCAGGTCGCCACGTTCCGCGTCACGTGAGCTATGGGTCTCGATGCTCCAGCCGGACAGGAGGCGATACCCGACCTCCGGAACAGCACCGGGACGGGTCCCAAGCCTTGCCGTGCCTTGCCTCGGTAGATGTGCAGCCCGTTATCGGGCAGGACTCACCGGCCAGGCAACCTGCCACGGCGTCGGAACCACGTTCCTGCCACGGCGTCTGATGATTAGATTCAACGTGTGTGCAGCAGGGTTTGTGTGATGCGAGCAGGAACGATAGCGCTCGGGGCGACGGTGGCTTGCCTGCTCGTCGCCTCGTGCGCGGACCCAACGGAGTGGCAGCCGGTATCGCCCGCATCGACCACGTCAGCCCTTCCGGCGACGGTGGACGCCTCTCCGAGCGCTCGGCAGCCGCGCGCCGCCGTGCTGCCACGGCTTCCCGAGCAGGGCGTCGTGGTCGAGGTCGGAAGCTCCGTCGTCCTCGTCGATCTGGACGGGCGGGTGATCACGAGACTCCGAGGGTTCGAGCTGCACTACCAGTGGACGCGTCCCGGGACCCGTCGTGCTTCGCCGAGACCAAGACGAGTACTTCGTCCTTCACGTCCGCTCCCACACCGTCCGCCCTCCGGCGTCGAGGGATGACGCCTCGGCGCTCTCGCCGCAGTTCCAGGCTGGCTTCGGTCCGGACGCTGACCCCGAGTTGCCGTACCCGGTCGGGACAGGATCGAGGACCACCCTGAGCTTCGTTCTGGGTTCTGGGCATACGCGCTGCCGTCCCCGGACGGCTCACGTTTGTTGGCCCAATGGTCCGGCGAGTGCGAGGTGCCGAACGCGTTCTTCGTCGAGGAGGGATCCGCTGTGACGGTCGATGGTCACCGCCGCATAGCACGCGCGGCCGACTCGATCGCGCTCGGGTGGACCCCAGACGGACGTGCCGTGGTGACGCTGTTCGGCGGATTGTGCTCGAACGGTATCGATCGGCCAGGGGTCTATGTGTTCGAGGGACCAGGTGCATGGGCTCTAATGTTCGAGACGGACGGCAGCGCTCGGATGTGGGGCGCCGGATAGCCGTACTCGTTTGGGCGCTGAGCGCAGCTCCGTGCCGCCCTGTCGCAAAACGACGCTTCAGCGACCAGCCACGGCCGCCTACCGCATCCCAACTTCGGCGTGAATGATCTCGCCGTACCGGGTGAGCCCCCGGAGCACCGCCCACCAGTCGGCGCCCTCGGTTCGGACGCACACATCCCTGATCGCGCGCGTCACTACGTCGAGATTCCACCGCAGGACGATGAGCATCGAACTCCCCCACGTGAACCCCTTCGGCGCGGGGTTGTCGGCGAGCCACTTCGCAGACGGAAACGCGAAGATGGGCCAATCCCTCGCCGCCAGGATGGCCGATCAGCGCGCCGATCCAGACGCGGAAGGACTCCGCATCGGCGGGTCAAAACGTCTCAAGGTCGCCCGGAACGTCGCTCGCGCCGAGCCCCCGGAGCAGCGAGTTCATACGCGCACGATAGACGCCGCCGCTGGCGCGAGTCCAAGACGCAGAATCACGTTACGCGACACAACGTCCCTGACTGCGAGGCTCGTCAAGATGAAACGTTATCTGCGAATCGAGGCGGAGTCCGGTATCGTCGCGGCATGACGGTTCCGACCGCGATTTGCCTGGTGGGGGCCGTCGTTGCCGTTGCGTACGGGCTGATCGACTTGCTTGTTCCCGGTGTCGCCATACGTCGGCAAATGCAGGCGACGAACCGGTCGAGCGGAACGCGGCAGAGCGTCGGTCGAGAGGTCCAGCGCCTGTTCGGCGTATCCAATCGCGCGGACGCGGAGCGGGACACGTACATCCGCACGAAGGTCCGGATTGCCGGAGGGCTGCTCGTGCTGTTCGGCGCAGGCATGGTGGTGGCCGCGATAGCTCTCTTCGAGAAGTAGAAGTTGAGATAGAAGCTGAGGTCTCGCCGGGCTCATGTGAAGCGGAGGACCGTCTCGGCGCCCGGGTCGCCGTGGTCTCGCTGCACTTGGCGCCGCAGCTGGGAGCACCCAACCATCCCGAGGGTGGCTTCGGCCCCTCCGGAGGCCTCGTTTAATCCACCCGGCTGCCGGGGTCGCCATGGTCGGCTAAGCCCCACCCCATTGATCGTCGGGCAAGGCAAACGTGCAGGGCGTCACGAGGTCTCACCGCTCGTCGTTTATCGAATCTCCGATCCCTGGGATCCGTTCGGACGAGACGTCGACGGCGACAGCCATCGGCGGCGGCCATCGATGCCCTACCACGTGAAGGTATGTCCTCACTGCGCCGAGGAATTGCCGGACGACGCGACGGTGTGCCCCAGTGCCACAAGAACCCGGCCGCGCCCCCCGCGCCCCCCGCGCCCCCCGCGTGGAGTGTGTCCCAGCCGCTCCCTCACCCGGAGCCGTGGTCGTTCGAAGACGAACGCGACCTGCCCGAACCCGCCCTGAAGCCGTCCGGCAGGGACACCGACAGAGCGGCTCGGTACCTCTTGTACGTTCTCGCCGCGCTCTTCGTCATCATCTGGAGAGCCTTCCGGTGGGCACATTTGATCTCCGTTCCGCGCCCACCCGGGGGGGAGGGGTCAATCGGTCGAACGGCTGACCCGGCCGCGAATGAGGCCGTCACGTGCCGCGACGTTCACGGTCGCCTACGTCGGAAGCGGCACTCTCGGATAGGCGAAGCTAGTCCCGCGCATCCAGCTCCTGAGCGAGTCGGGTGCTTCCGGGCCTTGTCGAGAAAGTCGCGGAGGATCCACCAAGCCGATCACGCCATCACACCGAAGACCAGAAGGCCTGCGAGGCCGTCGCTTGAATCCTCGCTATCAGCTAGCGTGGGCACCGTGGACAGATTGTTTCTCGTCATAGCGTCTCTTCTCGGGTTCATCGGCGTGGCGCTCGGCGCGTTCGGGTCCCACGCGCTTCGGGTTCGCCTATCGCCCGACGGACTGTGGCAGTTTGACACCGGCGTCCGGTACCAGATGTGGCACGCCCTCGCGTTGTTCGCCGTCGTGTTGGTCAGGTCGCTCCGCCTGCTGCCGCTAAGCCGCTGGTTCCCGGCGCCGCTCCCGCCCACGCCTTTCCAACTCTTGCCGGCGCTGGCTGCTTGGCTCTTCGTCGCGGGAGTCGTCCTCTTCTCGGGCAGCCTGTACGCGCTGGCGTTGACGGGGGACCGCCGATGGGCCGCCGTCACACCGTTCGGCGGCTTGGCGTTCCTGCTCGGTTGGCTGGCGCTGTTGCTCGCGATTCTCACGATGTGAGCCCCGCCAGGCACAAATGCCAACGCCGGGCAACCCGGCCGGCATGTCGCCTTGGGGTTCTCAGTTCGAATGTGGGGAGGCCGCAGTCCGGCTTCTCGCCAACTTCATGATTCCCACGGCGATCATCACGGCACCCGCAGGGACCAGGACGAACGCCGTGAACCAGACGGCTAAGCCGATGCCTATCGCCAACAGTCCGCCGGCGAGCCACGGCCAGGCATTCTTCATGTGGGAAGAGTACTCCCGCTGCCGATCAGAACCGCTCTCCTCCAGGTACATTCGCGCACCGTCGCCAACGAGAGGATGCTGTTCGCCCGCGAGCCCGCCATTCGGACCTGTTCGCGAGTGGGCTGCGGGAGTATCGTCGGGATCATGGATCGCCTGCTGGACTACGTCTTGGGCGCACTAGGGATTTTCCTTGCGGTGGCGTCTATCGGAGCCCAAATCGTGGCGTTCGTGAACGGACGATCCGAAACAGCAGTCTGGCTGACGGCCGGCGTGTTGATCGGCGCTGCTATGTACCGGACGGGGTTCCGGAGCGCATCGCAATAGAGCCTCCACCGGCCCAGGCGACATATTCGCACGCTCGCCAAGCCGACCCTCACGTAAGCTCGCTCGAGCGATGAACCCCGTCGATGAAGCGCTCTGCCGTGCAATGAGTCTGAGCCAGGAAGAACTGGTCAGACGCCGTCGAGGATGCGTTCGAAGAGTTGCTGCCTGCGCTCATCCAGGCTGGTTACGTCAGGGAATGGGGACACTCTCGCACGGCGTCGTTCTCCCTCACCCACCCCGGTTGAAAACGTCGCTCTCCGTCGCCTCAGCGCCCCGTTTCGGCCGTGGAGGCTCTTGCCGACGCCGTGGCAACGAGGACGCGCTTGCTGATGCCATCAACAGCGATGCCCACGCCGTGGGCAACGGCGAGGCGCGTGTTGCGGCCCACACAGCGGTGCGCCTAACCGTGCCACGGAGTCACTGACCGGCCCGCGGGCTCGCCTGTCACTCACATGATCCGAACCTGATCAAGCCACCGATCGAACTCGGGGGGTGTGACGATACGTACCGTGAAGTTCGCCAGCTCGTACCTGATTCCAGCGAACTCCGCGTCGTGTCCCGTATACGTGCCTGGAGCCCCCGTTCTTAGCTCGAACGTGTTCGTTCGGCCGGGGACGATGTCCTGTTTACCAGCCAGCGCGGGAACCCACATCGAATGAATCACGTCCGCCGACCGTAGAGCGAACGAGACGCGGGTCCCCGCCGGGAGGACGATTTCCGGTGAGACGCCCGATATGGACACGTCGAGGCGCGGGAATTCGAAGCGCCACGATTGGCCTTGCGTCAGGACCTCGACCGCGACCGGCTGAGTCGATGGAGGTTGCTCCTGCGGGCGCTCACGCGCAAGCATCAGGGCCACGACGACAACGACGATCGCGCTTCCAGCGCTTACAGCGCCGATGGCCCTGCGAGTTCGCTTCTTCGCCGGCGGCGTCGCATCACCGACAATCTGATGCACGCGTTGATGCGACATGCCAAGTTGGTCCGCAAGCTCACGCAACGGGACGCCAGATCGATGAAGGTCCCGGAGCGCTTGGTGGTACGCGGCGCGTGCGGCGTCCGCTTCGTCCAGTACGGCCTCGTATCGTTCGCGGAGCCGTCGGACCGCTTCGATGTCCACCGTGAGGCGAGCGTAACTCCTAGGTTCTGTTCTGTCTAGGGGCCGTTGACGGTCCCAAGCGACTCCCGACCACCAACCGGGAGTGGTCGTGACGTCGCAGATCTCCACCTCCGAGCCGTCCGCCAGACGCCGGTGCGAGACGTCGGACTGCAGCACTCGTTCGGCAGGCTCGCCTCGATGCGGATCCAGGAGCTGCGTCGGTCAACGAGATTGCCGCCGTGGGAACGCCCGTGGGAACGGATGTGGGAACGAGCGTGTCGTCCCGTGTCGTCCCGGGGTGGCTCCTAGCCTGCAGGTTCGTCCACGCGGAGCCGCTCCGGGACGCGAGAAGCCGCTGCCCACGCGCCTCTCAAGGTGGAGACACGGGTTCAAATTCCGTTGGGACTACGCAGTTCAGAGGCCATGTCCGGGAGACGTCAGCGCAGTGACCGCGCATTGGCCCTGCGGCGTGCACGCCGCCGTCACGGTCAGGATTCCGGCGTCGACTGCAAGCGCTCTCGTAGACGCGTCCGGCCTCTGTTGTGGCGCTCCGCGTAGACCAGCGAGACCGCTGTCGACGCCCGCGTCCTTTCAGCATGTCCCGTCGTGCGGACCTGACGCGTGCGACGATGTTTGCCTGGTAGACCTTCGGCCGCCACTGCATGGCGCGAATGGCCGACCTCATGGACGGGTTCGTACGGTGGTTCCGAGCTCAGCTTCCAGATCGAGGCCTTAGCTCGGCTTGGCCGGGACGAACCGCTTGACGAAGTCGAGCGCGGTCTGCGCGACCTCCTGCCAGCCGGGGTCGATGGTCAGCGAGTGGCCGCGGTTGGGCATCTTCTTGATCTCGGTGACGCTCGGGTTGCGCTTCTGCCGCTTGTACGAGGCGTTGGCGATGGCCCAGGGAACCGTGTGGTCTTTCTCCCCGTCGAGGATCAGCAGCGGG
>JBKPHM010000113.1:0-3872 GCA_046729855.1 Actinomycetota bacterium | reverse complement strand
CCGGGCCCGTGGAACGGCCACGGGCACGCCAACGACAACTCCGCGCTTGGACCCGTGCTCTGCCCCTAGTCGTGCAGACGCTCGATCCGGCCTGGAAGGGCGCCCACGCGGGCGCCCTTCTCGTTCCGGAGGACCGATGCGCCGCCCTCGTGCGACGACGGTCTAGGTCTCGCGCGGCGTGAAACGGTGTGTGATTCCGAGGAAGAACGGGACCAGCAGAAGCCCGAAGACGGCCTGCGCATCGAGACGAAGCCCAACCTAACGCCGCTGACGGACGCCGACCGGGCGGTCGAGCGCGCACTCCGGGAGCGGATCGCCGACAGCCGTCCGGACGAGGGCTTCTTCGGCGAGGAGGAAGGGCGACGACGCTGGGGTCCGGTGGGTCATCGACCTGATCGACGGGACGAAGAGCTTCTCGCGCGGCGTTCCCGCATGGGCGACCCTGATTACGCTCGAGCGAGAGGACGAGGTTGTCTGCGGCGTCATCTCGGCGCCGGCGCTCCGCCACCGCTGGTGGGCAGCTCATGGCGAGGGCGCGTTCAGGGACGGGGAAAGGATCCGCGTCTCGGCGGTGTCGCGTCTCGCTGATGCCTCCGTGTCGTCGACGTATGGGCGCGACCTCGTGACGGTCGAGCGGGCCGTCTGGCACGCTCGTTCATTCGGCGATTTTTGGCAGCACGCGCTCGTCGCCGAAGGCTCCGTCGATGCAGCGGTTGATGGGAGGCTCGCCGCCTGGGACTACTCGGCGCTCGTGCCGATCATGGAGGAGGCGGGCGGCCGTGTGAGCGGACTCGATGGCGGCCCCGCCACGCCAAAGGAGCAGGTCGTCACCTCGAACGGGTTGCTGCACGACGAGCTGCTCGCGCTCCTGAACCAGAGTAGCTTCTTGGGGGACGAGGATTCGGGCGCCCGCCCGCTAGGGCTCGGCCAGCTGGCTGCTGCGCGATGGTCGCCACCGCTCGCCGTCTTTGGCGCACGGCCGCTTCGTGGTCGATTCCGCGCGTGTCCCGAGAGCGACCCGGCGCCTACCGCGAACGACCGATCGTGTAGACGACGGCCGGATAGTCCTCGTCGACGATCGTTGTCCGCTCGGAGTGCATCCCGATCTTTTCGCGACACGACGCGACGCGAAGTGGTCGGGATGAATGATCGCTACAAGCCGTGTGAGGCCAAAGCGTCTGAAAGCTAGGTCTCGAGCGGTCTTTGCAGCCTCGGTCGCGATTCCTTCGTTCCGACACGTCTTCTTCGTGTGCCACCCAATCTCGATTTCCGGGCTGCCGCCGAGCGGCAGAGGCCTGATCCCGCAATAGCCAAGAAAGGTGGACGTCGAGCGGGAGGCGATGAACCAGAATCCGAACCCGCGTTCGTTGTACAGGGCGAGATTCCGGCTGATCCACGCAGACGCTTCGTCCCTCGTTTTCGTACGCGGGTAGAACCTCATCTGGTCCTCATCCGCAACCATCGCGGCCAGCTCGTCGAGGTCGCGCTCGCTGAACTCGCGTAGCCTCAGCCGGTCAGTCTCGACGAGCGACCTCATTGGTCGGATGTTGGGTCGCGGACGTCACTTTCCCCGAGCGAGTGCTCGATTCCGAGCAGGACGCGATCGCTTTCGCGGAGACGTGACGTGCGCGATGGCCGCGCGAGACGCTCCTCGAGCGCCTCGGTGAGGTCGGTGGGTGTCGCGCAGACGCGTTCGGCGCCGGCCGCGCGCAACGCCGCGACGTTGCCATAGCCCCACGCGACGGCGAGCGCGCGGAGGCCGGCGGCCCGCGCCGACTCGATGTCGCTGGGCAGGTCGCCGACGCCGATACCTTCGTCGACGCCAAGAGATCGCAGCGCGGCGAACTGCGGCGCCGCGGCGGGTTTGTGCTCGTCGCTGTCCTCGAAGGCGATTACTAGCTCAATCCATCCGTCGAGGCCGGTCGCCGCCAGCTCGGTGATGGCGTCCTCGCGCAGCTTGGAGGTGACGACGGCGACCGGCACACCGCGATTGCGCAGGTGCTGGAGCAGCCGCCGTACGCCGGGGAATGCTTGGGCGAGTCCTTCGCGCTCCTGGCGGTATCGAGCGACGAAGACATCGACCAAGAGGTCGGCAGCCGCCTCATCGAGGTGGGCCATGTGCGTCCGGATCGGGCTACCGATCGCCATCAGCTGGAGGATCTGTGACTCCTCAAGTTCCAGCGCGAGCACCTCGCGCGCCGCCAGCTGGTGCGCGCGTACATAAACAGCGCGTAGGTCGACGAGCGTCCCGTCGAGGTCGAACAGAACCGCTTGCCCAGCCAGAGAGCGAGTATCGCAGCACGGACGGCCGGACGGGCTTCGAGCGAGTCGACGCCGACCGACGGGAGCCCGGTCTTCGACGGTGTGTCGGTCCGCCAGCCTGAACTACGCCGCCGGCGAATCGTGGGGCGTGTTGGCCTGCCACTCTTGCCTGATCTCTCGCATCAGCGGCGGATACACGATCAGGTGCCGAAACGGCGCGATGACGGCCATGTAGGCCCTCCCGAAGAGACCGTTCGGCTTCACGAGCACCGCCATCTGGCCGCGGAAGCCGCCGCCATCGTCCGGGACCCAGCCGATGTGCATCACGCCGTGCACGGTCCGGTTGGCCACCTCTGCCGCCCACTCGTTGTCCGTCAGGTAGACCGAGCGGAAGGGGAGCGTGTCGAATTCAGGACCAGCCGGACCGTCGCGCAGATCGGCCGGCAACCGGTCACGCAGCGTGGGCACCCGGGAGCCGACGCCGGACTCCGGGTCATCCCAGCCGAGCAGCGCCCCAAGCTTCCAACGGATCGCGAAGAGCGTGCGGGCGACCCGGGATGGATTCGTCGCCGTGTCACCCACGGCGAACTGCCACACGAGCCGCGGGAAGTCGTCACGGCCACCCGGTGTCGGCAACGCCCACACGTCATAGAGGCGGAAATCGGGCGTGATCTCGTGAATCCGCCAAGGCCGGGAGGTGTGGGCCTCGTTCGGAAGTCTCATGTCGTGTGGGCCTCCATCGGTTCAAGACGTGTCGCGGCAAGGGCACGCGGCGCTCGAATCGCTCGGCAAGAAGGTGCGCGGGAAAGCACCGGGGTAAAACCCTCGCAACCGGGCGTAGGGTTCGCAAACTCGAACCGCCTGCAAATCGGCAGATCTACGCCGGGACCGAGTTTGTGCACCCCACACGCGTTCGCAACGGAGATCACGATGCGGATGCAGTGCCAATGTTTTGGCGACAGCTCTGCCGTGAAACAAGTCGGGGGCGGTCGTCGCCCCCGACTTCAGTCCGCTTCGGGTCTACCTACTGCTTGCCGCTGAAGTAGGGAAGCAGCTCGGCCGGCTGCGGCTGGCCATGGAAGGCCTGGTAGCCGAGCAGCTGCCCGGTCGTGCAGGCGAGGATCGAGACGCCCTCGATCGGCGTCAGCTTCTCCTCCCGCACAGCCTCGACCACGGACTCGCGGACGGTCGTGATGCCGTCCCAAATCCGCTCGAGCTCATGCTCGAAATCCCCCGAGGAGACTTTCGAGAAACGCTCGACGACGCTCATCGACGGGGTAAGTGTCGTCTCAGGCATCGTCACCTCCTCTCTGTCGCCTCGGTTCTTGTCCTACCCGGATTGGCGCGGTCCATGCGTTTCAGACGTCGAAATTGCGCAAATTGCGGACTATTCCGGTCTGGCGCGGCCGACCGTGGTGGCCCCACCGACGGCAGCTTGCTTGAGGGCGCGATCACGAAGGCGAGGCGGGCGGGAATGCAGGTGCGCTCCGGCTACGCCGACCGCGGCTTCGGCAAAGCAACTGCGACGCCGCCCTCTTCCCGCCACCACGTCGTGATCCCGTAATCCCTCGCCAGCGGCCGGCGCCGATCGAGCAGACCCGCGTGCGGCG
>JBKPHM010000112.1:0-6902 GCA_046729855.1 Actinomycetota bacterium | reverse complement strand
ACTGCGGCTGCAGATCTATGACGCCCAGGGCGACGTCCACTACCACCGCGGACGCGAGCTTCGCGGTCTGTTGCTCGCGGCGGGGTTCGAAGACGTCGACGCGTTCACGAAGTACCTCAGCTACGGCACCGAGGAACGGGTACGCACCTTCGGCCTGGGCAGGGCGGCGGACTGCCGGGACGAATGGTACGTGGGCGGGGTTACGCAGTACGGACTCGGCGACCCCGATGAGATCCCCGCGTTGGAGCGAGCCTGGATCCGCTGGGCTGAGGCACCGGATTCGTTCGCCGCCTTTGCGTGGGGCCGGGCGATCGGACGTCGTCCCTAGTAGTACCCGAGCACGGTTTCACCGCACCACCCGACCCTCCTTCCACGTCTACGATCCTTCGGCCTCCTTCAGGCCGTTGCGGCGGCGTGTGCCGCCGACCGGCCAGGTACGCCTGCCGGGATCTTCTTCCGACGGTGCCTATCGGAAGCGAGCATCCGGCCGGAGCGATGGAGGGCGTGCTCGAGGTTCGGCCCCGGCTGCGTCTTCGTCGCGGCGTACGGGGATCGGTGGCTCCTGCTGTGGCCCGAGGGGTACACGGCTTTTCAACTCACCGATGGACGACTCGAGGTCCCTAACGAGAGCGGCGAGGGAGGGCGAGCGGCTGCGGCGTCGGCGGCGGCGGAGCGACTCCGAACGAGGTTGGCGGACCGCGTGTGGCCGAGCGCTGGGCAACGGAGCTGACCGGAGTCGACATCTCCGAACGCTGCGGTGACGACTACTGGATCGTCTCACCCTTCTGACCCGAGCCGCCCATCGGAGGCACGAAGGCCCGGTTCTACATGCGGGCCTTCTGCGGACTCCCGCAGGTGGACGGCGTGTTTGGCGGAGGCGGCGTGATTCGAACACGCGAGGGCCGGTCAGGGCCCTAACCGCTTTCGAGGCGGTCCCGTTCGTCCGCTCCGGCACGCCTCCGGGTGGAGTCTAGCAACGGGGCTCGCCGCGACGTCACCTGGCGTGGGAGCATGGGCCGAACGGCGCGGGGGGTTCGATGCGATGGATCCGGATCGACTGACGAAGGTGCCGCTGTTCGAGGGCCTTTCCAGGCGCGACCTCGACCGGATCGCCCGGTGGGCGGACGAGGTCGACGTGCCCGAAGGCAAGCGCCTGCTCGACCAGGGGCGGTTCGCGTACGAGTTCTTCGTGATCCAGGAGGGCGAGTGCGAGGTTCGGCAGGACCGGCGCCCGATCGCGACGCTGGGCGCGGGCGACATCGTGGGCGAGATCGCGCTGATCGAGCGCGCGCGCCGGACGGCGACCGTCGAGACGCTCTCGGCGGTCCGCGCGATCGTGATGTCCGCCCGTGACTTCGGAGCGATGATGGACGCGATTCCGATCGTCGCCAACCGGATCCGCGAGATCGAGAAGCGCCGGATCGGCGAGAACGACCTCGGCTGAGGCTCCCGGCTAGCGCCGGTCCTTGAAGAAGTCGCGCAGGAGCTGGCCGCACTCGTCAGCGAGCACGCCGGTCTCGATTTCGACGGCGTGGTTGAGGCGCGGGTCGCGGACGAGGTCACCGAGCGAGCCGGCGAACCCGGCCTTTGGGTCCATCGCGCCGATCACCAGCCGGTGGAGGCGCGCGAGGACGACCGCGCCCGCGCACATCGCGCACGGCTCGAGGGTCACGTACATCGTGCAGCCGTCGAGCCGCCAACCCTGGACCTGCTCGGCGGCCGCGCGGAGCGCCAGCATCTCGGCGTGCGCGGTCGGGTCGCCGCGCTTCTCGCGCTGGTTCCCGGCCCGACCGAGGATCTGCCCGCAGCGGGTGACGGCGGCACCTACCGGGACGTCACCCCATCCGGCCGCCTCGCGGGCCTGGGCGATCGCGGCCTGCATCATGTCGCGGTCGAACCGGCTCATCGGCGTATCAGTACCGGTCGATGTCGCGGAGGCGCGCGTCGCTGATACCGAAGAAGTGCGCGACCTCGTGTTCGATCGTGTGAACGATCGCGGCGCGGAGCTCGTCCTCGTCACGGGCCTCGAGTTCGATCGTGCGACGGTAGAGCGTGATCGTGTCGGGAAGGACGCCGGCGTAGCCCGAGCCACGCACGGTGAGCGGTATACCGTAGTAGCGGCCCAGCAGGTTGGGCTCGCCTCGCGGCGGGCGATCCTCGATCAGGACTTCGACGTTCTCGAGCCGCTCGCGAACCCAGGCAGGCAGCTCGTCGAGCGCCTGGGCGGTGAGCCGTTCGAAGGTCTCCCGATCGGTGCGCACGTCGCTAGCGTAGAGGCTCGCCGGGACGTGTCAGGCTTGGGCTTCGCAGATCACCAGGTCGACGCGCGTCCCGATGGGGACCTGCGCGCCGGGGGCGGGGGTCTGTGACACGACGGTCTCGGGGGAGGCGAGCCCGGCGCACTCGGTCCTGGAGACCTCCCCGATCAAGAGCTGCTGGGATCGCAGCGAGGTCCGCACTGGCTCGAACGACTCGGCGTTCACGTGCCTCCCGACGAGATCAGGGACGCTCACGACCTGTTCGCGCCGTGACCACCACGCAAGACCCGCGACCGCGATGACCAGCAGGACGACGGCCGCGACGACGAGTGGGTTGCGGTGAGGCTGCTCTTCGGGCTCCTCGGAGCGTTCTTCGGTCTCGACGTCCCCCACGGCGCCCAGGCTACGGCGGCGGAAGGGCGTCGTGGTGTAAACAGTTCAGAGGGTGGGCTTGAAGACCATCGCCCTAACGGCGTGGCGACGCGACCTGCGGGCGAACCGAGTCAGGCGTTCGCCCGTTTCAGCGCGAGGGCCGAGACCCCCTCCAGCACGATCCTGTGTGCGAGCATCGCTGTGACCTCGGCGGTGTCGTACGGCGGCGACACCTCGACGATGTCCAGTCCGACCAGGTCGACGCGTCCGACGATCTGACGCACCGCGCGGAGCATCTCCCTCGGGAGGATCCCGCCCGGCTCCGGAGTGCCCGTCCCCGGCGCGGTGCCGGGGTCCACGACGTCGATGTCGACCGATAGGTAGATGCAGTCCGGCCCGTCGAGCGCCTCCTCGATCGCGTCGGCGATCACGGCCTCAGCGCCGCGGTCCTCGATCTCGACCATCGTGTGCCAGCGCAGGCCCTGCTCGCGCATCCAGTCGAAGGTCGCTTTCTCGGGCCAGTAGCCGCGCAGGCCGATCTGTACGAAGTTCTTGCCGGCGACCCAGCCCTCCTCGATCAGCCGGCGCATCGGCGTGCCGTGCGACAGCAGCGAGCCGTAGACCTCGGCGCCGGTGTCCGCGTGCGCGTCGAAGTGCACGATCCCAACGCTCCGCGGATGGACGTGGCGCGCGACGGCGGCGGCCGACGGGAACGTGATCGAGTGGTCACCGCCGAGCACGAAGGGGATGGCGCCCGTCCGGGCGACGCGGAACACCTTCTCGTGTATCACGCGGTGTGCGCGCGCGAGACGGGAGGGCACGACCGGTGCGTCACCCGCGTCGACGACCTTGACGTGTGTGAACGGCTCGACGTCGAGCTGGATCGACCAGGCGTCCGCGTTTCCCCAGTGGAAGGGCGCCATCCGGATCGAACGCGGTCCGAACCGGGCGCCCGGCCGCGCGGAGGTTCCGTCGTCGAGTGGCGCTCCGACGATCGCGACGTCCGCTCCGGCCGCGCGGATCGCCTCCTCGTCCAGCGCCCAGGGCAACTTGTGGAACGACCCATGCCACGCCGAGTGGTACGGCAGCTCTTCGTCCGGAACCAGGTCGTACTCGTTCTCGGCGGTGAGCTCGCTCGTCTCGATCCTGAAGTCGCGTTCGGTCACACCGGGAGCTCCATGTCGATGTCGCCCGGACGGTATCCCGCGCGAACGGAAGCGGCAACGCGCTGCGCTAGACGCCAGCACCTCGTAACGCGCCGCCGGCCTCCGCGACCTGTTCGGCCGTGGAGCCGCTCGCTCCGTAGATCATCCCGTCCAGACCGGCCTCGAAGAACGGGCGGGACGCCTCGACCACGTTCGGCGCCACGATCGGCATGCCGAGGCGCGTCGTCACGATCTCGGACGGGTCGCGTCCGACGTCGGCACAGTGGCGCTCGAGCACGTCGATCTTGTGTCGGATCATCGTGACGTCGCCGAAGCCGTTCCACATGTCGGCGTACCGCGCGGTGAGCCGGAGCGTCTTCCGTTCGCCGCCTCCACCGATCATGATCTTCGGCCCGCCTGGCTGGACGGGTTGCGGGACGTTGATGGCGCCGTCGACGTGGTGGCGCTTGCCGTGGTAGGTGGTGCGCTCCTGCGTGAACATGCCTCGGCAGATCTGGAGGGCGTCCTCGAGGTGTTCGAAGCGTTCGGCCGTCGACGGCCAGTCGTACCCGTATGCGCGCGATTCGACGTGGTTCCACGCCGCGCCGATCCCCAGGATCGCGCGACCCGACGACACGATGTCGAGCGTCGTGACGACCTTCGCCAGGAACGCCGGGTTGCGATACGTGACGCCGGTGACCATCGCGCCGAGGTGGATCCGGCTCGTCCGCGCCGCGATGCCGGCAAGCAGCGTGTACGCCTCCAGCATCGGCTCGGTATCGCGTCCGACGTTCGGGATCTGGTGGTAGTGATCCATGACCCAGAACGAGTCGAACCCTGCCTCCTCAGCCGCGAGCGCCGTCTCGACGATGCGTTCGAACATCCGCTCGTCCGGCACGCCCTTGAAGGTGAAACTGGGCATCTGGATCCCGAGGTGCGGCACAGGCGCCTCCTTCGTTCGGTGCGGTCAGACTAGAGTGGATGACTCGGGACGAGGCGATCGCGAGGCTCCGTGAGGCCCGAGTCGGCCGGCTCGCCACCGTACGGCCCGATGGCACGCCGCATGTGGTTCCGTTCGTCTTCGCCCTCGTCGAGGACGGCGACGACCTCCGCGTCTACTGGGCCGTCGACGACAAGCCCAAGCGCCGCCGCGTCATCCAACGCCTTGTGAACATCCGGGGGAACCCGGCGGTCGAGTTCATCGTCGACGGATACGACGAGGACTGGACGAGGCTGTGGTGGGTCCGGGTCCGCGGACGAGCTCGCGTCGTCGACACGGACGACGAGCGAAGAAGTGCAGCGAAGGCACTAGCGGCCAGGTACGCGCAGTACGCGAGGACCGAGCAGACGGGACCCGCCGTGGCGATCGACGTCGAGACGGTCTCCGGCTGGACGGGCCGCTAAGTCGGACTCCGCTCGATCGCCCGGACGGGCCGTGCGACCCCGCGTAGGCTGTCGCCGCCCATGGGCGTCGCACTCCAGACGGACCTGTACGAACTGAACATGGCCGCCAGCTACCTCCGCCGCGGCATGGACCAGGTGGCGACCTTCAGCCTGTTTGTCCGAGACCTGCCGGCGCAGCGCGGGTTCCTCGTCGCCGCCGGGCTGGACCCCTGCCTCGACTTCCTCGAACGGTTCCGCTTCGAGGACGAGGACCTCGCGTACCTGCGCGACGGCCTCGGATTCGACCCGGCGACGGCCGAGCTCTTCCGGGAGGTCCGGTTCACCGGCGACGTCTGGGCGATCCCGGAGGGGCGGATCGTGTTGGCGGACGAGCCGCTGATTGAGATCACGGCGCCGATCGCGATCGCCCAGCTCGTCGAGACGTACCTGCTCAACATCGTCAGCTTCCAGACCACGATCGCGTCGAAGGCCGCGCGGTGCCGGCTCGCCGCCCGCGATCGCGACCTCGTGGACTTCGCGTTCCGACGGACGCATGGCGCCGACGCGGCGATGGCCGTGGCGCGGACGACCGCGATGGTCGGGTTCGTCGCGACCAGCAACGTCGAGGCGGCCCGCCGCTACGGGCTCAAGGCGGCCGGGACCATGGCGCACTCGTACATCGAGTCGTTCCCGAGTGAGGTGGAGGCGTTCCGCGCGTTCGCCGAAGACTTCCCGGATCGAACGACGTTCCTCGTGGATACGTACGACACGCTGAACGGCGTCCGCACGGCGATCGACGTGATCCGCGACCTCGGGCTCGAGCGGAACCTCGGGATCCGGCTCGACTCGGGAGACCTCGGCGCGCTCTCGCGCGCTGCTCGTCGGATCCTCGACGACGCGGGCCTGCGCGATGTGCGGATCCTTGCGAGCGGGGGTCTCGACGACCTCGAGGTGTACCGGTTGGTGGAGGCGGGCGCACCGATCGACGGGTTCGGCATCGGGACGCGGATGGGCGTCTCGGCCGACGCCCCGTACCTCGATTCGGTCTACAAGCTCGTCGAGTTCGACGGGCGGCCGGTCGTGAAGCTCTCGGAGCAGAAGGCGACCGAGCCCGGCCGCAAGCAGGTCTTCCGGGGCGCCACCGGCGACGTCGTCGGGTTGCGCGACGAGCCGCCGCCCGTCGGCACCGAGCCGTTGCTGATCCCGGTCATGCGAGGCGGGGAGCGGACCGGACCTCGGCGCGGCCTCGACACCGCGCGACGCCTCTTCGAGGCCGATCTGGTCCGGCTGCCCGCATCGGCGACGCGCCTGGTCGACCCGGAGCCGCCGCAGCCTCCCTTCTCTGAGGCGCTGCAGAGGCTCACGGCCCAGGCTCGCGAGGACGCGCTTCGCAGCGCCGGCGTTCGCCGCTGAGCCTCATCCGCCGGCGCCGGCGCACGTTCAGCGGATCTCGAGCCCGGCGGCGCCACCCTCGGCGCGCAGGTCAACACGGTCCGTCGCCGTCTCGAAGTCCAGGGATCGATAGCCGCCGTCGATCTTGGGGAAGCGCGTCTCGTCGACGTCGACGCCCATGAGTCCGGCACGGACCGAGATCCTCGCGGCTGTCCCCGTAGGGACACGGAATGCGGCGTCCGTCGAGCGGATCGCCAGGCGTCCGGCCCCGTGTCGCACGCGGACGCTCGCCGTCGACGCACCCTCGAGCGGGACATGATGCTCCGTGGCCGGCCCCGCGCTCCGCTCACGC
>JBKPHM010000111.1:0-22143 GCA_046729855.1 Actinomycetota bacterium | reverse complement strand
GACCAGCGCCTCTTCCTTCTCCTCGGGGTCGTAGGCTCCCACGACGGCCCAGTGATCCCGGAACTCCCTCACCGACGAGGCGTGCGTCCGCAACTCGAATCGGCGGCGCCCATGAAGGACGAAGACGCCCCGTCTGAGGATCGTCGCAACCGCTTCCTCCGCAGACCGGAGGTCATCCTCATAGTCGAACCCCGGATCGTCCTCACGGAATGACAGCTCCCCTTTCGACCAGACCTCGACGAACGGGACCTCGATGGCTGGATGGATTTCGATCAGCGTGCCAGCTTGCTTCAGCAGCCGGTGGATCTGCTCAAGGGCATGGACCATGCCCTCGTGCTCCATTCAGCAAAGCGACCAGGACAGCAGCCCCACGTCGAACACGTCAGCGTCGCTGGCGGCGGCGAAGTCCTCGAAGGCTACGTGCCGGAAGTCGATCGCGAGGTTCGCACGGAGCCGCTCCTTCGCCCGCGCGATCGCGTCCTGGAACGGATCGATCGCCGTGACGTGGGCGGCTCGGTCGGCGTACCGCCAGGTGAGCCGGCCGTCGCCGCATCCGATCTCGAGGACCTCACGGCCCTCCAGCTCGACGAGGTCGAACAGCGCGTTGGTCTCGTTGCCCTCGGGATCGGTCCGTATCGTCACGGGCACGACCCTACCGGCACGCTGCGAAGGCCGCTACTCCCCCGAGGGGCTCCTTCGGGCGAGCCAGATCCTTTCGCCTTTTCGTACGGCGCGCGCCGGAACATCGACGCGGCGGACAGCGGTCGAACCCTAGGTACCCTTCGCGCCCGCGTTACGTCCGACGCGCCGCACGCGCCGGCACTGTCGGCATCGATCGCTTCGACGTCAGGGACTCGTTACCACTCCGGGGAGCTCAGCGTGCCAGAGGTCGCCATCGCCGTCCACCGTGATCGCAGACAGCATCGGGACGCCGCCGAGCTCGACGACGCAAGTCCCATCACAGGCATCGATGGTTCCCAGCCCGAGCTCGACGGGCAAATCGTCGAAAAAGAGCAGCTCGACGGCCAACCAGCTCTTCTCATCCATCTCCGCTACGTAAAGGGTTCCGTCCGTGCCGAAGGCGAGGTCGACGACCGACGTGAAACCGCGGTATGCGACCGAGCACAGAGGGCTCATGCCGCAATCGGCGTTGCGCGCCCCCGAGTCGATCCGCCACACCTTGGACCGTCCAAGCGGGGCGGGGAAGCCCTTCAGCTCTCCGACGTAGAAGTCCCCGTCGGGGCCGATCGCGACGCTCGTGGCCACCGCCTCCGCCGGAATCATCGCGGGGAGCGCACAGATCTCGCGCGCATCGGGCGGAGCCTCGGCCGGAAGGCCGTCCTCGCAGCTGACCTCTTGGCCGAGCAGGTTTCCGACGATCTCCTCGATGATCGCCTTCGCGTTGTCGGTCGGCACCAACTCGTCCGGCAGCACCGCGATGAGCTTCACCTTGCCGTGCCTATTCACTTTGAGGAGCGTGTTGCCCCCGGCATCGGCCACCGCCGCCCGGCCTCCGCCGAGGTCAACCACGCCGAAGGGGTTCGAATCGACCACTGCCGGGTGGGGGTTGTGCTCCGTCTCGTATGCCCCCAGATCGGCGAACTCCGTGACGGTGCCGTCCTCGAACACCTTGAAAAGCTTCTGGTCGCCAGGAGCGGGACCGCCACCCGTGATCGCCCACAACCACCCCTGATCGCTGGCCGTAACGTCCGTGACGTTGGGCAGTCCGGCGATGAGAGAGCCGTCGACGCGCGCGACCCCTCTACCAGCGTCGGCCACGACGACGTCGCCTCCGCTGTCCGTGCCGAGGCCGAACACCGGACCCGCGAACTGGCCATCAGCCGCCGCTGCCGACGCGGGGATCGTCAATATTCCGACGGCCGACAGGAGGACCAGCGCTTTCGACCTCGTCCGTCCGCCTCTGCCGATCCTTCTCGGTTCGGGTCCGCCATCATGGGCACGCACAGTCCCCTCCCCTCCGAGAGCCATCCGAATCCTCTCGCGCCTCGATCTCGGAAGGCAAGACACCACAAGGAGATCGCGGAGCCGCCTGCCCGCGGGCCATCCTCGTCCGCGCGGGCGACGCCGACGCGACCGAGCCACGACGCAAGCGGATCCTCGGGCGGTCGGAAGCCGCCGAGTTCGGCGATGCACGCCGGGCGCGCCCACGACTCGAAGTCCATCGATCCCCTCCCGCCGCCGATTCCTTCCCCAACCGCGGGGTACGTACCGTTGCGTGGATCGCGCCGGCGAGAAAATCTTCGGCATCCTCGCGATCATCGCGGGGGTCGGCATCGTGGCGGCGGTCGCTGCCGGCGTCACGATCACACCGGTGGTCCTCGTCGTCATCAACTTCGTCGTGGTCGTGTCGCTGGTCTACTACTTCACGACGATCCGACAGAGAGGTGGAGGTCAGCGCCCCGGCGACCGTGAACCGAAAGCGTGGGACACCTCCGATTCGGATGGTGGCCCGGAGCAACGACTTCCAGGTCACAACGGATCGCCCGGCCCGGGGTCGTAGTCGTCTTGTACGACGTGGTTGAGTACTTTGTGAGCTGTCATTTCATCCTCTCTGACGGCACCTCTTGCGGTTGGCAACCTCTTCTTTGAAAAATGACTATGGAGGTTGAAAGGCGGGATCTCGGAACGAGATTCGCCGCGAGAGGAGCGCTCATGGATACGCCTCAGCTGCACCATGTTCCGACGACAAAGACCGGCATGCTCATCCGGCGGCCTGCGGATGAGGTGTTCGAGGCCTTCATCGACCCGGAGGTCACCACGAAGTTCTGGTTCACGCGCGCGAGCGGTCGGCTGGAGGAAGGTGTGCAGGTTCAGTGGGATTGGGAGATGTATGACATGTCGATCCCGGTCACCGCCACGGCCGTCGAGCCGAACGAGCGCATCGTCATCGAGTGGCCCGGCTATCGGGGTCAGACGACGGTCGAATGGCGGCTCGAGGATCGGGGCGACGACACGACGTTCGTCACCATCACGGAGGCAGGCTTCACGGGTGACGGCGACGACCTCGTGCAGCAGGTCACGAACTCTACACAGGGATTCACGCTGGTGCTGGCGGGGCTCAAAGCGCTGCTCGAGCACAACGTCAGATTGAATCTCGTAGCTGATCGGTTCCCCGACGGGCTCGAGAAACCCTAATCGCGCGTCGCACGTCAAGCGACCGTAGTGACGCAAGAACGCGGAAATTTCCTAGGCCGTAGAGCCAATGTCAGCCCTTCGTCCGCCTCCACATCGTCACCTGTGCAGGGGATGACGAAAATGGGCTCCTTGGCGTACTGCGGGTCGCTCCCGTTGTCGGCATCGTGTCATTTCGGCGTCCCGAACCCCCGCTGGAGTCGAGGTCGACGCGCACGATGTCACTCCGATCCCTTCCCCGTGATCGCATCTGGCTCACCAGCCCAGCCCGCATTCCGGCGAGGAGGGACCGCGGGAGCCGGCTCCTGGGCATCGCACTAACGATCGCATCGGTCGCCGCGGTCTACTACGTTGCCGCACGTCTCAGCTTGCATCTGTCGCTTGTCGGGAGACAGGTCACCCCAATCTGGCCGCCGACCGGGATCGCTGTCGTCGCTCTGCTGCGGCTGGGTCGTCGCGTCTGGCCCGCGGTGGCCATCGCTGCGTTCCTGGTCAACGCCCCCATCAGTTCATCGCTGCTCGTGGCGGCTGGCATCGCGACGGGGAACACGCTCGCGCCGTTGCTTGCGGTCACCCTCTTGAGGCGAGTGGAATTTCGTTCCGACCTCGACCGGCTTCGGGACGCCCTCGCGATCGTGTTCCTTGCCGCGCTCGTCAGCATGACCGTCAGCGCCACCGTCGGAACCATCGCGGTTTTCTCGGCCACGCGGACCTCGCCAGTTGGCTTCTGGGCGACGTGGTCGGTGTGGTGGACCGGCGACGCGATGGGCGTCCTGGTAGTCGCTCCATTCCTATTGATCCTTACCTCGGTGCGCCGTCCTCTGCGCCCTGACTGGCGGCAGTGGTTGGAGGCTTCGATGCTGGTAGCAGTCACGGGCCTCGTCGCCTTTGAGGTGTTCCACCACGCCGGCTTGCGCTTGGAGTATCTGGTCTTCCCGCTGCTCGGGTACGCGGCGTGGCGATTCGGACAGCGCGGAGCCGCGCCCGCCGCCCTGCTCACATCGACGATCGCCGTCTGGGCGGCGATAGAAGGAACAGGCCCGTTCGCAAACACGGACCTTGCTCAGAAGATGGTGACCTTGCAGGTCTTCAACGCGAGCTCGGCGTTCGCCTCGTTCGTGTTCGCCGCGCTTGTGGCCGAACGGCGCCAGGCGCAGGAGGAACTCAGACAGGGCGAGGAACGGATGAGCGGGCTCCTGGCATCCGCCCCCGACGCAATCATCGTCGTCGGGCAGGACGGTTGCATTCGCCTTGCCAACGCACGGGCAGAGACCATGTTTGGCTATCCACACCAAGAGCTGATGGGGCTCCCCGTGGAGGCGCTCGTACCGGAGGGCGTCCGCGGCGCGCATGCGCGCCATCGCGCCACCTACCTCAAGGACCCCGCGGCCCGGCCGATGGGCCTTGGGCTGGACCTTGCTGCCCGACGAAAGGACGGCACGGAGTTCCCCGTCGAGATCGGGCTGAGCTCGCATCGCTCGCCCGACGGCCGGATGATCACGTGCATCGTGAGTGACATCACCGAGCGCAAGCGACTCGAGGAGGAGATGGCGTTTCTGGCCTACCACGACAAGCTGACCGGCTTGGCAAACAAGGCCAAGTTCGACGATCACCTGGAGTTGGCACTGGCGCGGGCGCGGCGTACTCGCAGTGCCGTAGCCATCTTGTGCATGGACATCGACGGCCTGAAGCTCGTGAACGACGGCCTCGGCCACGCCGCCGGCGACGAGCTCATCGCAGAGACCGCCTCCCGCCTACGGAGCGTCGCGAGGGAGACGGATGTGGTGGCCCGCCAAGGGGGAGACGAGTTCCTCGTCCTTTTGACAGACCTCCCTCGGGACGCGGCCGACTCATTCCGCGGCGCCGTTCGTAGCGTCGAGGAAGTTGCGAAACGGATCCGCAACCAGTTCGAGGCCCCATTTCACATCGCGGACACCGAGTTGGAGGTGACGGTCAGCCTCGGGATCAGCATCTGCCCACTCGATGCGTCGGATGCGAGGACCCTGCTTCGCAACGCCGACATCGCTATGTATCGAAGCAAGGAGACTGGAACGGGCGAGTTCGTGCTGTACACAGAGGACGGCCTAGGCCCGCACGCTGGCTTTTCCCTCGGGCCGAGCATGCGGCGAGCGAGCCGCGAGAAGCCGTGGGTTCTCCACTACCAGCCCATCGTGGAGCTTGCGTCAGGTTCCATCGTGGGAGCCGAGGCGCTCCTGCGGTGGCCCCAACCCGACGGCAGTCTCATGCCACCGGGCAAGTTCGTTCCGCTGGCAGAGGAGCTCGGTCTCATCCAGCAGATCGGCGCATGGGTGATGCATGAGGCGTGCCAACAGGCCAGAACATGGCAGCAAGAAGGTCTGCAACTGACGGTGAGCTTCAACCTGTCGCCTCGTCAGTTATGGAATCCCGGACTTGCAGACGAGATCATCACCTGCCTCCGACAAGAAGACGTCGATCCGCGTCGCATCGTCGTCGAGATCACTGAGTCCGCCGCCATGGCGGACGCGGTGCGGACCCAGGCCGTACTCGGGGCGCTTTCCGACGAAGGCCTCACGGTCGCCATCGATGACTTCGGAACCGGCCATTCCTCCCTCAGCCGCCTGAAGCTTCTTCCCGTGGACCTGCTCAAGATCGACCTCTCCTTCCTTCGGGACATCCCCGAAAACAAGAACGCAACGCAGATGATGGTGGCCATCGTGCAGCTCGCGCGGACCCTGGGGCTCACTCCGGTGGCCGAGGGCGTGGAGTCCGAGGATCAACGCCAGTTCCTGCTTAACGAAGGATGCACCCTCGCGCAGGGATACCATCTTGGGCCGCCGATGGCGGCGTCGAACGTCGCCGCGAGATGCCAACATCCCCAGGTAGCCGCCATGGAGGGCTGTCAGCCTCTGCTGTCGTCATCTGATCGACCGCGACGTTGAGACGCAGGCCGACACCGCCCCGACCTGCTTTACGCGGGCCGATCGGGCGGAGACATTAGCCCAGCGCCGGTAGGGCAAGCGCTGGAGGTACTCGCTGGCCATCTCCATCAGGACCCGAGTCGCGGGCGACAGATGCGAGTTCCTCGACCTCGACCACCGGCTGCAGGGAGACGCCCGCGCTCTGCACGCGCTCGAGGAGCTGACGGCGTGTGGGGTCGGCGCTGCCCCAACTGGCTTCCGCCACGATGAGCTGTGGGGTCCGAACGATAGACACACCCGCAATCGACGTGAGAGCATCCGCGGATGCCCCGGATCCTCGTGGCGGCGCGGGACGGCTTGCATACGTTCGAAGAGACCGGGCAGGAAGGGCGCATTCAGCACGCGGGTCGGCCGGTGACCGCCATCGTGCGCGACGGACCTCAGCTCTGGGCGATCGTGGATCGTGCTGAGATCTGGCACGCGCCTCAAGGCGAATGGCGCCAAGTCGCGACTCTCGCGGGTGCGGAGGCCACCTGCATCGCGATGACCGACGCGATCCACGTGGGCTCGTCCGGGGCTCGCCTGTTCCGCCTTACCGACAGCACGCTCCAGCCGGTCTCGGCGTTCGACGCCGCCGAGGGACGCGACGCCTGGTACACGCCCTGGGGAGGACCTCCCGACACGCGCTCGATCTCCGAGTGGGGAGAGGATGTCTACGTCAACGTGCACGTCGGTGGCATCCTGCACACGAGCGACCACGGCCGAACGTGGAGTGCGACGATCGATGTGGACGCGGACGTGCACCAGGTCGCGACCGCCGAAGGCCTCGTCCTCGCGGCCGGCGCCCGGGGACTTTCGGTGAGCACCGACAAGGGCGCGACCTGGTCGGTGCGGACAGACGGGCTCGAGGCCCAGTACGCGCGCGCCGTGGTGGTCTGCGGGGACCACGTGCTCGCGTCGACGTCGTACGGGCCGCGCGGTGGGCACGCCAGCGTTTATCGGGCGGGCCTCGCAAGCGGCCCGTTCGAGCGCTGCCGCGCGGGGCTGCCGGAGTGGTTCGACGACAACATCGACACGTACTGCCTGGACGCCCTGAACGACGGCTCGTACGCCGCGTTCGGTACTGCCGACGGACGCGTGTACGGCTCGGACGACCGCGGCGTCACGTGGGTGGAGTTCGCAACCGGGCTGCCACCCGTCCACCACCTGCTTCTCGTACCGGACTGAGTCGCTCCTGTCGACACACCACCTGTCTCGCTCGAGATCGCGGAAGAACGACCGATTACGAGCAGTTCCCTCACCGCCGGCCGTCAGCGACCAGGCGTCTGATGGTTCTCGCCGTGTGCGAAGCTCATGTGGCCCATGGCCCCGGGAATCGGGCCGAGCAGATGCGGTAGCCGAGCTGCTCGTCGCCCACAGGCAATCCCGCGTACCACATCGAGACCTCGCCGTCGCGCTTCCGCAGCACGCAGGGTGTGTGCACGCTCGCGCCGTCCGGCCCGGACCCGGTCGGCTCTAAGACGGTTCCCCGGCGGTTCCACGAAACACCGTTGTGCGACGTCGCCATCGCGATCCTGAGCGAACCGCCGACATCCGAGGCGTAGAAGAGATAAAGGACCCTCGCGATCTCGATCGCGCTCGGATGCGAGAGGGCGAGCTCTCCCTGCTCCGGCGCGAGGACGATGCCGAGTCGATCCCAGGATGCGCCCGAGGGCGACACCGCTGCCGCGATCGTCGAGCGGCTTCGCGGCTCGCCCATCGCTGTGTAGAAGAGCCACCACCGCTCGGCGGTCGGCAGGATCGAGGGGTCGCTGGCACCGAAGGCGTCCTCGTCGCCGCGCTGCATGATCGTGCCCTGCGGAACCCAGGCCCGGCCGTCCTCGGACGTCGCCATGTGCAGCCGGCTCGTCTCACCGTCGAACCCGCCGTACGCCATGAGGTACCCGCCGGGCGACTTCGCGACCGAGGGCGACTCGGCACCGTACGAGTCGGTGTCGCCGCTCGCTCCGGGGTTGAGCGCCGCGCCGAGGGGCTGCCACGTGCCCCCGGGCGGCCGGATCGCGGCGACGATCCGCGAGGTGGTGCCATCGCACCCCGTGTACCACATCCGCATGGTGCCGTCGGCATCCTCCACCACCGACGGCCGGAGCGCCCGAAGGCTGTCCGGCGCTCCGAGTGTCCGCGGGAGAGGAACTTCGCCGTCGCGGACCCACCCCACCGCCGAATCTCCAGACTGCCGGGCGGGGCTCGACATCTATCCGCTGCCGGCCGAGGCTAGCTCAGGCTGCTTGCGGCTCGCGATGACCTGGTCGACGACGCCGTAGGCGACCGCCTCTTCCGCCGTGAGGATGAAGTCGCGGTCCGTGTCCCTGGCGACCCGCTCGAGCGGCTGGCCGGTGTGCTCCGCCACGATCTCCTCGAGCAGGCGACGGTACCGCAGGATCTCCTTCGCCTGGATCTCGATGTCGACCGCCTGGCCCTCGGCCCCGCCGTGCGGCTGGTGCAGAAGCACTCGCGAGTAGGGCAACGCGTAGCGCTTGCCGCGAGTACCCGCCAGGAGCAGCACCGCTGCCGCCGAGGCCGCCTGACCCATCACGATCGTGGAGACGTCCGGCTTGATGTACTGCATCGTGTCGTAGATCGCGAAGAGTGACGTGATGTCTCCGCCGGGTGAGTTGATATACAGGCTGATGTCTTTGTCGGGATCTTCGCTCTCGAGGTACAGCAGCTGCGCCATGACCAGGTTGCCCACGGCGTCATCGATCGGCGTGCCGACGAACACGATCCGTTCGCTCAGCAAGCGCGAGTAGATGTCGAACGACCGCTCTCCGCGGCTCGTCTGCTCGACAACGACGGGAACGAGGTAGTCCTTCATCACCCATCCATCACCCATCACCGCGGCGCCGGTACCCTCGACGGGCGCTGCTGCGTCGCACAGACAGGGCAGAAGTAATCGGCGTCGAACGTCTCGTAATTCGACTCGGCCAGGTCAACGCCGCAGATCGGACAGTAGTACTCGAACGGCATGCCGTCATGTGGACGCGGGATCGTGACCGCTCTCATGCATCCTCCGATCGCTGAAACGGAGCCGTCGGACCGACGGTGCCTGGTCCGGGCGGATGCTCGGGATGTCAGGCGCTGCGGGAACCAGCGGAGGGTCGCTACGGCCGCGCGATGCGCGCTCCCCTCAGAAGAGGCGGCCGCTAACACTTGAGTATACGACCCGGGCTCACGGGAGCGTCGTCGCGATACGACCGTCCGACCACGACCCTTCTTGGTAGCCGGAGGTTCACTGAGAGCTTGGTACCCGGAGGTTCACCGAGAGCCCCATCGGGAATATGGATGGGTATGGGAGCCGAGAGCCGGCGGTGGCAGGAGTCGGACCCAAGCTGCTTGGAGCTTCTTATGCCGGCTTTGCCCGGGACGGTGCCAGACGTTCGGCGCGCCCTCAGCGACCTCCCGCTCCCGGCCGCCGTGTTGAAGGACGCTCAGCTGTTGGCCAGCGAGCTCGTCGGCAATAGCATCCGTCACGCTGGCCTCAACCGCGACGATCGGATCCGGATCCGCGCGAACTTGTCGGGTGGAAGGCTTCGCGTGGAGGTGTTCGATCAAGCCAGTGTCACCAGACGCTCCTCAGTTGCCGGGGCGGTCCGTCCAGGCCCGGGGGCGGAGAGTGGATGGGGACTCTATTTGGTCGACCGCTTGGCCACCCGTTGGGGGCGTGGGCACGGCAAGCATTGGTTCGAGCTCGAGGTCGACCAACAGGCGGAGCGCGGAAGCGCCTAACTCCTGGGGTCTTCCCCCTTCGCCACGTCCGCCGGCGTACCCTCTCGTTTGACGACGACCACGAAGCGCTCGGTCTCGTCGACGACGTCCTCGATATCCGGCGCTACATGGCCTTGCACAACCGCGAACTGTCGTCCATCGCTCCGGACCCGTTCGTACTCGGGAAGGGTGATGGCGATCAAACGCTCACACGAATCCTCGCCACACTCGCACACCATGCGGACGAAGCGATCGGAAGGAGCTTCCCCGTGCGCGTCCTCGATCCGCTCGTTGATCTCCCGGGAGGTTGCCTCGTTCCGAGCGACCCGCTCTTCGCGCCGCGTCATCGACCGCTGACTCTATCGCGAACGACGAGCCGACGTGCAACTGCCGACGTCAGGCGAGAGAGCACGTACACGCCAACGGCGACGCGGACCTACGGGGATCGGCGCCGAGGGCCGAGCGCGCATGATCCTCTGGGCCTTCAACAAGAATGGGGGTTTCGACAACCTCGGGGACACCGCCGAGGGGCTCCGCCAGATCCTGGAGGAGTCGTTCCAGACCCCGTGGAGCTCGACGTGATCGGATCGGTCGCGTACTCCACGGCCATCTCGCCGCGCCCCGGCTGGGTAACCCGAGCAAGCTTTCGAGCAGCCGACTACCGTGTGACGGACGTGATGGCCGGCACGTCGACCTCCCTCCTGTCGGTGCACGGGTTGCGCCGGACGTTCGGCGAGCTCACGGCCGTCGACGGCCTCGATCTCGTGATCGCCCGGGGTGAGTGCGTCGCCTTGATTGGCCACAACGGATCAGGGAAGACCACCGCACTGCGGATCATGGGCGGCCGCCTGGACCCGACGGCAGGGACGGTGACGGTATGTGGCGCCGACGTGCACGACCCACGACGGGGTCACATCGCCCGTGCGAGGCTCGCCTTCGTCCCCGATACGCCCGTGCTGTACGACGACCTCACGGTCCGGGAACACCTGGAACTCGTCGGCGTCGCCCACGGTGCGATCGATGGACTGGACGGGCGGATCGATGTCCTGCTGGAGCGGTTGGGGCTCGCCGCACGCCGCCATTTCTTGCCTCGGCGTCTTTCCCGCGGCATGCGACAGAAGACGCAGATCGCGTGTGCGTTCATCCGGCCGTTCGACGCGTTATTGCTCGACGAGCCGGCTGTCGGCCTCGACCCACCTTCACAGGCAACGCTTCGGTCGCTTTTGCTCGAAGCAAAGCGAGACGGGGCGGTGGTCGTCTTCAGCACCCACCAACTCGCCTTCGCGGTCGGCCTCGCGGATCGGCTGATCGTGCTCGACGATGGGCGCGTCGCCGACCAGGGGTCCTTCGATGCGGTGAGGGCTGGGGCCGAAGCAACTCGGCTGGGTCTCAGATGAGTGGCGCCCCCCTGGACCTGGAGCGACCGCTGGAGGCTCGGCCCGTCCTCGCCCTGCTGCAGAGCTACCGGCGTGGCCATCGCGCCAAGTCGCGTTGGGACCGGTTCACCGACGTGTACACGGTCGTGCTGTTCGTCGCCTTCGCCGGCTTCCTCCTGTTCGGTACCGTTGGCGAGCGCGCGATCGGCGAGCAAAAGGCCGTCCACCTGATCGACCAGCTCATCCGATGGTCCCCGCCGGTGCTGTTCCTGGCGTGCGTCGCGGTCCTTCGGTACGCGACCTGGCAGGGACCGGTCCTGTTCAGCCTCCCCGACATCGAATGGCTGGTCTCGGCGCCGCTTTCCCGCGCCGAGCTGGTCGGGTCGCGGCTGCGTCGCGGCCTGACGCTCGCCACGGGCCTCGGAGCTGCCCTCGGCGTGGCTGCCTTCGTGCTGATCGAGGCAGAGCTGGGGGTGGCCGCGTGGCCACTGCTCGCCGCCACGGTTGGTGACTTCGCCACCCTCGGCCTTCTGGCCGGCGCGGCCGCCTGGCTCGTCGAGTCGTCCACCGAACGCGCTGGGACGGTCCTTCGGCTGAGTCCACCGGCGATCCCGGTGGCGGCCGTGCTTGCCTTTGCGCCGGGCGTCGCCGACGGCGGCATCGCGCTCTGGTCGGGACCGTGGGGGTGGGCATCGGGGCCTATCCTGGCGGCGGCTGGAGCGGAGATCCCCGGCTGGCCGTATCAGGTGGTCCTCCTGGTGACGCTCACGTCGGCAGCCGTCTGGACGGCGTGTCGGCACGCCGATGTCGCCCCCGTCGAAGAGCTCGCCCGCCGAGCCGGCACACGCTCAGGGCTAGTCGCTGCTCTCTACTTCGCCGACGTTCGCGGGGCGGCGCTCATCGTCCGCCGGACGCGCGAGAGTCTCACGGGTGTCCGTAGAACGAGGTTCCGCCGGCCGCGGTCGAGCCGGCTAGCGATCCCTTGGAGGGCCGCGATGAGCATCCTCCGCGCTCCGAGCCGGCTCGCCTGGGCTATCTCACTCGTCGTCGGCGGCATGATCGCGATCCTCGCCGCACCTGAGCGACCGGTCATCGTCGGCGCCGGCCTGCTTGCGGGCTACCTGGCGGCAGCCAAGATGCTGGAGCCACTGCGCCTGGAGGCAGACCAACCCGACGCCCATCACGTGCTGCCGTTGCGGTGGGGTCAGCTGCTACTCCATCATTGCGTGGTGCCGGTCGCTGTGCTGATCGCACCGGCGATCGTTGCGGTCGTCCTCGTCTGGGTCGCCACGTCGCTCCCGCCGGCCGCCGCACTGCCCGCCCTGTTCTTGTGTCCATTCGTCTCCGCAGTGCTCGTCCTCTGTGCAGCGGTCGCTGCGAGGCGCGGACCGTTCCCCATCGAGCTACTCCTGCTCGGCGGGGACGTGGGGGCAGTCGTCTTGGTCGTGTGGGTTGCGACCGGCCCGATCCTGGCGGCGCTCGCCCTCGTCGGCCCTGCGAGTCTCATGTACGGAGCGGCGCACGACGGGATGTCGATCGCCCAGGCAACCGGGGCATCGGTTGGGATCCTCGTCGTGACCGTGACACTGAGCGTCATCTACCTCGGCAGTCGCACCCAGCCGGCCTGAGCATTGGGATCGACTCGATCCTCGATGTTCATCCTTGAGGAGCGTCCAACAGCGCCGAGAGCCGGTCGAGGAAGCCCACCTGACCCCGCGCGAGCTTCCATCGGGCAGTCTCGAGGTCGAACCATTCGGCGCGGTCGACCTCCGGGAACTCGACGGCGACTCCGGATCGCGGCGGCCATTCCATGGTGAAGGTATTGCTCCGAACCGACGCCACATCGAGATCGCCTTCGATCGCCCACGCGCTGATGCGCTTGCCGCTCGGTTGCCGCAGCTCCCCGAGGAACACCGGCGAAAGGTTCTCCGGCGGGTCCAGACCGAGCTCCTCCCGGTACTCCCGGAACGCCACCTGGAGGGGATCTTCGCCCGCCCCGTACTCCCCCTTCGGCAACGACCAGGCACCGTCGTCCCGGTTGGCCCAGTACGGGCCGCCGGGATGCACTAGCAGGACCTCCGTGCCGCCGCCCCCCGATCGATGCAGGAGTACGCCTGCGCTGAGCTTCGGCATCCTTCGCTCGCTCCCTCGGTCCCTTCCAGCATGCCCCGCGTCGGTGACGCACCGATCGTGACGACCCGTGGCGACGCGGACTGAGCTAGACGGCGACTTCAACCGTACGGACTCCCGCCAGACTGATCCACAGGCGGGTATCGCCTCTGACGATCTTGACGAGCGTGTTGTCGCACTGCGGACAGCGCAGGACCACCCCGGCGCCTCGAAACACGTGCGTCGCCCCGACCGCCTCGCTCGCGCCGCAGGAGGTACATGTTCCGATCGCGGTTGTCATCTCGACGGCGAAGACCTCCTGAAGCAGGCCCGCAACCGCGTTCCCGTCGAGCATCAACTCGTCCATCTCAGCCTCCCGTCGGTCCGAATCGCTCGGTCTTGATTACCCTCGGGTCATGCCCCAGACGGACGAGCGCCTCTGCGACCGCCTCCACGAACGGCGTCGGGCCGCAGATGTAGGCGCGCGGCCGTTCGGCCGGGCTCGGGCCGACCTCCATCAGCATCTCGCCATCGACGCGACGCGAATAGCCCGTCCATCCGGGCGGCCGTGACCGGGTCAACGTGTGCGCGACCGTGAGTCCGTTGCCGTTCATCCGCTCGAGCTCGTCGCGGTAGATGACGTCGTTCCAATCCCGTGAGGAGAACAGGAGCCGCGTGTCCACGTCGCTGCCGGCCGCGGCGCGCCGCCGGATCATCGCCATCAGCGGCACGATCCCCGACCCGCCGGCGACGAGCAGCAGCGGACCGCCCTGCTCCGGTTCCCACACGAAGTAGCCCCCCACAGGACCGCGGAGCTCGATCCGGTCGCCCGGCTGTAGCACGTCGGTCAGGTACGGCGAGACCTCCCCATCGTCGAGTCGTTCTACCGTGAGCTCGAGGCGGGCGCCGACTGGCGCCGATGCGATCGAGTAGCTGCGCTCCGCCTGGTAGCCGTCATCGGCTGTAAGGCGGACGTCGACGTGCTGCCCGGCACGATGGCCCGGCCATTCAGGCACGTCGAGGACGATCGTCTTGACGCGAGGCGTCTCCGAGATGACCTCGACGACGTCTCCGACCTGCCAGGTCAGTCTCCCCAGTAGCGCTGCTCCCGCCATGGATCACCGTAGTTGTGGTAGCCGTTGGTCTCCCAGAACCCGGGCTCGTCGGTCGACTGAAGCTGAAGCCCTCGCACCCATTTCGCGCTCTTCCAGAAGTAGAGGTGGGGAACGAGCATCCGCGCCGGACCTCCGTGTGCTCCGGCTCGAGCGGTTCGCCGTCGGAGGCGAAGGCGACCCACGCCTTGCCGCCGGTGACGTCCTCGAGGGGGAGGTTCGTGGTGTAGCCCCCGTCGCAGAACTGAACCACGAACTTGGCCGAGGTGTCGATCCCCTCGAGCAACCTGTCGACCGAGACGCCCTCCCACACGGTGTCGAGCTTGGACCACTTCGTCACGCAGTGGATGTCGCGCGTGATCTTCTCGCTCGGAAGCGCTCGGAACTCCTCCCACGTCCAGCGGCGCCGCTCGTCCACCTCCCCCACGACCGAGAAGTCCCACCGCTCGAGCGGAGTGTGCGGTGTTGGGCCAGCAGAAAGCACGGGGAAGTCGTCGGTCACATACTGGCCCGGCGGCACGCGGTCGCTCGGCGCCTCCGTGCGGCGACCCCTGAAGCCTCTGGAAACGATTCCCGACATATCTCCTCCCCGCGCCTCGGGTCCACACATGCGTCGCGAGCAGCCGGGGCGAGCTGGCTGTCGTGGCGAAGCGCGTGCGTGACGATACAAGCGTGACATCATGGGTGCGTGGGCGAAGATTTCGTACCAGTGTTCTGGACGCAGTCGTGGGTCGAGGGAGAGATCGCCAAGGGCCGCCTCGAGGCTGAGGGCATTCCCGTCGATCTCAGGGGAGAGGGCGAAGGTCCATACCCGACGGGCCCGTCCGAGCTGTTCGTTCCATCAAGGTTCGAGGCGCACGCGCGCCGCATCCTCGAGCAGATCGAAAGCGGATCGTACGAGGTTCCGGACGGCCACGAGGACGATGCTGGCCGTCTGCCGAAGCGCGAGCAGCCCGAGTAATCGATCTCTGCCCGCGGATCGAACGGGAGGAGGCCCCATGCCACACGAGGTCCACGACCGGCGCCAGGTGCAAGCGCTCATGGAACAGGGTGCGCAGATCGTCGAGGTGTTACCCCGAGAGGAGTACGAGGAGGACCACCTCCCCGGAGCCGTCCACCTCCCGCTTCGCGAGCTCGAGACCGAAGCGACCCAGCGTCTCGATCCTGGCAGGCCGGTCGTTGTGTACTGCTGGGACTCCGCCTGAGACCTGAGCCCACGAGCCGCGTGGCGGCTCGAGAGCCTCGCCTTCACCGATGTCTACATCTACGTCGACGGCAAGCTGGACTGGCTCGCCGCCGGCCTGCCCACCGAGGGCACGAACGCCGAGCAGCCGCGAGCGGGCGACGTGGCTCGAAGGGACGTGCCCACGTGTGGCGTCGACGAGCCAATCGGCGAGGTTCGCCAGCGCGTTCGTGCCGCCGGATGGGACGTCTGTGTCGTTGTGAACGAGGAGCGGGTGGTGTTCGGCCTGCTCCGCGAGGCCCAGCTGGCTTCCGAAGGCGACCACAACGTCGAGGAGGTGATGCGGCCGGGACCGAGCACGTTCCGCCCCCACGTGCCGATCGAGGAGATGGCCGCGTACATGCAACAACATGACCTCCCCACCTCCCCCATCACGTCCTCGGACGGCCGGCTCATCGGTCTCCTCAGCAGAGAGGACGCCCTCCGGGCGGCGCACGAGCAACACGAGCACCGGGGACGAACCGAGCGGCGATAGGCGTGCCGATGACGTTCGTGGATGATGGATCCAGGCACTTATCCTTGCGGCCGCGTGTCCTCGTGGGGTCATCCCGTTCGTAGGCAGGGTGAGCACGGAAACGATCCGCACGAGCGAGGGAGGAGCACCCCCATGAGTCAGTACCTGCTGTCCACCTATGCCGTGGAGAATGAGGTCCCGGGCGCCCCGGGCACCGAGGAGATGCAGGCGTTCATGCGACAAGTCGCAGCGCTCGAAGACGAGATGGAGGTGAGCGGCACCTTCGTCTTCGGTGGCGCGCTCCACGCCCCCGAGACGGCGACCGTGGTGCGCAGAGGGGAGGGCGACGTGGTCATGACCGATGGCCCCTTCGTCGAGGCGAAAGAGCACATCGCCGGGTTCTACATCATCAACGCCGACGACCTCGACGTGGCGCTCGGCTGGGCCCGCAAGGTCGTCGACGCGATCGGCCACCCGATCGAGGTCCGCCCGTTCCGAGCAACGGGGCGCGTCCAAGCGTGAGCCGCATCGTCGCGGGTGCCGAAGCGACCGCGGTGGAGGGGGTCTTCCGCCACGCGTACGGCCCGGCCGTGGCGACGCTCGTTCGGATGTTCGGCGACATCGCGTTGGCCGAGGACGCCGTCCAGGACGCCTTCCTCGTGGCAAGCGACCGATGGCGGCGCGAGGGCGTCCCACCGAACCCGGCAGGGTGGATCGTCACGACCGCACGGAACCGCGCGATCGACGCCTTTCGCCGCGCGGCCCGTGGCCGGGAGCTCCATGAACAGCTTGGTGTGGTCGCGAGCACATCGCACGGCTTGGGCAGCGAGGAGATGGGACAGGACGGGCCGGTGAAGGACGATCAGCTACGGCTGATCTTCACCTGCTGCCATCCGGCGCTCCGAACGGAGCACCGTGTGGCCCTGACCTTACGCCTCCTCGGCGGCCTGAGCGTGGACGAAGTGGCCCGCTCGTTCCTGGTGAGCGAGCAGACGATGGCCAAGCGGCTCGTCCGAGCGAAGTACAAGATCAAGGCGGCGAAGATCCCATATCGAGTGCCGGACGAAGCCGACCTCCCCACGCGACTTCGGTCGGTCCTTTCGGTCCTGTATCTGATCTACAACGCCGGGCTCGGCGGCCCCGAACGGGGCTCGTTGCGAGCCGAGGCGATCAGGCTCGCTCGGGCGCTCGTCGAGCTGATGCCCGACCAGCCCGAGGCGGCGGGGCTGCTCGGGCTAATGCTGCTCAACGAGTCACGGGTGCCCTCGGCCAGCACGGCCGAGGGGGATACCGTGCTCCTCCGCGATCAGGACCGGACCAAATGGAACCGCACGATGATCGATGAGGGACACGCGATCGTGCGCGCCTGCATCCGCCGAGGCCGACCCGGTCCCTACCAACTCCAAGCCGCGATCCAAGCCGTGCACTGCGAAGCGGACTCGCTCGAAGCGACGGACTGGTCCCAGATCGTCGGCCTCTATGACCATCTGTACTCGTTCGTGCCAACACCCATCGTGGCTCTCAATCGGGCCATCGCCGTCGCCGAGGTCGAGGGTCCGCGCGCTGCGCTCGCCAAGATCGACGCGGTCGCGCCAGACCTGAAGAGCTATCACCTCATGCACGCCGCCCGCGGCACGATGTTACGTCGGCTTGGGGACCGAGTCGCCGCGCGGGTCGCCTTCGAACGCGCCGCTGCCCTCGCGGGACTGGACGCGGATCGCCGGTTCCTGGCGCAACAGATAGAGGAATTGACCGACTAAACCGCTTCGCTGTTGTTCGCGCTCACGACGCGGTGACGGCTGGCTCGAGCAGAGACAGCGTCACCGCATCGGCGTCGATCTCGGCGCGGACGCCGAGCGGCATGGGCACATTCGGCGGGTCGTGGCCGACGTCGACGTTCCCGATTACCGGGATCTCACGCTCGCCCAGCACGTCGAGCACAACCTCGCGAATGGTGCCCGGTCCGCCCTCTGTCGGCTCGACCTCCCACGGGGCACCGACGACCATCCCAGCGATCCGGTCGAGCACACCCGCGTGCCGCAGTACGTGCAGGTCGTTCCAGACCACCGCGGTGGACGTGAAGGCCTCCTCCCAGAACAGGATCGCGCCGTCGAAACGCTCCGAGCTCAGCGCGTAGGGCGTGGCCTGAACGCGGACCAGGCGATTGAGCATCCCGCCGACCAGCGGACCCTGCGCACGGCCCGAACGCCAGCACTCCCACCGACGGCTCGGCGGCAGGACCCCCGGCGCGCTCCCACGCGTCAGCACACGGAGGTAGATGTCCCTCAGTTGCTTGCGGCGCGCGTCGTCGCACTCATCCCAGTAGCCGAATCCATGCGTGACAAGGTCGGAGTGCAGACAGACCAGGCCGGTGCGCGCGTGCAGCACCAGATGCAGCGCGGAAACGTCGCTGAAGCCCACCAACGGCTTGGGATCCGCCCGTATCGCCACGACATCGATGAGGTCGAGATAGCTCAGCGTCATGCGGCCGCCGGTGAGGGCGAAGATCGCACGTACCTCCGGATCGCGCAGCAGGCGGTTCAACTCCTCGGCAACCTCCCGCGGCGGGGCGGCGGCCCACCACCACCGCCGGTCGACGTCGACCAGCGGGGAGACGCGGACCGCAAACCCCATCTCCTCGATGGCTTTGACACCGCGCTCGAAGAGCGACGCCTCAGCCTGCTCCAGCCCGCCGGACAGGGCCGTCACCGCAACGAGATCGCCCACCCGCAACGCCTTCGGGCGCAGGATCGACACCATGCTGAGCCCCCCTATCCGGTACAGGAACTGGTAGACCCGGTGAGGTAGGGAAACTCATCGCTCTCGCGGACGCACCGACATTCGCAGAGACTCGGCTGCGTCGTCGCGGAGCCTCAGACCCCCACGACGATGTGGACGGTCAGTCACGCGCCTCGATGATCACTCCGGCGTTGCCCAGCCCCTCCGCGAGCGTCGCGAGCTCATCGGCCGCCGAGCTCAACGCCAGCGTCGCCAGTTCACGGCTCCCTCCTGCGACCCAGCCGTCACTTCGCCCTTCCATCCCTCGAAGGCTGCCAAGACCTCTCCCTTCTCAGGCTCGGGCACTCCGAAGTGATCGAGGGTCCGGCCGAGCTCCGCATCGACTTCGTCGAAGATTTCGGGCGAGATCTTCAGGTCGAAGTGGGCGTCGCGCAGCTCCCTGGCGGTGTATTGGAAGGGTCCGCCAGCCAATGCGGCGACCCACAGGGTCCGTAGGAACTTGAGGCCCGGCAACCGTCCGGCGAACGTCTTCGTGTGCCACTCGTTCAACTCGGGATTCGCCTCGACGACCTTCGAGTTCTTCAGAAGCTGGTCGCTGAAGTGGTCCACGACGGCCGCGATGGCGTAGATGCCGCCGAGGCGCTCGTACAGGGTTGGCTCTGCCATGACGTTCCTCCACCCTCTCTTGTTGCTCGGCCGATCGGCCCTCCAACGGTCTGCTGGTCGTCAGACGGCGCGCTTGAGTTGCTCGACGAGATTGAGCGCCTCCCGCCGAACGTGATCGGACATGCGTACTGGTGCAGCGGTGGCCCTCGCTCGGTCAACGGGGGTCTCGCATCGCAATCGTGGCGACCGGCCGAGGCGAGGGTTCGTTCGCGACCTCCGCACGGATCGCGGTCAGCGCAACCACGGCATAGGGCTCCAACCACGGCATAGGGCTCCGATGTCCAAGCTTAGAGGTTTTGGAGCCTCTATATCATCGAAGGTCGCCGTCGGTCAACAGTCGATAGGCGCACCCCTTCTCGGGGTAGTTGCGAAACGCTTGGGTCTGCAGATGCAGGCCCGCCCCCTGCATCGCGCCCTCGAGAATGCCGGCGTGAAGCTCGCACACGACGTCTTCGGCGACCTCGCAGGCCTGGCGGAAGATGCAGTTCTCGGCGCGCACCTCGTCGCCACCCACGAGCCGGTATTCGGCGCCCAGCGCCGCGAGCTGGCGGAGGACGGGCCCGGGGGAATCGGCGGGCTTCGTCACGAAGGACGCTCCGTACCGCCGCCCAACCTCCCGCGCGATGCCGATGCCGTCCGAGGCACTTCGAAGTCCTTGTGCCAGAAGCCCGGACAGCCGCGCGAATCGCCGTACCGGGTAGCTCAGATCGATCTCTCGTCCGGCCAGCCGATACAGCTTCGCTGGCTTGCCCGATGTCCCTCGCCGCTGGCTCGACACCAGATACCCGAGCGCGACCAGACGCTCCAGATGGTCGTGCGCGACGGTCCTATGGACGCCCACAGCGTCCGCGACCTCGGTCGCCGTCCATTCAGCCTGGTGGACGTAGAAGTCCAGTAGGATCCGCCGCCTCGTCGGATCCTGAAGAGCGCTGATCGTTCGATCTATCTCCCTCAGCGGCTCGTCCGCCATGCTCGAAGCTTATCGACGACGAGAACGACGTATGGATGCAAGCGATCCGGCTCCCCACTGGCTGCGCTACCCGGCTCCATGACCTCCTTCCGGAGGATGACGACGGCACCCCCACGAGTGATTAGCGTTCCTGCCGTGGAGACCACCGCCTGGAATCGCCTCCGAAGGGTCGACCGTGGGATCTGGGACGCGCTGCTGGCGCTCGTGGCCGTTGCCCTGAGTACGTGATCGGCTTCCTGATCGAGCAGCGAGGGCCCGGGCACCGCGGCGGCGACGACGACGGCCGTGGCCCGGCGATCGGCGACGGCCCGACCATCGGCCACGGCCTCATCAGGATGCACGAGCGGACCCAGCTCTTCGGCGGTGAGTTCGAGGCGGGCGCTCGACCAGGCGGCGGCTTCCGCGTGTGCGCGCGCCTGTCGACGCGGTCGGAGAACGCCCCGTGACCGACGCGCGCATCCGGGTGCTGATCGCCGACGACCAGGCGTTGATGCGTACCGGCTTCCGGATGATCCTCGACGCGGAGCCCGACATCGAGGTCGTGGGCGAGGCGATCGACGGCGCGGACGCCGTCCGTCGGTTCCGTGACCTCGGACCCGACGTCGTGGTGATGGACGTGCGGATGCCGACCTTAGATGGGATCGAGGCGACCAGGCGTCTCGCCGCGCTGGATCCGCCCGCGCGGGTCCTGATCCTCACGACATTCGATCTCGACGAGTACGTGTACGAGGCCCTTCGTGCGGGCGCGAGCGGGTTCTTGTTGAAGGACCGGCCCTCCGAGGAGCTCGTCGCCGCCGTGCGTGTCATCGCTGCCGGGGACGCGCTCCTTGCGCCGTCGGTCACGCGGCGGCTGATCGAGGAGTTCGCCCGGCGTGCTCCGAGCGTCACGCGCGCGGAACTCGCCGCGCTCACCGATCGCGAGCGAGAGGTCCTCGTCCTGATCGCGAGAGGCCTGTCGAACACCGAGATCGCCCGCTACCTGTACGTGGCCGAGACCACGGTGAAGACGCACGTGGGTAGGGTGCTCCACAAGCTCGGCGTGCGCGATCGAGCCCAGGCCGTCGTGCTCGCGTACGAGTCGGGCCTGGTCCAGCCCGGCGACTGATCCGTCCCTCGGGCGAGACTCCTCCCAGAGGAGGACCCGTGCTTGCGCTCTTTGGAACGACGCGGCCGGTCCCCCTGCCGCCTAGCGTCGGGGCGACACAGGACGGAAGGAGGAACGACGATAGTCAGGCGCAACCACGACGAAGGTGCGACCCGCCGTCGCGCAGGCGTCGATCGGCTCGCCGGCGATCTCGGTGCGTGGCATCACCAATCGCTTCTGCGCGGTCACGGCGGTCGACGTGCGAAGTACCTACCCGGGACCGCTGGCTCCTCGATCGTCGGCGTCGAGGCCATGAAACCTCTTGGCTCCGGGCGCCGCGGCATTGATCCTCGGCGGCTACGTGGTTGTCGCGTCGATGACGGGCGCCGCGCTGATGCGCCGGCGCGACGTCACCGAGTCGCCGCGTCTACGACCGGACGGCGCCTCGGCCCCGAGGCGCCGTTCGTCGTTTCCCGGCGCCAGATGCGTCGGGTCTGCGATCATGAACCGCATGACTTCGCAATCGCTGCATGTCGGCGAACGGATCGGCCGGCCGATGGAGACGGTGTACG